>CAIOZY010000036.1 GCA_903862935.1 uncultured Opitutaceae bacterium
ACGGATAGATTTGGGCCAACACCCCTATGCTCAGGTGTTCGGAGATTTTCCCTCCCGTTCCCATCGTCATCGCGCTGCGTGCCATCACCCCAGCGTCCAGATGATCGATCGAGCGTCAATCCTTAAGTTAACAGTATTGGGGCTAACCCCGCAAATGCATCCCAGCTTGTTACTGACGCGATAGCCGCCAATCCGGACCAGGCAGTAGCCATCACTGCCGCGGCCATAACTGCCGCTCCTACTCAAGCGAGTAATATTACGACGGCCGCTATCACCGCAGCGCCCACCCAGGTCGCCGCCGTCACCGCGTCTGCAATCACGGCAGCTCCGACCCAGGTTGCCGCGGTCACGACCGCTGCCATCAACGCGGCGCCAACCCAAGTTTCGGCAGTCACCTCGGCCGCCTGCACCGCCGCCCCGACTCAGGTCGCAGCCGTCACGACCGCCGCCGTCACCGCTGCCCCCACGCAGGTTGCCGCAGTCACTGCGGCCGCTATCACCTCCTCTCCGACCCAGGTTGCCGCAGTAACGACCGCCGCCGTTAACGCCGCCCCGACGCAGGTTGCTGCAGTCACTGCGGCCGCTGTCACTGCCGCTCCGACTCAGGCCGCCGCAGTCACGACCGCCGCATGCACTGCGGCACCGACCCAGGCTGCCACGGTCACGGCTGCCGCAATCACGGCTGCACCGACCCAGGCCGCCAATGTAACGACTGCTGCCATCACCGCGGCACCCACCCAGGCTGCCGCCGTGACCTCTGCCGCCATCACTACGGCGCCGACCCAGGTTGCCGCCGTCACAACCGCGGCCATTACCGCGGCACCCACCCAGGCCGCCGCGGTCACCGCAGCCGCGGTCACCGCGGCACCCACCCAGGCCGCCGCGGTCACGACCGCCGCCATCACCGCCGCACCCACCCAGGCTGCAACCGTGACCTCAGCCGCGGTCACCGCAGCACCCACCCAGGCCGCCGCGGTCACGACCGCTGCCATCACCGCCGCGCCCACCCAGGCTGCAACCGTTACCGCTGCAGCCGTCACCGCCGCGCCCACACAGGCCGCCGCCGTCACTACCGCAGCCGTCACCGCAGCGCCCACCCAGGCCGCAACCGTTACCGCTGCAGCCGTCACCGCCGCGCCCACACAGGCCGCCGCCGTGACTTCCGCAGCAGTCACCGCAGCGCCGGCTGAGTCCGCCGCTTCGGTTGCCCAAGCTGCCGTCACTGCAGCCCCCACCCAGGCGGCAGCAGTAACCGCCGCTGCAGTCACGGCCGCTCCGACGCAGGCCGCCGCAATTACAACGGCAGCCGCGACCACGGCGCCCGCCTCCGTCACGACGGCGATTTCGAACGCCACATCGGCTGGCACCGCAGCCACCTCAGCAGCAACCGAGGCAACGACGGCTGCGACGACCGCCACCACAGCGGCGACCGCGGCGACGACCACGGCGACAACCGCCACCGCAGCTTCAACCACGGCGACGACCTCGACGACCACAGCGACGGCAGCTGCGACTACGGCGACCACGGCGACGACGACCGCAACCCAGACCGTGACGCAAACGACGCAGACCAACCAGAACACGACGCCGACGAACAACAACAACAACAACGTTAGCCCGTCGACCTGACCCACTCCTCCTCCTCGTTATGAACGCGAAGTCATTTCTTATCTATTGCGCTGCCCTGTTGGCCATTGGAGTGGCCCGAACCCAAGCGATAGAGCTTATTGGGGACGGTGGTGAACTCTTCATCACCGGAACGGCCACTGCAGCCCAGAACGACAACATCTTCCTGAATCACAGCAATACGACGAGCGCCCTGGTGCTCGACGTCGTTCCAGGATTGTCGTACGAATTTGGGAAGAACAACGCCCTCACAAAGGGGTCGTTCGCGGCGTACGAGGACTTCCAGATGTTCAGCAAGCAGTCGGGGCACCTGAACAACGACATGGGAAACATCGTGAGTTCCCTCAAGTACGACGATGCGAAGACGAAACTCAACTTCGACGCCAGCTGGCACCAGATGGACCAAGCTCAGGTCGGCCTGCAAAACCTAGCCTTCCTCGTGAACCGCAATGTGTATCACGCAGGTGGAACCGGGGAACTTTCGATCACCGACAAGTCGAGCTTTGGGACGGGCATTGTGTTCGATGACACCGACTACCGCGCCGTGGGCTTCATGGACTATCGGTACATCGAGCTGCCGGTGAACTACTATTTCAAGGTTGAGCCCAAGCTCGATCTGAGCGCCGGCTTCCGTTACCGCATCAACACGGTAGGAGTCGGTGGCATCGACAGTCGCGACTTCTTCTACAACGTGGGCGCCCGCGGCGAGTTCTCACCCAACCTCACCGGCGAGGTTCAAGTCGGCTACATCGAGCACAAGCTGGACAACGGAGTCACGAAGAACGGCATCGGCCTCGATTCAAACCTCACGTTTGCCTACTCACCGAAGACTTCGCTGACCCTGACGGCCAAGAACGACTACAGCTATGTCGCGACCGGCTCCTCGATCCGCGACCTGGGATTCGCCCTGTCGGGTAACTCATCTCTCACCGACCAATGGCTCCTCGACGCGCGCTTCGGCTACGACGAGAACAGCTACATCGCGACGACCCAGAAGGACAACGTCTATAACTTCCGCGTCGGCGCAACCTACATCGTGTCCACCGCCGTGCGGGTCTCCGCGGCCTATACGTACATGCAGGATAACTCCAACGTGGTCGCAGCAAGCTTCAAGAATAACACGTTCAGCCTATCCGCCACGCTTCACTATTGACGGTGGAGCGAGCTTACCGTCCGAATGTCCGAATGCTTTGGCGTTTGATATGCATCATTGGTTTGATGTTATCTCTTGGATCGATGCGGCTGCGGGCCGCGGATGAACCCCAAGCTGCTCCCCCGGCCACGACGCCTCCCTCACGGGCCGATTACATCCTTCAGCCTTTCGACCTGATAAAGATCGAGGTGTTTCAAGAGCCCGACCTGGAGCGCCAGGTGCGCCTTTCCCAGGATTCGATTGTGACCCTGCCGCTGATCGGTCCGATAGCCATGAAGGGAAAGACGGTCGCGGAGGCTCAAAAGATGATCAGGGATCTCTATGATCGGGAGTACCTGGTCAACCCCCAGATCAATCTTGAGGTCATTGAGTATGCCAAGGAAACCGTCACGGTCCTGGGGTCGGTGAACACTGCGGGAGCGGTGCTGATCCCGCCGGACCAGCCCCTGAAGCTCCTTGACGCCATCGGACGGGCCGGGGGATTCAGCCGTCTTGCCGACCGGAAGCACCTCAAGCTCACGCGCATGGGAGACGATGGGAAAACTTCAACCGTTGTCATCAACGCAGACGACATCATCGGGAGCACCTCGGGCGACCAATGGGTCCTTATAAAAGGTGACGTGATCTACGTACCCGAGCGCATCCTCTGACCCATGGAGCAACAAAAGAAAACAAGGGGACCGGGCTACGGATCCAGCGGCTATGGGTACCGCTACCGCGGCACGTACGGCTACGGCAACTCCTACGGCGGCTACGGATATGGCTACGGCTATTCGGGGCAGGGCGCGGGCGAGACGATGGTCCAGCGCACCCTTCAGGACTATCTCCTGATCCTGAGGGAGCGCATGTGGTACGTGATCGCAGCCTTCATCGTGGTGTTTGCGTCCACCCTGATCTACACGTTCGCGGAGACCCCGATCTTTCAGTCGACAGCCACGGTGGAGATCTTCCGCCGCAACCCAATGGTGATGCAGGTCCAGCAGGTCATGGACAGCGAGATCCGCTCTGCCGAGGACCTGAACACGCAGGTTAACATACTCAAGAGCGACACCATCGTCCAGCGCGTGGCCAACCGCCTTTCGGGAGACGACAGGCAGCGGTTCCTCGCCCCTTACGTGCGGTCCGGCCGTCCGGTTCCCGAGCCCGCGGGCATACTCGCGAGGAACCGCGAGATCGTGCCGCAGCGCCTCAGCCTCATCATCGACATCCAGTACCGGCACCCGGACCGGGAGATCGCCGCAAAGGTGGCCAACTTCTTCGCGGACGAATACATCGCCTATAATGCCCACACCCTTGTCGACGAGTCGATGAAGGCCGTAGAGGAGCTCGACAAGCGGGCGAACGAACAGCGTAAGAAGGTCGATGACATCGCGGCGTCGCTCCAAGCCTACCGCGAGAAGAACAACATGGTCTCGCTCGACCAGCGCAAGGACATCGTCACCGAGAAGCTCAAGGGGCTGAACGTCTTTGTGACCCAGAACGCGTCTGCCCTCCAGGAGGCGGAGACCCGCTGGAAGCAGGTCGCGACCTTGAGACAGCGCGGGGACGACCTTCTCAATCTTCCGTTCATCGCCTCTGTTCCGGCCGTCGCCCAGCTCCAGCAGCAGGTGGCAACCCAGAAGATCACCGTCGCTCAGCTAGCCAGGCGATACCGGGCGAACCACCCGGCGATGCAGCAGGCCGTTAACTCCCTGAACGAGGCGCAGCGCCAGCTGAAGCAGGCGATCGACATCAGCACAGCCCAGGTTGAAACCGAATACCAGACGGCACTGCAGAACTACGGCAAGGCCCAGGCGGCGCTCGCCGCCCAGGAGAACGACTCTCTCAAGCTCGACCGCTTCGGCCTCGAGTACACCAACCTTGAGCGCGACTATGAGGTGAACCAGAAGCTGCTCGAGCACATCCTCGAGCGGATGCGCGAGACCTCGATGAGCAGCTCGATCGAGAGCCAAAACGCGCGCCTCGTTGACCGGGCCTCTCCTGGAGGCCGGCCCATCTCACCGAAGTACCCCCTTAACCTCGGCCTTGGCGCTATAGGCGGGCTGGGCTTGGGCTTGGCTCTGGCATTCTTCGTCGCCTACACGGACGACCGGATCAAGAGCGCGTTCGACATCGAGACCATCGTCGGCCTGCCGCTGACGGGCATCATTCCCGAGGTCAGGCGGCTCGGGGACGCCGAGCAGATGGAGAAGAACGCCTCAAAGAGCACCATGAGCGGCGAGGTCTCAGAGTCGTTCTCGACCCTCTTGTCCTCATTGAAGCTCAAGGAGGAGAGCAAGAACGCCCAGTGCATGCTCATCACGAGCACCATCGCTGGCGAGGGAAAGACCTTCATCATCACCCATCTCGCCCAAACCTTCGGGGCCCACGGCGAGCGCGTGGTCGTCGTCGACTGCGATCTGCGCAGGCCGGCGGTCAGCCGCGTGTTTCACTTGGAGAACCTCAAGGGCGTGGTCGACATCTGCACGGCGGGAATGTCCATTGACGAGGCGGTCCACAAGGAGGTCAGGAAGAACGTCGATGTCATCCTCACGGGGGGTCGCTCAAAGAACCCGACCCAGACGCTGAACAGCAAGGAGTTCGCGGTGATGGTCTCGGAGCTGCGCAAGAGGTACGACCGGGTCTTCATCGACACCCCGCCGGTAGCGATCGTCAGCGACGCCCTGATCATCATGCCGCTCGTCGACGGTTGGCTTTACTCGATCTACTTCAACAAGGTCCGTCGCAAGGTGGCGGAATTCGCGGTAAAGCGCCTGCTTGATGTGAACGTGCCGAGTTTTGGAGCCGTCCTGAACGGCCTCACGGGCGGGGTCGGCGGCTACTACTACTCCCACTACTACGACAAGTCCTACAAAAACTACTACGTCACCAAGACGCCGATAGAGGACTGAAAAGGCTCAGCAGGGGCTTTAGGTGGGATGCCCGGACCTGAGGAAAAGCGGGCTCAGAGTGGGAGGACCTGCGGTTGTCCCCGATGGGACGCAGGGATCGGACCGGAGCTACGAAATCTGGGCGCCTGGCGTTATCTGAGAGAACTCTCGACCGGATGCCAAGCGCCCCTCGGATGAGGTGATCCCGATACGCGGCTGGAACAACCTCGCGAGCATGCTACTATCCTCGCCATGTCCCCCTCATCCCCGACTTCCGCCGCCACCCGTCCCCTTGTCGGCAAGGTGGCCCTGGTAACAGGAGCCAGCCGCGGAATAGGCCGCGCTATCGCAGTGCGCCTAGCCCATGACGGAGCCGTCCTCGCCCTTGCGGCCCGCGATGCCAAGCTCCTTCGGGAAGTTGCGGATGAGATTAGGGCCGCAGGCGGTAGGGCGGAACCGATTACCCTGGACCTGCGCAAACCCGAGACTGCGGGCCAGCTCGTTTCAGCCGCGCTGCGCGCGTTCGGCGGAATAGATATCGTGGTCAACAACGCGGGCGCGACCAAGCGAGGGGACTTCTTCAAGCTGACGGACGCCGACTGGGCGGACGGCTACGCTCTAAAACTGTTTGGCGCAGTCCGGCTTGCGAGGGAGTCCTGGCCTTCGCTGAAGGAACGCCGCGGTTCGCTGCTCAACATCGCCGGTGTCGGGGGGCGCACGCCGGGGCCAGACTTTACGATTGGAGGCTCGGTCAACGCAGCGGTGCTGGCTTTCACCAAGGCGATCGCCGACGTTGGCGTGCGCGACGGCGTGCAGGTCAACGCCGTCAATCCCGGTTACATCCGCACCGCCCGCCTCCAAGCGCGTCTTGAGGCGGCGGCGAAGGATGCCGGGGTTAATGTCGATCAGGCGGCGCAACGGATGGTCGTCTCCAACCAGATTGTGCGTCTCGGCGAACCCGAGGATGTTGCCAACCTGGTCGCCTTCATCGTCTCTCCCGCCGGACGTTTCCTCCAGGGTTCCCTGATCGACCTCGACGGCGGGCAGACCAAGTCGCTTTGACAGGGAGGCATCCGCAATATGGGCGCAACGCTTGCGCCCGGCGTGAAGGTGGGTGAACTTCCCCTTGTCCCCTTGTCGAACTCCTCCACTCCCTCAACGCCGCACGATACCATCGCAGACCTATCGCGCTGGTTGCCAACGACACGCGACGAACTTGACGCCCGCGGCTGGGACTTTGTCGACGTCATCATCGTCTCGGGCGACGCCTATGTGGACCATCCCGCATTTGGCACAGCGGTCATCGGTCGGCTGATTGAACACGAGGGCTTTCGGGTCGCCATCATTTCCCAGCCTAATTGGCGCGACGACCTTCGGGACTTCCGCAAGCTCGGGGCGCCGCGCCTGTTCTTCGGCGTCACCTCGGGCTGCATGGACTCGATGGTCAACCGCTACACCGCCGCAAAGAACCTCCGCAAGGAGGACGCATATACCCCGGGCGGCGAGCACGGTTTCCGGCCGGACTATGCGGCGGTCGTTTACTCCCGCATCCTCAAACAGCTTTTCCCCGAGGTTCCCGTTCTGCTCGGGGGCATAGAGGCGAGCCTGCGGCGGGTCACCCACTACGATTATTGGTCGGACTCGATCAAGCCCACCATCCTAGCGGACAGCGGTGCCGACATGCTGGTCTACGGGATGGGCGAGTCCCCTCTTCTGGAGATCCTTCGTTTATTGAAACGGGGTGTGCCGTTTTCGTCCCTGAAGACCGTAGCCCAAACCGCCGTACTGCTTCCTCCCGGGGCGCCCATTCCCAAGAACCAAAATTGGGAGGATTTCACCCTCCCCTCCCACGAGGAGTGCATAGCCGACAGGGCGCTCTATGCCCGCAGCTTCAAGAACATTGAGACCGAGTCGAACCGCGTACGAGCCCGCAGGCTGTTTCAGCCGATAGCAGGACGACAGTTGATCATCAACCCACCCTTCCCGACGATGACGGAGCGGGAAATCGACGCGAGCTGGGACCTGCCCTACACCCGGCTGCCCCACCCGCGCTACCGCAAGCGGGGGCCCATCCCCGCCTACGAGATGATCAAGCACTCGATCAACATGCACCGGGGCTGCTTCGGGGGGTGCAGCTTCTGCACGATCTCCGCCCATCAGGGCAAGTTCGTGGCGAGCCGCAGCAAGCAGAGCATCCTGCGCGAGGTGGAGTCGATCAAGCGCATGCCCGACTTCCACGGCACAATCACCGACCTCGGGGGCCCATCGGCAAACATGTACAGGATGAAGGGCAAAGAGCAGTGGATCTGCGACCAGTGCGTACGCCCAAGCTGTGTCTGGCCCGACGTGTGCCGCAACCTAGACACCGACCACACCCCGTTGCTCGAGGTCTATCAGGCCGTGCGGGAGACCCCGGGTGTGAACCACGCGTTCGTAACGAGCGGGCTTCGCTACGACCTGTTTCTCCATCAGCATGCGTCGCCCGAGGCGAAGAAGAGCCACGAGCGGTATGTCGATGAACTCGTGGCGCACCACGTGTCGGGCCGACTCAAGGTCGCCCCGGAGCACACCTCGGATGAGGTGCTGCGGGTCATGCGCAAGCCGACTTTCAATTACTTCCTGCGCTTCAAGGAGAAGTTTGACGCCGCGAAGGCCAGATTAGGCAAGAAACAGCTTCAGATCGTGCCGTATTTCATCAGCTCGCATCCGGGTTCCAAGCCTGAGGACATGGTCGATCTTGCGGTGAAGACAAAGGCTCTTGGATTCAAGCTTGAGCAGGTGCAGGACTTCACCCCCACCCCGATGACCGTCGCAACGGAGATCTACGCGTCCGGGGTACATCCGTACACGGGAAAGCCGGTCGCCGTGGCAAGGACTCCTGGCGAGAAGCAGGAGCAGCGAAGCTTTTTCTTCTGGTACAAGCCTGAGATGCGCGCAGCGCTCCGGTCCACCCTCCGGCGAATCGGGCTCGCGGGTGCGGCAAAGCAGCTTCTCGGTGACAGGCCTCCCCGCGACCCTAGCTAATTGGGGCGGGTCCATTATTTTACATTCGGCGCAGCGCTCTCACCATGCCTGGGCTTGCACTAGGGAGGTGCTACCTGGCAAAGACCGCGGCATCTCGCAGCCCAAGAAACTGTGCCAGCGGCGCGCCCATTCGGAGTAATTCCTCGCCGTATCAGCCTCACCACAAGGGGTCGCGATAGCAGGTTTTGGTCGCCTCTCGGACATTCCTATCTCATTATAGGCGTATCTTTTGTGAAGTCCAAGGGGCAGAAATCAATCGACGATTGGTTCAGGCATACCGCCGACTGCCTGTTGCCAATTCGAAATTGGGAAGGTCCTGAAATATGCCCGCCTAATTCAATCAGTGAAACGATTCCCTGTCTTAGGAAAAGGGGATCTGAAGAAAACCGCCTATAGGCCTTCATCAATGCCCTCAAATCTCCGCCAGTACATCACTTTTGCATTCGCTCTGCCGGGTCGACTTGCTTGAAATTCTCAAGATTCAAAGCACCAGCCTCCAGATGCGGAGCGTCGCAACCCGCTGCCGTGTCCTGTTGAACCTTGCGCCAAAATGAAGCCTCGCCCCCATCAGTCAGAGGCTCGTCCTCTGCTCCTGAATCAAAGTCGGCAGTGCCCACTTGCCCCGCGGCATGGGTAAGACCCTCGTGCGACTCGCCCCGTCACCTGCACAAGCGAGATCGTACCGAATAGGTGCGCACGCCTCGCTGTGTTCCAATTGCGCACCGACCCGGTTTGGGATACTTAGACTCTAGCCCCATGAGCGACGCCGCTCTATTGGTTCCCGCATTCCAAGCTGCATCCTACATGCAGCGGATCGCGCACTCTGCTAAGGCGCAATCAGAGCCGTTCCGGGAGTGGATCTGCTATGATGATGCGAGTACCGACGGAACTGCCGCCGCAGCGGCCTCGTGCGGATTCAGGGTAATCGCCGGCGAACGCAATCGGGGCGTGTCGTTCGCGCGCAATCGCCTCGCGGAAGCCACGACCTCAGATTGGCTTCATTTTCACGACGCCGATGATCTGATGGATGCTGACTATCTTCACCACGCACTTCACGCCGCAACGAACGATATCGATGTGGTGCTTTGTGACTCGTCGTGGGAGCTTGAAGATTCACGAAAGCGGATCATCCATTGGCAGTATAGGCAGCGCGAATGCGCAGGGGGCGGTCTCGAATATCTGGTGAGCCATCCCGTAGGCGTCATCTCCGCACTGATTCGAAGGAGCTTTTTTCAAAAAATTGGAGGCTTCGACGAGAAGATGTCGTGTTGGGAAGATGCTGACCTGTTCGTGCGTCTGGCAGAAAACGGGGCTCGCTTCCACTGTTTGGAAAAAACGCTCGTGTTCTCCCTACGCCATAACCATGGGCTCAGCAGGAACCAGCATCACTGCAACTGCTGCCGGCTAGAATTCTTGAGCGGCTACGCAGCACGCTTCCCGAAAGAGATGAATCACGTTCTCGCGGAACAAGCCGAGAAACTAATCCCCTTGTTCTTGATGGAGAAGGATTCGCAGAATGCAAAGCGAACGCTGCAATTTTGCAGGAGCCTTGGCTCTTCGCCGCCAACGACACACGCTACGATGCTCCGCCTGCTTAAGCCGGCACTTCCAGCCTTGTGGCTCATTCGTTTTCAACACCTCCTTCGCAACTCGCGAGCAAACCGTCTCAGCAAGGCTAATCGCACATGATCAGAATCGCTCGCTTCGTCTTTCGCGTTGCCGCTGCCCTGATGGACCGTTGGCGCGCGTTTACCGCTGGACTCACGGGGGCTTCCTTGGGGCAGGGGGTGCGGGTGGGTCCATCCTGCGAGGTGGCGGTGCTTTCATCGGTGTCGCGGCGGGGGGGGATCACCCTGGGGGACCGCACTTACCTCGAAAGGGGAGTGATCTTGCACCCTTACGGCGGACGCATAGAGACTGGGTCGGACGTCTACCTTGGCCCGTTTGTGACCATCTTTGGTCACGGCAATGTTGCCATTGGGAAGAACACCCTTGTGGCCATGAATTGCACGATTCTCTCTTCGGAGCACACGCTGTCTCCTGCAGGCACCGGGATCCGCTCTCAGCCTGATATCCTAAAACCGACCCGAATCGGCGACGATGTCTGGCTAGGGGCAGGGGTGATCGTGCTCGGAGGCGTCACCATAGGGGACGGATGCGTTGTCGGGGCCGGATCGGTGGTCACAAAAGATCTCCCCCCTTACTCGATTTCAGTGGGGGTACCCGCAAGCCCGCGCTCCAAAAGGGCTGGATCCTAGCATCTGTTTCTTCCCGGAGAGATTCTTTGGGCCCAACCATCGAGACTTCAAGGGGTGCTTGGTCATCATGGCCGAGTTCTCCGTTGCCCCTGAGGCAACCCGAGTAAACGCCATTGACAGACTGCCTGATCTGCGGTTTTTTCGCTTTCGTATTAATCCAGTCAGCCTGCCTGCATTCCGGCCGCGGATGCGGCCTGGAATTGCCTCACAAATCGGTATTCAGAAACGCCCTGTCCCTTGAAGAAACTCGGATCTGACCACGGCGCTTGGACGCGCGCACAGGCGTAGCCGAGAGCCTATAACCCAACCTTAACCTGTCCGATTCCCCATGAAAAAATTTCAAGTCGTCTATATCCCGATCGGCGTTCCAACGTTTCATCTAGAAAGCGCAAACGACCAATTTCGAAAGTCCGTAAGTCTACTGAAGTCGCTTTCGCCGGATTGTGTCGTACCGGACGGTCCCTTGCTGAAGTTAGACGACCTCAAGGCCTACCTTGAGACGGTCCAGCCGGATCTAGTCGTCCTGCAGAACACAACATTCGCGAATTCCGCCTATGCGACGGAGGTGGCGAAGGCCTTCTCTTGTCCCATGCTCTTGTGGACCCTGCGTGAGCCGGTGATCGACGGGGGCCGGCTGCGGCTCAACTCCCTCACCGGGGCCTTTTCGGCTGGCAACGTCATGCACCATCTCGGACGGCCGTCTTTCGAATACCTGTTCGGAGGACCAGAGGAAGAGAAAGTCAGAACGGCTCTCGGTGTCGTCATCCGAGCAGCGCGAGTGAAGCATCTGCTGCGCCAGCTAAACGTGGCCTCCATCGGGCACACACCCCAGGGGTTTGGGTTCGGGCGCGGACTCGACGCAGATCTCACCAAAGCCTTCGGGGCAAACTTGGAGTGCATCGAGGCCCGCGAGCTCATGCTGAAGGCCAAGAGTTATCGACCGGAGGAATTCGCGGACGAGCTGAAGGAATCTCGTGCAAAAATGGTCGGCCTAGACCGGCTTCCCGCCCAAAACGTCGAAGCCTACGTGCGCTTGTACAAGGCCTACAAGGACTTCGTCGTCTCCAAGAACATCAAGGCGGTGGCGTCGCGGTGCTGGCCGGATTTCTTCGTTGAATACGGCACGCCGGTCTGCGGCGTGCTCGGAATGCTCAATGACAACCTTGTCGCCGCCGCTTGCGAGGCCGACCTGTATGGCGCCCTCACCATGTATATAGGGATGGAATTGACCCAGAATCCGGTTTTCTTCGGCGACCCCGTGTCCATGGATGAGAAGGAGAACACCGTTACCTTCTGGCATTGCGGCACGGCCGCCTGCTCCTTGGCTCGCAAGGACCCGGGCGCCGAAATGGGCGTGCACCCAAACCGGAAGATCGGCCCGACCATGGAGTTCGGATGCCGCGCCTCCGAACACGCCACCGTATTCCGCGTGGGTCGCAAGCCTGACGGCTCCTTCCGCTTCTTCATCTCCAGGGGAGCCGTCATCGATGCGCCCAAGCAATTCAGCGGGACTTCTCTGGTTTTCAAACCGGAGACGAACGCCGAAGAATTCGTAACACGCGGAGTCAAGGAAGGTTGGGAGCCTCATTTTGCCGTCATCTACGCTGACGTCGCGGCAGAGCTTAAGGTCCTGGCCTCCCTCTTGGGCATGGACATCTGCGTGTATTAGGTCTCGATCACCGACGTCGGGGATTCGAATTGCCCGAGGAGCCGGTTTGGAACAATGGAAATGCCCACTTATTGGCAGCTTCTGCAGCTCATCCTGCCGATTTTTGCAATCATTGGAGCCGGAGTGGCATTGCGGCGGATAGGATGGCTGAACAAGGAAGCCGACGAGAGCCTCCTCAAGATCGTCGTCAAGTTTCTATATCCCTGCCTCATCCTGGACAGCGTGTTGGGCAATGCCGCGTTGCGCGTGCCAGCGAATCTGTTCGTCCCGCCCATGGTAGCGTTCGCTACCATCTCGGTCGGCATGGGGTTAGCCTGGTGGGTGGCGAGAACGCTTGGAATGCAACGTGGCACCGGCTTGCGCACGTTTGCGTTCACCACCGGGATTTTCAATTACGCATACATCCCGATCCCGTTGATGGCGGCCCTCTATGGCCGCGACAGCCTGGGGGTATTGCTGGTGTACAACGTCGGTTGCGAAGCGGCGATTTGGACGGTCGGAATTCTGCTGCTGGCAGGCCTTTCCCTACGCGACGGGTGGCGGCAACTTCTCAATCCGCCTGTATGGGCCCTCCTTGTGGGAATCGGCATAAACGAGATGGGGCTGGCTCCGCGCGTTCCGACCTTTCTGCTGATGTCCGTCAGCCTTTGTGCCAAGTGCGCTATCCCGCTTGGATTGATTCTAATCGGCGCAACGCTCGAAGAATTCATCCGCGAGAACCCAATGAGCCTCGCGGATCCGAAGGTCACACCGGCAGCCTGCGTGCTCCGCATGGGTGTGCTTCCGATCGCCTTCCTGCTTCTGACGCGGTTCCTTCCGGTGACCCCGGAGTTGAAGCGGGTGATGATTGTCCAGGCCTCCATGCCGGCGGGCATCCTATCAATCGTGATTGCAAAACACTACGGCGGCCGGGCTCAGACCGCCGCACAGGTTGTCGTTGCCACCAACCTACTTGCCTTGGTCGCGATCCCGCTATGGCTGCGGCTTGGTCTCAGCTGGCTCGGACCTTGATTCCGCAAGCGGGAAGACTCAGGGATGCCCGCAGAAAAGCCCTCTTAAGGCCGTGAAACTTGTGTCCAAGTTGGGAGTTTGCGTCAAAATGCCGCATGCCGCCTCCAGATGGGTCCCGATGAGGCTACCTGCCGAGCTAGCTCGCGAGCCTGATCGGCAGACATAAAGAGCTCAAAGCCGAGCTGGGTAATGAGTGTATTGGGACGACTTTGGGGACGGACGAGCAGCAGCGTGTCGGCGGCCTTTTGCAGGCCGTCCGGCGCCGGCCATAGCTTTCGTACGAGCAGCACCAAGGCGATGGCAGCACTCCGTGACAACCCCATGTGATGAAGCGCCTACCTGGCGATAGACCTCGGGGTTCTCCTGGATGAAGCCGTCCAGTTGCGACGTTCGCTCTGATCGGATGCCGCCCTGGTCGATACGTCGCTGAGGATCGAGTTTTCGTCCTAAGGGGGTCATCGGCCGGCTTTCAGGAGCAGGGGTCTCCAACTCAAGCCGACGTGTGTCGCGTTCCATGATGAGGCGATTCTCTTCGGCCGGTGGGAAGAGGGTCAGGTCGCCCCGGATAAATCCGTGGATGAGTTCGTCGGCCTCCGGCAGGGCGAGGCTGTAGGCCATCAGGGCTTCGACGGTGAGTTCTTGGGATAGGCCGGTCTCGGCTGCTATCTGCGCCACGCTGCGAACGTACAGATCGAATGTTTCGGTGGTCACCGGAACCCGGGCCTCACGCCGGGCGAGAGGCGGACGGGGTTCGGTCGATGGGGCCTTTGAGCTGCGATCCGGTTTAGCGTTCACGGAGGCTTAAAGGCGCATGCCCCTTCCTTGGGCTTGAGAAGGAGTGGGTTCAGCCGCTAGGCGCCGTCGCCAGGCGGCTATCCGCTGGCCCTGCTGTTGCGCGCTTGTCCCGGCGTTGGCCCCTTCCACGGCAAGCGTCCGGTGCCCCTCGGATTCGATGGCGCGGCGAAGCGCCGCTTTGTCCGGCGTGAAAATCAGGGCCCGGCGCCGGCCTCGCGAAATCGTCACATAAAACTGCTTCTGGTTAGTCGCTAGACGTGAGCCGGCATCCGAAAAGAGTACGGTGTCCACGGTCTTGCCCTGGCTTCCGTAGGACGTGGTGGCGTAACCGTAGTTGAATACCCGGTGATCGGCCCCGAGGGTCTTCCGCTGGCCCCGGTCGCTCTCGATCACGATGCGCCCATCGGCTGCGACCTCACGAACCGTTGCAAGTTCGCCGTTGGCTAAGGGCCGGCCGTCCAGAGAACGGCCGTTCATCTTGAGTTGGATGCGGTCGCCCGGGGCCAGATCCAACGGCCTTTCCTCGACAAGATTGAGCCGGTCGGCGTACCGGTATGAAATGCGGGATCGGCGCCCGCTCTTCACAAGTGTGATTCCCTGGGAATCGGCTCCTTGAACGCGGCAGATCTCACCGCGTTGATAGCGGCCGTAGTTTCGGAGGAAGACGACGGCTCCTGACTTGGGATAGCTGGAGGCATCCTGCTTCTCTGCCCCGGTCAGATCGACGGCCCGAAAGGTCGGCAAACGGGAACCGGGCCCCAACCGGCCGGCGGCGGCGAGGGCCGCCCGCACGGTGGAATTGACCGCTTCAACCTCATTCCAGGTCTGGGCCACAACCAGCGCTCGCTCCTTTCGCTCCAGGGCATCGAGGTAGTCCCGCGCCAATAGGCGGCGACCTTCCCCGGGCGTCTGCTCGCGCACCCAGCCGAGGCCATCCAGGGCGTCAAGGGCTGCTGCCGGGCGCCCACGGGAGGCGAGGCGAACGGCGGATCGGTAGGCGGAAATCGCGCGCTTCTCGGCGCGGTCGCTGGAAAGCCGAGGGTCCTGGCGCCGGATGGATTTCAGCCGGGCGACCGGGACGCCGGAATAGCGCTCCAGAAGGACCAGTGCGTCCGAGGCTGCCACCGCTCCGTGCTGCCGGGTGTCGCCGGAGAGAATCAGGCGGGCTCGGTTTTCCCGGGAAAGGGTCACAAGCCGGTGCATGTCCCGAATACCGACTTGGCCGCTCTCGTCCAGGAGGACGACGGTGTTGGGTTCGAGGCGCGGATCAGCCAAAAACCTGGCCAGGGTATTCGCCGGAAGTCCGTCGCTTTCAAGGTCGAGGACCTGCTGACGCTGGGGTGCGAGGACTACGACCGGATGATTTGCGGCCAGGAGCCCTCGCTGGACCTCACGGAGTGAGGTTGACTTGCCCGTTCCGGCCGCGCCGCGGAACAGGGTTATGAAAGACCGGCTCTGCATGATCTTGCCGACTGCCCGTCGCTGCTCCTCGGATAGCCGCTCGTCGGGGGTGAAGGTTCCGTTTAGCGGCCGATCCCCGCGAACGCCCTTTCGGGCGATCATGTCTACCTCCATTTCCAGCCGGACCAGTTCCCGCGAGGTGACGGCTCCATGGTCGAGGAAGAAGACAGTCGGCATTCGTTTCAGGGCTTCGCGAAGCCCCGCCAAACTGAACGACTGCCCCCGGCCCCGGACCAGCGCGGCGGCGAGCAGTTCATGCTGGGGCGCCACGGAACTCCGTTCGAAGACGTGCCGTTCGGCCCAGGCGAGCAGCTCGGCGGATTCCACGACGGGCGAAGGCGATAATGCTGCCGATTCGCGGAGGAATTGCAGCACCGTCCGTTCGTCCGGCGTCAACTGGCCCAGCCATGTTTTTCGGAGCCTCTCGGCCGTTGCCTCCTTGATTTTTCTCCGTCGCCGGTCATGGGCCACCTGTTCGCGAATGTCCTTCACATTGCCCCGAACATTCTGGTCCTCCACGCGCCTCTTGGTTTCCTCATCGATCTGTCGTTTCCGTTTGGAGAAACGGTCGATCACCTCACTCGAAATTCCTTCAATCTCGAAGTTTTTGCCGGTTGAGCGAATGCGATAGCCGAGCGCCCTCAGTTCCCGACAAAGCTCATGTTCATATACCCCGTTGGCGAACCGCTGGGCTTTGAACATGCCGTGGGTTTGAAGTGCCTTCCATCGGCTTTCCACCGGATCAAACGTGGCGTTAAAGACGACGCAATGGGTGTGGAGTTGGGGGTCGAGTTCCCGGCTGGTTTCATGCCGGAAGCAGGCGACTACCAGATTGCCGGTTGAACGCACCTCGTCCTTGGCTCCATTGCGACGGACGCGCGTTTCGGCGAAGGTTTCAAGCTCCTGCAAGGTTGTCTGTACCGCCCGATTATGAGCCGCGATGATTCTCGGATCGTGGAGCAGCGCGACCAGAGAAACGCTCTTCGGTGGGCTCATGGTCCAGTCCTGAAAAATTCGTCGATTGGGGACCCATTTGCCGTTTTCTTGCCGGATTGAATTACGGCGCACTCCCAGTCGGTTTCCCGTACCGGGATCGTTGCCTTCACAGAGCGCCGCAAACGCTTCTTCCGTCACGTTTCCTGCGAGGTTAAGCCGAGCTGCACCTTGCCCGAACCACCGACCGACCTCGGCTTGTTTCTGGGAATAGTAGTCCCCCACCGCCAGGTGGGCTTTGAAATACTGCCGAGCCGCCGAAAGGGCGGTCTGGGTGAACGGGGAAATCATCGGAAATCCTTTCGCGAAGACCCGGAGACCCGGGCAGGGGGGAAACAAAGGTTTGTTTCCCAATTTACGGCGACACGGAACCGCATGGGATCTTCGCCACGCGTGCTCCATGCCGTCCAAATCCCCTTGGGTTTTCGCCGTGCGGCTGCTGGGCCTCGAAGGGAATATACTCCACGTCGCTGATATCGATATTCTCGATGGAACGCCCATAATCGACATCAAGCCCTATGTGCCGGCTTTCGATTCCTTCGCAGCGGGAAGGATTGGGTGGTGCAGCCGCATTGCAGGCGGAGTAAAGGAAATCGCCGACGACCGTTTTGCAGGGCCATGACCACACCATCTGGTAAGAATTCCGTACGCTGATGTGCTATTGGTTCTTGAACCAGGCTTGCGTTAGTTTGCGCCGGTGATGGGGCGATCGTCTGGCGTGTGCTGCAGCCAAGAGTGCTGCCGCGGAGGCCCTGTGCCAGAGCCGCGCAGGCAACTGCGCTGTTGTTCTTCTTAACAAAACCCAAAGTCGTTCCGGCAAATCCATGCGATCCATCCATAGGCGACAGGGTTCCCATCCTGATTTATACCTACTTGCGGTGTCCCCTGAGCTCAGGGGACACTCCCTAGTACGCGCTGATGTGCTCGGTGTTCTGGGGCGCCGACACGACCGCTCCGCCCCAGTCCTCGCACAGGAAGAACTCGAAGCGGGAGATGATCTTGTCCCCTCTCCGGATCGGCATCTCCTCGAGGCGCTGGCACCGCGCGAAGCCCTGCGGGGTCGAGGGCCGGACGGGAATCTCGTAGGGGAGCCTCGACCACTGGATGAGGATCGTCGATTGGCCGACGGGGAGCTTGCCGAACCAGATGTCGATCTGGTCGAAGCGCTCGTCGAGGACGTAGACGACGAAAGGCCGCGCGTACCAGGCGATGCGGCTCGCCAGGGTCCAGTTGACGACGGCTACCGAGTTGAGGCCCCGGCTCGTGGCGAGTTCCCGGGCCCGCGCCGCGGCCTGGTCCCAGCCGTAAAGGTCGGCGACCGGATTCCGGCGGATCGGCGAGTCCTCCGCCGGCCCTCCATCCCAGATCCGGGCGAAGATGAGCAGGCAGAAGAGGGCCTGGACCACGCCGACACCAACCAGCCATCGCTTCGTCCGGCGTGAGCGCCATCCCTGCGCCAGGCCCATCCCGGCGAGCGGAAACGCGGCTATCCAGGCGAACGCCGTCCAGTAGTTGATGCTGCCGCCCCGGCCGGAAAGGAGCGCGATCGTCAGGGCCGGAGGAGCCGCGAACGCGAGGCAGAATCCCGCTACCGCGCTGCGCCGGCATTTCCAGAGCCCGAGGCCGACGGCGAGCGCGGTCAGCGGTCCGTAGACCTTTAGCTCCTCCCACTGCACCCGGAACAGCTCGCCCAGCTGCCAGGAGGAGCCCCCGGCGGCGTGGAGCCCCTGGTAGCGGAAGGAGACCCAGTGGTGCTTCGCGTTCCAGAGGAAGACCGGGCTTGCCATGGCGACGGCGAGCGCCAGCGCGAGCCAGGGGCCGCGGCGCGAGAGAATGGCCCGCCCGTGGCGCTGGACCAGGACGGCCGCGGAACTCAGGGCGAGGAACACGGCGGTGTACTTCGAGAGCCCGGCGATTCCCAGGATCGCCCCGAGCGCAAGCCAGGGTCCGGTCCGCAGGGCTTCGGCCGGATCCCGCAGCCGCCAGACGGCCAGCATGGCCGCGCAGGTTACCGGGAGGAGGAGCACGTCCGGACGAATCGACATCGCCAGGATGAGGAACATCGGCGTCGTCAGTCCGACCAGGACGCCGCCGTCCGCCGCCCGGCTCCCCTCCGGGTCGGCGAATAGCCTGAGGGTCAGCCGGTGCAGGAGAACGAGCGCAAGGATCCAGCAAGCCAGCGGGGCGAGCCGCATCGCGAAGTCGCCGCCCCCGAGCCAGAGTCCGGGCAATTGAATCCACCCCACGAGCGGGGGATGGTCGAAGTAGCTCCAGTCGGGGAAATAGGCGTAGAGCGCATAGTGCGCCTCGTCGACGGACAGGCCATGGGTGGGGAGGCTCGCCAGCAGGGCGGCGAGTACGGCGCCCCCCGCGAGCCCGATCCAATGCAGGCTCTTCCGGATGGGCTGTGCTGGACCGGGCATGGTGGGGCAGGTTGGTGTCCCGGCCGCTCCGAGGCAACCGCAAGTCTCGCACGCGCGAGTTTTCCTATTACTGCCAGCAGCTCAAGTAGGCGTTCCTAGCCCAGATGGAGGGATTCGATCCCGAAAACCCGCCTGTTCCCGATCCCCGGGCCAACCACGGTCGGCGGTCCTCGCACGCCGAGAAGCGCCTGCTCGGGATTGACCACCTGGCGCCGGTGGCCTCCATAAGCGTCGGACAGATCAAGAAGCCCGAAAAGGCGGGCATCCGCACGGTGGCGCGGTCGGCCCAATCCCGTCACCGCGTCATATCTGAACGCTTACGGTATCCAGCTGCACTTCAAACGCACATCCAAACTGACTCGCGAGGTGGTTCGATTTCCCGAAATCACGGCAAAACGGACAAACAGGCCCCCGGCGCAGTTGACCGAGCCGTCCCTCATCGGCCCGCGGAAGGCGGCGCCCCCGCGGAGATCTTCTCCACCCTCACGGCCGTCACCTTGTATTCAGGCGTCTTCGTGTAGCGATCGCGGTGCGATGTGGTGATCTGGTTGAGGAAGACACGAGTGCTGTGGAAGGTGGTGTACACCTCGCCGGGCTTGACCCGATCGCTGATTTGCACCGGGAGTTCGGCCGTGCCTTGCCGGCTGCTCAGCCGTGCGATTTCGCCTTCGCCGAGACCGAGGCGCGCGGCGTCGGCCGGCGAGACCTGCAGGTAGTCGGTGGGGTGCAGGCGATCGTTGGGCGTGCGCGAGGTCTGCGTGGCGGCGTTGTATTGGTAGAGATTGCGTCCGGTGGAGAGGAGGAAGGGAAACTCCGGACTGGTCAGCTCCGGCGGCGGCACGAATTCGATGCGGCGCAGCGCCGTGCTCCTTCCATGCGTGAACCGGTCAGAGTGCATGATGGTCGTGCCGAGATCGCTCTCGTCAAAGCAGGGCCATTGCAGGCCGCCCACCCGGTCGAGCCGGGCGTAGCTTATGCCGGCGCCCTGCGGCCAGAGCGAGCGAACCTCGTTCCAGATCTCCTCGGCGGAGCGGTAGGAGAAACCGTCGCCCTTGCCCATCGCGCGGGCGACGTCGCAGAGCGGCTCCCAGTCGCCGCGGGCCTCGCCCTGGGGAGGGGCGGCGCCGCGGACGCGCTGGATGCGGCGCTCGCCGTTCATGAATGTACCGTCCTTCTCGAACGAGGAGGCGGCGGGGAGGAAAACATCCCCAAATTCCCGGGCGGTCGCGTTGAGAAACAGATCCTGCACGATCACGAGGTCGAGCTGCTCCATGGCGCGCCGCGTCTCATGGGTGTTTGGGTTGGTCATCACGATGTCGTAGCCGATCGCCCAGACGACCTTCAACTTCCCGGCAAGCGCGGCTTCCAGCATCTCGATCATGTTGAGGCCCGCGTTGCAGGGGATAGGCGCCTGCCAGGCGGTCTCGAATTGCGTCCGCACCGTCTCGATCGGCACGTAGCCGGCGAGGAGCGTGGGCTCGCAGCCCATGTGCGGGGCGCCCTGCACGTTGTTCTGGCCGCGGAGGGGATTGATGCCGGTGCCGGGCTTGCCGATGTTGCCGGTGAGGAGCGCGAGGTTGACAAGCGCCATGATGCCCTCGGTGCCCTGAATGTGCTCGGTCATGCCGAGGCCGTGGACGCTGAGCGAGGGCTTTGCCGTTGCATAGAGGCGCGCAGCCTGGCGGATCTTGGCAGCGGGCACGCCGCAGATTCGCTCCGCCCTCTCCGGGGCGAACTCGCGGATGAAGTCGCAATATTCCGCGTACTCGGTGACGCGCGTGCGGAGGAACTCCTCGTCCACGAGGCCCTCCTCGACAATGGCCGCGCCGATGGCGTTGAAGAGCACGACGTTGGTGCCTGCGCGCAGCTGGAGGTGGAGGGTGGCGCACTCCGTCAGCTCGATCTTGCGCGGGTCGACGACGACGAGGTTGGCGCCGTGGAGCGCGGCCTGCTTGATGCGCGCGCCGGTGACGGGGTGCCCCTCGGTCGGATTGGCGCCGCAGACGAGGATCGTGCGGGCGACCGCGATCTCATCAAGCGAGTTGGTGGCGGCGCCGGTGCCCAGGGCCATCTTCATCGCGGCGGCCGTGGGGGAATGGCAGACGCGCGCGCAGCAGTCGATGTTGTTCGTGCCGAGGGCTACGCGCGCAAACTTCTGGGCGACATAGTTCTCCTCATTTGTGCCGCGGGCGGAACTGAGCACGCCGATGCTGTCCGGGCCGTGCCGGGCGGCCGCGTCCACCAAGCGCCCGGCGATATAGGCGATGGCCTCGTCCCAGCTTACGCGCTGCCATTCGCCTTTGCGGCGGATCATCGGCGAGGTGATGCGCTCCTCCGCGTAGATATAGTCGAAGGCGTAGCGCCCCTTCACGCAGGCATGGCCGTGGTTGCTCGGGCCTTCGAGGGAGGGGCGGATGGTGGTGATGCGGCCCTCGCGCGTGCCGACTTCCATCTCGCAGCCGGTTCCGCAGTAGGAGCAGATAGTCCTGGTCCACCGGTTCGGCGCGCCGCGGGCGAGGACCGTGAGATCTTCGAGCGCGCCGGACGGGCAGGTGTCGACGCAGGCGCCGCAGCTCACGCAGCCGCCGTCGAGGAGCGTCTTGCCCCGGACCGGCAGGATGCGCGTCTCGCTGCCGCGGCTCCAAGCCTTCCAGACGAACTGCCCTTGCACCTCCTCGCAGATGCGCACGCAGCGGTAGCAGGTCACACATTGCGACATGTCGACGCTGATGTACGGATGCGTGGCGTCCTTCATGAACGGCACGGCCGGCGGCGGGGCCGAGCGCGAGCCGCCGGCCTTCACGCCATAGCGGCTGAGATAGCGGTGAAACTCCCTCTCGGGAAACTCCGCGACCGCTTCGACGGGATAATGGGCGGCGAGCAGCCCGAGCAGGGTGCGGCGCACGCCCTGGACAACGGGCGAGTCCGTGAGGATTTCCATGCCGTCGCAGATCTGAGTATTGCAGGCAGTGGCTAGCGCGCTCATGCCCTTCACCTCGACGGCGCAAAGGCGGCACGAGCCGCAGGGACTGAGCCGCTCGTCGTGGCAGAGCGTGGGCACTTCGAGGCCGATGCGGCCGAGCGCCTGGTTGATGGTGAGGCCCTCGGGCAGCTGGTGCGCCCGGCCGTTGATGGTCACCTGAAGCATGTTTCAATCTCCGCGGGATAGTAGCGCAGAATCGACTCGGCGAAGCGGGCCAGGCCGGTGCCGTGGCCGCAGAGGCTGGCGAGCCGGAGCGCGGCGACGAGATCGCGGCATTCCTGAAAATCGCCCCGGGTGGCGGTCCCCGCAAGGGCGCGGTCGAAGATCTCCTCGACGCGCCCACTACCGCCTCGGCACGGCGTGCACTTTCCGCACGATTCGTAGGAGCCGAACGAGAAGACGTGCTGCACGAGCTCGGGAATCGACGTGTGCTCGTCGAATGCCACGATGCCGCCGTGGCCGACCCCCGCGCCGATCGCCGCGAGCTCCTCGAAACCGAACTGAGTGTCGATCAGGTGCGGCGGGACGATGCCGATGATCGGGCCGCCGATCAGCACGCCCCTCAGCTTGCCGCCGCCGCGCAGGCCCCCGCCGAGCTCCTCGACGATGTGCCGCACAGTGACGCCGAACTCGACCTCGTAGAGGCCGGGGCGGGCAAAGAGCGAATTGAGCGAGAGGGCCTTGGTGCCCCGGCTATTCGGGAGGCCGATCGCGGCGTAAGCCTCGCCGCCGTGCGCGACGATCCACGGCACGCTCACAAGCGTCTCGGCATTGTTGAGCAGCGTCGGGCGCCCAAACAGGCCGCGCTCTGTCGGGTAGGGCGGCCGGGCCATCACCTCGGGCCGTTTCCCCTCGATCGAGCGAAGGAGGGAGGTCTCCTCGCCGCAAACGTAGCTGCCGTGCCCGCTGTAAACTTCCAGTTCGAAGGAAAAACTTCCTCCCCCGACGTGCGGCCCGAGCCAGCCCTCGGTGCGCGCTTCGGCGAGGGCGGCCCGCAGCACGGTTCCGACGACGGGGTATTCGGCGCGGAGGTAGATGTAGCCTTTCGAGGCGCCGACCGCGTAGCCGGCGAGGATCATTCCCTCGATGAGGCAGTGCGGGTCGTCCTCCATCAGGTAGCGGTCGACATAGGCGCCGGGATCCCCCTCGTCGCCGTTGGCGATGACATACTTGACACCCGGCGGCTGCTGCGCGACGGCCCGCCACTTTCGACCCGTGGGGAAGCCCGCGCCACCGCGGCCGCGGAGCCCGGAGGTTTCGACGGCGGCTAGCACCCGTTCGGGCGGACCGGCCAAGGCCCTGGCCAGCGCCGTGTAACCGCCCTGCTCCCGGTAGGCCGCGAGGGTGCGCGCGCCGCCGGCGGCGATGCGGCCGAGCACGATGCCTTCGCGCGAAGCCACGCGCACGAGCGGGCGCGGCTGGGTCTGACCTCTTGCCGGAGCCGCGAAACACTCGCCCAGGCAGTAGACGCGCGGATCGTTCTGCATCGCCTCGGCCCAGCACGCAGGATCGAGGTGACGGGCGGCGAAGCAAGCGGTGCCACGGCAGGCCTTGCCGGCGTGCCCGCCGTGCCGCAGATGGTAGAACGACTCGACGTCGGCGCTGAGGGCACTCGCGCCATCCCCGCCGCTCGTTCGGGAAAGTCCTTGGGCGGGGATCATGGCTTGATTGCCATTAGCATACGCATCGGGCCGCAAAGCTAGTCTTCTGGGATGGCTTTGCAAAACACTTTTCAAGCCCGTTGGCCGCAATCGGTTGCGCGGTCGCATGAATCCCTGTCGTTAGCGAAAACTCTACCTGGTGCGAAGTCGTTTTGACCTGACTTCGGGTTTTTGTATCGGGTTAGCGCGATGTCTGAGATTGCCTCGGTTTCGTGGACACCGGAAATCCGGGTAGAACATGCGCTGGTTCAAGAACCCGGTCACCGGCGGCGCGGTGTCTTTGACAACCACCGTGAGCTTGCCCGTTGCCCGCGGCGCCGATTGCGACAGCCGTGACCGCGGTCGTGCCCAAAGGGCAGACGCTTCCCAACCCAGACGCGAATACGACGGGCAGTTTGCCGCTCACCAAGTCCAAGGTGGCTCCGGTGAACGTCACCACGGCCCGGACGGGCCGCCTGCCTCAACGGTCGCGTTGGCGGGCAGCGTCAGAGCCGGCGGTGTTGAATCTGGGACGGCTACCAGGAACGTGCCCGTTGCCCAGGGCGTCGGTTGCGGTCGCCCAGAGTGTCGTCGTGCCCAGCGGAAAGAAACTCCCGCAAGCAGGCGTGGTCGTGACAGGGACTGGCGTGCCGCTGCGGTCGCTCGCCGACTCGGCAAAGGATACCGCCGCCCCGGTTGCGGGTGAATTCTCTAGGCTCAAACTCCTTGCACACTGCTGCGCGGCGGAATCCACGGAAGATAGTCGCCCACTTGATCTGCCGGCTGTGGGCGCCCGCGGCCAGCATAACTTATTTTCTGGGCGCGGCGATCGAGACGGTTGTCACCCGGGAGCGGGGAACCGTCATTTGGACAGTCGTGACGCCAGGACGTGCGGACGGCACGATCGCGGCGGCAAGCGTTTGCCTCCACCCCTTGTAGGTGAAGGAAGCGGTTGCAGCGGCCTTGCCGGCGAGGGCGTCCGTGGGAAAGTCAACCGTGACGGTGAAGTCCGAAAAATTGTAGTTGCTGACCTGTGCCGTGCAGGACCCATCCGCCAGCACTGGGCCGACTTGGACGAACAGCCTCCAAGGCTCTATGACCGTGATCGAGACCTTTTCGTCGTTCACATAGACCAAGAGATAATGCTGGAAACCGCCCTCCTCCGGCCCCGGAGAGTTGGGGGCGCCGCAGCCTCCAGTGACCACGTAGGTAATCCCGTCGTGTACCGATCTGTAGAACAGATGCTCGTGCCCGCTGAAGACCATCTTGACTCCGTACTTCACAAACAGCTGGTGAATGTCGTCGCGGTTGCCGGCGTCGGCAAAACCCGCATTGGGCTTGTCCGGAAAAAGCGGATGGTGCGTGAAAACGAAGACATGAGCCGCACCGTGGTTCTTCTCGAGATCCTGCCGCAGCCACTCCCGCTGCGCCTCTGCGATACCTGGCTTCTGCCCAACCTCATCGGTGTCGAGGGCGATGAAATGCGAGTTGCCGTAATCGAACGACCCGTAGAGCCGCCCCATGCGCGTCTCGTAGAGAGTCTGCAGGTCCTTGCGCTCGGAGATCTCGTGGTTGCCCGGCGCATTGAAGATCGGGGTCAATCCCTCCGCTGCGGCTGAGAGAAACGCATCGTATTCGGCGCTGGCCTCTCCCACCGTATCGTCTGCTCCGTAGATTGCATCTCCAGTCCAAAGCGCGAACGAAGGTCTCAAGAGCCGGAATTCGGAAAACACCTGGCGAGCAGTCGGCGGCATTGAAACACCGCGTGCCGCCGCGCGATTATCGCCGCCGACTGCGAACATGAAATGGCTCGGGTCGGCCGCGGGTGCAATCGAGGCGCCGGCGGACAAAATCGGGATCGGTTGAAGCGGCTGGGTGGACTCCGCAAAGACGGCCGGAGCCACGGCTAAGAGAACGGACAAGCTGAAACGGGGAGGCATGGGAATGACCGGGAACGCGAAGGTGAGCATCGATCGAGAAAAGGCAACCCTTCGGCACCCAGGTCAGAACAGCAGCTGGATTCCGGCGTAGCTCATCAGAGAAATCCGAGGGTCGAGCTGATTGCTCAGGTCTCGGCCGAGCGCCAGCATCAGCTTCGAATGATCGGATAGGTCGATGCGGAGGCCGGCATTCACGAGCCACTCCTTATGGGACAGCCCTTTGTCGGCATTGCAATGAATCTCAGCGTCCAGTTCCCAGCCTTTGACCACTTCCCGGCCGATGCAAATGCCTCCGAACCAGGCGTCCTCCTCGCCTCCCCAAGCGAAGACCCGACCGACATCAACATTCACGGAAAAGATCTCGAAATCCTTCTCAAACTGAAACGGCAACTGCCAGCTGCCTCCCTCGTCCGCCAAGCCGCGGCGGTCCGAGTGCGTTCCCGGCGTGAGAAGGGAAACAGCGGGACACATGGATACCTGAAGTCCGTCCTCGCCAGCGTCATAGAAGCGCCACTTCACGCCGAATTCCGACTCGCTTGCGCCCCAATGCGAGGACTCGCCGCTGTTTTTTAGTCGGAGGCAGGACACAGCGTACGCAAGCTCGACCCGTTTACCGATGCCGTAGTTGGCATCCAACTGGGGCAAGCCGGACAGGGTCGCGCCGGGGACGCGCTGGGTCGTCCAGCCGAGGTTGATCTCCCACTTGCCCGGACCCGGGGTTCCGGGATCGTCGGTTATCATGGGTGGGCCGCCTTGGGCCAGTGCCGGCGACAGTCCGGAGGCCAGGATGACGACGAAGACTGCTAACCGGGCACAGCGAATCAGATATGGCATGGGATCAGAGTATCCCACTCCTGATTGCCCATGGATGGTGACTTCATTACAAAGCCGCCATGTGGGCGCAGCGCCGTCAAGGGCGGGCATTTCCGCCAAGGCCTGCTCTCACTTGGTCAAGCATCCGACGGGCTTCGGGGAAATCCGGCTGGAGACGCAACGCCTCCTCGTAATGGCGGGTGGCCTCTTCTATCGCACCCTTCCGCAGGAGGGCATTTCCCAGGTTGCAGTGCGCGCTGGCATAGTCCGGGCTGAGGCGCACCGCCTCTCGGTAGCAGCTAATCGCCTCGTCCACCCGTCCCATTCTCACCAACGCGGTGCCCAGGTTGTTGTGAGCCTCGGCGTCATCGGGGTCGAGTCTGAGCGCGGTTCGAAACTGCGCGGTCGCGTCAGCCACCCGTCCCAGCTGATACAGCGCAACCCCAAGGTTGGAGTGGGCGTTGGCAAATGCGGGATCGAGACGGATCGCGGCCAGATAGTGGCCGGCTGCCTCGTCGAAGTGGCCCAGCCTTGCCAGGGCATTCCCCAAGTTGTCCTCGGCGACGGGATAATCGGGGCGAAGTCGCAGGGCGGTCTCGTATCGATCGATCGCCTCGTACGTCCGCCCTTTGGAAAACAACTCCGTGCCCAAGTTGCATTGGGCAAATGCGTTGCCCGGACACTTGTCCGCAGTATCCTGGTAAAGAACAAGTTGACTGCGATAATCCGCGTTGCGCCGCAGGGTGAGAACGCCGAACACAACGGCAAGCGCTGCAAACAGGGCAAGACTGCGCCGGCCGGCCAGCCGATAGATGACAACGACGCCGACGGCGATCACCGCGGCCAGCGCCAGATACATGCGGTGCTCGGCCATCGTCTGCCGATTTCCAGGGACAAGACTCGTCGGCGCCAGAATCGCGAGGAACCAGGCCCCGGCGAAGCCAAGGGCCCGCGCGCCCATCGGTACCTCACGGCCCGGCCGAAGGAGCGCGTAGCCCGATCCCGCAACGAGCGCAATGACGGCCGCCGCATACGGAAGCGCGTCCCCGGCGCGCGGGATCCATTCCGTTCCGTAATCGAAAACCAGCGGGTTCGGCCACAGGGCGAGCCCGACGTACTTTACGACCGCCGGAAACTGCGTGAGCCAATACGCCCAGGCCCCGACGCCGATCCCGATTCCCGACGTGCCCCCGCGGTTGCCCGCGCTTGCCACGACGTAGGCGAGGAGCAGCCACGTGCTGGCAAGCCCCGCGTACAGCCTCCAATGCCGCCGCCACGCATCCCTGAAGCCGCCGCTGACAAACGTCGTGTCATACAGGAAAACGATCACCGGGGCGGACACCATCACCTCCTTTGTCGCCATGCCAAGGAGGCAACAGGCGATCGAAAGCCACGCCCATCGTCCCTTCCTCCCGTCTGCCGAAGTCCCGCGAAGTGGGACGAGGAGGGACTCCGGCTCCGAAAGCCGAATGAAGCAGTACAGTGTCAGCAGATAGAACAGCCCCATCAGCGACTCAGCCCTTTGAATCACGTAGGTCACCGACTCGGTCTGAAGCGGATGAAGCGTCCACAGCAGAGCCACAGCCAACGCAAGGAGCATTGGATCGCCGGCGGCGCGGATTCGCTCCAGCGTGCGCCTAACGACTCCGAACAAAACCAGCCCGGCGACGATGTGAATGATCAGGTTGAGGGCATGGTAGCCCCAGACCCGCGCTCCCCCTAATGCGTAATTTACGGCCAGTGAAAGATTTAGAATCGGCCGTCCATCCACGGTCAATCCGCGACCATGCGGTGGCGACAGCGGGCCTCCCAAGGGCCACAGGTGCCGGATCGACGGGTTTCCGGCTATGGAGGAGGAATCGTCGAGCACGAATGCGCCGGAAAAACTGTTGTGATACGCGACAAGCGCCGCCAGAGCGATGAGGCCGGCCGCCAGCCAGCCGGATGACCGCGCAACCGTGCCGGACCGCAGATGATCAATCCTGGTCGGTTCGGACTTCACGAGGCCGGCAGGGAGAGCACGAACGTTGAGCCCTGACCTTCGCGGCTGACGACCGTGGCGCGCCCGCCGTGCGCGTTCGTGATGGCCTGGACAAAGCTAAGCCCGAGGCCGAGTCCCCGCTGCGAGCGGCTCTTGTCGCCGCGGTAAAGCCTCTCCCAGATGCGCGGGATGTCCCCAGGCGCAATTCCCATGCCATGGTCCTGCACGGCTATCTCGACCCGGCCGCCCGCCCGGCGGGCGCGGATCGCCACCTCGGTCCCTTCACCGCTGTATTTCACCGCATTGTCCACCAGGTTGGCCAAGGCCTGCTGGAGGCGCGCCCGGTCGGCGCTGACGGCCAGATCGTCCGGGACGTCCACGGAGAGACGGATGAGCTTCTCCTCGGCCACATAGCCGTAAACGTCCACGACGCCGCGCACGAGCTCGGCCACCGGCACCGGCTCCCGGTGCAGCCTCATCACGCCCGTCTCCGCCTCGGAGATATCCATGAGCGTGCGCAACATCGTGAGCACGCGCTCGGCCTCCTCCACGGAATCGGCCAGCGCCTCCCTGGCGGCGGCGGCGTCCCCGGGGCTCTCGAGCGCCACTTCCGCCGAGGCGCGCATGCGGGTGAGGGGTGTGCGCAGGTCGTGGGCCACGTTGTCGAGGGCCTCCCTCATGCCCCGGATGAGCGCCTCGTTGTGAGCCAGCATCCGGTTGAGGACCGTCACGAGCTGGCTCAGCTCGTCCTCGCTGCCGCGGGCGGGCACGCGCGCGCCCAGATCCCCTGTGTCGAGGATGCCACGGACGGTCCGGAGGATCTCGCGCACCGGCGCGAGCGACCGGACGGTGAGCCAGATGCCCCCGAGAATTCCGAGCACGATGGCCGGAATGACTGCGGTTGTGAACACGCCGGCGAAATCCGCCATCAGTTCCGAGCGGTCGGCGGTCCGCTTGCCTACCTGCAACAGCGTTCCGTCCGCCAGGCGCGCGGTGCCCACGACCCAGCTGCGCAAATGGCCGGGCGTTGGGATCTCCTGCCATGACGGCTTTCCTGCCTGGGCGTCCAGCGCCACCCGGCCGAGGTCGAGGCCCTCGGCCTTGGCGGGCATGGCCAGTAGAGCCCGGCTGTCGGCGGGGGTCGAGACCCTCACAAGAAAGACCCCGGGCATGGCATCGGTCCCGGCGAACTCCCTGCGCAGGTCGGCAAGCCCGCCGCGGTTGTAAACGCGGACAAGCCGCTCCAGCTCCGTCCTGGCCAGATCGCGGTCCTTCTCGCGGAGCGCGTCGAGCAGTCCGGCATACGCGAGCACGCTGAACACGAGCGCCAGCACGATGAAGAACGCTGCGTAGTAGACGTTCAGCCGGAAGCTGAATGTCCCGCAAAAGCGCCTAATCCACCTTGAGAACATAGCCCGCCCCCCGGATTGTGTGGATGGCCTTCGATTCGAAGTCGCGGTCCAGTTTCGCCCTCAGGCGGCAGACCAGGACATCCACTACGTTGGTCTGTGGGTCGAAACTGTAGTCCCAGAGGCGCTCCAAGAGAAAGGTCTTGGTCAGGACCCGTCCGGGGTTGCGCAGAAACAGCTCCAGAAGGCCAAATTCCCGAGCCTGCAGGTCCACGCGGCGGCCGGCGCGCACGACCTCGCGGGTGAGCAGATTTAGGGTGATGCCTGCCCCCCGCAGTTCCGCCGGGGCTTCGGTCTGCTGCGAGCGCCGTAGCAGCGACTGCACCCGGGCGAGAAGTTCGGAGAAGGAGAACGGCTTGGTAACGTAGTCATCCCCGCCGCTTTCTAGCCCGCGGATCCTGTCGTCGACCGACGCCTTTGCGCTCAGCATGATGACGGGAAGCTTGATGTTCTCGGCGCGCAGCGTGCCGACCAGCGATAGGCCGTCGAGCTTTGGCAGCATCACGTCAACCACGGCGAGCCCGTAATGCCCTTGGCGTGCGAGTGCCAAGCCGTCCAAGCCGTCCGCGGCATGGTCGACCGCGAAGCCGTTCTGACGGAAGCCGTTGGTCAAGAAGGATGCGATCTTGCGATCGTCTTCAATCACTAGGATGCGCATGGTCGTCGTCATGCTTCAACCATGGAACCCTAGGAACGTCCAGACGAAGCGCTTCTTGGGGGCGCCTCGTCGGGGCATCAGGGCTGCGCCTTCAGCCACTCACTCCAGAGTTTCGGGCTGCCGTTCGGGTTCGCTCGTGCGTAGTCGTAGAAGGTCGTGACGAAGGCCGCGCGATCGGCGGAGATCCCGGCCTTTCCCCCCTCGTCCGAATCGACAGCCAGGACGTTGTAGTCGCCGATGAGGGCCGACTGGCGGGCCGCGATGTCCTGGAGCGAAACCGCGTGGGCGTTGCGCAGCATGTCGTAGAGCACCATAAAGGTGGTTGTCCGGCCCTTGCCCGCGCGGCAATGGAAATGCGCCCAGGTGCCGGCCGGAAGCGCGCGGACCGCCAGGACAAACTGGTCGACCGCCGCGTCAGTCGGGCGGCAATGATCGGTGACCGGGATGCGCACATAGGAGGCCCCGGCCGCGGCAACGAGCTTCTTTTCAGTCTGGGTTGCCTGGACCGTGACGCGCTCCACAGCCGCAGTCGCGGACTTGCCCTTGATCGCGGCGTCTTCCGAAAGCACCACCTCGCTGCCCACAGCGCAGGAATTGAGCCGCTCCTTCTCGTCGGTTGAGATCGCCTTTGGGCTCTTGCCCACGTTGGCCCAGTTGTTGGTAGCGTACCAGGACACGGCGTTTCCGTTGATGAAACCGTGATCCTCCTGACGCAGGTCGAAGATCATTACCGGCGCCGGGAGCTTCGCCAGCATCGCCTTCAGACTGTCTGCCGTAAATTCCGCGCTGCCAGAAGCGCGGAGTTCGATCAGGCCCGCAACATTGGGAGCCGTGGCGCCCTTGAGCTTGAGATGATCGTTAGTTGTGCGGAAATTCCGGGGAAGTCCGGTCCGCAGCTCGGGAGCCACGTCCCAGACCAGGATTGGGCTTCCTGCATTGGCCGGAGGGGTTGGCGGAGATTTCTGTTCGAGGGAGGCGATGGCGGCCAACGGCAGCCCCAGGGCGAGGGAGACGATCCATTTTGTTTTCATGAGAGGAAAGGGTCAGAGGAATGGGGTTATTGTCCAACGACGAGGATCTCAAACGTGTTCGGGAGGACTGGTCCGGGCTTGTCCTCGCTGCCGGGGCCAAACTTGGCGACCGGAAGATAGATGCGATTTCTGGCGGTGTCGACCGTGTGCGTCTTGGCACCGAACTGAGTCTCAACAGTGGCCTCAACCTGGTAATGGTCGGCGTCATCCTGTTGGATGACGGTGAGGGTGCCGTCCCGGTTGGACGAATAGACATGATGGGTTACCGGATCGTAGCCCGCGGCATCGCTGTCGTCGCCGATGGGTAACGCCGCGACCTCCCTGCCGCTGTCGGCGTCGAGGACGATCAGGCGTTCGTTTCCGCCACAGCTTACGAACAGGCGCCTGTTCGCGCTGTCGATTGCGATACCAGTCGGACCCTCCCCGGGGCCCAGGGGCCAATCGGCAGTCACCTTCCCAGTGGCCATTTCAATCCGGGCCACCGAATTATGGCTCTCCAGATTGACGAGGGCGTTGCCCCGGCCGTCAAAGGCGATGGACTCCGGGTTCCCGGCGAGCACAATCACGCGCACGATGGCCCCGGTGGCGCCGTCGATGATGGTCTCGTTGTTGGAATGGCCATTCGAGACAACCACAAGTTTCGTGACAGGATCGTACTCGATCGCATCCGGCTTCTGTCCTGGCGTCTGGATCGTCTGCACGGTCTTGAGTGAGGCCAGATCGATGACCGTGACAGCTCCGTTTAGCCCGTTGCTGATGAAGCCCCGTCCCAGATCGTTAGCCAGGGCGATGCCGTGGGCCCCTTTTAATCCCGTGATTGCTCCGAGCACCTTGCCGGTATCGGCGTCGATCACTTCCATCCGGGTCTGGTGGCTGACAAAGAGCCGTCGGGTGGACGGATCGAGCCGGAGGTAATCGTACGAGCCAGTTCCCCCAACTGTGTACCTCGCGGTGACACGGTACACTTCAGATGTCGCTCCACGCAAGCTGACGGCGTGGGGCCACATGGTCAGGCAGAGGGCGAAAGCGAGCATTTTGGCGTGCATGAGAGAAGGATTAGACCGGCATCATCGCCGGCATTGATTGCCCACCGCGCACGGGAAGATTACAAGGCGGCAACATTTCCCTCCCCCACTCATCCGCCTCGCCCCCTCTTGCAGCCTCGCCCGGCAGGCGGTAATTGAGACGCCGTTCGGAATAGTTGGAACGGGGAGCAGCCGCTCCATGATCATGAATGGCTATTCGGCGCGATGGTCCCGACCGAACCCGCCGCAGGCGCGCACCTGCGCTCATTGCATCCCCAAGGGCAGAGTCGCCTTCCACGCGTGCCCGCTCGGACGGCCCGATCCGCGTAAAAAGCGCAATCCCGCCGGAGGAGCCGTTCCGGTCTGGTCCCCCAATCATCACTGCAATCGACGGGCCGACTGCGTAGGTCAACCGCATCGCGGCCACGAGCAGCCCGTCCAAGGAACCGTCGCCACATTATGGCGCAGAAGGTTCCACCCTGCCTCGGCCGGACCCATCTCAGCGAAAGGTGGGCCCAAGCCCTTGAGGAATTTCCGCCACTGCGGCACTGAGAGTGCCGAAGGCGCGGTGTTGTGCGCCTCGGCACTCATGGGATCGGCGATGCGGGGATCAGTAGATCCATCGCATTCCGCCTTCGGCCGCCCAGCCGTATCCTTCCCAGGTCTGGAGGCGGATCAACGAGCCCGTACCGCCATAGTATTCCTTGAGCGGCGCATTTGTCAGGTTTGAGCCGTCCAGATAGATCTGCCAATGCTGCCGGAACGTGTAGCTGCTGCCGAAGTCGACGGTGTAATATTCGGCCTCATACTGGTCCTGGGTCGCGTCAGTCCCAATCGTCGAGCCAGACTCGAGCCGCTTGCCGTGGTAATGCAGGGCCACCCGTAGGTGGAGGCCGCTGTGATCGTAGGTAAGCGCCACATTCCCGCCCTTCTTCGCGAAGCCAGAGAACGGAATATGCTCCCCCGGACGGATCGGATAACTGGCCTCACTGTTGCCGATGATGCCGCTTGCCTGGACCCCTAGCCCGTTGAACGGCGAGGGCAGGAAGCCCAGCCGCTGCGCCCAGTTGACCTCCAGACCGTATACCCAGGCGCTTGGACCGGTCAGGTATGTCGTGAGGAGATAGCCCGTGGACGGATCGGTCCCGGCTTGGGCGAGATAGGCGAAGTTCTTAAGGGACTTGTAGTAGACCGCCACCCCAGTCATTCCGAGCGGCGAGTAGTAATGTTCGAGGGACGCGTCCCAATTGATCGCCGTGAGCGGGGGGAGATCCGCGTTGCCCTGGGTTACCGTTCGGGCTCCGTCGTTGATTGCCCGGCCGGGAGCCGTGTCGGTGTAGTCGGGACGCGCCAAGGTGTTGCTCCACGAAGCCCGCACGATCGTCTGCGGGGAATATTCATAGGTGAGAATCACGGAGGGCAGCGCATTGTCATAGTTCTTCTCCGTGACGACGGGCGCGATGGCCCCGGTCGTTGAATTGTACGACCAACCCTTCATACGGAAGTTCGTGTGCTCGAAACGGGAGCCCGCCATGATTTTCAGCTTGTCCACGGTCAGGCCTCCCATCAGGTAGCCCGCGCTGATGTCTTCCAAAGCCTTGAACGCGCCGCCGTAAGTCGTCGAGGGCGTCATCGTCTGGCCGTAGGAGCTCTGATTCTCGTAAAAGCTCTGTACCGTCTCCTGTCGGATCAGGAAGTTGGGAAAGCCGCCTAGGTTGTTCCGAATGTTGTATCCGGGATAGATCGTTGTGCTGTCGAGCTTCCACGGGATCGAGGTGATGGCCTCCTTAAACGTGTCCAGGTTGTTGAACTTGTCGCGGTATTCCGCGCCAAACTTGATGAACGCCGGTCGGCCCTGGGGACTGAAGTTGTAGCGCAGGTCGTCCCGAACTGTGATCTCATGCATATTGGACGTCGTGTTGCTGTAGCCGCTCTTCGTGCTGAAGGAATAGCTGGCGGGGTTCCCTATGTCGGACCCGCTCGTTTGGCTCACCCGATTGTCGTACGGATTGGCGCTGAGATCGTACTTGAGACCGGTCGACCCGGTGTTGGAGAACGCGATCTGCAGGGTCGGCCGCGTGTACTTGCCTCTCGTGTAACCGGCGAGGAAGTCGTCGGTGAAGGGGCCAATCTTCTTCTCGTATCCTCCCACAAAGGAGTCGACCCGCTTGTTGTTCACGATCTGGGTCTCAGATTTGATGATTTGCTTAGAGGGGATCGTGACCGAGGCGGTCGTGTCGGTGAGCGCCTGGACGGTTCCCGAGCCAAAGTTCATCGTCGTCAGCCATTGGGAGTTGTCCTGGAGGTAGCTGGAGGTGAGGAAGCGGAACCACGCCTTGCTCGTGTCGCTGAACTTGTAGTCGATCGAACCGCTCGCCCCCTGCCGCCAGCGGGAACCGTCGTAGTCGCGAAAATCCTGCCCGCCGAGTATCCAATGCTGCAGCCCGTCGGTGGGCGACTTTATCATCGACCACACGGTGGTCTGCGGCTCGGAAAAAACCGAGAACTTGCGCTCGTCAGCCTCCACCGCGACGGCCACGCTCAGTTTTCCGTTTAGGAAGGTGTTGCCGTAGTTGGCGGCCGTGGTGTAGCCGCCCTTGCGGTTCAACTGATGAGAATAGCCGGCGCCAGCAGTGACCATCGCGTGGGCACCCTGTTGCTCGGCCCCGGTGTGGGTGATGATATTCACGCTGCCGATCGCATCGCTTTCCATATCCGGTGTTGTCACCTTGGTCACCTCCATCGAGGCGATCAGATTGGACGAGATGACGTCCAAAGCCGATGACCGCGCCCCCTTTTCCGCACTCGAAAGCCGGATCCCGTTCATCGACACTCCGAGGTAGATCGGGTCCAGGCCGCGGATGATCACGAAACGTCCTTCCCCCTTGTCCCGGGCGATATCCACGCCGGGCACCCGCTGCAGCGCCTCCGCCACGTTCTTGTCCATGAGCGTTCCAATGGCGTCGGAAGCGATAATGTTGGTCAATGTGGCCGCGGCGCGTTGGTCATTGATCGCCCGGGCAGATCCGACGATGTCGGAAGTAATCCGGAACTCATCCATCCGCACGACTTCCTCTCCGAATACCACATTGAGACGGGTGGTCAGGCCAGCCGGGATCGTGGCGGTGAGCGTCTGCGCCGGATAGCCGACGTAGCTCACGTTCACCGTCACATTTCCTGCCGGCACGTTGGGCAGCTCGTAGTAACCACCTTGATCCGCAAAGGCCTCCAGACTCGTGCCAATCACGCTCACCCGGGCACCGGAAAGAGCCAGTTTCGAGCTAGAATCGGTCACCCGGCCGATCAGCGTTCCCGTGGCGGTGCTCTGGGCAGAAGCTCCCGGCAGTCCAAGAGCCAGACTTGCAAGACAGATCATAAACAGCTGCGACGCACGGGCAGCGAATGAGACACTTGGGGATTTCATCGGATTTTCTTGTTGTTGGTAGCTTGATGTCAGTTTGATCGAGATTGTTTATGCTTGAGCGGCGGTTCGGCGAAATTCATGTAAACACTCTCTTCATATTTTGGCATTGAAAGGAAGCAGCGGTAAAATCCGAGTTCGTCTCGCGTTTTGAGCATATCTATTTAGTTCCTGATAAAATAGATACGCTCTTGTTGGGTTCGCTGTAGCCATTATGACCTTGGCATGAAAATGCTGGGTCAGTCATATTTCGGCTTATTGGGTTGTTCGTGGGGTAACGACTGTAAACGTTTCCATTTTGTGAAATGATTTCCTGACGTAAAGAAGAAAAATCATGCAGAACCTCTCTTGCTCCAACATCACTCAAAAAGTCACTGGGATGGAGGCCTTTCATTACCAACGCATTTTTAACCTCCGTTGCGGTCATCGATCGCTGCGGCGCTTCGCCTGGCGCAAGACCAGCGCAGTCATTCAGAGAAATCCCGATAATCTGAGTGAACCAGATGAAGAAATGGGCGGGCCGATGGGTAAATCTTCCTTGAGACAGACTATTTCGGGCTAGGATCTAGTGTGGCGTCCCTCATTTAACTGCCATTATTGGGGCGTCCAAGGAGCGGGCTCGTCTTGGAGGGCGGGTATACCCGGGTCTGGTTAGCTCGAGACGTTGGTGACATTTCTCGATCTTGGTGAGGATGCGTTCGACATTGGTGGTCCAATTGTAGGGAGCGGGACTATCGTTCCAACTGGTGAGGAATTCGTCGACGGCTCGGTGCCGATCCGCAACACTTCTGAACGATCCCCGGCGAACCGCTCTTCGCTCGAGTTCTGCGAACCGACGCGCGATGAGGTCAAGCCAGCTTGAACTGGTCAGAATGAAGTGCAGCACGAATCGAGGGTGTTTCTTCAATCAAGATTAATCCGGTTAAAATCTTGGATCGCACAATCTTATCTAGAATTGGGTGCAGGCCCATGGGCACTGGGAACTCGGCTTCCAGTCGGCTCAGGAAGCGAATGACCTCCTGATGGTGGTGCCGCGGATAGCAATCCGCGACTACGCTGCTATTGCCCTCGCGAAGCGTGGCGACCAAGCAGGTAGTTCCGTGCCGCTTGTACTCGTGCGTACGTTCCGCAGCGACCAGGAATCAAGGGCAAGCCCGGTTGAGACCGATCCAACGCTTGGACTTGGCTCCTCTCATCAGCGCATAGGATTACTGCGTCGGTGGCGGCTGCGGATAGGCCCCCGCAACATCCGTGAGCTTCTCTGCAGCGAAGGGATCGCGGGGTAACTTGAAGCTCTTGGTCAAATGCGCCTTGAGTTGATGATCCCGCCAGATCCGGGGGATTGTGTTCTTTCTGATCTCGGCTGCTCTCGTCAGCAAATGGACACTCCAATGCGTCGAGCCCTTCGGTCGCGTATGGAGCATCTGATCGATCCATTTGGACCCGGTCGTCGCCCCATAGATCGGCTTCCGCCCCGCGGTCCGCCTCCGCCAACCTTACGGACACAATCGATCTCCTCGCAGCGGCCGCGGCGCCACCACAACGCCACTGTCCTGGGATGGACGGCAAGGGTGGCGGAGATCCTTCCAATCCGTCCGCCCATCCATTGACCGCTCCACGAAGTATCTTCGCTCGCATGCCCACTTGCTGGGGTGTCGTTCCAGCTCAAATCCACCGATCCAATTGCGCGGTCTGTTTCGCAACTAACTCTAGCGGAAGACCCTTGCACAACATCCTCCACGGTTTCCAATCATAATGGCACCAATTTGAGAGGCACTACACCAAGTGGGAAAAGCTCTTTGGAGAAGAGCGTGGCTGCACACGGTCTTCTCAATGTCACAAAAAATGCCAAGTCGATTATTTTTTAACGAATTGTTGAGACGTTTCTTAGGATAGTTATCAACAGTTTGGAACGTCATTACTCTTGACTCGAAAGCAGGCAAAACAATTATCGAAATGAAAACGATTACATCGTTATTTTATCTGGAACCACCATGACAACTACATCCGCCAAAATGCGCGCTGTCCGTCTTTATGCCGACTGGGATCCGAGGCCCGGTTTCAAGCTTGGATCTAAGGACATCGACAAGAAGCAAACCTACCTGGGCAGCCGGGTGTGGCGCAATCCGCGCCTGAAGATCGAGGAAGTTCCGATCCCAAAGCCGGGACCCCATGAGGTCCTCATAGAAGTCCAGCAATGCGGCATCTGCGGCAGCGATGTGCATATGGCACAAGCCGACAAGGACGGGTACATCTTCTATCCCGGCCTCACTGGATTCCCCTGCACGCTAGGGCATGAGCTCTCGGGCATCGTGCGCGATTTTGGGCCCGGCGCGAAGAACAAGGCGACCAACAAACCCTTTAAGGGTGGCGAAGCGGTGTGTGCTGAGGAGATGGTTTGGTGTGGAGCGTGCCAGCCGTGCGCGGACGGATTTCCGAACCATTGTGAGCGCCTGGACGAGATCGGCTTCAACATCAACGGCGCCTTCACAAAGTACATCGTGCTGCCGGATCGACTACTTTGGAGCCTCGATCCCCTGCGCGAAAAGTTCAGCGGGCAGGATATCTTCCGCCTTGGCAGCATGGTTGAGCCGACCTGCGTTGCCTACACCGGCGTGATCGTCCGCGGCGGTGGCATCAAGCCCGGTGACAACGTCGTTATCTGCGGTTCGGGCCCGATCGGTCTGGCCGCGTGCGCTATCCTAAAGCGGGCCGGTGCAGCCAAAGTCATCCTGTCCGAGCCGGAGCCCGCGCGCGCCGCGGTGGCCCTCAAGCTCGGTGCTGATGTGGTTATCAATCCCATCACCGAAAATATGAAGGAGCGGGTGCTCGAGATCACCCACGGGATGGGCGCAAAGCTCTATCTCGAGGCGACCGGGCTGCCCACGATCGTCTACCCGCAGATCGAGGCTTGCATTTGGGAAGGCCGGACCCTCAACGCCACCGTGGTCATCGTCGCCCGCGCCGACGCCAAGATTCCGGTGACCGGCGAGGTGCTCCAAGTGCGCCGCGCCCAGATCGTCGGCACCCAGGGACACTCCGGTGACGGCACATTCCCGCACGTAATCCAGTCGATGGCGACCGGCCTCAACATGCTCCCGATGATCACCAAGGAGATCAAGCTGGACGAGGTGCCAGAGAACATCATCCGGCTGCAGACCGACCGCAAGGAGTGCAAGATCAGCTGCGTGAAGCCCGGCGAATAAAGGAATCCACCATGGCCACAAAACCAAGGGGTGAAAACCCCAAGTTCATGACGACGAGCCATCCGCTCATCGTCTTTGAAGACACTGAAGTTGGGCGCCTGAAGAAGAAGATCTTCGAGGCGTCGATGCCGGAGATTGACGCCATCCTCAAAGAGTTCGGAATCCCCTCTCCCTCCGAGCTTGGCAAGGGCGGTTGCTACATTCAGTCGACTCCGCGCGCCATCCAGATCGAGAAGCGCCGCAAGAACGACCTCGTGATCATCCCGGTCGGCACGACCGAAAATCACGGCGCTCACTCCAACACCGGTCTCGATAACTTCATGGTGACCCAGATCGCCGAGGGTGTCCGCCGTTACACCGCCAAGAAGGGCCGCGAGGTCAATATCGCGGCTCCGCCGCTTAACTATGGCGGCCATCCGTACCACCACCTCGGGATGCCCGGCACGATCATGCTGCCGCAGGAGACCGTGGTGGAGACCCTCATCTACGTGATGCTTGGCCTATGGAACGACGGCTATCGCAAACAGATCATCATCAATAACCACGGTCAGCTCTGGATGCTGGAGACGGCTCTCCATGAGTTCTGCAAGCGCTATCAGCTGCCGGGGATTTACCAGGTGATGGACTGGCACCGCGCGATCCGCGAATTCTTCATACCTGTCGATCGGCCCGATTCCCTCGAAACGACGTTCATCCACGCCGACGAGAGCGAGACGGCCGTCGGGCTCCTGCTATTCCCCGACATGCTCGACATGAGATACGTGAAGGACGAGCGGGGAAAGAGCTTCCTGCCGGGCGGCCATTTCGACACCTCAGTCGATCCCTGGCGCAGACCGCATCGCTGGTCCGAGGGCGAAGGCCACACAGCGATCGAGCGGGCGGGAACGCCTGGCGGCGTCGTAGGCGAACCGTCGCTGGCGACCGCCGAGAAGGCCAAACGCCCGATCGCGGCGATCCTGAGCTACCTGACCCTGTGCGTCGACCAGATCATGGACGCCTATCCGTCGGGCAAACTCCCGCCGATCGACCAGATTACGCTGCGCGATCCAAAGGAACTCGAGCCCTTCCTCAAGGAGCCTTACGCTCCGGGTTGGAAGTCGGTGTTTGAACTGCCCCAGATGGGGCCGTTCACAAAAGGATAAGCAGAAGAAACTGTCCGCCGTCGCGCGAGGGGTGCGCGGCGGCGGATGCTTTTTCGTACTGAGGAGCGATGCACCACCGTTATCGCTATCCGCTCTCGCTGCAAACCGTCCTGCCCGACGACTACAGCCGGAACCGGGACTTCATCTCCCTGCTCAAGCTCTTGGGCGAACTCGGTTTCTGGGGCGTAGAACTCAACCTAGGTGACCCGAAGGATCACGATTTTGCGACCGTGCGGCAATTCCTTGGACAGTTCGGTCTTGAGTTCTCGATGTTCGCGACAGGGATCACCGCACGCCGCCTTGGACTTTCGTTATCCCATTCGAGTGAGACAGTCCGAAGACAGGCGGTTAAGAAGTGTCGGGAGATGATCGAATGGGTCGGTGGCCCCGAGACAGGCGTAATCCTCGGACTCATCAAGGGAGGCCCCTCGCAAGAGCCCGAGATCGCGCGCCGGCAGTTTGCCCTCTCGCTGGCAGAGATTGTCCCGGTCGCAAGAGTCCACAAAGTTGCGATCCTTGTCGAGGCGACCAACCGCTATGAGACGGCCATCGCCAACACCGTTGCGGACGCGGCCGGGCTGGTCGGGAGGCACGGCATCGAATGCGCCCAGGTCCTGCCGGACACCTTCCACATGAACATCGAGGAGGCCGACCTGCTCGGGGCGCTGCGCGCGCATCGCGACAGCTTCCGCTCGCTGCATCTCTCAGACAACAACCGCCACTTTCCGGGTTTTGGCGCAATCGACTTCGGCCGCATCATCTCCACTTTGGCGGAGATCGGCTACCAGGGCCGGCTCGCGATCGAGGGAAATGTCCGCGTCGATCTCAAGAGCGATTTACGCGTTGCGATGAAGCACTTGGCCCCATTGCTCAGCTGCTGAAAAGAAAGACCATGAAAAAGAAAATTAGAGTCGGCGTCATTGGAACGGGACGGATCGGTCGGCTGCACACCGAGCATCTGGCCTTCCGCATTCCCGAGGCGGCGGTGGTTGCCGTCTCGGACGTCGTCAAGGCGGCGGCTGAAAAGTGTGCGGCTGACTTCAACGTACCGATCGTCGCGGCGGATTATAGGGTGCTGCTGGACAGCCCCGAAATCGACGCCGTGGTGATCTGCTCGAGCACGGACACCCACGCCCAGATCATTGTCGAGGCGGCGGCCCGGGGAAAGCACATCTTCTGCGAGAAGCCGATCTCTCACGATCTGCCGGCGATCGATAAGTCCCTCGAGGCCGTGCGGCGGGCAGGCGTGAAGCTGCAGATCGGATTCAACCGCCGATTTGATTCGAATTACCGCAGGGTGTGGGAATGGGTTCGCGAGGGAAAGCTGGGGGATCCGCACATCCTGCGCATCACCAGCCGCGACCCCTCCCCTCCTCCCATCGATTACGTGAGGGTCTCGGGCGGCATCTTCCTGGACATGATGATCCACGACTTTGACATGGCCCGCTTCCTGATCGGCAGCGAGGTGGAGGAGGTCTACACCATGGCCGCTGTGCGGGTCGATCCGGCGATTGGTAGGGCCGGGGATTTCGACACTGCAGTCGTCGCGCTTAAGTTTGAGAACGGCGTATTGGGAACAATCGACAACAGCCGAAAGGCGGTGTTCGGGTACGACCAGCGGGTTGAGGTCTTCGGCTCGAAGGGCATGGTGCAGACTTCGAACAACACGCCCAACACCGCGAAATTCAGCGGCCCAGACGTTGTGTCCGAGGATCTCCCCCTCAACTTCTTCATGGAGCGCTACATCGACTCCTATGTCCGTGAGATGAAGGAGTTCATCGGGTGCGTTTCGGAAGGGCGGGAGCCGCCGGTCACGGGGATCGACGGAAGGATGCCGGTCCTGATCGGGAAGGCCGCGCGCCTCTCCTACGATCAGCACCGGCCGGTCAGGGTCGCGGAGATCGCAGGGTCCTGATCCGTTCCAACACGTCGTTGATAGTTCCCTCGAACGGCCCCGGCCTTTCCATCTTCATGCTGCATAACGCGGCGGCGTAATCGATCGAATCCTGGATTCCATGGGTCAGCCGCCGGGTCTGGTAGGCGATGAATACGGTGTCACCGCGGCCCGTGCGCCCTGACAGATTGCGCGGGTTGAAGGGCGCGCGATAGACTCGGGTCCCGTCGTAGACAATCACCTCGGACGAATGCGAGATAACCACTTCCCTGGCGCCCCAGCCATGGAGCATTCTTGCGGCCTCCTCCCTGTCGGGCCGGCCAGTGATGACCTCGGATTCCAAGGAATCAGCCTTTAGATACGTTATCAGCGGCAGGTACCGCCGCTTCTCCGGCCAATCCCGCCAGGAAAAACGTCCGTCCTCGCTGCGGCGCAGCATCGCCTGGAGGTCCAGGGCTATCTTGGCACCTCGCGGCGCCAGCTCTTCGATCAACTGGTTCGGCAGCTCGCCCACGAACAGGCCGGCGAGATTGTAGATCAGGGTCTTGTCCTGTGGGATATCCGCGATGGTGAACGGGGCCGCTTGCGCGAGCAGGTTCACCTTGCGCTTGTCCACATCCTCGGTCTCGAAAATGTTCTCGACCGAGGTGGTGTGGTCAGAGGGGATAGCGACCACGTCGATGCCCTCGGCTTTCATCCCGTCCAGGATGCCCAAGTCCTTCTCATTCAGCTTGGTCACCACGAAGACCCGGGCGCCCGAACGCTTGGCTGCGAACGAGGAATAGTACACGGCTCCTCCGACGAACCGTGAAACTCTCCCGCGATCGTTGAGCACCGCGTTGTCGACGTGTCCGATGGAGATGATGTCGTACGGGCCGCTCATGGTCAGCGCACGGTTTCGAGTTTTCCGGACTGCATCGAGCGGGTCGCCGCAAGGGCAATCCGCAGCGCGGCAATTCCGTCCTTGCAAACGATGGGCGAGGGCCGGCCGAACCGCACGTTGTCGACGAAGTTCTGAAGCTGCGAGATGTAGGCCTGCTCGAAGCGCTCGTAGAATCCCGGGATCGAGTCGTGGGCAATGACGCCCTTGGTCATCACCCGAATCGGGGTCTCGCGATCGTAACCAATCTCGATTGTCCCCTCAGTGCCGACGATCTCCGAATGGATGCCGTAGCCGTAGATACCGCTGCGGCTGAGTGTGACAACCCCGATGTTGCCGTTCACAAAGTTGAGCGTTGTGACGCCATTGTCGTAGTCGCCGACCTCGCCGACCTCCGGATAGGCCAGGGCGCCACCAACGCTGAAAACGCTCTTCACCTCTCCCATGTACCACCGGGCCAGGTCGAAGTCGTGGATGCCCATATCGATGAAGAGGCCTCCGCTGCTCGCCGGGCGCAGGAATTCAACGGGGGGTGGGAACGGGTCCTTCGAAGTTGATTTGAAGACAATGGGTGTGCCAATGGCGCCCTCCCGGATCTTCTTCCAGGCGGCCGCAAAGGCCTTGTCGAAGCGCCGCATGAAGCCGAGCTGGAAAAACACGTGGTTCTTGGCTACGGCGGCTTCCATCGCCGCACCCTCTTCAAGGTCCAGCGTGAGTGGCTTTTCGCAGAAGATCGCCTTCTTGGCCTTGGCCGCCGCAATGACCACCTCGCCGTGGTACTTGGTGGGCGTCATCACGACGACCGCATCCACCGCTTTGTCGGCGAAAAGTTCATTGTAGTCGGTGTACGCCTTCGTAGCGCCCGTCTCATCGGCGACTGCCTTGGCGACATTAGGCTGCACGTCGGCCACGGCGTGAAGCCTCGCGCCGAGCAGGCGCGCGCTGACATAACGGGCGTACTGACTGCCGAGGCGGCCCAGCCCGACGACTCCCACATTGAGGATCTTGGTTTTGTTCATGTTGGAATGAGTTTGATGGTCACTTTACAAGTTCGATAGGCACGGCGACCGTGGGCGGTGGGGTCTCGCCCCCCAGGATCCGGGTGGCCCATTCCACGCCGACGGCGCCCATCCGCACTGGATTTTGCGCCACGGTTCCAGCCATCGCCCCTCGCCTCACCGCTTGCCGGGCCTCGTCGATGGCGTCGAAGCCCACAACCGTGATCTTCCGGGTCAGCCCCGCTGCGGCAATCGCCTCTGTCGCCCCGAGGGCCATCAGGTCGCTGGCGGCGAAGAGCGCGTTCACGTCAGGGTGCGCCTGGAGGATATTCTGGCAGACATTGTACCCTTGGTCGCGCTCCCAGTTCGCAGGCTGGGAGGCAACAACCATCATCTCTGGATATGGCGCCAGCGCCTCGCGAAAGCCGCGCAGGCGGGCGTCGCTCGTCTCGTGGCCTGGGATGCCCTCCAGAACCGCCAGGCGCGCTCGGCTGCCCATGCGCTCCACCAGGAATTGCCCGGCCAGGCGGCCTCCCTCATAGTTGTCCGAGCCGATAAAGGTGGCAATCCGCCCGCCGGCCGATTCGAGTTCGGCGGCATCCACACGGGTGTCCACGATGATCACGGGAATGCCGGCCCGGTTCGCTTTTAGGATCACAGGGACGATCTCTCGGGACCCGCTTGGAGCGATGATCAACACGCTGACCTTGCGCTGGATCAGGTTCTCGGCGATCTGCATCTGGCGTTCGACGTCGACCTCCCGCTCGGCCGCTTGGACGAGCAGAACAATGCCGCGTGAGCGCGCGGCCTCCTCGGCGCCGCGCTCCATGTCGATAAAGAAGGGGTTGTTCAGGGTCTTCACTACTAAGCCAACCACCGGCCTGCCAGCGCCGGAATCGGCGACCCGGCGGCCGCATCCCGCGATCAGGCCGATGGCGAGGGCGACCACAAAAAACCGGGAGAAGAAGGAATTCATCGGAATGCCGGGTTCAGCGTTTGCGTTGCTTGAAGAGCATGTCGAGCAGCACGGCCGCGATGATGACCACGCCGATGAAGACCTGCTGGACGAACGACGACACGCCGAGCAGGTTGAGGCCGTTACGAAGGACACCCATAATGAGCGCGCCGACAAGAGTGCCGAGGACGGAACCCTCACCGCCCATGAGGCTCGCCCCCCCGATGACAGCCGCCGCGATCGCGTCGAGTTCGTAGCTCAGGCCCGCGATGGGCTGGGCCGAATTCAGCCGGGACGTGAGGACGACTGCGGCTAGCCCGGCCAGTCCGCCGCAGGATCCGTAGATGGCGATCTTGCAGATGCCGACCGGCACGCCCGACAAGAGCGCCGCCTCCTCGTTGCCGCCGACCGCGTAGACGTAGCGCCCGAACTTCGTGCGCCGCAGCACAAAGTAGGCGGCGGCATAGACGAGGAGCATCAGGACAACCGCCGCAGGGACGGTCGCTAGGCGTCCGTTGGCGAGCCACCGAAACGATTCGCCAAAGCCCGATACCGGCCTCCCGCCGGTCGCAAGGAGCGCCGCACCCCGCGCCACGCTCATCATACCAAGCGTGGCGATGAAGGGCGGCAGCCGGCCCATGGTAATCAACAGACCGTTCACCAAGCCGCAGGCGGTGCCGACGCCCACGCCCGCGAGAATCGCTAGCGGCAGCGGCCAGCCTGCGTGCAGGGCTTGCGCGAGCACCACGCCCGCAAACGCCAGAATGGAACCCACCGACAGATCGATTCCGGCCGAGATGATCACAAGCGTCATGCCCACCGCTATGACGGCGTTGATGACCGTCTGCTGCGCGACGTTGAGCAGGTTTGGGACTGTCAGAAAGTACGGCGTGAGGACGCTGATGATCCCGCCTAGCGCGACCAGCACGGCCAGTGTTCCAAACGGCCGGGCGTAGGAGATAATGGCGCGGCGAAGATTCATGCAGCATCGGCGCCCAAGGCGCAGCGAAGGATGGCTTCCGGGGTGGCTTCCGCCGCCCCAAACATGCCCGATAGGCGCCCGCGGCTCATCACGAGGATGCGGTCGCTCAAGCCCAGTATCTCGGGCAGTTCTGACGAGATGATCAGGATTGCCTTTCCCGCCGCCGAAAGGCGCCTGATGAGCTGGTAGACTTCTGCTTTTGCGCCGACGTCGATGCCCCGGGTCGGTTCGTCAAACAGGAGAATCTCCGCCGAGCGACAGAGCCACTTGCCGAGCACCACCTTCTGTTGGTTGCCCCCGCTAAGGTTCAGGACGCGCTCGCCGAGGCTCGGTGTCTTTACTCGCAGTTCGGACGCCAGGCGGGACGCCTCGGCCCGCTCGTTCCCAGCCTGCATGACCCCGCCGCGGCTAAACCGGTCAAGGCTGGCCAGGCAGATGTTTTCCGTGACACTGCAGCCCAGCACCAGCCCCTGCCGCTTGCGGTCCTCGGTGAGAAATCCGAGTCCGAGGCGGATCGCGTGCTGCGGCGAGCGGATGACCACCTCGCTCCCGCGGACCCACACACGGCCGGCATCGATCGGGTCAGCACCGAATAGGGCCCGAGCCAGCTCGGTGCGGCCGGCGCCCATTAGACCCGTCAGGCCCAGCACCTCGCCGCGATGGAGCACGAACGAGATGCCATCGAGCACGCCCCGCCTGGTCAGCCCCTCTACCCGAAGAACCTCCTCGCCCACCGTAGCCCCGCGCGGCGGAAACTGCTCGGTCAGGTCCCTGCCGACCATCATACGGATTAACCCGGCCCGGGTGCTTTCCGCGATCACTCGAGTGCCGATCAGGCGGCCATCGCGGAGTACCGTCACGCGATCGCCGATCTGGAACAGTTCATCCAACCGATGCGAGATGTAGATGATCGCCACTCCCCGCTCGCGCAGCCTGCGAATAACCATGAAGAGCCGGCCAATCTCGCGCTCGGTGAGCGCTGACGTTGGCTCGTCCATCACGACGATCCTCGCATCGACCGAGAGGGCCTTGGCTACCTCGACCATCTGCTGCTCCGCCACGCCCAAGCTGCGGACGACCGACCTCGGATCAATGACCACGCCAAGGCCGTGTAGAATACGCTCCGCCTCGCTGACCAGGAGCGCCTGATCGATGAACCCGGGCAGGAAGCCGCGTGGCTCGCGCCCAAGGAAGATGTTTTCCGCCACAGTGAGGCCCGGCACCAAGTTGAATTCCTGGTAGATGACGCTCACCCCGGCTGTCTGCGCTTCGCGGGGCGTGGACAGCTCGTACGCACGCCCCTCGATCTCCAGCGTTCCCGCATCCCGGCGGACCGCTCCGGCGAGAATCTTGACCAGCGTGGACTTGCCCGCTCCGTTCTCCCCAAGCAGAACGTGCACCTCGCCCCGGCGCACATCGAGGTCGACACCCTCCAGCGCCACGACACCGGGGTAGCGCTTAACTATCCCCTTCATGGAGAGGACAGTCTGAACGGAATGATCCATGGGGTTGCCGGTTGGGCCGGCGGCGCGGCGTCAGGATGATTTCCGGTCCCGCACTACCGCCGTCGGCGCGCTTGCGTAACTGTTTCTGATCATTTCTTCCACATCTGCCACGCTTCGCTTGATGGGGCCTTCAGCCTCCAATTTTAGGCTCGTAACGGCTGCGGCCCATCGAGTCGCCTCGGCTGGCAGTGCGCTTAGCCGCTTGGACACATATGATGCAATGCAGGTGTCGCCCCGTCCGCTCCGGCCGACCTGCTTCTTGGGCAGGAAAGGGGCAGCGAAGAACTCGCCGCCCGCCAGGACAAGCAGGCCGTCGCGATGAGTGAGCACGATCTCCTTCGGTCCCAGCTCTGAAAGCCTGCGCGCCGCGGCCTCCATGTCCTTCTCGCCTGTCAGGGCCTCCGCCTCTACCGCATCCGTCTTCAGGATGTCGACGTGGGCCAGCACCTCCGCCTTTTCCGGCCACGGCTCGAACCTGAGCGTGCCGTCCGGAGCCACGACCCGGATAAACCCCTGCAGGTCACCGACGAGCAGTCCCCCCTTCCTGTCCAACTCCATGATGACATCCATTCCCACCTCGCCCCGAATAGACGCATTGATCAGGAAAGCCCGGGCCCAGAGTTCCGTGAACTGGTCCGGTGTGAACGAGCCGGCGGTCTTGGTCACTGTCAGCACGCGCTCATCCGGGTTGGTCGTCGGATAGTATAGACGCATGACGGTTGAATCCGGCGTGTAGGCCGGGTATACGTCCACACCCAGGCGCTTGAGCGCCTCGACGACGCGGACATCCTCCCGGGCCAAACGGGTCACGGCCGCCGTCTTCAGCCCCATCATGGCGGCGACATGGGCTCCGTAGTTAAAACCCCCGCCGTCCACCGACCGGGTCCCGGAGGGAGAGACGATTGTGTCCTTGGTATAGTTGCCGAGTATAACGAGGTCGTATTGCATGAAGTCGATAGCTAGCGCGGGCCGGTCGCCGTCAGTCGGTCACCTTCGCGCGCCACAAGGACGCCGCCAATATCATGGAGACCACGGATGTCCCGATCCAAAAAAGGACGACTCGGTGAAAATCGTAATGTCGCACGCCGTTCGCAAGCGTCGTGCCGTTCTGGATCAGAATGCCACTAATCCTCTCCTGGACGGCCGCACCGACATAACTGAACACGCCGACGAAGCCCATGACCGCACCCGCCGCCCGCTTCGGCGCAATGTCTACCGCGAACAGTCCGCCCAGTGAGGTCAGCAACCCGCTCAGGGAGAATCCGTAGACCAGGAACGCCCCCGCCACCAGGACCGGGTGCCCGGGGGAACTGAAGAACAGGACCGCGAGGGCCACGATTTCCAGGACGGCGCACGCGAGGTTGACGGGGGGCCTCCGGGCTTGAAACAGCTTGTCAGAAATGAATCCGTACGAGACGCACCCCGCCAGTCCGGCCAGCGGATAGAGTGCGATGAGGCTCCCCGCCTGAAGGATGGAATACCCCTTTGCCTCCTGCAGATAGAGGATTCCCCACCCGCTCATGGCGTAGCGGGTCATATACATCGTGGCGCTGGCCAGGGCCAGGATCCAAATCGACGGCAGTTTCAGGATGGAAAGCTGCGTCTGCCAGGTGGACTTCGCCGGCGCCGCGCCGGCGGCGGCGGGAGCGGCGTGATCATCCTTCCAGTCCGCAACAGCCGGCAGCCCCAATGTCCGCGGGCGATCCTGGACCATGAAGTAGACCGCCACGGCCAGGGCGACGCCTATGATACCGGGGGCGGAGAAGCCGGCCCGCCAACCGAAATAGGACACGACAGCGGACGACGCGACGAATGTCAGACCTTCGCCGAGCGGATGCGCCGTGCTCCAGAGGCCGTAGTAGCGCCCCCGCTCCTTGTTGCTGAACCACTGCGACAGCGACACGACGCCAGCCGGGGCACCGAACGACTGGAACCATCCGTTTAGCCCCCATAGCGCGATCCAGACCCACAGCAGATGGGACCAGCCCATGAAGAGATTGACCAAGGCCGACAGCAGGATGCCCGCCGCCAGAAACCTCTTGATGTTGGCATGGTCCGCCAGGAACCCGTTGACGAGCTTCCCCAGCGCGTAGGCGTACAGCAGCGTCGAACCGATCTTTCCCAGGTCGTCCGCCGAGAAGATGTTGGCATCGATCAGGGGCTTCTTGGCAACCGAGAGGCCGAGCCGGCAGGTGTAGGCGATCCCGTAGCCCAGCGTTATCGCCAGGATGACCAGCAGCCGATGCCGACGGAAACGGCGATCGATTTCCTCTCTGTCAGCGAGAAGCGGCCTGTCCTTCCCGGCCACAAAAAACCGAAATACTCCGTTGATCAGGGTCATGGTCGCAGCGGCAGGGGTGCGCCACGAGAAAAAGGGGTAGACTCAAGAAGAGCAATGTAAACGTTTACTTTTTAGGGCCGCCTGTCTTAAGCTTCTGTATATCAACATGATTTTCTCAAAATTAACCGCGGCCGCAACCGGAGCCAGGCGGAGGGCGAATTGGGGTTACCCAAGCGCTTGAGCAGTAGCTCCGCGGCTGCGCGCCCCACCTCGTAGGCCGGTTGCCTTACCATGGTAAGGGGCGGATCAAGCGCGTCCGCCCACGGAAGATCATCAAATCCGATGAGTGCCACGTCGCGGGGAATATTAAGGCCGCGCTTGTGAATCGCCTCTATGGCTCCGACAGCCATCAGATTGTTCGCCACAAAGAGAGCCGTCGGCGGGACTGGCAATGCCAGCAACTCGTCGGCCAGGGTAACTCCGCTGGCCTGTTTGTAGTCTCCGATGCGAATGTAATCCGGTGTTACCGCGATGTCATTTGCGGCCAGCGCCTGCTCGTAGCCAAGTTTGCGGTCTCGGCCAGTGGAGATCGTAACGCGGCTCGTGATCAGGCCAATCCTCCGGTGTCCGACCTTAATCAGGTGCGCCACCGCATCAAAGGCACCCTGTCGGTTGTCCACTTCGACCTTGTCAATCGTCGAGTTGGAGAGGCTGCGGTCCACCGTCACGATCGGTATGCCGGACTCCGCAATCTTGGTGACCGCCAGATCACGATCGTTGATGGGTGGCAGGATAATGCCGTCCACGGACTCCGCTCGCATGACGTCGAGGTAGAAGCTTTCCTTCTCAAGATTCTCGTCCGAGTTGCAGAGCATTACCGCGAATTGGTTCGCGTACGCAACGTCCTCAACGCCACGGGCGATCTCAGCAAAAAACGGGTTCTGGATATCGGGGATAATTAGCCCCAGCAGGTGACGTTTGCCTCCGCGCTGGCGCAGGCGGCGAGCCACCCGGTTGGGCTGGTAGCCCAATTCCTTCATCGCCTTGCGCACCGCCAACTGGGTATGCGGGGCCACCTTGTCGGGATGACTGATCACCCGGGACACTGTCGCAATGGAAACACCTGCAGCCTTCGCCACATCGGTCAGGCTAGACATAAGATAAGATGATGTAGCCTTGGATCAACCAACGGGAAAGGCAAGGCGGCGCTGAGTGTTAGATCCCGACCCTGGATGGCCGGTCGGAGACAGGACCGACCGGCATTCCATCCGGAAGCCAGCTGAGACTCGTAAAGGGGGGCACAGCATGGTGCCGCCACGAGCGAGCGGTCTGACAGTTGGGCCAACCTTTCCTCAGAGCCGTGGCAGGTGACCCCGAGCGGCCTCGACAACAGGCTATTCCACGCGGCAGCCAAGCGGCTTTCCCTGCGAAGTCTCGTGAGTCAGTGCGTGATAAAAGCAGGATCGATCACCCGCTCCAACTGGGCCTGAAATTGAGCGAGAGGGGCGTCGAAATCAGTCTCGGAACCACTGCATCCGGGGATGAAAAGCGGCGCAATTGCCGGGGGTGACTGAATCGTCAACTTCTGGCTGGAACGCATTTGGTCGAGTGTCTGGGAAATGTAATAGGCGCGCACGAAATACCGTTGATCTGAAAGATGCTGCCACAATTCAAACACCAACGCTCCGCCGGGAAGGGTGGGACTATCTGGAAGGCCATCAACGCTCCATGACAAGCCGAGCAATCCGGACAGACTTGCGATATTTCCGTCATGGCCCACCTCGACCACCAAACCCGTCCCCGGGGGCGCGAACGCGCCGCTCACCGGGCGACCGCTCGCCGTCTGTTCAAAACTGCGCAGCAGGTGTGCGGCGAGATTCGACGCGGAGACTTGGGCGACGTAGAATGTCCGCTGAATGAGGTCGAACTGCAGCGCGTGCAGGATATAGCAATCGGCCAGCCTTTCCCGGGTCATCCTGCCCCATCCAACTTCCGGCTTCCCGTCCGCATACTCCAAAACGAAGTTTTCCACCAGTTCGGAGGCGACTCCAATGGGCGTGTTCGAATTAAGCAGCTTTTCCCCGTTTCCCGTCTGAATGGAGACAGGCAGGTCGAGGAGGGGCACCTTCCCCTTCGGCAGCGCACCGTCGGGCCGCCCGGACAGGATTTCGGCTAGGTCGTCGAATTGGCGTCGATAGGCCTGCTCGAAATGGGCCAGGTCCCCTCCGACGCGTCCACGAACCGCCGCCGCCGCCAACGCGTGATCGGGACGGCCCAGCTTCGCCAGCGCGGCGGCAAACAGCGGATCGATCTCGTCGGCGGGAAGGGTGTGGATTTCCACCTGGGCATCGCCCAGACAGCCCGCAGCGAGCGCCCGGGCTGTCTCCAGGGTCCGCTCCATGTTGTGGGCGCGGACATAGATCCGCGCGGCGTCATCCACGGGCCGTCCGGTCAACAGGCCCGCCTTCTGATAGCGCGCCCGGTAATACGCGCCCATCAGTATCATCAACTGCCTTCCGTGCGCGGTCAGAATGCCCGGACTCTCGGCCCACTTCGGCCAAGGCTGCGCGGCGTAATCTGACAGTTGCTCTGGGGACCGACTCGGTGTGCGCACGCCGTGACGGCTGATAATGACGGCCGAACGCAGGACAGCGTCCTCTTGCGCCGCGTTAGCGTGCTTCCAGAGGATAATTGCGACAAAGCAAATAGCGAAGCGTGGGATACGACCAGTCATGCATGCACAGGTTGCGGTCAGAAGCCTCCCTGGCAAGTGCTCTTGCCCAACGCATGCGATCTTCCATGGTTGGCCACGACGGGATGAACACGTGGCCGGAGCTGCAGCCATGGTCGTGGAAACAAGGCCTGGGCGCATACGCGCAGCGCCGCGGTCCCCTCTCAGCGCGGGCACGGAGCACTTGCGCCAGCAGATCTCTCACGTTCCTAGCGACATATCAGCGGAAACATATCCAGCTTGCACCCGCGTGCGGAGCTAATCCACACAAGGATATGCGAGTTAGCCTCCTGCACCTCGTCGCTAGGCGCGAGACCGCGGCCCACTTGCTCGTGTATCCGCCGCCTTCTCAGGCGCACCTCGGCGAGTTCATTGACGCCAGCTGGGACGAAGCCCATATGAAGGACTGGGCCGCCGCGGCGGCGAAGATCCGGATCGTCGTTGAAGCCGGCATCTGCCACGACAGCAGCAAATAACCTCGCTGCTGTATTCTCCAAGCGCCGAGCTCATCAGTCCTCCATGGGGACGGCAGAGCCTGGGGGGCCGTCGGCCGCGGAAGCGACGGCGCTATCTTCAAGGCAAAGTATGTGGACGCGGCCGATCTAATGAAGACGTTGTTTGCTGCTACCGAAAGAGCGGGTGCGAACAACAGCCCCTATCGGTCAATCCTTCCGGAACATTTCGATGTGCTTTTCAAGGGCCTGCAGCGCGCCAAGGCTAACGGAAAAGTCTCTGTGCTTCAGGAACTCGCGTTCTCCAGCCGAGACCGGATTCTTAGGGTTGCAGCGCAGGCTGCTTTGGCTGGGCGGTCCGATTCGGCCGTGCATCCTGTGGCGGCCGTCATGCTCAGCGGTGTAAGCCCAAGCAATCGATCCGCCTCATGAGCAGAAACCATTTGCAATCTCGGGATACAAGCACGGCTCGTTCGCGCGGCAGGATGCCCAATAGAAAGCAGGCAAGGACCTTTCACGCGGCACGCAGCCTATGGCGCGAACAGGATGAGCTCGATGCGCGTATCGAGGCCGAGGATGAAGAAGTCGAGGAGTGGGATCCCGAAGCTCCTGCAGCGGCAGACTCCGAGCCATCGATATTTGACTCGGAGATAGATCTGCGCGACGAGGATGAGGGCGCCGACGACGAGGTCGACCATAGCGACGATCTCGTCGAGACCTCGGCGTCAGTCTTGCTGCCGGTGCATCGTGGTCAGGTCCTCGTACAACCACCCGATTGGCATCTGGGGCGAAAGCCGAGCGATCGCCTTGAGGAGCGCTCTCTTCGGTTTGCCATGCTCAGCCGGCTGGCTAACTGGCTCAACAGCGAGCGACGTGAATTCCTCGCAGAGCCTGTTCCCGATCCCTATCTGCGCTTTTCTCAGGGAAAGACTGATCTCAATATGCCAGCACCGGTACTTGAGGAGGGTCTATATTCGCTGACGCGGTGTTCGGAAATGGGAGATTTCTCCACGTTCCACCGACACATGCGGCACGCCTTGCTTAAATGGCCGGACTTTCGACTTCCCCTTGTAGAACTTGTATCGCATCGAAGCCGAACTGCCTGGGTAGGGGCGGCAATACTCGATTTTTGCGTGAAGCGGAGAGTTGCCACTCGAACGTTCTGGAGTGAAGCGAAGGTGCCTAAGGGGAAAAACAGCGCCGCTTCCCGGAGCGTACTTCGGCGCATTCCACTAACCAATCCTTGGATGGCCACTCCAGAGGACTATGTCATTGCCGCTTGCCTTAAGGTGGGTGTCGGATTGGCTGCGGTAATGGCCTGTTATGGCGCGCTCTTTGGCCATTTTCAGCAGGAAGGTAGAGATGAGACCTAAGCAGCAAAGTCGCGGCCAAATGATCACTATTGGTAAGGAAACGCCGGCTTGGGTTAGAAGTATCGTGGGTAACGACGAGACGTTGGCATCGAGTGGACTCTACTTCGTGTATTTGGGGGAAGATTTAGATTGGTCGGCTTATGTCGCTCAACATCCCATCATACCTTGGGCGAAGGACGCTGCCAACCTAGCCGTAGTTATTCTCTACGATCTTAAACCGATCTCTGCTGAGGTGTTGGCGACTTGGCAGCGTGCAATTGACGGTTATGGTCTCAGGGCCTCGCGTATTTTGATTTCTCCATCTTGGCAAGTGGTGGAGGAAAGTCGCCTTGCCGACTGGCTACGGAACGAACTCGCACCTTTGGTCCGCTCCCCAGACACTGAACCCGAAACCGCCGGGTTGCGGGTGGGGCAGTATGTGCGGCTTTCCGGTCTCGCTCGGCGTGAAGATGTCGAAAATGCGCTCCTCACGTTGAGTTTTGGAGAAATGCGCCGTGTTATCGAAGAGCTCGAGAGTTGGAGACGCCGGTATCTCTCATTGATTTCAATTGGCAGGCATGACCGGGAGGAGTTGATCAAGATCATCAGGATCGGGCATATGAAGCCTAACAGTACAAGCGAAGCCGAAAGTCAGATGGAACGCTTCAAGACCGACTTTCGTAAGAAATGCCAATCACTTGGAATCTCCCGAATCCATTCTAATTCAATCCCTAAGATTTTGCTCACGGGCCCTACGGGTGTCGGCAAGACCTTGATCGCCCGGAATCTCGCACGCAGCCTAGCCGGTGAAGAGATTCCTTTCCAGCGTGTAGCGATGCCGGCTTTTTCAGGGGACGAGGCCAGTTTCGAGAATCAGATGTTCGGCGCAGTCGGCGGTAGCTACACGGGAGTTCCAGACTCCGGTCGGATTGGAATATTCGCGAATCACATCGGCGGAGTTGGCCAAAGGCGCTCCCATCCCAGCGCCTCGCTGTCAGCCCTCACGGGAGATCCAATTTCGACGACCAAAGGTTGCTGCGGGCGCAGGAGCCGCTGGCCGGCATAAAATGGGCCAAGCGGACGACCCAGGTCGAGACGATGCAAAAAACCATCCTTCAATCGAGCGACAGCCTTGAATTTCGCCCCGGTTCCCCGTTCTACCTCGTGCACCGAGACCAGGAGCTTCATCCCTCGTCGGAGTTCTCCGATCCATGGGGACTCGGCAGCCATTCGGAAATCATTTCCGTTAGTGATGCGGCTCGGGTGTCCTCCATAGCATTTTACTCCGAGCTAGTTATTCGCTCGCTGTAAGTTCTCAGCTTTTCGCAAAAACGGCCGGCTGCCTGCTCGAAGTGCGACCCATCCTCGAGAATGATATTGCCACTACACGCTTTCTTTAGATCGCCAAGGGCTCCATCCAGTATTTCGGGAGAATCGAAAATCGTAGCATTTTGCGCATCCAGGAGCCCGAGTAAATCGCTCATCCATTTTTTCTTGGCCTCAGACCTCACCTCATTACCACAAATCCCCTGAAGTATGATCAAAAGCCGCATTAGTTCCGGCAACTGACTGCGACACTTCAACGAGCGAAAAGATTCGCTCAATGACTGTATCTCATTTTGTCCAAACACGCACAGTTGGGGATCACCCTTAAGTAACTCTAGATGTCTTAGGGCCTTTTCAAGGGCTTGGACTCGGAATGAGGGAAAAGGAGTCCGCCGGGAGAAACAGACGGTCTTTGAAGTCGTGATCGCTCGAAGCTCTAGGTCATCGATGGTTTCGGCAAATACGTCAACTATGCCGAGGTCTCGCAGGCCAATCTCTACGCTTCGTACATCGGCGCCAGGGAATGGCTCCTTTCGCAGCTCATCGCCGACCCGACCTCGTGGAGTCCGCCGCCGAGCTTCCTTAGCCAAGGGGACACCCTGCCGATCTTCCCGAACTTCGCCCTCGGGCATACCCGCATGGTCGGGATCGATGTGTCGCCGGGTTCCAGCGGGAATCAGGTCCTTACCCTGTTCAAGGCGAGTAGTGAGTTCCTGACGACGAGCGATCTGCCCTTTGGAACCGCGAATACGGTCTTTATCACCGGCGTTGCCTATCAGGACGCCAATTCCAACGGGGTCTACGATCCCGGGGAGGGCATCTCCGGCGTGACCGTGACGCCCAGCAAGGGGGACTGGCATGCGGTCACGTCCACCTCCGGAGGCTACGCCATCCCGGTGCCGGCCAATTCCGGAACCTATACCCTGACGGCCACGGGAGGGCCGTTGAATGGCGCGACGGCCACCGTGACCGTGGGTGCCGACAGCGTGAAGGCTGACTGGGTTCTGCCGGCAGCCGCCGTCGCGCTGCCGCCCCAGGTGCCCGTCGCAGCATCGGACGGCAGTACCCAGTTAGCCGTCCAGCTCGCCTTTGAGGTAAAGCAAGAATCCCTGAGCCCGTCGCCCAGTATCCAGAAACATCGGATCGGTACCGGCAGGCGCCGGAACGAAGATCCTTCCGGTTTCCCGCAATTGCTCGCTTAAGACGCGCCGAGTGATGTTCCCCACAGTCCCAACGCCAGGGCCGAACGGCTTGTAAGAGTCGAAGGAGATGCCAGAACCGAAAAAGAAGGCGACTGTTGTAGGGAAACTCATTTTGCGACGCCGGTACGGCAGGGTAAATCATGCCAGCGCATTGCGTGAGACTGGGCTCTGTGGGCCGTTCCGGCAAGCCGTAGACTCGGCAATAAAGCATGGCACAGAAGTGGTCCTGTAAGTTCGCTACTACCCCGCACGCTGCCCGATTTTGCCACGCCGCCAAGGTATTGCTCGGCTTCGCCTGCGCTCCACCTCTTCGCGGCCTTAACCGGCCTTCCCCCTCGGGCGGAGCCGTGCCGGCTCCGCTCTCGGCGGCCTGGGCCGTGGCATGGCGTGCCCTCACGGGCCCAGCGCGCGAGGCGCACCTCGACAACCGGGCATCGACGCCCGAGCGGGGAGCGCATCCGCGCCTGATGCACATGAATCAAGGCACGCTGGACCTCAAACTTAGAGACTATGCTCCATCCGAGAACCGCCTGCGGGCGACTGCTTGCAACGAAAGGCCGCAGCAGCGGCTCGAAAACTTCGGAGTCTCGGCCCTCAGTGACACCGAGCTGCTCGCAATTCTGCTCAGGAGCGGCACCCGGGGACACGATGTCCTGACCCTCGCATCGCGACTCATGGTTGAAGCCGGCTCAATTGCACGGCTGGCATCCTGGCACTTGACCGACTTTCAGCGGCTTAAGGGTATAGGCCGCATCAAGGCGCAACAGCTTGTCGCGATCATGGAGATCGCCCGGCGAGCGATGAGCACTTCCAATGGCGAGCAGCCGATCCTCAATCGAGCCGAGCTGATCGCCAGCTACTTGAATCCAGTGGCCGTGGGTCTCGATATCGAGAAGTTCTGGGTGCTATGCCTGAATCGGAAGAACCGGCTGATTAAGCGGGTGGAAGTGACCTCGGGAACGGCAACCGCCGCATTGGCCCATCCTCGGGAGGTCTTTAGGGTCGCTATTCGGGAGTCCTCCAGCGCGATAGTCTGCGCCCACAATCATCCGAGCGGGGATTGCGCCCCTTCCAGCGCGGATGTCCAATTGACCCGCCTACTCCGGGAAGCGGCGAGGACGGTTGAGATCGACCTCCTTGACCACGTAATTGTAGGTCGAGCCTCGGCAGACCCGCTCGGGAAGGGATGGTACAGTTTCCGGGAGTCGGGCCTCATTTGAGAGTCGGACCTCATTTGAGGTCGTCAGCCCTCACTCGAAATTGGGGGACGATCTGAGGCTATTCTCCCCCTATTTCGCATCGCTCGGTCGCGCGATAATTCGCGCATGGAAACCAATGAATTCACCAGTTCCGTCATCGTCGATGACGTTTGTCAGGCAGCATCCTCGCTCAGTGAGAAACTTACCTACTCGGTTGCCGAAGCGGCTTCTATCTTGGGGGTGTCTAGGCCCTCGATCTACCGGCTCATGGCGCGTCGGGTTCTCATCCCGATTCCTGGTCTTCGGAACAAGCGGCTTCCGAAGAAACAGGTCCGCCGGTTGGCGGACGGCTTCATCCGACTTCCGAGTCGTGACTAAAGCGGTCCCGCTCTGTCCCCCCATGAATACGACGAGTAAGGCAATCTTGGAAACTCTACTCAGTACAGACGCCTCCCTTTCGATTGATGAACGAGGGTCGGTCGAGCGGCTCATTTCAGGAAAGTCCGATTTGTCCGACGCTCGCAAGGTCGGCGGCACTGAACGACTGCTCATTACGCAGAGAGAGGTCAGCGCTCTGTTGAGCGTCAGTCGCATCACAATCTGGAGAATGACAAGAGACGGCGCTTTGAATCCGGTCGAAGTTTTGCCGGGTACTTGGCGTTACCGCTACGGGGAAGTAGCAGCTATAGCCTCTGGCGACTCGTTGCTCGGCCGAAAGCACCGCCAATCGGCCCTGCGTCGTTTGAAATCGGTGGCCTAGACTGCTCACGAAGTCCTCGAACAAGTTCCAGGCTTTGTGCGATTGTTGACGGATCACAATCGCAGCTATATTTTTTCCGCTTCTGGCAGAGGATAGCCGGGGAGCACGTCGGTACTCAACGCCAGCAGAGGCCCATGCAAAACTATGATAATGATGAGGTGACCTTTCGTTCACTCGTAGATGGGGTCCGTCCCTCGATACCTAAGGAGATTTCGGACCTAGGGGAAATTTACGCACATCTTGGGATGAAGGCCGGCAACACACTCTCGCTACGAGAAATTAGTGATCATCTCCTTGGCCAGATTCGCTCGGTGTTCGAACGAGCAACGGATGGTAAAGCCGGCGGCACCGACCTCCAGGTAGTCAAGCACCAGCTTCTAATAAGGCATTTTGCCGACGGAACTCCTATTCAGCCGTACGATGTATTCCTTGAGACGATTCGGGATGCAACGCGTCAGAATCAGTGGAAGGCTCCTCCGCTATCCAACAAAGAAGCGTGGAGGACGGCACTCGCGAGTGCCGCTATTCACGACCAACTCTATAACGGTAGCTTGCGCCATAGCACCGACTTGCTGCGCAAATTTCATTCGCGCCAAGTCGCGATTGCCGAAGCGGTGAAGTACCTTCGCAGCCTTGGGTACGATGCTGCCATTCACGGCGGTCGGGTGCAGATCTCGGAATCAATTCAAGAAGCCATTGCTCGGCGGATCGAAAGTGGAGTTAAACGCGCGGGCGGATTGAATGTGGCTTCGAACATCTTCAACGCCTTGGCCGCAAGTTACGATCCGGCAATCGAGCGCTATCATGTGGCGCGCCAAGCCGATACCGTTGGGAAAACCCGCGATCCTGGTGTCCCATGGGCGTTCCTCCTCAATATCTGCGTTAAGCACCTGGACGCCTCTGTCAGGGACCCCTCAAAGCAGCGGGAAGCGTGCGAAGAGGCGGTTAAGCTCGCGCAGGCTTTTGCCGCGACGTTCGACATCGAGCCCTACAATATTTTCGAAGTACTCTTCCGGGCCGGTGAGCCACTACCGCGGCTCCTTCAGGAGCTTACTCTCTTCGATGGAATGTTCACGCTCCTCCAGGGGCGACCCAGCACGGTGGCTTCGGTCTTACGTGGCCTTTTTAGTTGGGTCGACGACGCTATTGCTCGGAAGATCCTTGGGGCCAGCATCGATCAGATAGCACTTGTCGCGGAGGCGGTGCTTCATTTGCCCGGCTCTCCACATACTCCGTTCGTTTTTACTCCGGATGCTATCAAGATTCCTGGCTTGACTGGGGTTGCTCTCAACCAAGTGCTGAATGCCTTTTGCCATCAGGCGGCCCCGAACCAGAGTTATCTTCTACCTCACGATCAAACCAAGGTAGATTTCTGGTTCCGGCCACTCGTTCAAACTCCATCCGGACATTACATACTGCTGAACCGTTCGTGGTGTGCTCCTGCCCTCTATGAGGCGGTCGCTGCTGCGCTTCGTCCTTTTGTACGGAATTTCGATGGCAGCGTCGGTATCGCCTTTGAGGTATACGTCCGAAGAGAGTTGGCTGCCCATGGAATCCATGTGAAATCGGGGATCTACCAGGTTGGCGGCACGACGGGCGAGTGCGACGCTGTCGTCGAAACGGACGATTTGATCATCTTCCTTGAGTTCAAGCGAAAGACTCTGTGCCGCACTTCTCGGTCGGGACAGGATGTCACGATTTTTGTCGATCTCTCAGACAGCTTGCTTGCCGCAATGGAACAAATGGCGGGACATGAGCTCGTGCTGTGCCAGCAGGGGTACCTCGATCTCAACTGCAAAGGAGTGACTGAACGTGTAGAATGGCGAAATCGTTCGGTTGAGCGGGTGGCGCTTAGCCTCCTTGATTTTGGAGCACTCCAGTCCCGGGCGATCGTCTCTCAAATCATGCAGACGGTTCAGCACGCTCAGATCAGCGCTAAATCGCCGGAGTACGCGAAGCAACTCGCGAAGGTTCAAAATCGAATTAAAGCACTCGCTCAATTGGAAAACCAACTTTCGCTCCATCGCCCACGTGCCGCAGGGCCGCCCTTTATGAATTGCTGGTTCATAAACCTTGGTCACCTCGCCATGCTCCTCGACGGAGTGACATCGAATCGAGCCTTCAAGGACTCGCTCCTGGCAACACGCCATCTAATGACCGGCTCGCTCGATCTGTCTCTCGATCACCGTTACAAACAGTCGCTGAGCAATCAATGAAACCTGGTCACTTAGCGTTTTTCTGGGTCCCATTCCTCGTCCGGCAAGAATACACTGCCCAGTTCCCGCAGTGCGCTGAGCGCTGAGGTGAAGAGGCTAGCCGCAACTTCCTTGAGTTCCTTGTTCTCAAGGTCGAAGGTCTTGGCCACTTTCTTGTACTTACTGCCCTTGCGATGGGCGACACCGGTCGAACGCAGGTCCTGAAGGTCGCGAAGAAAATGGATGATAGCCGACGCATTCTTTACCTTGTTGGCGTTTAAGTAGGCCTCGAATTTGGAGATGCCCTTCGTCTCAGGCGGAAGCGAAAGGCCCTTGGCCAGTTCGACCTCGTTAAGGGAATCGATGACTAGTTTGGTCAGCGATTGCACTTGGCCGTCGAATTCGCCCTGATCGTTATGGATTGGGATGCGCAGTGTTGTGAAATGGTGCGCGTCGTCTTCTGCCAGCGGAAGAAAGAGGTCCCAGCCGTGTTTAGCCTTCCACTTCTCGGAAAAGAATCGGAAAAGGTTCTTGAATGCGAGATCTGGACGGCCCGGATCGGCAAACCTGCCACGGATGCTGCGGGTGAAGGCAGTTTTGCTCAGCGGGGGGCCGTCCGGAAGAACGTTGAAGCTGCGCCAGTAGGGCCGCTCAGGTTCGGGCAGATCGCGACCTAGGTCGCCGAGGAAAACGACCACGCGGTCGCCGTGGTCGTTGTCCATCTTTAGGCCCCACTTGCTGCCCGCACGCAGGTAGCCGTCCTCGACCGAGTAGCGTTCGGAATGGCTATAGTACTTCCCGAGCACGTCGGCGCGGAAATGCACGGGCGTGAGATAGTTCGGTGCGTCCGGATTGGCTCCGAAATTATTTTTTAGCTTCGTGTGATCGCAGGTGAATTCGACGTCGTGACCTTGCTCATCACGCCCAATGATAAAGGTCGGATATTTTTCGCCCGCTGCGTCCTTGTACGGCCAAAAGCCGGATTCTTCTTTGGGCAGCGGAGCGAGGAGCTTCTTGCCGCAGAAGTAGGCGTGTGTGCGATATGGTTTCCGGAAGTCGCAGTCCCGGACGCCCCAGTGAAAGGAATGGTCGGATTCGCGAACGATTCGCTCGTGCTCCTCGTCGGCGAGTTTCTCCAGCGGCGCTTCCGAATAGCGGTTGATGTCGAGCTGGATCGAAAGGTGCATGTTTTTAATAGCGAGAAATTGCCGGATTTCCTTCGTCCGGACTTCCACCCGCGTTGGCAGGATCCGCGCCACCACCTCCGGATTACCAGCCTCGTCGTCCTTGATGAACTCCTCGCGCTTCTTGCCTTGGTAAAGATTGTGAAAATGGCGGAATTCCTCAGAAATTTCGCGGAAGCTTTCGGGTCCGGTGTGGAAACTTCGGCAAAATATCAGCGGTTCCACTCCCCCGAGAAAGCCATATTGATCATAGCTCACTTTCGCGCTTTTGCCGTGGCCGGATTGCGAGGTTCCTGGCATCCCGCTTCCTGCCTGTAAATCCCAGCAGTGATCTTCGAGCGCTTTCTTCACCTGTTCGTCTGGAATGAGGGCGCTGTAGATGAGGCCGTCCTCCTGTATGCTTTCGATCTGGCCGTAGACCGTCTGCCACGCCTCGCCGGCTAGATTCGCCGCGAAGAATTGGCGCCAGCCGTCAAACCTGAGAAATTCAATGGAACCGGGCGTGTCCATAATGCGAACTGGAGTACACAGGCATTCGTAGTTCCGGGCAATCCTGAGCGGTGCCGAACCAGAATTGGGCGAGCTACCTAAATCATCGCTTATCATCGCGGAACGGAGATGTGGTTTACTCCGACCCTATCGCAAGACGCGTAAGCGGGGGCCAGAACCAGCGGTTCACGATTCGAGCTGGGACTCGATCATTGAAATGCCCCCGAGAGGTCCTGGAGGGGGAAGGCAATTTCGGGCGATTTCTATCGGCTGGGGCTAACCAACTACCTCTCTCTCGAAGACTACGTCCTGAACTACGTCACCGCTTTCACGAAGTTGCCCCAAGTTGCCTGATGTTTCATTTCCAAAACTGCGTCAGATGGACTTTCGCAACCCCCTGAAAACAAGAAACCTCCAGAGGTTTCTGGAGGTTTCAAATTGGGTGCAGGGGCTGGATTTGAACCAGCGACCTTCAGGTTATGAGCCTGACGAGCTACCAGGCTGCTCCACCCTGCAATAAAGGAAGGGTGAACGTTGGCACTCCCTCGGTCCCTGTCAATGGGTTTTCCGGCGGATGACGGCGCGCGGCTGCCCCGGTCCATGCCCAGCCCCTTCTCGGGGCTCAACTTCCCTCCAAAACGCTTCCCTCCAAAACGAGGGTTGACACCCCTTCCCAAAAGCCTAGCTGTTAACCCCTTTTCCCATGAAAACTTTCCTCGCCAAGAAGGAGACGGTGAAGCCCAATTGGTATCTTATTGATGCCGAAGGCCAGGTGCTGGGCCGTCTCGCGGTCAAGGCGGCCAACATTATCCGCGGACGCCACCGGCCGACCTACACCCCCCATGTGGACACCGGGGACTTCGTCGTGATCATCAACGCCGACAAGGTCGTCCTGACCGGCAAGAAAGAGGAGCAGAATGAGTACATGTTCTTCTCCGGCTTTGTAGGCGGGGAGAGCGTCCGCAGCATCAAGTTAATGCGGGAGCACAACCCGGCCTTCATCATCAAGCACGCCGTCAAGGGGATGCTGCCGAAGAACCGGATCGCGGCCAAGATGCTCACAAAGCTCAAGGTCTTCGCCGGGCCGAAGCACACCCACGAGGCCCAGAACCCGGTCAAGATTTAAGTCCGACAACGACCATGACGACCACCCCCGCCACCATTTTCGCCGGAACCGGCCGCCGCAAGACCGCGGTTGCCCGGGTTCGCCTCCACGAGGGCACCGGAAAGCTTCTTGTGAACGGCCGCGAGTTCGAGCGCTACTTCAGCCACGAGAACTTCGCCAAGCAGGCCTACGCCCCTCTCCTCACTGTCAGCCTCCGGGACAAGATCGACGTCCTCGTGAACGTCACCGGCGGCGGCGTCTCCGGCCAGGCCGGGGCGGTGGCGCACGGGATCGCCCGGGCGCTCCAAAAGATGAACATGGAGCTGCGCCCGGCCCTGAAGAAGGCCGGCCACATCAAGCGCGATCCGAGGGAGAAGGAGCGCAAGAAGCCCGGACAGCCCGGCGCCCGCAAGCGCTTCCAGTTCTCAAAGCGCTAAGCCTCGAAAGAGACTGTTTTTTCAATGCCGCCGGCGCTCTGCAGCCCGGCGGCTTTTTTTTGGCCTTCAAAAGCGGCTCGCGGTCCGACCTGCCTTGCCATGCAATGACTCCCGTAATTTCCAACGCAAAATCCATGATCCTCGGGGTTGCCGCACTGTGCGCGGCCGCCTCGTCATCCCAAGCCCAGGCTCCCGTCTCGGTCTCGGTAATGACTTCGTACGCCTCCCAGTACGTCTTCCGGGGCGAGCGCCTGGGAGGACCCTCGTTCCAGCCCTGGGTCGAGGCGACCGCAGGAGACCTGAGTCTCGGGGTCTGGGCCAGCACCCCCATTTCAGCGAAGGTCCCGGGCCAGTCCGACCCGGAGCTCGACCCGTACGCTTCCTACTCGATCTCCCTCCCCGCACACCTCAGCCTCGTTCCGGGCTGCACGCTCTATACCTATCCCCGGGCTCCGGTTGGGAAGGGGTTCTACCGGTCGAGGTTCGAGCCGAGCGTTGGCCTGACTTGGAGTGCCCTTGGAGTCCGGGTCACGCCGAAAGCCTACTACGACCTCGCCCGACGGGGCGCCACCTACGAACTGACCGCGGTCGCCGCGGTTCCCCTTTCCTCCCTAGGCACCGAGGCCGACGTCACGGCCACGGCCGGGGACACCCAGCTCAGCTCTGCGGTAAACGGCGCCTCACCGGCAATCGAGTCCCGGGGCGAGTACTGGCTTCTCGGCGTGACGGTGCCTGTTCAACTTACCCGGCAGCTGCGCGCTTCCGTGGGCTGGGCCTACACGCAGGCAACGAGCTCCTACCTCAAGCAGGGGATCCTCCCCAGGATCTCCAACCCAGCCGCGGCGGGACGGGCGGTCCTGACCGTCGCGCTCGGGTTCTCTCTTTAACGCATAAATTCCAACTGGCGTCCTTTGCGACCGCTTGCGATCTTCTCAAAACTATGAAAGTCGGCATCATCGGAGCATCCGGTTACGCGGGCGAGGTCTTGGTCAGGCTGCTGCTCAAGCACCCGAAGGCCGAACTCGCCGCAGTGACCTCCCGAACCCACGCGGGTAAGCCCCTGGCCCAGGTGATCCCCAGCGTCCGCGGGATAGACAAGGGAATCGTGTTCTCGGCCTCCGACCCCGTCGCCCTGGCGAAGGGGGACGTCCCGCTCTTCTTCCTCGCCCTCCCCCACGGTGCCTCGGCCGAGTTTGCGCGGGCCCTGGTCCCCGCGGGTAAGCGTATCATCGACTTGAGCGCCGACTTCCGAGTGGCGGACCTGGCCACCTACGAACGCTACTACGGCAAGCACCACGCCCCCGAGCTGCTCTCATGCGCCCGGTACGTACTGCCCGAGATCACCCCGCCGTCCTGGAAGGCCGAGGCTAAGATCGTCGCCTCCCCCGGCTGCTACCCAACGAGCATCCTCGTGCCCCTGGTCCCGCTCCTCAAGGCGGGCCTGGTCACCCGGGAGCACATCGTCGCCAACAGCTTCAGCGGCGTTAGCGGTGCCGGCCGCAAGGTCGAGGAGACCTACCTCTATGTCGAGCGGGCCGAGAGCGCCAAGGCGTACGGCTTGGTCAGGCACCGGCACCTTTCAGAGATCGAGGAGCAGCTCGAGCTCCACACCGGGGCCAAGACCGTGATCCAGTTCAACCCGCACCTGGCGCCGATGCGCTTCGGAATCGCGACGACGATCACGGTCCCCGGGACCCCGGGGACGACCATCGAGGCTATCTACGCCTGCTGGAAACGGGCGTACGGCTCGGCCCCCTTCGTCCAGATCCTGCCGAGCGGGGAGACCCCGGACACGGCCCACGTCGTGGGGACGAACCGGATCGACATTTCCGCAGTGCTCGACCCGAGAACGGGCAACGCGGTCATCACCTCCGCCGAGGACAATCTCATCAAGGGGACGGGCGGCCAGGCAGTGCAGACCCTCAACCTGTGGCAGGGTTGGGACGAGACCGCGGGGCTTGTTTAAACTGCTTGTCAGCGGAGCGATTCCGCCGAACCTAAGTCACACACACCACCCATGATCAACTTCGACAAAAAGATCCTCTTTGTAGGCTACGGCGCGGTCGCCGAGTGCACGCTGCCCATCCTGCTCAAGTCCATCCGGGTTCCCGCGCAGAACATAACCGTCATGGACTTCGAAAACCGGGCCGCGAAGCTGAAGCCCTGGACAAGCAAGGGCGTCCGGTTCGTCCGCGACCGGGTGACCCGGGCGAACATGGGCCGGCTTCTGGGCAAGCACCTCGCGGCGGGCGACCTGCTGATCGACCTGGCCTGGAACATCGACGCCTGCGAGATCCTCCAGTGGTGCCACGACCACGGGATCATGTACGTCAACACGTCGACCGAGCTGTGGGACCCGTACGCCGGCGCCCCGAACAAGCACCCGACGGAGAAAACCCTGTACTGGCGGCACATGAAGGTGCGCCAGATGACCGCCAAGTGGAAGGAGAAGGGTCCGACAGCCGTCATCGAGCACGGGGCGAACCCCGGGCTTATCTCCCACTTCACCAAGCAGGGCCTGATCGACATCGGCGAGAGCATGCTCGAGGACAAGCTGGTCAAGGGACGGGCCGCCGAGGAGGTCCGCGACCTGATCCGCACCTGGTCCTTCAACCGCCTGGCCCGCAAGCTCGGGGTGAAGGTGATCCACTGCAGCGAGCGGGACACCCAGATCACCGACCAGCCAAAGCAGGTGGACGAGTTCGTCAACACCTGGAGCATCGAGGGCTTCCGCGAGGAGGGGACAACCACGGCCGAGATGGGCTGGGGCACCCACGAGAAGACGCTCCCCGCCCTGGCCTACAGCCACAAGACTGGCCCGAAGAACCAGATCTGCCTTGCCAGGATGGGGATCAATACCTGGGTCCGCTCGTGGGTTCCGAACTACAGCATCCTTGGGATGGTGGTCCGCCACGGCGAGGCCTTCACGATCTCGGACAAGCTGACCGTCTGGGAGAAGGGCCGGGCAGTCTACCGGCCCACAGTCCACTACGCCTACTGCCCGTGCGACAGCGCGATCGCCTCTCTGAACGAGATGCGCGGCTACGGCTACCGCCTGGTCGAGAACCAGCGGATTATGAACGACGAGATCACGAGCGGCGCCGACATTCTCGGGGCGCTCCTGATGGGTCACCCGTACAACTCCTGGTGGGTCGGAAGCGACCTGTCGATCGAGCAGTCCCGCCGCCTGGTGCCCCACCAGAACGCGACGACGATGCAGGTCGCCATCTCGGTCGTGGCAGCCTCAATGTGGATGATCGAGAACCCCGACCAGGGGCTGCGCGTCCCTGACGACCTGCCTCACGATTACGTGCTTAAGGTCTCCAAGCCGTACCTCGGCAAGTGGATCTCGAAGGCCTCCGACTGGACACCCCTCAAGGGCCAGGCCAGCGCCTTCAAGGGCTACAACAAGCCGGGGCTGGATCTCAAGGATCCGTGGCAGTTCCAGAACTTCCTCGTCACGGCAAACGACTAGACCCACACACACCCGATGATCGCGCCAGCGCGGCTCAAGAAACTCGCCAAGGAGCACGGAACCCCGCTTTTCGTGATCGACCACGAGGAGCTGCGCCGGAACTACCGCCAGTTCCGCCGCTACCTGCCCCGCGTGCAGGTGTATTACGCGGTCAAGGCAAACCCCGACCCCGCGATCGTCCGGACCCTCTTCAAGGAGGGCTCGAGCTTCGACGTCGCCTCGATGCCGGAGTTCATGATCGTCCACGAGAACATCAAGGGGATGCCGGCAAAGCAGCGGCAGGACTGGATCTGGGACAAGATCATCTACGCCAACCCCACGAAGCCGACCGATACGCTCGAGCAGCTGAACCGCTACAAGCCCCTGGTCACCTTCGACAACCTCGAGGAGATCCGGAAGATCAAGAAGCACGCCCCGAACGCGGGGCTAGCCCTTCGGCTCAAGGTTCCGAACACGGGCGCAATGGTTGAGCTCTCCTCGAAGTTCGGCGCTGCGCCCGGGGAGGCGGTGGACCTGATCCTCGAAGCTGACAAGGTCGGTCTCACCGTCGAGGGGATCAGCTTCCACGTGGGGAGCCAGACCACCAACTTCGAGAACTACGTCCAGGCCCTTAACCTCACGGCGAACGTCTTCAAGGAGGCCGCCGACCGCGGCTACAAGAAGATGTTCCTGATCGACATCGGGGGAGGTTTCCCCGCGCCGTACGACGCGACGGTGAAGCCCTTCCGGGAGCTGGCGAAGGTGATCCGCACCGAGATCGAGCGGCTGTTTTCCCCGGACATCCAGATTCTAGCCGAGCCGGGCCGGTTCCTCGTGGCCTCCGCGGGCTACGCCGTCTCCGAGATCATCGGCAAGGCGGTCCGGGACGGGAAGAGCTGCTACTACATCAACGACGGTGTCTACCACACCTACTCCGGGGTCATCTTCGACCACTGCAAGTACCCGATCCTCTCCTTCGAAAAGGGCCCGACCCAGATCTGCTCGGTGTTCGGGCCGACCTGCGACGCCCTGGACGTGGTGTCGATGGCCGAGAACCTGCCCAACCTGGAGCGCGGGGATTTCGTCTACAGCGTCAACATCGGGGCCTACAGCCACGCGTCGGCGACCTACTTCAACGGCTTCCCTCCGGCGAAGGTGGTTCACGTGAACCAGTAGCCGCCGCCGCAGACGGGCCCCGGCTAGCTGCGGTAGTCGGCGTTCTCGCTCACGTACTCGTGGGTGAGGTCGCCCCCCAGGATCGTGGCCCCCGCGGAGCCCGCTCCCAACTCGACCTCGATCTCGACGCAGCGCTCGTGCCGCGGAAAATCGATGGGCGGTGAGAAGACCCCGTCCTTCGGCGGGGCGCTCTGGTAGAGCTCGGCCGACCGCAGGTGAGCGGCGAGCGCCTTCTCCTTCTCGGGGTTAAGCTGGAAGACACCGCCTGAAAAGATCTCCACGCCCCCCATCTTGATCCGCAGACGCGACAGGTCGGCCCCGGGGGCGGACGGGCCGACATACTTTCCGACGGCCGAGACAAGCCGGCCAACGTTCGGGTCGTTTCCAGCGACGGCGCACTTGAAAAGCGGGGCGTTCACGATCGACTTGCCGATCCCCCGGGCGAGAGCCGCATCCGGAGCCCCGGTCACCCTGACCCGGATCACGTGGCGGACCCCCTCGCCATTCCGGACGATGTCCTCGGCCAGGTCCGAGCAGACCTGCCCCAGGGCCCTTCCGAAGGCCGCCGTGTCCGGGCACGGGACCCGGCCCGACGAGGCGAGGATCACGGTGTCGGAGGTGCTCATGTCGCTGTCGATGCTGATCGAGTTGAAGCTGCCCTCGACGGCCTCCCGGAGTATTTCCCTCAGCTTCGCCCTCGGGACGGCAAGGTCGGTCAGGATGAAGACCAGCATCGTCGCGAGGTTCGGCTCGATCATTCCGGCCCCCTTGGCAATCGCCACGATCGAGCCTTCGCCGACCTGGGCGCGGCGAATCTTTGGGTAGAGGTCGGTTGTCACGATCCCCTCGGCGGCAGGCAGGATCGAATCGCCCCTGAGCGCCGCGACCGCACTCGGGAGCGCCGCGACCATGGCCCCTTCGGGAAGCCCCCAGCCGATGACCCCGGTAGAGCTCGGCCAGATCTCCTTCGGGCCGAACCCCACAAGCCTTGCCGCCTCGCCGCAGATCCGCTCGGCCACCTCCACCCCGCCCGGTGCGCAAACGTTGGAAATCTTGTTGTTGATGACGATTGCGCCGAGTGCGGGCTCCTCAAGTCGCCTGCGCCCAATGATCACCGGGGCCCCGGGGAACGCGTTTTTCGTGAAGACGGCGGCAAAGTCGGCCGTCGGCTTGTCGAGGGCGATCACGGTCAGCGCCATCTTCGCCGGCAGCGGGGCCTCCCGGGGCGTGAACTCGAAGCGGGCCGTGCCGGTGCGGAAGCCCGCGGGCAGCGCCGCTTGGCCGGCAAGCCACGCGCGGTGTTCGGCGCGGGATTTAAACGAGGATGCGGTGCTCGGCACGGTGAGAAGAAGTGAGGCTCCGGGGCTTCGGAGTGAAGCCGAATTTTTCCCCGCGAAGCTGATGCCTCATCATTTTTGTGGAAATTTTCCCGTAGAGCGCGTTATTAATTCATTCTGCACCAAGAAAACGTGAGCGCTGTCATCTTCTTCTCCCACCTCGGCGCGGCCCTCGGCCGCGCGGGCTGACCTGCCATGGACATCGCTGAGGTCACTGCCAAGGCCAAGGTCCTGCTCGAGGCCCTTCCCTACATCCAGGATTTCCGGGGCTCGATTTTCGTCGTCAAATACGGCGGCAGCTTCATGGACGACCCAGACCCGGTGATCCACACGAGGGTCGCCTACGACATCGCGTTCCTCGCCGCGGTGGGGATAAGCGTCGTCGTGGTCCACGGCGGAGGAAAGGCGATCACGAAGGCCATGGAGGGCTCCGGGCTTCAGGCGAAGTTCTTAAACGGCATGCGGGTGACCGACGAGGCGACGGTTGCGATCGTCAAGAGGACTCTGGACGAGATCGTGAACAAGGACGTCTGCGACGCAATCGCCACAGCGAAGGGCAAACCGAAGGGAATGCCGGGCGACAGCGTTCTCGTCTGCGAGAAGCTGACAGTTGATGACGACGGGAACCAGGTTGACCTGGGCTACGTGGGCGAGGTGACCGAGGTGAAGGTAAAGCTCATCAAGAAGGAGATTGCCGAGGGATTCGTACCGGTCATCTCCCCGGTCGCCGAGGGGCTGGACGGACGGCCCTACAACGTGAATGCGGATCTGGTAGCCGGGCGGGTGGCGAGCGCCCTGCGAGCCAGGCGGCTTGTTTACATGAGTGACGTGCCCGGGCTCCTTTCGGCGCCTCCCGACCCGGCCTCGCTGATCTCAACCCTCAAGATAAGCCAAGTCGATGACCTGAAGAAAAAGGGCGTGATCGACAAGGGGATGAGACCAAAGGTCATGAGCGCCGTGCGGGCCCTCCAGGAGGGTGTCCAGAGGGTGCACTTTGTCGACGGGCGCCTGGCGCACAGTCTTTTGCTTGAGATCTTCACGGAAAAAGGCATCGGAACGGAGATCGTCCATGGATAACCCACCCTCCATAGCGAGGACTAGCGCGGCCGAGCTCTACGACGCGCATGTCCTCAAGAGCTACGCCCGGGCCCCCTTGACCCTGGTACGCGGCCGGGGATCCCGGGTCTGGGACGACCAAGGCAACCGGTACCTCGACTTTACCTCGGGGATCGCGGTCTCCGCCCTGGGCCACTGCCACCCCGACTGGGTCGCCGCGGTGCAGCGCCAGGCGGCCGAGCTCATCCATACGAGCAATCTCTTCAGGAACCCCAACCAGGGCGAACTCGCCCGGAGGATCGTCGGCTATGCGGGCCCCGGCCGGGTGTTCTTCTGCAACAGCGGGGCCGAGGCGAACGAGGCCCTGATCAAGCTCGCCCGGCTCCATGGGGTGAAAAAATCAAACGGCGAGGAAGGCAAGTGCTACACCGTCCTGTGCGCCAAGCAGGCTTTCCACGGGAGGACCTTCGGCGGGATGAGCGCCACTCCCCAGGAGAAGATCCAGCACGGCTTCCGGCCGATGACCCCGGGGTTCGAGTTCGCGGAGCTCAACAACCTCAGAAGCTTCGCGGACCTGGTCAACGCCGGGACGGCGGCGATCCTGGTCGAGACGATCCAGGGCGAGGGTGGCATCCACGCCTGCACGCCGGACTTCCTAAAGGGGCTGAGGGAACTTTGCGACAAGAACAACCTCCTGCTCATGCTCGACGAGGTCCAGTGCGGGATCGGCCGGACCGGGCGGTTCTTCGCCTTCGAGTCCGCAGGGATCCGGCCGGATGCGATCGGGATGGCTAAGGGCCTGGGCGGAGGATTCCCGATCGGCGCAATGTGGGTCGGGGAGCGCTCGGCGGAGCTCTTCCAGCCCGGGATGCACGGGACGACCTTCGGTGGGACTCCGCTCGCCTGTGCGGCGGCCCTGTCGGTGCTTGACGTGCTGGAGAGGGAGAACCTGTTCACCCATGTAGCCAAGGAGAGCGCCCCCTGGCTCGAGGCCCTCGGCAAGTTGCCCAAGGACTTTCCGCAGCACATCTCGGGGTTGCGGGGTTCCGGCTTCCTCGTCGGGCTGCAGATGGTGGGAGACCCTGCGCGGTACGTGACGGCCCTCCGGGAGCGGGGCCTCCTGGCAGTTTCGGCGGGAGGCAATGTGATCCGGCTGCTTCCGCCGCTCAATGCGACGGCGGCCGAACTTGCAGAGTCGGTCTCGATCATCAGGACGGCGTTGGGCACGCTTGGGGCCTGAGAAGGCCTGCCAGGCCCCAACACCTGCCGGCTTCCTGCAGTTGGACCGGCAACAGCTTCCCCGAGAGAGCTGGGCCCTCTGGTGGATCAATCGCGAGACGGTCTATGTCTCTTGTTATTGCATAAAAACAAGATACATAACAAAGCGACAATGAAATGTCTGCGAAGTCCAATCATTGAGATTCGCATGACGATAGATACAGAGCATTATTTCTATCTGATTATAAGATACTTATGACATGCGCTGTTATCGCAAAAAATAGGCGTTTATGCCGGAAAGCTTTTTCCTCTCGTCTGGAGCGGGCCAAAGTCTTTAATTTTCACCTTTTCCCCGATGAAACACTTCCTCAAGGAGACCGACTTCCTGCCGCATGAGGTCGGCGAGGTCTTCGCGCTAGCCCGGGATCTGAAGCGCGACCGGGGACAAAGCGGCCAGACGCCCCTGGCGGGCCAGACCTGGGCCCTAATCTTCTCCAAGGCCAGCACCCGCACCCGGGTTTCCTTTGAGGTCGGCATCCGGGAACTCGGCGGAAGTCCGCTCTTCCTGAATAAAAACGACCTGCAGCTGGGCCGGGGTGAGTCGATTGAGGACACGGCACGAGTCCTGTCCCGTTACGTCCACGGGCTAGTCGTGCGCACCTACGACCATCGGGAAATCGAACGCCTGGCCGCCTCGGGAAGCGTTCCCGTCATCAATGCGCTGACCGACTTCCTTCATCCCTGCCAGGTGTATTCCGACGCATTCACCGCAGCGGAGCGCTGGGCCGGCCCCAAGGGAGACCTGCTTGCCTCGCTCAAGGGCCGAAAGGTGGCCTTCCTGGGCGACACATCCTTCAACATGGCCAATTCCTGGATCCTGGGCGGAAGCCTATTCGGGATGAAGGTGACCCTGTCCGGGCCGGTCAACCACGCACCGGGTCCGAGGATCCGGACGCTTCTCGAAGCCGAGAAGCGGGGAATCGACTTCCAGTTCACGACCGACCCCATGGAGGCGGTCCGGGGCGCCGATCTGGTCTATACGGATGTCTGGGCCAGCATGGGCAAGGAGGAAGAGGCCTCGGCCCGGAAGACCCTCATGGGTCCCTACTCCGTCACCTCCAAGCTCTTTGCGGCGGCCAAGCCCGAAGCCCTGTTCATGCACTGCCTGCCCGCCCACCCTGGCGAGGAGGTTGAGCAGTGCGTTCTCGACCACCCTCGTTCGGTAATCTTCGACGAGGCGGAGAACCGCCTTCACATCCAGAAGGCAGTGATGGCAAAGCTCGCCCAAGCGGCCCGGAGGTAGGGTTACACGCTGGTTCCCGGCTGTTGGATCTGGTCCAGCCCCAGTTTATTACAGCGCCCCATGTGCGCTAAGCCGGGACGGCACATTGATGCCCCCGCTGCCGTTGTACCTGTACCGGTGGAGGGATGTCGACTGAGGGGATCACAACGCGCAGGGGACGACCGGCGCCAATAGGTCGCCGCACGGCCCGGTCCGCACGCGAAGATCCAGAGACTAGGTCACCTTCTGTTCGCTGGAACTTCGGATGAGCGCCCATGCCCGCGCTTCGCCGCGGCGCTTCGCATCATGTATCTTGAGAGCTATGGGGCTAAGGGCACGGCGCAACCGGGTCTCCCTCACCCATGACAACAGGTTGCGGCGCGGTGGGCGAGCGGTCGGATCGCGCAGGGCATGAAGGATCACGGAAGAACACGCGTGCCCATCGACAAGACGCAGCAGATAGGATTCAGCGACCCTCCCGCGGGGCATCAGATGGACCAGCGAGAGGCTCTTGAAGACTCCCGTCCCCAGACCGGTGTCGATTGCGGTAAAGGCGAGGTCATGGTCCTCGCAGCCGCTGAGGGAGGCTCCGGTGCGGCCGAGGAGCTTGCGCCGGGGATCGGTCCGGACCTTCGCCGCATAGGCCTGGGCGACCGGGGCCCTGACGCAAATGCCTGCACCCGCGGGAGTGGCGTCGTAGTCGAAGAGTCGGTTCGACCACCGGTCCCGCGGTATCTGCTGGACGGCGAGGTAGGCCAGGTACGGCGCGAATTCCGCCGGGGGCTCCTGCTCCCACTCGGGCGTGTAGGTGCCGCTTCCCCAGACCCCCAGCATGGGCCACAGCGCCGCCAGGGAAAGCGCCCTCTTGAGGTAGTCGGCCGACAGGACATTGTCGTCATCCACGAAGACCAGCAGGGGGGCTGAGGCTTCGGAGATCCCGCGGAGCCGGGCTGCAGTAAGGCCCATCTCGGGCTCCACGACAACCCGCGCCCGGGGGTGCCAGCCCAGGTCGAACCTGGGTGCGACGGGTTCGGGCGAGGCGTTGTCCACAAGCACCAGCTCCCATTCTCCCGCGGACAATTCCTGGCTGCGGAGGCCGTCGAGCGTGCGGCCTAGGTAGTCTGCTCTCGGGTTGTGCGTGCAGATGATGACCGAAATTTGGGGCGGATTCATGGGTGTGATTTCACGGTGCTATAGAACGCGGCGCTTGAGCGCGCAAACCTGGCGGCGGAGAAGCGCTCGAGAAAGTCGCTTCGGGCAGCGGCGGAGAACCGGTCCCGCAGCAGTGGATCCGTGCCCAGCCGAATCATCGCAGCGGCAAGCGAGTCGGGGTCACCCGGGGCAGCCAGAAGGCCCGTCACGCCATCTCTGACGACCTCGGGCACGCCTCCCGTCCGGCAACCCACCACGGGCCTCCCCCGAGCCATCGCCTCGACGTAGATCAGTCCGAACGACTCGTACCGCGACGGGGCAACAAACACCGAGCACCTTCGATAAAGCCGATCCAGCTCCCCCTCCGGAATGCGCCCCGGGGCCGAGACCCGCCTCGGGACCAGATCGGAATGGGATGCGCAGAAAGCCCTCCACTCCTGGCCGCCGTCCTGGTCGCCCGCCAGGACAAAGGTGGCCTCCGGGCAGGCGGCAGCCACCTTCGGTATTGCGGAGAGCAGGATGTCGACTCCCTTTCGGGAAGTGAACCGGCCGACGAAGAAAAACTCCAGCGCCGGGCCTGCAGGACCCCCGGCGACGAATCCCGGGTCCGCTATGCCCAGCGGCACAATGCCAAACCGCCGGGGGTCGTAGCCCTCAAGGCTGCAGATTTGATCCCGGTGTGCCTCGCTGTGGGTGAGCAACGCGTCACTGGTCCGGGTCGCCCGGATTTCGGCCCAGGCCAGCAGGCGAATCGCCCGCGAGTATTCTCCGGAGCTGCGCAGCATCTGGGAGGTGGTGGTTGCAACTCTCGAGACGACCGGCGGGCGCCTTCTCCTACAGAGGAAGAAAAGTGCGGGTGCGGCGAACGTGTGGGTCTCGATGATCTCGAGGTCCTTCGCGGCGCACGCTCGGGCAAGCGCTCGGCTGGTCGCGGCGGCTGCCCAGAATCTCTCGAAGAGAGCCTGCCGCTGCCAGGAGCCACTCGCCGCCATGCGGCGCACCACCCGGGGCAAGGCAGCCGGGACTATGTCGCAGGTCCACTTCGGGGCAAGTTCCCGGTGGGCTTTGGCCGCCACGGCAGGCTGGGTCGTTGGATGGACAACGTGCACGGCGTGGCCCTGTTCGACCAATGCATCGGCAAGCGCCCGGTACAGGAGCCCGATTCCGCTGTCGCTGATGGGATCAAGCTTGAGAAAAGTGGTCAGAATACCGATCCGCATAACAGCCATTCTTTCACCCGCGGGCTTGGAGCGGATGCTGGGTTTCCAGACCGACAAAAGCCTCCGGAGACGCTCCAACGAGCATTGTCCCATTCAAGGCGGCGCCCGTTTCTTAGCAACGCAATTGCATATCAGACGGCCCGCCTGGCGGTGCGCAGAGGCGGACGGTCCCGGGACGCAGCCAAAGCCAGTCCCTTTCTGATCGCGACACGGGTGTTTTCTGTCTCGCAAAAAAGGCCCCTTCGCGGTGTAAGTCTTGGCTTCGCGTCTGCAAACGCCCCCCTGTTCTTTCCTGCCGCAACACAGGTCTAGGCTCCCAGGGGCCATCATCAATATTTCGTTAAAATTCCAAGGGAAAAACTCATGAAAATCGTTCTCGCCTACTCGGGCGGCCTCGACACGTCCGTCATCGTCAAGTGGCTCCGCGAAACCTACGACGCGGAGATCGTCACCTTCGCAGCCGACATCGGCCAGGAGGAGGAGTTGAAGGGGCTGCCGAAGAAGGCCCGCCAGACCGGGGCCTCCAAGCACTACACCCTGGATCTTGTCGAGGAGTTCGCCCGCGATTTCATCTACCCGATGATTCGTGCGAACGCGGTGTACGAGGAGCAGTATCACCTCGGGACCTCGATTGCCCGGCCCCTGATCGCCAAGGCGCAGATCGAGGTCGCCCGCAAGGAGAAGGCCGACACAGTCGCCCACGGGGCGACCGGCAAGGGCAACGACCAGTGCCGCTTCGAGCTCACCTACCTCGCCCTGGCGCCGAACCTGCAGATCATAGCCCCGTGGAGGATCGACTCGTTCCGGGAGAAGTTCCCCGGACGGGCCGAGATGATCGCCTATTGCCAGGAGCACCGGATCCCCGTGGCCGCATCGATGAAGAAGCCCTACTCGATGGACCGCAACCTCCTGCACATCTCCTACGAGGCCGGCATCCTTGAGGACCCCTGGTTCGACCCGACGACCCCGAAGAACCGGGGCATGTTCAAGCTTTCGGTCTCGCCCGAGGACGCTCCGAACCGCGCCGAGTACGTGGAGCTGGAATTCCGCAGGGGCGACTGCGTCGCCGTGAATGGCAAAAAGCTCACTCCGGCCGGCGTCTTGAAGGAGTTAAACCGGCTCGGCGGCAAGCACGGGATCGGCCGGGTCGATCTCGTTGAGAACCGCTTTGTCGGCATGAAGTCCCGCGGGGTCTACGAGACCCCGGGCGGCACTATCCTCATGCACGGCCACCGCCAGATCGAGTCGATCACGATGGACCGCGAGGTCATGCACCTGCGCGACTCCCTGGTGCCCAAGTACGCGGAGCTGGTCTACTACGGATTCTGGTTCGCCCCCGAGAGGGAGGCCCTGCAGGCCCTGGTCGACGAGAGCCAGAAGCACGTCTCGGGCATCGTCCGCCTCAAGCTCTACAAGGGCAATGTCACCACCTGCGGGCGCAAGTCCCGGTACTCGCTCTACGACCCGAAGGTAGCCTCGATGGAGGGCGTCAAGAGCTGGTACAACCAAGGCGACGCCACGGGTTTCATCCGGCTTAACGGCCTGCGCCTGAGGGCCCGGTACTTCGCGCAAGGCGGCCCGAAGGTCTGAGGCGATCCAAGGCTCCTGTTCCAGAACCGGCCGGGCCCTACCGGCCTGGCTGGTGTTGTCCGCTCCTTGCGGAAGGACAGGGTATTCAAAGGGGCCAGCAAGAACCTGCCACAATGCATATCCATTGTTCATACGTCTGAAATGAAGGTCGCAGCCCAGCTCTGGGGGAACAGCCTTGGCCTCAGAATACCCGCGCAGGGCGTGTCGATGATGCCGTACTTGATGGAGTCTGCGGCAGGCTAGCTGCGTTTAGTGGCGAAGACTGATCCCCTCAAGGCGGCTTCCTGATTGCCGCCGGCAATAGCAAAAAAAATTCCTACTCGAACCGCAGGGTGACCTGGATCTCAACGGTTGCGTTTCTCGGAAGCCCCGAGACGCCTACCGCCGCCCGGGCGTGCTTTCCTGCCTCGCCGTAGAGCTTCACGAACAGGTCGCTCGCTCCGTTGATCACCTGGGGGCTCTGCTCGAAGCCCGCGACCGCGTTCACAAATCCGTTCACCAGCAAAATCTCCCTCACGCGTCCGAGGCTTCCCAGGGCTGCCTTGGCCGAGGCCAGGGCGTTCAGCGCGCAGACCTGCGCCGCCGCGTAGCCCGACTCCACCGTCTGGTCCTTGCCCACGGGGCCCGCGTGGGTCAGAGCGCCATCCCGGACGCTCAGGACCCCTGAAAGGTACAGGGTGTTGCCGCTCATCCGGTATGGCACATAGCTGCCGATCGGGACTGCGGGAGCTGGAAGGGCCAAGCCTAGTTCCTGGAGCATTTTCTCGATGGTGTCCATGGCGGCGCCATTCATCCCCGGACCGGGAGCCGCGCTCAACCATAAAGCGCAGGAATCGCCCGCTATTTTCCGAAGGGGAAGATTCCCAGAAACTGGGCGAGAAAGATAGCCGCGATCGCGTAGCCAAAGGCCGGAAAACTCCTGGCCCGCCCCGTGCCCAGGGCGATCAGGGCGGCGGCGATGAGCCCGAGGCCGATCCCCGAGGCTATGCTGAAGCAGAGCGGGATCGCCAGGATTGTCAGGACCGCCGGGGCCGCCTCCCTGAAGTCCCCCATGGGAATCTCCGCGATCGACTGCATCATGAAGATTCCGACCGCGACCAGGGCGGGGGCCGTGGCGACCGCGGGTACGGCGAGGATCAGCGGCGTTAGGACAAGGGAGAGGAGCAGGCAGGCCGCGGTGACCAGGGTTGTCAGGCCGGTGCGCCCTCCCGCCTCGACACCAGCCGCGGACTCAATGTAGCTGGTGACGGTGGAGGTGCCCATGAGGGAACTCAAGATCGTGGCCACCGAGTCGGCTACTAGGGCCCGGCCCGCGCGCGGGAGCCTGCCGTCGGGGCCGAGGTACCCGGCGCGTTTGGTGACCCCGATCAGGGTCCCGATGTTGTCGAACATGTCCACTAGGAGCAGGGTCAGGATGATCGGCACGGCCTGCCGGAACTGAGCCCAACTCCCGAGGAACCCGAACCTCAGGTGCAAAAAGAGCGGGGCCGGGCTCTGGGGCCAGGACAAAAGCGAGCCGGGCCTGCGCGTGATGGTCCCGCCGGCGCCGTCCGGAATGAAGAGCCCGGCAACCGTGACGGCCGTGATCGTTAGGACGATGGCTCCGGGCACCCGGCGGATCACGAGAACCGCGGTCAGGACGATCCCGGCCAGGCACAGGGCGACCGGGGGCGAGGAAAAGTCCCCGTGGGTCACGTAGGTTGCCGGATCGGAGACGATGACGCCGCCGTTCTTGAGCCCGATGAACGCGATGAAAAGCCCGATCCCGCAGGTGATCGCAAGCTTCAGAGAATAGGGGATCGCCCCGATGATCCTCTCCCGGACCCCGGTGGCGGAAAGCACCAGAAAGATAACCCCGTTCACAAACACCATGCCCAGGGCCTCGGGCCAGGGGACCTTGAGCCCCACGCACACCGTGAAGGCGAAGAAGGCGTTGATCCCCATGCCCGGGGCGAGCGCGAGCGGATAGTTGGAGAGCAGCGCCATCAGCGCCGTGGCCATGGCGGACGTGAGCGCGGTCACGGTCACCAGGGCCCCCTTGTCCATCCCGGTCACAGCGAGGATCGCCGGGTTGACGGCCAGGATGTAGGCCATGGCCGCGAAGGTCGTCACGCCCGCGGCGAGTTCGCGGGGCACGGTCGTCTGGTTCTCGGAGAGCTTGAAGAAGCGCTTCACGCTGCAAGGCGGCGGTCGCAGACGCCAGTCGGCGAGAACCGGGCCGCGGGCGCAAGGCGGAAAAATCCTGCGCTCCGCCGTCGCCGAGCCGGCCGGATCGACGGCCTGGAAATCATGCGGGCCGGGGCTCTTTAAACCCCCGGGCCGCGATGGAGCCTGCTATCGTCCCGGCCGCCCTGGGGGCAGGCCGTGACCCGGGTTCAGGAGGTGTAGAGCCGGTACAGGGCCTGGGTGCCGCAGTCGTCCCAGCCTCTCGCCGACACCTGGTCGTAAAGCCTCTTCGCGCAGGCAAGCCCCGGCAGGTCGAGCTTGAGCTCTGCCGCCGAGTCGAGCGCGATTCTCATGTCCTTGAGGATGTGTTTTACGTAAAAGCCCGGGGCGTAGTCCTCCCGGAAGACCCTTAAGGGAAGGTGCGTCATCGCCCAGCTTCCGGCCGCCCCGCCGCTGATAGACGCGTGGACCGCAGCCGGGTCCAGCCCGGCCTTCCTCGCATAGGCAAGGGACTCGACCCAGGCGACCATGCCGATGGCGACCGCGATCTGGTTTGCCATTTTGCAGTGCTGCCCCGAGCCCGCGGGCCCGAGCCGGGCAACATTCTTGCCCATGAGGTCCAGGATGGGCTTCGCCCGGGTGAAGGCCTCCTCGTCGCCACCCACCATGATGACCAGCCTCGCCTCCCGCGCCCCGACGTCCCCTCCCGAAACCGGGGCGTCGAGGGCAGACAGGCCCCGCGTCGCCGCGGCCGCGGCAATCCTGCGGGCGAGGACCGGGCTTGAGGTCGTCATGTCGATCAGGACCGTTCCCGGGCGGGATCTCTCGACGATGCCCCCGGCGCCGAGATAGGTCGCCTCGACGTCCGCCGGATAGCCGAGGATCGTGATCACGAAATCCGCCTCGGCCGCGGCGGAGCCTGCGGAGTCGTGCCAGCGGGCTCCGGCGTCAACCAGGGCCCGGGCCTTGTCCTTGGTGCGATTGTGCACATGCAGGACGTGCCCGGCGCGCTGGAGGTGCCCGGCCATGCTGCGGCCCATGACTCCGGTGCCGATGAACGCAATCGAAAGGGAATGTGCCATGGGTAAACCCTAGGGTGCCGGTCCAGCTGAGCGCAATCCTTGCGGAAAAAGTCCGGGGCGCGGGGCCCGATGCCCCGCCCGGGGCGAGGTTCGAGGCTTCCCTCTGCTCGATTTCTTCAGCGCGGCCTTGCCATCGGCGGAACCCCTCCGGTTGAATGGCGCCCCCGCTTCACCCCTATGCACCCCAACTCCGACCGACGGAACGGGAATATCTTCGTCTGGTCCTTTCTGCTGGTCTACCTGTCGGCTCCGGTGCGCTACATCGGGATCGCCCAGGCGGCGCTGTGCGACAAGCTGGGGTCCTCCGCGCTGGTGTCGAACCTGCCGACGGCGGGATACTTCTTCGCGGCCATCGGACCGATCTTCTTCGCCTACCTGGTGCCCAACCGCTGGCAGCTGAAGGCCGTGATCTGGTCCGGCTGGGGGATCACGGTCCTTTCGGGGCTCGCCGCCGCGGTCCTCTTCCTGCCCTTCCCCAACGAAGTCCGGGTCGCAGTGATCGTTGTGCAGAGCCTGCTCTTGGGGATCCTCAGCTCCGGCCAGCAGCTTTTCCTCCTGCAGTGCCTGGGCCGCGGGACGACCGACAACGGGAGGGCCCGGGCCCTGAAGCTCGCCTTCAGCCTGGGGCCGCTCGGCGCGGTTGCCGGCTCCCTCGGGGCGCAGTTCATCCTGAACGGAGGGTTTCACTGGCTGTCCTTCCCGAGGGACTTCGGGGTCCTGTACCTCGTCGGGTCGGTCTGCTCGGTTGCGATGCTGTGGAAGTGCACCGAGTTCGACCTGCCCCCGATTGTCGACGTCGCGCCGACCCGGTTCTTCTTATTTCTCAAGGAGAGCATCGGGCGCTTCGTCCACTCCCGAGACATGGCCTACCTTTGGCTCGCGTACTTCATGTGGTACGCAACCTTCCTTGTCCTGCCGAACCTGACGCTCTTCGCCCGGCATGCGATGGGCAGGGAGCCCGCCGACTTCTCGGGGCTCATGATGGCGATCCAGTTCGGCTCGAAGGCTGTGGCGGGCTACGCCTGCGGAGTCCTGTACCAGAGGTACGGGGTGAGGGCGCCGCTGGTGGCAACCGTGATGGCCCTGGGGGGAAGCCTGCTGTGGGCCTGGGCCGTTCCCGGCTACTATTACCTCGCCGCATTTGCCCTGATGGGCGCTGGCCAGCTGGGCGGGTTCTATTTCCCGAACGTGCTGCTGTCCTGGTCCAGTTCGGCCAACGCCGCGCGGGATATGGCGGTCCTCAACCTCTCGGTCGTGGTCGCAAGCCCGGCGCCCGCGTTACACGGCTGGGTGACCGACCGCTGGGGGTTCCCCGCGAGCTTCGTCCTGGGAATCCTGACGGCGGTCATGGGGCTTGTGCTCGTCCTGAGGCTTTCAACCCGGCGCGACCGGGAGGTCAGCCTGCCGCCGGCTTGATTCCCTCCTGGCCTTCCAAGCCCCCTCAGACCAGGGTCCGGCTGTAGGCCCGCTCGAGGATCTCGAGGGTGTGCAGGATCGGAATCGGGCGGCCGAGCCGCTTGAGGTGCGCGTCGATCTGGGTCAGGCAGCCGATGTTTCCGGTCGCAACAAACTCGGCCCCGTTCGCCAGGAGGTTCTCGGCCTTGCGCCGGCCCAGGGAGGCAGCCACCTGGGGCTGCTCCAGGTTGTACGTTCCCGCAGAGCCGCAGCAGATCTCCCACTCGGCCGGCTCGACGAGCTCAAGGCCGGGGATGAGGGCCAGGAGCCGGCGCGGGGCCGCCCGGACCTGCTGCGCGTGCGCAAGATGACAGGGGTCGTGGTAGGCGACCCGGACCTTGCGCGGCAGGGCTGGCGGCGGGACGGCCCCTAGCCGCTCAAGAAAGGCGCAGATGTCGCTGGACAGCTCTGCAAACTGCTCGGCCCGCCCCTCCTCGGGCAGGCCCCTGAAGAGCAAAGGGTACTCCTTCAGTCCCGACCCGCAGCCGGCCGCGGTTGTGAGGATCGCGTCCACGTCCCGGGGAAAAACCTCGAGGTTTCTCCGCGCGGTCCGACAGGCCGCCTGACCCTCGCCAATGTGCATTGCGAGGGCCCCGCAGCAGGCTTGGCCCCGGGGAACCACGACCTCGACCCCGTTTGCGTTGAGGACCCTCTGTGCCGCCCGGTTGATCCCGGGCGCGAGGACCTGCTGGGCGCAGCCGGACAGAAGCGCGATCCGAGCCCGGCGCGGCCCGTTGGGGGCTGAGAAAGCCGGAAGCGGGTCGGAGGGAGGGACCGTTCTCGGGGCCAGTTCGAGCATCGGGCGCAGCGCCCCCGGCAGGAGCGCGCGCACCGGTCGCGCCATCCGGGCGAGCGCCACGGCAGCCTTGAAGCGGCCCGGAAATGGAAGGGTCAGAAGGATAACGCGGCGCCGCAGCCTCTCGATCCAACTGCGGCTCCGCCGCGGCTCGGACCAGGCCCGGTAGGGCATCAGGAGCTCCCCGTAGCGCACTCCCGACGGGCAGGCCGTCTCGCAGGCGAGGCAGCCCAGGCAGCGGTCCACGAAGGGCTTCACCTCGTCGGCCGAGAGCCGCCCCTCCAGGGCCTGCTTCATCAGAACGATCCGTCCCCGGGGGGAGTTCATCTCCTCGCCAAGCTCCGCGTAGGTGGGGCACGTCGGCAGGCAGAACCCGCAGTGGACGCAGGAGGCGACCGCGTGCGCCATCGCCTCGGTGCGGGGGCCCGCGCTGTCCTTTTTGATCTCGTGGAGCATCGTCGTGGTCCTAGAAGTCAGGAAAGCGACCGGCCGGGTCCATGGCGGCCTTGACCCGGGACCGGAAGAGGTCGCCACGGGTCCTGCCGATCAGGGGGGTCTGGCAGTCTCCGCGGATGACGAGCCCGGCGAGCCCCCGTGCGGCTAGAAGTCCGGCGAGTTCGCCGGCGGGCGCGGGCCAGTCGACCCAGGCGACGCTTCCCCCGGCCGAGTACCGCCGGGCCGCTCCGGCGGCCCCGAGGTCCCGGTCCAACTCGGCGATCGCTCGCGGGGTCACGGGAACCTTTGCGAGGACCCGGGACGGGGTTTCGGGCATCCGGGGGGCCAGGCCCCTCCAGAGTTCCTCCTCTTCCCCACCGGTTACCCGGCGGGCGCGGCCGCCCACAAATCCCTCCAGCCGGGGAAGGCGCTCAGCGAAGGTCTCCGCACTGCCACCGATGCGGACCGAGAGGGTTCCCGGCGGCTCGAGTTCGAGGCCCTCGATGTCAAAAGGCGACGTCACCAGCCGGGCCATCGCTTCCAGGGCGGCCGGCATGTCCGGAAACTGAGCGACCACGGTCGCATGGGCCCACTGCTGGGGAAAGACCTTGAAGCTCGCCTCAACGATCACGCCCAACCGGCCGAGGCTTCCCGTAAACAATTTCGGCAGGTCGAACCCTGCGGCATTCTTGACGACCCTGCCTCCGGCCAGCGCGAGCTCCCCCAAGCCCGTGACGTAGCGGACCCCGAGGATAAAGTCGCGCAGGCCCCCGTAGCGGTACCGGCCCGGGCCGCTCAACCCCGAGGCGATCGCCCCGCCCAGCGTGGCCCCGGAGTCGGCGAACGGGGGGTCGAAAGGAAGGTGCTGGCCGTTTCGGGCCAGGGCCGAGGCGATCTCCGAAAGGGGCGTCCCGGCGAGGGCCGTGAAGGTATACTCCCCGGGCTCGTAGGCGACGATGCCGGTGAGCCCGCGCAGGTCCAAGACGGCGAAACCCGGCGGGGGCTGCGACAGCCGCGGCTTGGTTCCCGCGCCCGCGGGAATCAGGTGCGGGGTATCCCGCACGGCGGAGGCGACCTCCTGTGGAGTCCGGGGGCTGTTGGGGGCGGCGCTCATTCCCGAGAGATTAACCCCGCCTTTTCCAGGGGATGGGCTCCGCGCTGCCCCGGGACCGGCGCAGAGGCGCCCGCCACAAACATCTTGCCCGGGTTCGACAGGCCCAGGGGGTCAATCGCGCGGTGCAGCCGCCGCATCACGCCCAAGTCGGTCTCGCCAAACATCTCCGGAAGATAGGCCTTCTTCTCCAGGCCCACGCCGTGTTCGCCGGTGATGGAGCCGCCGAGCCTGAGGCACAGCCTGAGAATCTCCCCGGCGAGGACCTCGGCCCGGTCCAAGGCCCCGGGCTCGCGGCCATCGTACAGGATCAGCGGGTGGAGGTTTCCGTCCCCTGCGTGGAAGACGTTCGCGACCCGGATCCCGTGGGAACGGCTCAATTTCTCGATCTCGCCCAGGGCCTCGCTCAGCCGGCTCCTGGGGACGACGCCGTCCTGCACGAGGAAGTCCGGCGAGATCCGTCCCACGGCGGAAAACGCGCTCTTCCTGCCCTTCCAGAAGAGCATCCGCTCCTCGGGCGTGCGGGCGATCCGGACCTCCCGAGCCCCTGAGGCGCGGATCACCTCGCCCAGCCTCGCGAAGTCGGACTCCACCCCGGCCTTCTCCCCCTCAAGTTCCACGAGGAGCACCGCGTTCGCGTCCTTCGGGTAGCCCGGGTGCACGGCAGCCTCCGCGGCCTCCAGGGCCAGCCTGTCCATGATCTCCATCGCTCCGGGGAGAATCCCGGTGGCCACCACGCTTGCGACTGCCGAGCCCGCGTCCTCGATCCGTTCGTATGCGGCAAGAATCGTGCGGTAGGTCTCCGGCATCGGGACCAGCCTCAACACAAACTCCACCGCCACCCCGAACAGGCCCTCGTTGCCCGTATAGACCCCGGTCAGGTCGGGGCCCACGGACTCGAGGCTTTCGCCGCCGAGTTCGACCAGCTCCCCGTCGGGCAGAACGGCGGTAATCCCCAGGACGTGGTTCGAGGTCATCCCGTGCTTCAGGCAGTGGGCCCCACCGGCGTTGAAGGCGACGTTCCCGCCGATCGTGCAGATGGGCTGGCTCGAGGGGTCCGGAGCGTAATAGAGCCGGTGGGGGGCGGCCGCGCGGGAGACCGCGGAATTCACCGCGCCCGGCTCGACGATCGCGATTCTCTGCACGGGGTCGACCTTGAGGATCCGATCAAGCCGGTTCATGGCGATCAGCAGCCCCCCGGCGACGGGAACGGAGCCGCCCGACAGGCTGGTCCCGCTCCCGCGGGCTACAAAGGGGATCCGGTGGCGGTGGCAGAGCCTGACGGCCGCAACAACCTCATCCTTGGAAATCGGGATCACGACCGCAAGCGGGCTCACCCGGAAGGCCGTAAGCCCGTCGGACTCGAACGGGGCGAGTTCGGCGGGGGAGCTCAGAAGCCTCGCGCGCGGGAATGTGCCCTCCAGCGCGGACAGGAATTCGCGCGAGGCGGCCGGCAGCGGGGCGGGAGGCGCGGCTCTCGTCATGGACGGTCCCGATCTTGGGCGATCCCGGCCGGCGAGAACAGCGCAATCCATCTTCAAAATCTTTGACCACGGTCAAACGCAGCCCCAAGCTCTCCCATTCCCATGCCGAACCCCGCATCGACGCCGGACTGGCTTGTTCCCGCGCTGGTGGTCGCCTCCTACCTGCTCGGAAGCCTTTCTCCGGGATGGTGGCTCGCCCGGAGGGCCGGCGTTGACTTGAGACAGAAGGGAAGCGGGGTCACGGGGGCGAGCAACGCCGGCCGGGTGCTTGGCATGAAGGGCTACGTCGCGGTCCTTATCCTGGACACGGCAAAGGCCATGGCCGCCGTGTATGCCGCGCACTGGCTCGCCCCGGAGGCTCCATGGGGCCTGCTCGTCGTCCCGGCGGTGGTTGCCGGCCACATCTGGCCCGTATGGCTGGGCTTCAAGGGCGGTCGCGGGGCGGCCCCGCTCCTGGGGGCGTTCCTCGCCGTCAATTTCTGGATCGTCCTTTACGCGTTTATCCCGGGCGCAGTGGCCTGGGCGATCCTGCGCAAGGGCTTCGCAACGAAGGCCGCCGCGTTCGCCTCAAGCCTGCCGATCGCCTGCTGGCTTGTGCCCGCAGCGCCGGGGCGCGCGGCCCTGGTCCTGGCCTGGCTCCTCGTCCTGCTTGCGCACCGCCAGTATTTTGGTAAAACCTTAACCCGCTGACCCTTTCGAGGCAGATTAGATGGAACCGACCACGGTTTTCAAAATAGCAACGACTCCCGACGAGTTCGAGCAGATCCACCGGCTGAACCACCAGACGTTCGCCGAGGAGATTCCTCAGCACGCCTCCTCCCCCGAGGGACGTCTCGTCGACAAGTTCCACGCCGAGAACACGTACCTGATCGGTGTGCGCGACGGGCGGGTGATTGCGATGATGGCGATCCGCCGGCGCCGGCCGTTCTCGCTCGACGCGAAGCTGCCCGACCTCGACCGGTGGCTCCCGCCCGGCCGCAAGCCCGTGGAGCTGCGGCTGCTCGCGGTCCTGCCCACCCACAGGAACGGGCCGGTTCCCGCACAGTTGCTTCACTTCACCGCAAGGCACTGCCTGGAACTCGGCGACGACGTCGCCGTCATCTCGGGGCTCGCGCGCCGCAAGCAGCTGTACCGCGCGATGGGCTTCGAGCCGTTCGGCCCGGTCGTGGGGACGCCGGAAGCTCTGTACCAGCCGATGCTGCTTACCCTCGAGAATTTTGCCCGGGCTTCCGGGCTGCGCCGCAGCCTCCGGGGCGCCGCCGTGGAGAGCCCCAGCCCCCGCGAACCTGTGAACCTCATGCCTGGGCCGGTGGCCGTCAGCCCGGCCGTCCGCGCCGCCTTCGCCCGGCCACCGGTCTCTCACCGATCCCGGGAGTTCATGGGCGAGCTGAGCGCGCTGCGGCGCAGGCTCGCCGCGCTCGCCAAGGCCCAGAATGTCCAGGTGCTTCCGGGCAGCGGATCCCTCGCAAACGACCTTGTCGCAGCCCAACTTGCCGGGCTGAACCAGCCCGGGGTCGTCGTGTCGACCGGGGAGTTTGGGGAGAGGCTGGCCGACCACGCGCGCCGCGCGGGGCTTGAGTTTCACTGGGCGAGGCTTCCGTGGGGGGCCGTGCCCGCGCAGTCCGACATCGAGGAGGCTCTCTCCCAGGCCCGTTCCCCGGGCTGGCTGTGGATGGTCCACCACGAGACTTCGACCGGGGTCTTGCACGATCTCGAGCCGCTGAAGGCTCTGGCGGCCGCCCGCGGGGCAAAACTCTGCCTGGACTGCATCAGCTCGATCGGCGCCGTGCCGGTGGACCTTACAGGCGTCTTCCTTGCGACCGGCACGAGCGGCAAGGCCCTGGCGGGCTTCCCCGGCCTAGCCCTTGTCTTTCACGGGGAGGATCCGGCGCAGAGGCCCGACCTGCCCCGCTACCTCGACCTGGGGTTGTGGGCCGCAAGCGAAAGCTCGCCCTTCACCCATTCCTCGAACCTCGTGGCCGCCCTGGACGTGGCGCTGGCGGAGGTGGAGAGACTTCCGGCGGGTCGGTGCGGCGACGGAACCCTTGCGGTGTGGCTTCGCGCGGAACTGAGGACCGCCGGCTTCACGCTGATCGCTCCGGAGACCCACGCCTCCCCCATCATCGTGTCCGTTCAGCTGCCTCCGGGCGTGCTGGCGGAGGACGTTGGCTTGGCGCTGGAGCAACTGGGGTTTCTGACCAGCTACCGGAGCGGTTACCTGCTCGCCCGGAACTGGATCCAGGTGAGCCTCATGGTCGGTCCCTCCAAGGACGACCTTGCCGGGATGATCGCCCACCTGTGCGAACTCTCGGGGATGGCGGCCTACCGTTCCGCGGCAGCGGGCTGAGGAGCCTTTCTTAGAACCGGCCGCCGGAAAAAAAAGGAGCCGCCGCGGGCTGCTATCCGCGGCGGCTCTCACACTAACCCCTGACAAAACCAAGCGGACCGGTAACCACCCGGTCCCGATCAGATAAGACGGCCCAGTTCAAGAACGGTTACGCAGAAATCGTCTCATCCCGCTTGCCGACCGGCCCAAGGAGTCCGAGAATTTTCCCCATGATTGAGGTTCAAGATCTTACGAAACGGTACGGGGACTTCACCGCCGTGAAATCCCTGTCGTTCACGGTCCGTCCCGGCGAGGTCCTGGGGCTGGTGGGGCCGAACGGTGCCGGAAAGACGAGCACACTGAGGTGCCTTTCGGGGATCATCCCCACAAATGGCGGGGCGGTCGTGATCGGCGGGTGCGACCTGGCCCGGGATCCGGTGGGCGCCAAGCGCCAGCTCGCGTTCTTTCCCGACGAGCCGAGGCTGTTCGACTACCTGACCGTGCGCCAGCACCTGGCCTTCGTGGCCCGCATCTACGGGATCGGGGGCCACGAGGCCGCGGCCCGCCCGCTGCTGGAGGAGTTTGAGATCGCCGACAAGGCCGATTCGCTTCCCGCACAGCTCTCCCGCGGAATGAAGCAGAAGCTCGTGATCGCCTGCGGTCTGCTGCACTCGCCCCGGATCCTTTTTTTCGACGAGCCGCTGACCGGGTTGGACCCGCTCGGCATCCGCCGGATGAAGGACTCGATCGTGCGCCGCGCGAGGGAGGGGGCTGCGATCGTCCTAAGCTCCCACCTGCTTCACCTGCTCGAGGAGGTCTGCTCCCACGTCCTTATCCTCAAGCAGGGCGAGAAGATCGCCGACGGCACCCTTGCGGAGGTGGTCTCGCGTTTCAGCGGGGGCGATGCAAACGCGAACCTTGAGGAGATCTTCCTCCGGGCAACCGGCGGATCCGAGACGTGATCGCGGCCCTCGCCTACCTCAGGCTCACCTCGCTTGGCAACCGGGTCGCCTCGGCGGTCAGGCGCCTGCGCGAGCCGAAGTACCTAGCCGGGGCCCTCGCGGGGGTCGCTTACTTCTATTTCTTCCTGTTCCGGCCGATGGGGGTGGCCCGGGGGCCCCTCCTTTTAGGGGACCCGGCCGGCGCCCTGCGGCAGTCTGGGGCCGCTCTGGCCGCGGCGGGCTCGGCGATCCTCCTCGGGCTCTTTCTGGGCAGGCAGGCTCTCGCCTGGATCACGCCTGCGGATAACCCGGGACTGCGCTTCTGCGAGGCCGAGATTGCGTTTTTGTTTCCCGCGCCGCTCACCCGCAGGAGGCTTGTCCACTTCAACCTGCTGAGCGCCCAGGCAACGATCCTGCTGTCCTCCCTGATCCTGACGGTCCTGTCGCAGCGCTGGAGACTCCTGGGAGGCAGCCCGGTGGCGCGGGCCGTCGGCTGGTGGGTGATCCTCTCAACCTTAAGCCTGCATTCGACCGCCGTCGGCCTTGTCGTCGCACGCCGTTCCGGGCCCGGGTTCGCGCGGGTGCGCGCGGCCGCCCTCGCGACGATCGCACTGCTTGGGGCTGCGGTAGCGTGGTCCGTGTGGCGTCGGGCTGGAACCCTGGAGCCGATGGGCCCAAACCCGGGACTGGGCGCTTTGGTGGCTTGGGTGACCGAGCTTCTCGACTCGGGGGTCCTCCACTGGATCCTCTGGCCCTTCCGCTGGACGGTCGCGCCATTCCTCTCTGCGGACCTCAGGTCGTTCCTCCTGGCCCTGGGCCCGGCCCTCGCCCTTCCGGCAGCCCTCTATGCCTGGATCGTCCGCACGGAGGCCCCCTTTGAGGAGGGGTCGATCGCCCTTTCCGAGAAGCGCGCGGCGGCCCGGGCGGCCCGCTCCTCCGGCAGCGACTACGCGGCCTCCGGCCCGACGCGGCCCAGGGCCCGGCGGGAGCCGTTCCGGCTTGCGGGGACCGGCCGACCCGAACTGGCCTTCCTGTGGAAGAACCTGATCGCGATCCAGTCGTGGTTCAACCTGCGGGTGGTCGCGGCAGCGGTGGCCATGGTGGCGATCGTCGGGGCCGCGGACCTCAGGCCTGCGGCGGGATCGGGGCGCTGGGAGGTCATCGCCGCCGCGGTCGCGGTCGGTTCGGGAATCGTCGCCTTTTACACGGTCCTGATCGGCCCCCAGCTCCTGCGCCAGGACATCCGCCACGACCTTCAGAACGCGGACATCCTCAAGACCTATCCCCTCGCCGGCTGGCAGGTGATCCTGGGGGAGATGCTGACGCCGGTCGCAATCCTCTCCGGGATCCTCTGGCTGTGTCTGCTGTGCGCGGCTTGGGCCGCCACGCGCCTGGGCGGGCCCGACTTCCTGGGCGGGGCCGCTCGGCCCGTTGTGATCGTGGCGGCTGCGGCAGTGGTGCCCCCCCTGTCGGCCCTGCAGCTGGTTATTCCCAACGCGGCGGCGCTTGTCTTTCCCGCCTGGTTTCAGGCGGCGCGAACCCGGGGCGGGAGCATAGAATTGATCGGCCAGCGCCTCATCTTTGCCGCGGGCCAGTGGCTCGCGATCGCCCTTGCTGTCTTGCCCGCTCTGATTCTCGCGCCGTCCTTTTTTGTCGCCACCCAGTTCTGGGTGGGACTTTTCGCCCCGGACCCGGTGGCGGTCGCGGCCGCGGCGGTCGCCGGGGCTGCGGCCGCCCTGGTCATCCTCTGCGGCGAGGTCTGGGTCGGAGTCTGGTGGCTCGGGTTGAGGTTCGAGAAGCTTGACCTGACGAGCGCCTCGCGCTGAGGCGCGGGCGCTCGCAGATCGGTCAGTCTTAAGGGATCAGGACTGCTCGGACGGAGGAGGGGGAGGAGGCGGGGGAGCGTCTTCGCCGCGGGGCTTGTGCCCGCCCGGGCGCGGGCCCGCGGGCATCGTGTCGAAGATCTTCTGCTGGTCCGCGGTGAGCAGGGCGCGGATCTGATCGTGGGTCGCCTTGCCCACGGCCTGCATCTTCGCGTGCCGGTCCTCGCGGGACAGGGACTCGTCCTTGCGGATCGCCTGGCCCTGGGTCATCTGGTCCTTGAGGATCGCCTCGACCTTCGTCACCTGGTCGGCGGTGAGGCTGAGCTTGGCCTTCAGGTTATCGAGCATGTGCTTTCCGGGATTGCCGCGGGGGGGCCGGGCCCCGTCGGGCTTTACATCCCCAGCCGGGGGCGGCGGGGGCGCGCTGTTGTCCTGGGCGCGGGAGAGCGGATAGGAGGCGGCCAGGGCGAGGGCCATGGCGCAGAGTTGTAATCGGATCGTTGTTTTCATGGGCAAATTGGGATAATAGGTACTGTTGAAAGCCTAGGACGCCGGGGCCAGGCAATGGTTGCGCGGAATCTGTTCTGGCGCGCCCCGCACCCCCGCCCAACGGTCCGACCCTGACGATGAAATTCTCCCAGCTGGCCGCGCTCGCCTCCGAGACGGTCGCAGCCACGCAGAAAAAATTTCCCGCCGACATCCGCGAGGCGGCGCTCGCCGTTCCCGTGCACTGCGAGGCCCAGGTCGATCCGTCGGTCCTCACGGAGGGCTTTGAGCCCGATCTGCTGGGGCTTTTCACAGGGAGTTCCCACGGCACCGAGCTGGCGCATGACAACCCAGCACCACCGCAGATCATACTCTACATCAACAATCTGTGGGATTATGCGGAAGGGGACGAGGCCGTCTTTCGCGATGAAGTGCGTCTGACCTATCTGCACGAACTGGGCCACTATTTCGGATGGGACGAAGACCAGGTCGCGGCCCGGGGCCTTGAATAGCCTGGAACCGTCCTCATTCCGCACTTTCCAATTCCCCGCAGTGCTGATTAAATGACCCTTTAAGATCTGACACCTTTATACTCCATGAAGAAGTTTCTTCCGCTTGCCCTGTTAGCGTTCGCCTGCTTCGCCGCGACCCGCGGCTCGGCCGCCCCGTCCCGAGAGGACCTGGTCTCCGAGGTCGAGTCCTGCGAGGCGATCCTGCAGGATTTCATGTTCAATCCGTCGACCGCCATCCCGCCCGCGGTCCTGCGCCAAGCCCATGCCGTCTTGATCGTGAACCAGTTCAAAGCCGGTTTCATCTTCGGCGTGAAAGGGGGCTACGGCGTCGTCATGGTGAAGAAGCCCAGCGGCCGCTGGAGCCTGCCGGTGCTCGTTTCAGCCAATGAGACAAGCCTCGGTCTGCAGATCGGCGCCAAGTCGGTCGAGACGATCTACGTGATCACCGACGACCAGACCCCGAAGTTGCTCTTCCACCAGCGGTTCAACATCGGGGTGGATGCGAAGGCCCTGATCGGGCCAAAAGCGGCCGAGGCGGAAAAGGACAACCGCCCGCTCCTGTCGGCGCCGGTCCTGATATACACAAAGCAGGCCGGACTCTACGCCGGGGCCACGATCAAGGCGGCCCAGGTGTCGAGGAACGACCCCGCAAACTTCACCCTCTACAACACGGCCTACACGCTTCCGGAGCTGCTCTACAGCGACTGGGTGCAGCCGTGCTCCGAAGTGCAGCCGCTGATGAACTATATGCAGCGGCTAGCTCCCTGACCGGGAGGTAAGCGATTCCAGGAGCGCCGCGAGGACCTCGTCGGTCACGCGATCCTGAGCTTGGGTGCGCGTGAGTCCGGGGCAGTCGGTGCGTCCGCTTGCGACCTCGAATTTGTCGTCGCCGACCCGTCGGGCTATCGCCCACCAAGCGAAGGCCTCGGGCGCCCCCTGGGCGGGGCTCGGCTCCGCGTATCCGGTCGTCCCCAGCCCCACGTCTGAGCCGAACAGGCGGCAGGCCCCCCGGGCCATCTGCTCAGCCACCTGGGCCGACACGCTGTTCACCCGCTTGGCCGCCGCGCGGTTGACGCCCAGATGTTTGACCTTCTGGTCGATCGCGTACGCGGTGATCCCGCCCAGGAAGAAGTCGGAGGCCCCGGAGATGGCCCCGATGCGGGCCTGGACCCTTCCGCAGGTCATGCTTTCGGCCACCGCAAGGGTCAGGCGGGGGGAGCTCAGCATCAGTTCCTTCAAGTCGGCCATGGTTTTCATGTGGGCTCAGCTTAACTCCAACCCGACCGGGCAATGGTCGCTTTCCATGACCTGCGGGCTGATCCAGGCACCCGTGAGGGCGCCCCGGAGCTTCTCGCTAACGACAAAGTAGTCGACGCGCCACCCGATGTTGCGGGTCCGGCAGTCCCCCATCTGGCTCCACCACGAATAGTGGCCCGGGCCCTTCTCGAACTCCCGGAACGTGTCGACGAAGCCGCGGCTGAGCACGCGGGTGAAATTATCCCTCTCCTCGTCGGTGAAGCCCGCGTTGCGTCGGTTCGTCTTCGGGTTGGCGAGGTCGATCTCCGTGTGGGCCACGTTCAGGTCCCCGCAGAAGACGACCGGCTTGCCCTTCCGCTCAAGTCTCTTCAGGAAGGCGAGGAAGGCCGGATCCCATTCCTGCGCGCGGTAGGCAAGCCGGGTGAGCCCCCGCTGGGAGTTGGGCTGGTAGACGTTGACGAGCCTGAACTCGGGAAACTCCAGGGTCAGGACCCTTCCTTCCTGGTCATGCGCCTCTGAGCCGATGCCGGGGGTGACCGAAAGGGGCTCTCGGCGGGTGAGGATCGCCGTCCCGCTATAGCCTTTCTTCTGCGCGCTGTTCCAGTAGGGACGGTACCCCGCCGGCCAGGGGACGTGCGCGACATCCCCGGGGTGGGCCTTCGTCTCCTGCAGGCAAACAGCGTCGGCTCCGCACCCCTCGAGGTACTCGAGCAGGCCCTTCTTCAGGGCGGCGCGCACGCCGTTCACGTTCCACGAGACGAGCTTCATTGCGATCGGCCCAATCTCGCGGACCAGACGGCTCTTGTCAGTGCCAAACCGCGAGGAGCGCCCCTTGGAGGGCGAAGAGCGCCACCTCGTGCCCTACGTTGATCGCCATGAGCCTCGACGAGGTCCGCTCCCAGACTCCGGAGTTGAGCTTGCGGGCGCCGACGATCAGCAATCCGACCGCAGCCCCGAGGAGCGCCCCGCGGTACCAGGTGTCGGTCCCATGCGAGACGATGACCAGCGCCAGGCCCCAGGTGGAGACCAGGGTGTAGAGGAACCCGCGGATCATCAACGGAGCCATGGGGGGCCTCGGCTCCGCGGGTTCGATCTTCATCTCGGCCATCCAGGCGTTGCCGAACAGGAGCGAATACCAGAGCGATCCGAAGCCGAAGCCGACCAACGCGACGCCGATCAGCCGGAGGTAATTCAGTGTGTGGAACGCGTCTATCATAGGGTGCAGGGGTTGGGGTTTAAGAAACCGGGGGCCACCCGGTGCGCACGCCGGCAGGTTAGCGGGTCACCCGCCCAAGGAAAGCCTGAAGCTTCCGATTGCCAACGCGGCCGGCGTCGCAAGACTAGCCGGCCAAAGCAGCGATGAGCGCCTTCTCCGCAATCCCGCTGGGCCGGCCGATCCCGGACTCCCCCCACGCCGTGTCGTGCAGCCTGCCCACGATGCACGCAGTGCGGGGATACGAGGAGCGGTCCCCCGACGTCATGGACCACATCGCCTCCGGCTACCCGCGGTTTGTCGTGCACGCCTTCTCCCGCCGGCTCGCCGACCGGGTCGCGGCCGAGGCGGGCCTTTCGGGGCAGCGGCTCTGGCTTGTCTCCTCGGAGAGGATGGCCGAGGGGCTCGAATCCCACCTGGAAGGCTCCGGGGCGGCGCGGGTGTCGTTCCGGGGAATCTGGGGCGTCGCACACCCCGAGTCGGCACCGGTCTCATCCCGGGCAAAGCTTTATCTGCAGCATGTCGGCGGATTCATCTCTTCGCGGGAGGCCGAGGACCACCTGGTCAGGCTCGGGCTCGAAGCCGCCGCCCGCCCCGAGGCGCAGTTTGCCGGGGACAGCGGGGCCGAGGTCCGCCGGCGCCTCGCGCCGGCCTTCCCGGGCCTGCGGCCGGAGGAGCTCATGCTGGCAAACTCCGGCATGAACGCCATTCACGCGGCCTTCCGCGCCGTGAGTGAGGTCCAGGCCTGTCGGGGCCGCACAGCCTGGGTGCAGCTGGGATGGCTGTACCTCGACACGATAGCGCTGCTGAAGAAGTTCACGGCCGGCCCGGGAGACTACCTCCACCAGAGGGACGTGTTCGACCTGGGCTCACTCGAGCGGCTGTTCGCCTCGCACCCCGGAAGGATAGCCGGGCTCATCACCGAGGTGCCCACAAATCCCCTGGTCCAGACCCCCGACGTCGGCGCCCTGGCGGCCTTGTGCCGCAGGCACGGGGTCCGGCTCGTCCTTGACCCGACCGTCTCCTCGGCCTTCAGCGTCGAGGTCATGCCCCATGCGGATGTCGTGGTGACAAGCCTAACCAAGTACGCCGGCAACGAGGGCGACATCATCGCAGGCCTCGCCGCGGTGAATCCCGCCGGGGCCGACGCCCCGGCGCTTCGGGCCGGGATCGCCGCACACCTGGAATCGCCTTATCCGAGAGACCTTGCTCGCCTGGCCTCCCAGATCGGCAAGGCCAGCGAGGTCCTGGCCCGGATCGAGGAGAGCACCCCCAGGGTCGCCCAGTTCCTGTCGGGGCACCCGGGGGTGCGCGAGGTCTTCTGGGCCCAGGCCCCGGCCTCATGGGAAAACTACGCGCGGATCGCCCGCCTGCCCGGCTCGGTCGGCGGCATGATCTCGTTCTCCCTCAAGGGGCCGCTCGAGCCCTTCTATGACCGGCTTCGCCTGCCCAAGGGGCCGAGTTTCGGCATGAGGACGACCCTCATCTGCCCCTTCATGTACCTCGCCCACTACGACCTGGTCACGACCCCGGAGGGCCGGGCCGAGCTCGCCGCAAGCGGACTCGATCCCGAGCTCCTGCGCCTGTGCGTCGGAGCCGAGTCCGGAGGGGACATCATCGCCGCCCTGGACGAGGCGCTGGCCTGAAGGCTAGCGCAGGCGCGCGAACAGCCAGGTCGCGAGGCCCGCCATCCCTATATTGGGGAGCCAGGCCGCGACCGCGGGCTCGATCAATTGCTTGGTCGCGAGGGAGGCCGCGATCGTGCTCAAGACGTAGTACAGGAAGAACAGTCCGATCGACTTCGAGACTCCGACCGCCGGATTCACCCGGACGCCGGTCACGGCAAAGGGGATGGCAATCGCGATCACGACCAGCGGGGCAAGCGTGTCGGCAAGGATCGAGAAATAGCGGACCGCATAGGGAACGGCCTTGGGATTGTTCTCCACAGCGTAATAGGTTATCAGCCGCCGGAGTTCGAAGAACGAAAGGTCACGCGGCCGCTGGTCGGTGAGCAGCATGAGCCCGGGGTCCTCGCGGAAGCCTGGCTCGTACCTCTCGATGAACGGGGCCGACGCCATGAGGATTCCGTTCTCCGGCTCAAACCGCAGCTCCCGGCCGTCCCGGAAGACCCAGCCCCCCCTGCCCTCGTCATGCCAGGCCTGGGCGGCGACGATCCGCGTCGTCTCCCGGCGCAGGGGGTCCATCTCCGAAACGGAAACCCCGTAGCCGCGCGCCGGCGCAGCCTTCCGATACCGGTTGAAGAACCAGGTCCTGCGGGCGTCCGGATTGTCAAAGGCGACGCTGTAGACCGCCCCGACGCGATCCGGGGGGAGGACCTTCTCCTGCCTTCGGTGCTGCATCGACTCCTCGAGAAGCCGCGACTGTTCGACCGACCACGGGACGATGGTGGAGTTGAGCCACCAGACGATCCCGCAGGCGACCAGCCCCACCGCCCAGACCGGGGCGGTAAGCCTGAGGAACCCCACGCCCGCGACCCGCATCGCCGTCAGCTCGTTCGAGCGGTGAAATTTTGTGAGCGTGTACAAAAGCGAGATCAGCAGGGCCAGCGGAAGCACCACCCCGAGGAAGCTCGGCATCGTTACCAGGACATACCTCCAGAAGTCCGACGCCGGGGCCCCCACCTCGAGGAGCTGGCGGAAGTCGTCGTAGCAGATCTGGACGAAGAGAAGCCCGCAAAGCGTGGCCAGCACAAGAAAGAGGATCTGGATCCACTCCCGGAGGAGGTGCCGGTCGAACGTGTTCACCGCCGGGGATCAAAGCAGGGGGTCCGGCGAAGGCAATCCCAGGGGCTTCGCACCCTTCCCCGCCGCTTGCCAAGATGTCTGAAGGCTTGGTCTTCCTCCCGTTGACATCAACTCATCAGATGCTATGATTCATCCCATGAGGACAACCCTCGACATCGACGATGTGATCCTCGCCGCCGCCAAGGAGGTGGCGGAGTCAAGCCGCTCCTCCGCCGGGGCCGTCATCTCCGAATGGGCCCGAAACGGGCTCTCGCGCGCCTCCGGCAGGTCAGCCCGCAGCAAGTCGGGCTTTCCGGTGTTCGCGGTTCCGACGGGGGCGAAGCCCCTGACCTCGGCCTTGGTAAAGTCCGTCCTCTCCGATGAAGGGCTACCTGCTCGACGTTAACCTGCTCCTCGCCCTGGCGTGGCCCAACCATCCGCAGCACGCAAAGGCGGACGCATGGTTTGAGCGGCAGCGCCACAGGGGCTGGGCCACCTGCACGGTAACCCAGCTCGGGTTTGTGCGGGTCAGCTCACACCCGGCGGTCGAGCCCCACGTCTCCACACAGGAGGCGCTGCGAAAGCTCATCGAGATCGTCGAGACTCCGGGCCACTCCTTCTGGAGCGAGCCCCCGGGCGGCTATCTCAACGCCAGGTTCGCCGAGACCCTTCCCAACACGTTGATCCACGGCGCCGTCACCGACGGCTACCTGGCAACGGTCGCGCTGAACAACGGCGGAAAGCTCGCCACGCTCGACAGGACGCTCACCCGGCTTTTTGGCAGCATGACCGTTCTTGTCGGCGACTGACCCCTTCGCCTTCAGTCTCAGGACGATTTCAACCGGTCCACACCCCACAGGCCATGACTACAACCTTTTCGACCCCAGGCAGAATTCTCTTCGGCCCCGGACGGATCCAGGAGTTGAAGACCGTGCTCGGCGAGATCGCCTGCCACCGCCCGATGATCGTCACCGACCCGGGCATCAGGGCCTCGGGGACCCTCGACACGGTCCTGGGGATCCTCGGGGGCGCAGGCGTCCGGGCTTCGGCATTTTCGGGGGTCCAGGCCGATCCGCCCGAGGCGGTTGTCTCGGAGGCCGTCGCCCGGGCCCTGGCGGAGGGCGCCGACGGGGTCGTCGGGATCGGAGGCGGGAGTTCGCTCGACACCGCAAAGCTGGTCGCCCTGTTCGCCCGAAGCCCCCAACCCTTCGCGCAGGCCTACGGCGTGGGGCGGGCCCAGGGCCCGCGGCTGCCGCTGGTCCTCGCGCCAACGACGGCAGGTACCGGCTCCGAGGTCACCCCGATCGCCGTCGTCACGACACCCACCCTGGAGAAACAGGGGATCGTTGCCGCGCAGCTCCTGCCCGATGTGGCCATTCTCGATCCCGATCTCACCCTGAGCCTGCCCCCGCATGTGACTGCGGCGACCGGGATCGACGCCATGGTGCACGCGATCGAGTCCTACACCTCGAAGCTCCTCAAAAATCCGATCTCCGACGCCCTGGCCGTCCAGGGCCTGAGGCTCCTTCACGGGAACCTGCTCAAGGCCGTGTCCCATGGGGACGACCGGCAGGCCCGCGAGGCGATGCTTCTGGGCTCGATGATGGCGGGGATGGCCTTTGCGAACGCCCCCGTGGCCGCGGTCCATGCCCTGGCCTACCCCCTGGGGACGCGCTTCCACCTGCCCCACGGGCTCACCAACGCGCTCGTCCTCGCACCCGTGCTGGAATTCAACGCGGAGGCCTGCGCCGGGCTCTACGCCGAGCTGGCTGCGGCGGTCGTTCCCGGCGCGGCGGGGCTCGGGCGGGACCAGGCCTCGAGGGCCTTCATCGCCGACCTGCAGCACCTGATCGGGTCGGCCGGCCTCTCCCTGCGCCTGCGCGACCACGGAGTCCCCGAGTCGATCCTTCCCGTTCTCGCCTCCGAAGCCGTCAAGATCGAGCGCCTCATGAGGAACAACCCCAGGCCGGTCTCGGTCGAGGACGCGCTCCGGCTGTACCGGAAGGCCTGGTAGTCTCCCCTTACCCTATGCAGAACCAAGAACCCACCGCCTGCCCGGTCCCGGGCCTGAGGCAAACGCGGCTTTTCCGCACGCAGTGCTATCTTGACGGGCGCTGGTGCGGCGCAGACTCAGGGGCCGCGAGGGCCGTCTTTAACCCGTCGACCGGGGTTCTTCTCGCCAGCGTTCCCGCAATGGGGGGGGCGGAGGCGCGACGGGCGATCGAGGCCGCCGACCGGGCCCTTCCCGCCTGGCGGGCCAGACCGGCCTTCGAGCGGGCCGCTATCCTTCGCCGGTGGTTTGACCTGATGACGGCCCACCGCGAGGACCTCGCGCGCATCATGACCGCCGAACAGGGAAAACCCCTCTCGGAGTCCCTGGGCGAGATCGCCTACGCGGCATCCTTCATCGAGTGGTTCTCCGAGGAGGCCAAACGGGTCTACGGCGACGTGATCCCGACCAAGGCGGGCGACCGGCGCCTGATCGTCCTCAAGCAGCCGGTCGGGGTCTGCGCCTCGATCACCCCCTGGAATTTTCCGGCGGCCATGATCACGCGCAAGGTGGGACCGGCGCTTGCCGCCGGCTGCACGATGGTGTCGCGGCCCGCAAGCCAGACCCCCTTCTCGGCCCTGGCCCTGGCGGCTCTCGCCGAGGAGGCGGGCGTGCCCGCGGGGGTCTTCTCCGTCATCACCGGGCCGGCGGAGGGGATCGTCGGCGAGATGACGGGGAACCCGCTGGTCCGGAAGATCACCTTCACCGGCTCGACCGAGGTCGGACGCTCGCTCATGGCCCGCTGCGCCCCGTCGGTGAAGAAGCTCTCGCTCGAACTGGGCGGGAACGCCCCCTTCATTGTCTTCGCCGACGCCGACCTGGCCGCCGCGGTCCAGGGCGCGATTGCCTCCAAGTTCCGGAACATGGGGCAGACCTGCGTGTGCACGAACCGGATGCTGGTCCAGGACAAGGTCTATGATGCGTTCGCCTCGAAGCTCGCCTCCGCAGTCGGGAGCCTGAAGGTGGGCGACGGATTCGAGCCCGGCGTCCAGCAGGGGCCGCTCATCGACCCTGCGGCGGTCGAGAAGGTCGAGTCCCACATCGCCGACGCGAGGGCCAAGGGGGCCCGGGTCCTGACCGGAGGATCCCGCCACGCCCTGGGCGGGAACTTCTTCCAGCCGACCGTGCTCGCCGACGCTAACCCCGGGATGCTGATCGCCCGCGACGAGACCTTCGGGCCGGTCGCCCCCCTGTTCCGGTTCTCGACCGAGGCGGAGGCGGTGGCCCTCGCTAACGCGACCGAATACGGCCTGGCGGCCTACTTCTACGGGCGCGATGTCGGACTCATCTGGCGGGTCGCCGAGGCCCTCGACTACGGTATGGTCGGGATCAACACCGGCGCGATCTCCAGCGAGAACATTCCCTTCGGGGGGATGAAGCAGTCGGGCATGGGGCGCGAAGGCTCCAAGTACGGGATCGAGTCCTACCTGGAGATCAAGTACCTCTGCCTGGCCGGCCTCTCCTGAGAGGCCGGGCTCGAACGGCCGCATCGCCCCTGTCTGAGCGCTAGGTCTGCCCGAGGGCGGCGGCCAGGGTCTCGTACTGGGCCCGGCGATTGTAGAGCTGGGCTGAGACCCGGATCATGCGGCGGGGCGGCGCGGGCCAAGCGAACACCGGCACCTCGATGCGGTGGGCGTTCCACAACCTTTCCTGGACGGGGTCCCTGCCCAGGGGTCCCGGGGTCTCCTCCCCTTTTCCGGAATCGGAGAGCGGCAGGGATGCCATGGAACCCAGAAGTTCGTCCGGGCACGGGGGCTTCGCACCGAGGGCCGCGCAGAGGGTTTTCCGGGCCTCGACGGCCATGGCGTGGTTTTTGCCCATGACCTCGGGCCAGCCGCCGGGCAGAAGTGCCCCCACGGCGCGGATCGCCTCGGGAACGCACAGGAACGCGCAGGGGTCGGCCGTCCCGGTCCAGCCAAACTCGAGTTCGAAGCGCGACCGGTCGGTTCGGGGGGAGTTTGCCCCGTGGCTGATTGCAAGCGGCCGGACGCGCTCCTGCCGGTCCCTGCAGACATGGAGGAACGCAGCGCCCTTCGGCGCGCACAGCCACTTGTGGCAGTTTCCCGTGTAGTAGGCCGCGCCGAGAGCCTCCAGGTTGAGCGGCACCATACCCGGGGCGTGGGCCCCGTCGACCAGGGTGTCGATTCCGCGTCCGGCGAGTGCGCGGACGATCTCCTCCACGGGAAGGACGATCGCAGTCGGGCTGGTCACGTGGTCAACCAGGGCAAGGCGCGTGCGGGGTCCGGCGGCCCCGAGGATGGCATCACGGATCTCGCCTGCGGACCGCGCTGGGAAGGGGACGGTTGCCACTACGACGCGAGCCCCGGCCCGGGCGGCGGCAGCGTCGAGGGCGTTGCGGCAGGCGTTGTACTCGTGGTCGGTCACGAGGAGTTCGTCCCCGGGCTGGAAGGGGAGCGACCGAAGAATCGTGTTCACTCCGGCCGTAGCGTTGGGGACGAAGGCCAAGTCCCTGCCCGAGGCCCCTAGGAACTCGGCCAAGGCCCCCCGCGCCCCCTCGAGAAGCGGCTCGAGCTCCCGGGCGAGAAACCGCACGGGGTTTGCCTCCATACGGTCCCGCAGCTCCCTTTGGAGCTCCAGGACCGGGCGGGGGCAGCTTCCGAACGAGCCGTGGTTCAGGAAAACCACGCCCGGATCCAGCATCCAGAAGCGCGGGTCGCTCTCGGGCGGGCCCATCGGTGTCGGGGAAGGCTTAGTGCTTGCGCGCGAGGATCGCCTCGATCTGGTCCATGATGGAGTTCATCCGCTCCGCGATCGCCTGGTAGGGGACCGGGGTGGCGAGGTCGACTCCGGCCCTCTTGACGATGTCGTAGGGATGGTCCGATCCGCCGGCCTTGAGGACCCCGAGGTAGTTCTCCACGGCACCCGGCTCCCCCTTGAGGATCCGGCCCGCGAAGGTGCTCCCGGCCGCGATCGATGTGGCGTACTGGTAGACGTAGAAGTCCCGGTAGAAGTGGGGAATGTAGGCCCACTCGGCGGTCACCATGGGGTCGATCGTCATGACGCCCTCCTTCTGGCCGTGGTGGCGCCGGAGGATCTCGCCGTACATCTGGCTCATCTTGGCGCCGCTCAGGGCCCCGCCCTTCTCGACGACCTCGTGGATCGCGAGCTCGAACTCCGCAAACATCGCCTGCCGGAAGAACGTGGCGCGCATCCGCTCGAGGGAGGAGCCCAGGTAGTACAGGCGCTCGTCGTCGCTCTGGGCGACCTTGAGCATGTGGTCAAGGAGCAGAACCTCGTTCGTCGTCGAGGCGATCTCGGCGATGAATAGGCTGTAGTCGGCGAGCGGGAAGGGCTGCGCGTGGTTGGCCAGCAGCGAGTGCATCCCGTGCCCCCATTCGTGGGCGATCGTGGACACCGAGTCATAGCCGTCGGTGTAGTTCATCAGGACGTAGGGGTGCACGTCGTAGGCGGCGCCGTCCATGTACGCTCCGGACACCTTTCCGGGCCGCGGGTAGACGCTCGTGTAGCGGCCGTTCACACAGGAGGCGAACTGGGCGGCGTAGTCCTTGCCGAGCGGCTGGACCGCGGCGATCGCCAGCGCCTTGCCCTCCGCCAGGGGGAAGGCCTTGTCCGACTTCACGATCGGAGGGTAGATGTCCCAGTACTGCAGGTCGGAGATGCCGAGCATGCGGCCGCGCAGCCGAAAGTACCGGTGAAGGGTCGGCAGGTTCGCGTTGGTCTGAGTGATCAGGGTGCGGTAGACCGACTCGGGGATGTCGTTGCCATCGAGGGCGGCCGCCAGGGAACTCGGGTACTTGCGCACGCTCGCGTTGAACCAGTCGGCCTTGACCTGGGCGAAGAGCGCGACCCCGAAGGTGCGCTCGTACTCGTGGAACGTGCTCCAGAAGGCCTTGAAGACGGCCTGCCGGTCGGCCCGGTTCGGCGTCGCGCGCCACTTTCCGTATCCAGCCTGGTCGAGCAGCACCGAGGTCCCGTCGGACAACTTGATCGACGGCCAGGGCATGTCGGCGTTCGCGAGGATCTGGTAGAAGGAGGCAGGGGCGTCGGTCACCAGACCGGTCGAGGCGAGCACCCCCTCGGCCTCGGCCCCGAGCGTGTGCGGGGCGGCGCGGACGATCTCAAGCAGCGGGAAGCGGTACTGGGCCAGGCCCGGGTCGGCGGCGATCAGGGCTTTGACCTTCGCCTCGCCGAGGGCGATTACCTCCGGGTTAACGAAGCTCGTCGCCTGGGCAAAGGTGGACTCCATGAGTCCGATTTCCTGGGCCCGCTCGAGGGATGGCGTGTCCCGGGTGTTCTCGTCGCGGTTCAGGAAGGAGTACACGGCCAGCCGGTAGAAGTCCTTCTTCAGGCTGAACATGAGGTCCATCGCCTGGCGCAGGGTGGCCGCGCTCTCCCCAAGCCGACCCTGGAAGGCCTTCATCTTGGGGATCTCTGCGTTGAGGTGGTCCTTGGCCGCCTGCCAGGAGGCCGTAGAGGCGTACAGGGGCGTCAGGTCCCAGTTGGCCGCCGGATCGGCGGCGGGCTGCGGCGCGGCGGGAACAGCCGAGGCGAGTAGCCCGAGGGTGAGGGCTGCAATGAGGGGCAGTTTCATATGGGAAGAAGGAAAGTGCGAAGCGGCCCGATTTACGAGCGCCAAAGGGGCCCCTAGAGGGCCCGGCCGTCCCATGGGCTGGCGGACGAGAAAGTCGGCCCGCACCTCAGCGGACGACCGGCTGCTTGCGCGGGCCTGCGCGCGGGAAACATCTCCACGCAGGCGAGCCCGATGCCGCTTGCTGCGGCGGTTACCCCGGCGATCTCCTCGGCAAGGCGCCCGGCCATAGGGGAAAAATGCCACCGTATTGCCGATCCGTCGAGGCAGGACCTGTGAAAGCCGGGCTTGCCTGCGGCGGACGCCACAGGATGATCCGCAGGAAGCCTCCCTCCAAGGGCCAGCACCCTTGATTTTTTCCCGGGAGCGTTATCATAGCCACTCTCCCATCACGCATCGCACTATGTCCCAGCCCTCCCCCCAGACCTTTGAATTCCAGGCCGAGATCAAGCAGCTGCTCGATATCGTCATCCACTCGCTCTACACGGAGAAGGAGATCTTCGTGCGGGAGCTCGTGTCCAACGCCTCGGACGCCCTTGAGAAGCTCCGGCATCTGAGGCTGACGGAGAAGGAGATCTTCGACGACCGGCTCGACCTCGAGATCAACATCACGACCGACGACAAGGCGAAGACCCTGACCATCCAGGATTTCGGGGTCGGCATGACCCAGGCCGAGCTGATCGAAAACCTGGGCACGATCGCCCACTCCGGCTCCAAGGCCTTCCTCAAGGCCCTCGGCGAGGGCAACCGCAAGGACGCGAGCCTGATCGGCCAGTTCGGGGTGGGCTTCTACGCCGCATTCATGGTCGCCAAGTCGGTCAAGGTCTACAGCCACTCCTGGCGGTCCGCCGAGCCCGGGCACCTGTGGACAAGCGACGGTGGCGGCAGCTATTCGATCGAGGAATCCCCCGGCCAGCGCCGCGGGGCGAAGATCGTCGTGGAGCTGAAGGACGATTGCTCGGAGTTCAGCCAGGAGTGGCAGGTCTCGGAGATCGTCAAGCGCTACAGCTCGTTTGTCTCCTTCCCAATCAACCTGAACGGGAAGCGGGTCAACACGGTCCAGGCCGTGTGGCTGCGGGGAAAGAGCGAGATCAAGGAGGAGGAGTACACGGAGTTCTACAAGTTCCAGGCGCACACCCAGGAGGAGCCCCGGCTGCGGCTGCACTTCAGCGCCGACGCGCCTCTGGCGATCAACGCGCTGCTCTTCGTCCCGAAGGAAAACCCCGAGAAGCTCGGGCTCGCGCGCAGCGAGCACTCGGTGTCGCTGTACTGCCGCAAGGTCTTGATCGACGCCCGGCCCAAGGACCTTCTGCCCGAGTGGCTGCGGTTCCTCAAGGGGGTCGTCGACAGCGAGGACCTGCCGCTCAACATCTCGCGGGAGACGATGCAGGACCGCTCTCTCCTGGAGAAGCTGGGCCGGGTCATCTCGAAGCGCTTCCTCAAGTTCCTGGAGGAGGAGGCCAAGGGCCGGCCGGACTCCTATGCGGAGTTCTACAAAGAGTTTGGGATCTTCCTGAAGGAGGGTGCAGCTCTGGACTTCTCCCACAAGGACCAGCTGGTTAAGCTCTTGCGTTTCGAGTCCTCGCTCACCGAAAAAGGGAAGACGACCTCGCTCGCCGACTACGTATCCCGGATGGCGGGCGACCACAGGGAGATCTACTACCTGATAGGACCCAGCCGCGAGGCGATCGAGGCGGGCCCGTATTTGGAGGGTTTCCGCGCGCGCAACCTCGAGGTGCTCCTGTGCTACGAGGCTGTCGACGAGTACGTGATGAACAACGTCCACGAGTTCGAGGGGAAGAAGATCCAGGCCGCCGACCACGCTGACGTGAAGCTCTCCGAGGTGGCGGCCCCCGAGGGGGCCCTGGGCGAGGCCGAGACAAAGAAGCTCGTTTCGTGGCTCAAGGAGACCCTGGGGTCCCGGGTGGCCGACGTCCGGGCAAGCTCGCGGCTGGTGGGCTCCCCAGCCCTGGCGCTGAACGCCGACAAGGGAATGTCGCCCCACCTGAGGCGCATGATGAAGGCCCTGCAAAAGGACGCCAAGGACTCCCCCCTCCGGGTGACCCTCGAAATCAACCCGGCGCACGCAGTCATGAAGCGCCTGGCCCTGAGTTCGTCCGAGTCCCCGGAGAAGGCCCGGCTCGTCGCCGAGCAGATTCTGGACAATGCGCTCATATCGGCGGGCCTCCTTGAGGACACGACCGGGATGGTGCAGCGCCTGTACAAGATCCTGGAGTCGGTCTAGGCGGCAGCGGGCCCGTTGGGCTTGCCCGGGGTCCGCAGTGCGGCCCCGGGCGGAAGATCCCGTTCCTGGAAAATCATTTTACACCCCGCCCTTTCCGGGAGGGCGGGGGCCGCCCTAGGCCGGGAGCGCGCGCTTTCCCCCTTGCCGCCCCGCCTGTTTTTTCCTCCATCAAAGGGCCAATGCTCCCCACCCCATCCGGTTCGCCCACCCCGGCCGCCGCCCACCTCCCCCGCGTCGTCAACATCGACTGCAACTTTGACTACGCTTACGAGCGCGGCCGCCTCGAGGCGATCGGCGCCGAGCTGGTGCTCGCCAAGTCGCGGACCGAGGACGAGATCATCCGCGCCGCCGCCCAAGCCGACATCCTTGTCGTCGAGGGGCCGCGCACGCCCGTGACGGGCCGCGTGATTGCCGCGCTCAGCAGGTGCCGGGCGATCGTCAAGTATTCGGTCGGAGTCGACAATATCGACGTTGAGGCGGCCACCCGAAGCGGGATTGTCGTGGCCAATGCGGCCGACTACTGCACCGAGGAGGTCTCGGACCACGCGGTCGCGCTGCTGCTTGCGAGCGCGCGGCAGGTGATGTCCATGGACCGCCGGATCCGGGCGGGGGGCTGGAACGACTTCCCCTCGGCGCGGCCCATGCGCCGGATGAGCGAACTGACCCTGGGGCTCGTCGGGCTCGGCCGGATCGCCCGGGCGACAGCGCGGAAGATGGGGGGCTTCCGGATGCGGATCCTGGCCTCGGACCCCTACCTCGCCCCCGGATTCCCCGAGCCGGGGATCGAGGTCGTGCCGCTGGACCGTCTCCTGCGCGAGGCGGACCTGGTCTCGGTCCATGTCCCCCTCACGGCGGAAACCCGGGGATTCATCGGGGAACAGGCCTTCGGGCTCATGAAGCCCACGGCCATTCTCGTCAATACGAGCCGCGGCGGGGTCGTCGACGAGGCGGCGCTGGGTCGGGCGCTCGGTGAGAAGCGGATCGCGGGCGCGGCGCTCGACGTCATGGCTGAGGAGCCGCTTCCTGCATCGAGCCCCCTGCGGGGTTTCGACCAGGTGATCCTGACTCCGCACCAGGGTTCTGTGTCGACGGACGCGATGGACCATGTGCGCCGGACCGTGACCGACTCGATCGAGGCCGTTCTAAGCGGGCGGTGGCCGCCGTTTCCGGTCAATCCGCAGGTATCGCCGCGGGTGCCCCTCAGGCGCACTTAGCCTCCAGATCTTATAGAGACCGGGCTCAGCAACCTCTTAGAGGTGTGACAATTAGGTTACGGGCGATTTGCGGCTGGTTTTGGGTACCGGGAGATGTAGTCTGGTCGGTCCTCCATCCCACAGCCGATCCGAAGCATGGCCTCCCGATCCAAAAGGGCAAAGCGTCCCCCTTCTGCAGCTATCGCCCCGTTGAAGGCCGCCTACTTCAACCGGGAGCTCAGCTGGCTTGCCTTCAACCGGCGCGTTCTGGAACAGGCGATGGAGCCGCGCAACCCGCTCCTGGAGCGCGTGCGTTTTCTTTCGATTGTAAGCTCCAACCTGGACGAATTCTTCGAGATCCGAGTCGCCGGGCTCATGCAGCAGATGGATTCGGGGGTGACAGAGCCGGGCCCGGACGGGCTGGGGCCGCGGGAGCAGTTGCGGCGGATCCACTCGGTTGTCGCCTCCCTCGTCGAGGATCAGTACCACTGCTGGCACGAGGAGCTGAGGCCGGCCCTCGCGACCGAGGGGATCCACTTCCGGACCGCGGCTGAGCTCACGGGTCCCGAGGCCAACTGGGTGAGAGCGTACTTCCGGGAGCAAGTGTACCCGGTCCTAACCCCCCTCGCCCTGGACCAGGCCCACCCCTTTCCCCAGCTTGGAAACAAGACCCTGAATATCGTCGTTTCCCTCCGGAACCCCGACGCCCCGGGTTCCGACCCCCTTGTGGCGATCCTGCCGGTACCCCGGATCCTCCCGCGGTTCGTCGAGATCGCCCCCGCCGGTACCGGGCCGCGGCGCCACATCTTTCTCAGCGAGGCGATCAAGCTCTGCGCCGCGGAGCTCTTTCCGGGATACGCGCTCGCCTCGGCCCACGCCTTCCGGGTGACCCGCAACTCCGACCTGTACATCGACGAGGAGGAGGCCGCCAATCTGCTCGTCAAGATCGAGGAGGAGCTGAGGAATCTCCGGCGGGGCGCCGCTGTGCGGCTCGAGGTCGAGACGGGGATCGACGAGGCCGTGTTCTCGATGCTGTGCAACCACCTGGAGCTCGCACACGAGTACGTCTTTCGCCTCCCTCCCCCGATCAACCTGCTCAGGCTCCAGAGTATCGCGGAACTGGACCGACCCGAGCTCAAATTCCCGCCCTTCGACCCGGCGCAGGGTTCGGCCCTGGCGGACCCCGCGCGGATCTTCGAAGTGTTGAGGTCCCAGGAGGTCCTTCTCCACCATCCCTACGACTCCTTCACGCCAGTCGTGGATTTTGTCGAGCAGGCGGCCCGCGATCCCCAGGTCTTTGCGATCAAGCAGACGCTTTACCGGACGAGCGGCGACTCGCCCATCGTGAGGGCCCTGATCGAGGCGTCACGCAACGGCAAGCAAGTGACCGCCCTCGTGGAATTAAAGGCCCGCTTTGACGAGGCTAATAACATTCAGTGGGCAAAGCAGTTGGAGGAGGCCGGCGTGCATGTTGTCTACGGCTTGGTCGGCCACAAGACCCACTGCAAGATATGCCTGGTGGTGCGCCAGGAGGGTTCGCGGATGCGCCACTACGCGCACTTCGGAACCGGCAACTACAACCAGCGCACAGCCCGGCTCTACACCGACCTGAGCCTCTTCACCTCCCGGACGGCCCTCACCAGCGATGCCGCCCGGGTCTTCAACGCCCTCACTGGGTTCGGGCGCTCCCCATCCTTCCGCAACCTATTGGTCGCCCCCTACAACCTCCACCGCCGGATTATCGAGCTGATCGGCCGCGAGGCCGCCAACGCAGCGGCAGGCAGGCCCGCCAGGATCGTCGCAAAGATGAACGCACTCGTGGACAAGGCCGTCATCGACGCCCTCTACGCGGCCTCCCGGGCCGGGGTGAAGATCGACCTCATCGTCCGCGGGATCTGCTGCCTTGTGCCCGGGATGCCGGGCTTGAGCGAGAACATCCGGGTCCGGAGCATCGTCGGCCGGTTCCTCGAGCACGCTCGGATCGCCTATTTCGAGAACGCGGGGGGCGAGCCCCTGATCTATGCGGGAAGCGCCGACTGGATGCCCCGGAACTTCTTTCGGAGGGTGGAGGTTCTCTTTCCGATCGTGGACCCGGTCCTGCGAAGGAGGATCGCCCGCGATCTCATTCCCGCCGAGCTCCGGGACAACCTGAACGCCCAGGAACTGGGCAACAACGGCGCCTACAGGCCCGTGGCACGCAGGCCCAATGAGCGGGCCTTCTCAGTCCATGCCCACTTCATCTCGGCAGCCCACGGCCGGCGTAGCGCCGGGCCGTGAGCCTTCCGTGCTCTTGGGGGTTTAGGGCACCTCGTAGATATCCAGGAGCACGTTTCCGGCGACGCCACTCACGCTGGTGGCGACGGCCGTGTAGGAGCCGGGCGGAAGCGTAACGAGGATTACTGAGTCACCCGTGGCTGGCGGATTTGGTGTGGCATAGACCGCAGTCATAGCCGCCGTCAGCTGCGCATACCCGCCCCATCCCGCGTTTGTGGCAATCGCCGTGGAGCTACTGTAGAGGGTTATCTGCGGATCCTGCATTGCCCCGCTGACCCCATACTGCGTCAGGCCAGGTCCGATCGCCCTGATGAGCAGGGTCTTCGACGTCGTCCCCCCGATGTAGAAGCCGTCGGTGAGGCTGCCGTTGGCCGGAACCGTGATCCGGCACGACAGATTCACCAGCCGCGGGGTTGTGAGGGCGTAGGTGCCCAAGGGCGTGTTGTCGTAGACCTCCGCCAGGGTCTGGCCGGAGTCCCCGCTCTTGCCGTCAACGTGGACCGTGTAGCCTGGGTTGGGAGCGAGCGACAGGACGACCGCCGAGTCGAGGCTTGCGGTGTTTGTGTAGACCAGTCCGGCAAACGTGTTGGCCTGCGCCGCGTTGACCAGGGCCACGTTGCTCGATGGCGTCCCCCAGCCCGCGTTGTTGGCGATCGAGGTCGATCCGTTGTAGGCCGTTAGTTCGGGATCCGGCAGCACTCCTGTTACTCCGTAGGAGGAGAGCGTGGGGCCCGCGGCCCGAATCATCAGGGATTGTGATCCGCTGGTGCCGGAACCTCCGGTCACAAAGCCCATGATCAGCTCGGGCGTGCCGACCGCGGGATTGAGCTTGGCGTTGACGGAGAGATTCACCAGGCGGCCGGGATTGCTGGTCGAACTGACCGTAAGGGTAGCCGCGTTGCTCACGATGGAGCCCGTGGAGTTCTTGATAAGGCAGCTGTATGACCCGGCGGTGGCAGTCGTTGCCTTGATTACCAAAATCGAATTCGTGGCCCCTGCGATCACGTTCCCGTTGAAGTACCACTGGTAGGTCGTGGCCGATCCGGCCAGAGCCTCCAGCGACTGGGCACGCAGCCCGCCGGACGGATCCGACGAGGTCTGGATTACCCCGGATGGGGTCACGCTGAAGACCACGGTTCCCCCTGTGGCGACCGTCTGCGAAAGCGGCTGGGCCGTAACGACAGGTCCGCCTGACGGGGCGGTGACCGACAGGATGCCTCCCGAGCTTGTCACCGTGCTGACGGCATTCGTCGCAACGACCGAGTAGCTGCCCGAGTTAGACAGCTGGGCGCTCGCGATAGAGTACGAAGAGGATGTCGCCCCAGAAATTGCCGTCCCGTTGAAGTACCACTGGTAGCTGATGGGGCTGGCTCCCGTCGCGACGAGGGTAAACGTCACGCTGCCTCCCGGCGCGACGCTCTGGTTGGCCGGCTGGGTTGTGATCGAAACAGACCCGACGGCCGGGGTTACTGTCAGGGTCGCCGCCGAGCTCGTCGCCGAGCCGATGTAGTTGGTTACGACGACCGCATAGCTTCCCGCGTCAGAGGCCTGGACAGACGCGATTCCATAGCTCGATGACGTCGCACCCAAAATCGCCACCCCGTTCTTCTGCCACTGGTAAGACAGGGTCCCAGAGCCGCTGGCGGTGACGCTGAACGTTACACTCGTGCCCGCAGGTCCGCTCTGGCTTGCGGGCTGGACGCTGACTGTCACCGGCGCGGCCGGTCCGACGGTGAGCGTGGCCGTCGAGCTCGTCACTGAGCCGGCCGAGTTGGTTACGACCACCGAGTAGCTCCCGGCATCGGATGCCTGGACCGAAGCGATCGCATAGGAGGCCAAGGTCGCCCCCGAGATTGCCACCCCGTTCTTCTGCCACTGGTAGGACAGGGTCCCGGAGCCGCTGGCAACAACGGAAAACGTTGCGCTTGTTGCCAGGGGGGAGGTCAGGCTCGCAGGCTGGGTCGTGATCGAGACCGGAGTCACAATCGCTAGGACGGTCAGCGTAGCGCTCAAACTCGTCGCGGTGCCGGCGGAGTTCGAGACGACCACCGAATAGCTTCCCGCGTCCGAGGCTTGAGCTGAAGTGATCGTGTAGATGGAGCCGGTGGCTCCGTTTATCGATATCCCGTTCTTCCTCCACTGGTACGTCAGCGGGCCAGTGCCGACCGCCGAAACACTGAAGCTGGCGTTGTTGCCTGCGGTCACGCTCACGTTCGAGGGCTGGCCGCCTGACAGGATGCTCGGAGCTGTCACTCCGCCGCCACCGCCTCCTCCTCCTGCCGCGGCTACGGTCAGTGTGACCGACGCCGGAGCTCCGGTCCCGGTTGCGTTGTTAGCACTCACGGTCAGTGTGTATGTTCCTGCGGAGGCCGGGGTTCCCGAGATGATGCCGGTCGACGTGTCGACCGTCAGCCCGGAGGGCAGTCCGCTCACGTTGAAGCTCACCGGGGAATTGGTGGCCGCGAGCTGCATACTCGCGCTCTGCCCCGCCGTTGCCGACAGGGTCGACGTCGTCACAACCGATAGGGTGCCCACGGTCAGAGTCAGGTTTGTTGCGCCGCCCGTGCCGTTCGCGTTGGAGGCCGTGAGAGCCACCGTGTAAACACCGGCCACCGTCGGCGTCCCGGTGATGTTTCCACTCGAGGTGTTGAGCGACAGGCCCAGCGGCAGGCCCGAGGCCGCGAAGGACGTCGGGGTATAGCTCCCGGTGATCGTGTACGTGAAAGCCGCGTTTAGGGCGGCAGTCGCACTTGTGGCGCTCGTGATCGCCGGCACGGGGCCCGGTGGCGCGATTGTGATCGTCAGGGTCGAGGAGGGCCCGGTGCCGCTCGCGTTGTTCGCGCTCACCGTCACTGCATAGGTTCCTGCCGTAGTCGGGGTTCCCGAGATCGACGGGTTGTTCACGTCATTCGTAAACGACAGCCCCGCCGGCAGCGCCCCGATGTTGTAACTTGTCGGACCGTTGCTCGCCGTGAGGGTGAAGAAGAACGACTGGTTCACCGTGCCCGAGGCCGTAGCCGAACTTGTGATCGACGGCGTACCGCTCGCTGCGACCACGGTCAGGGTATAGCTGAAGTTGTTTGTCGTTGCCCCGGAGGTCAGCGACAGCGTCCCGGTCGCAGTTCCCGGCGTCGTGGGCGTGCCGCTGATCGTCCCGGATGATGAGTTGATGGACAGCCCTGAGGGCAGGTTGGTGGCCCCGTAGACTGTTCCGGAAGGTGCGGCAGGACTCGTCGTTATCGTGAAGCTGTAGGCCTGCCCTACGGTGGCATTGGGCAGGGTCGCCTGGGCCCGGGCTACAAGCGCCAGGGCGACGAAGCCGAAGAGGCCGGCCAGGAGCCGGATCGCGCCGAAAAAGCGGTGGTTCATGGTGGGAGGGTGGGCTTTGTTAGAATCCGAGTTGCAGGCTGGGCTGGATGGTAATCGAGACGGTCACCGATGCGCCCTGCCCATTGGAGTTCACGGCGGATACCGAGACCGGGTACGTGCCGGACGAACTCGGCGTCCCGGAGATGGCTCCGGTCGCTGCGTTAAGCGTCAAACCCGGCGGCAGGCCCTTGGCAAGGTAGGAGGTTGGCGAGCCGGTGGCCGCTATCTGGTAGGTGAAGCTCGTTCCAATCTGGCCTGAGGCCGTCTGGCTGCTGGTCACAATCGGTGTGTTGGCCGCAGGCGCGACCGCGATCGCGAGGGTGACCGGGCTGCTGTCTCCGCCCGCGTTGCTGGCGACCATCTGCACCGTGAGCGACCCTGGGGCGCTCGGCACGCCGCTGATGACTCCGGTCTGGTTATTGACCGACATCCAATAGGGAGTGCCCAGAACCTCGAACGAGGACGGACTGTTTGTGGCCGTGATCTGGTAGGTGAAGCCCGTGCCGACCTGAGCCGAGACCGAAATCCCACTGTTGATGACCGGCGCCGACGGCGCCGGCTGGATGATGATCGTCAGCGAGCTGATTGGGCCCTGTCCGGCCGCATTGGTGCCAACAGCGCTCGCGAAGAACGTGCCCGCCTGGGTCGGGTTCCCCGAGATGACGCCCGTGGACGGATTGACGCCCAGTCCGGGGGCCAGGTTCACCGCATCCAAGGTGATCGAGGCCGGGTATGGCGTCGCAGCGGGCATGTTGGAGGCGGTCAGTGTGAAGTTGAACGCCACGCCCACCGTGCCGACGGCATATAGGCCGCTGCTGATGACCGGCACGTTGGCAGCCGGATTGATCGCGATCAGGATCGACTGCGGCAGGCTCGAGCCCGCGGCATTGATCGCCGTCAGGCTGATCGAGTAGAGGCCGGGATTGGCCGGGTTGCCGCTGAGAAGGCCCGTGGACGTATTGAACGTCAGCCCTGGCGGCAACGAGCCCGTGACGTTGTACCCGGTGATCGGGCCTGGCGAGGCCACCGTCTGGTAGCTGAACGCCACCCCGACCTGCCCGGTCGTTGCAGCCGAGCTTGTGATCGCCGGTGCCTGCGGGGCGGGGATGATTGTGATCACGAGGTCAGCGGCCGCGCCCAGCCCGCCGATGTTGCCGGCCTGCAGGCTCGCCGTGTACGTTCCAGCAAGAGTAGGTGTCCCGGAGATCAAGCCGGTCGCCGGGTTAGCCGATAGTCCCGCCGGCAGGCTTGTGGCACTGTATGATGTCGGGCTGTTGCTTGCCGTGATTTGGTAGCTGAAGGCTGAGCCCACCTGCCCTCCGGCAATCGCGGCGCTCGTGATGTCCGGGGTAGCCGGGGCCGGCACGATCGACAGCAGCAGAATCTTCGGGTTTCCGGTCCCGCCGCCGTTGGTCGCCGTCAGGCTGACCGAGATCGGCTGAACAGTCGCCGAGGCCGGGATGCCCGTGATGACGCCAGAGGAGGCATCAAGCGTCAGGCCGGTCGGCAGTCCAGAGGCTGTGAACGAGGTGGGGCTGTTGGTCGCGGTGATCACATAGCTGAACGGCTGGCCAACCTGGCCGTTGGCCGTCCCGTTGCTCGTGATGACCGGGGTCGTCGGAGCGGGCAGGATCGTGAAGAGAACCCCCAGCGACGGCCCGATGCCGTTTGCATTGGTCCCGGCGATCCAGACTGTCGTGGTTCCCGCATCGGTCGGGGTTCCTGTGATGGCGCCGCTCGTGGCGTCCATCGACAGACCCGAGGGCAGGGTGCCCGCGGTGATCGAGAAGCCCGTCGGGGCATTCGTGCCTGTGACTTGGAAGCTGAATGCGCTCTGGGCCGTACCGGCAACCGAGCCCGCGCTGGTGATGACCGGCGCATTAGGCGACGGGCTGACAGTGAGGATAAGGAGGCCCGTCGGGCCCGTGCCGACCGCGTTCGTGGCCGTGATGCCGATGTTGTAGGTGCCGGGTCCGACCGGGATCCCGCTGATGACACCGGTTCCCGCGTTGATCGACAGGCCCGCCGGCAGTCCGGAGGCCGCAAACGAGGTCGCCGGTGTGCTGACGGTCGTCGTGTACGTGAAGGTCACGCCCACGGTCGCGTTAGCCGTGCTTGCACTCGTGACCTTTGGCGCTGTCGGGGCCGGATTGATGGTCAGGGTCAGGTACGCTGTCGCCGAGCCGCCGCTACCGGTTGCCTGGAGGGCAAGACTGAAAGTCCCAACCTGGGTCGGGGTCCCGCTGATGACGCCGGTGTTGGCGTCGAGGCTGAGCCCGGTCGGCAGGGTCGACGGGGTCACCCCGTCGGCGAGGTTGACCAAGGCGTAGCCTGCCGTCGCATTGACGTTATTGGCAAAGGTCGGCGTGTACGTGAAGACGCTGCCCCGGGTGCCGCTCGGCGTGGCGTTTCCTGTGAAGACCGGAGCCAGCGGAGCGGGCGCGATCGACAGGGACAGCGGCAGCGACACCGACCCGGTGCCGTTTGCGACCGTAAGGGTCACGAAGAAGAAACCCGACTGGGTCGGGGTCCCGGAAATGATCCCGGTTGCCGGATCGAGACTGAGACCGGAGGGCAGCGTTCCGGAGGTGATCGCGTAGCTCGTCGGATTGTTGGAGGCCTGGGTTGTGTAGGTGAAGACGCTGTTGACCTGGCCACTTGCAGCCGCCGCGCTCGTGATGACAGGCGGCGGGCTTTGGACCGTCAGGACGAGCGTCCTGGAGTCCGCACCCGTCACGTTGGCGGCCGTGATCGTCACGTTGAAGATGCCCATCTGCGACGGCGAGCCCGTGATGTTGCCGCCGGCGGACACCGTCAGACCGGTCGGCAGTCCCGTTGCGCTGAAGCTGGTCGCGGCCGGGTTGGCGGCGATCAGGTAGCTGAAGGTTGTCCCCATGACCGCGCTCGCAGCGAGCGGACTGGTGATCGCCGGGGCAGTCGGGTTGACGGTGAGGACAGCCGGCGCGCTCGTCACCGAGTTCAGGCTGTTCGTCACGATGACCGTGTAGTTGCCAGCGATTGCAAACTGCGCGTTACCAAGCGTGAGCGTGGTTCCCGTGGCGCCGGGGATGGCCGCGCCGCTGTAGTACCACTGGTAGGTCGGCGTGGGATTACCCGCGGCCGCCACGGTGAACGTCGCCGTCTGGCCCTGGACCACGGTCGCCGAGGCCGGCTGGGTTGTGATCGTCGGCGCGGCGAGCGCCGGCAGGACGTTTAGAGTCGCCGCTGTGCTTGTGGCAGACCCGCCGGAATTGGTGACCGTCACAGTGTAGCTCCCCGCATCGGAGGACTGGATCGAGGCGAGCGAGAGCTGGGCCGAGGTGGCCCCCGTGATCGCCACGCCCCCCTTCATCCACTGATAGGTCGGGGCCGGGTTAGCCACGGCGACGACGCCGAAGCTGGCCGGCTGGCTAGCCGGGATGGAGAGGGACACCGGGTGGGCGACGATCGCCGGGGTGATAGCCGCAGCGCGCTGGGAGTCGACCTCGATGATTTCAAGCAAGGCGAGACCCGTCGACGCCCCCACCCCGCTCACCTGGACCGTGTAGGCTCCAGCGGAGGCCGGGGTGAAGCTGATTGCGGCGTCGAGGCTTCCGGCCGCAAGCGGCTGGGCCCCGACGGAAGCCGCCATGGCTGCCAGAGCCGCGCTATTGTTCCAACCCGCATTGCTCGCAACGGCAGAGCCGCCCGAGTTGTAGATGGTGAGCTGCGGGGTGGCCAGGGCGCCCGGAGTGCCCAATGCCGGACCAAGGGCGCGGATGAGATAGCTGCGGCCCGAGGACAGGGCGTTCACGATGAAGCCCTCGATCAGGATCCTGTTGCCCTGGCCGACCTGGGCCTCCGTCGAGAGGTACACCAGACGCGGGGTCGTGTCGGCGTCGTAGACCTCGAGGAGCACGGCTCCCGTGGTCCCGCCCGCGCCGGTGACCTTCACATTATAGGTTCCGGGGGCGAAATTGGCCAGAACCGCCGCGTCGGCACTTCCGCTTGTCAGCGCAAATGCGCCGACCTGCGTGGAGACGGTGGCGATCTGGGCCGCGTTACCCGCGGCGCTCCAACCCGAATTTGTGGCAACCACCGCTCCGGTGGAGGCGTTGTCGATCTCAAGCTGCGGGTTGGTGAGAACTCCGGTCAGGCCGTAGTTCGCAAGCGCGGGGCCGATCGCGCGGACAAGCATCTGCTTGGACGCAAGGCCCTCGACCGTGAAGGATCCGGTCGCAACCGCCCCGGCCGTCGCGATGAACGACCGGCCCGAACCCTCAACCAGGCCCCGGACGGGGGCCGGGTTCACGGTCAGGGTCGCCGTCGAACTCGTCACCGAGCTAGCGGCGTTGGAGACAACCACGTCGTAAGCTCCAGAGTCGCTCGTCTGCGTGGTGGATATCGTATAGGTGCTATTGGTAGCCCCCGAGATGTCGGTTCCACCCTTCTGCCACTGGTAGGCGAGCGGCGCCGTACCTCCCGCGACCACTGTGAAGGTAACGCTCGCGCCCGCAGTAACCGTCTGCGACTGCGGCTGGGTCGATATGGTCACGCCGTCGCTCACCGTCAGAACGGCCGCGTTCGAAGTCACAGCCGAGCCAATTCCGTTGCTCGCAACAACCGTGTAACTGCCGGCGTCCGTGAGGGCGACATTGCTCAAAACGAGCGAGGCGCTCGTGGCGCCGGGAATGTCGGTTCCGGCCTTCTTCCACTGGAAACTCGGAACCGGGTTGCCGGTCGCGGCCGCGGTGAATGTGACGTTGGTTCCGGTCCCCACCGACTGCGACAGCGGCTGAGTCGTGATCGCCGGGGGCGTGTTCACGGTCAGCGCCGCAACGCTCGATGTCACGCTGCCCACAGAGTTGGACACGACAACCGCGTAGTTGCCCGCGCTAGCGAGCGCGACCGGGTTAACGGTCAGGCTCGAGGAGGTGGCGCCCGCAATCGCCGCACCGTTTTTCGTCCACTGGTAGGTCGGCGTCGGGTTGCCGCTCGCGGTTACGCTATAGGTCACGCTCGCTCCCGCGGTGACTGTCTGCGAGGCGGGCGACGGCTGCACCGAGATAGTCGGAGCCGTGTTGACCGTGAGGACTGCAGCGTTCGAAGTCGCCGCAGGGCTCACGCCGTTGCTGACGACAACCGTGTAGCTGCCCGCCGATGCGCTCGTCACGCCGGCCAGGCTCAGCGTGGCCGATGTGGCCCCGCCGATGGCACTGCCGCCCTTCTGCCACTGGTAGGTGAAGGTGTTGGGCACGCCGGAGGCCGCCACCGTGAAGCTGACATTCTGGCCCGAATTGACCGTCGTGCTGATCGGCTGGGCCGTGATGGTCGGCGGAGCACTGACCGTCAGGGTGGCCGAGGCCGGCACGCTGCCTGCTGCGTTCGTCACGATGACCGTGTAGGTTCCGGCATCCGAGAGCTGGATGTTCGTCAGGATCAGCGAGGATGAGGTCGCCCCGGCGATGTTCAGGCCGTTCTTCCTCCACTGGAAGGTCGGGGCCGGCGTGCCAGATGCAGAAGCCGAGAAGGTGACACTCGCAGCGCCAACGGTGACTGACTGGTTAGCTGGGGTAGTAAGGAGTACCGGCAGAACGTTGACAGTAAGGGTGGCCGCATTCGAGGTCGCGGGGGTACCGACCCCATTCGACGCGATCGCTGTGTAGCTTCCGGCCGAACCCACCCCCACCCCGGTCAGGGTCAGTGTGGCGGTTGCCGATCCGCTGATTCCGGCTCCGTCAGAAAGCGGAGTCCCGTTAAGGCTCCACTGGTACGTGACGGCCGGGATGCCGCTCGCGGCAACCGTGAAGGTGGCGTTTGACCCGGAGAGCACGGTCTGGCTGACCGGCTGGGTCGTGATCGCCGGTGCGGTGTTGACGCCGAGTAGCGCCGAGACCGACGTCCCATGACCAACCGGGTTGTTCGCAATCGCCGTGTAGGTTCCGGCATCGCTCAGCTGGGCGGAGGCGATCGTGTAGGTGGAACTCATTGCGCCTGAGATGTTTGCGCCGTTCTTCTGCCACTGGTAGGTCGGGGCAGGCACAGCGGTTGCGACTGCCGTGAAGCTCACGGGCTGGCCGGCTGTCAGGGTCTGACTCACAGGCTGGGTCGTGAAGATCGGCAGGGTGTTAACCGTGAGCGTCTCGGCGTTGGACGTCACCGAGCTAACCGAGTTGGTGATGACAACGCGGTATGTTCCGGAATTCGAACCCTGGGCGTTCGAGAAGGTCAGCGTGGGCCCAGTCGCCCCGGTGACATCCACCCAGGTGGCCGGCGCCGTTTGTACCTGCCACTGGTAAGTCGGGGCCGGTACGCCTGCGGCTGCGACGGAAAGGGTCGCCGTCTGGCCCTGGTTCACGGTGAGGCTCACGGCCGGCTGCGAGTTGATTGTCGGCGCAGAGTTGACGATGAGAGCTGCCAAGGTCGAGGTCGCGATTCCCACCGAATTGCTCGCCACGACCGAGTACGAACCCGCATCGGTCAGGGTTACCGGGTTGATCGGGTAGCTTGAGGCCGTAGCCCCGGGTATCGCCGTTCCGTTCTTCTTCCACTGGAAGGTTGGCGCCGGAGACCCGGTTGCAGTGACCGCAAATGTCACGCTTCCACCCACGGTGACCGTCTGCGAGGCAGCCGGCTGCAGCGTGATCTGCGGAACCGAGTTGATTGTGAGGACCGCGGTAGTCGAGGTCACCGAGCCCGACGAGTTGGTCACCACGACCGTGTAGCTTCCGGCATTGCCCACCTGGGCGTTAGGAATACTCAGGGTCGGGTTGGTTGCGCCCGCGATTGCGGTCCCGTTGAATTTCCACTGGAAGGTCGGCGCCGGAACGCCCGTGGCCGCCACGGTGAATCCCGTGATCTGGCCCTGGCTGACCGCGACGCTCGCGGGCTGGACCGTGATTGCGGGGGCTGCAGCCGCCGCGCCGCCGACCAGGATTTGGTAGATCTTGTTCGTGGCGGTGTCGGACGCGTACAGGGCACCGTTGGCGAAAACCAGGCCTGTGATGTTCACGTACGCCGATCCGGTCACGAGGGCCGCCGGGGTGCCGCCGGAAAGCGGCATCTCCCAGATCGTGCTGCTCGTTGGGATTGGGATGGCCCCCGAGACATCGTAGACTTGGTCAGCAACGTAGACCATCCCGTTGCCCACGGCGATCGCGAGCGGGCTCGAGAGCACGGTGTTCGGCGAGTCGTTGTAGAGCGTCGTGAACGTGTTGGAGCCGCTCGTCGGCACGCTGACGACAGAGGGCGGAGTGAGGGTGCTCTGTCCCGAGTCAGCGATGTAGACCGTTCCGCCGCTCACCGCGACCGAGTTGGGCTGTCCCCCATCGGTCGGATAACGTGCGCTTCCGAGCTGAGTCAGTCCGGAGCCGTCGCTGTTCATCTTGTACAACGTTCCCTGGTGCTGCTCCAGGAGGTAGAGCGAGGTTCCGTCCGTAGCCAGGCCGTCGCCACCGTTCACCGCCGGAGTCGAGGGCTGGCTGAGGATTGCCGCCACGGTTCCACCACCCGCCTTGGCGGCCTGCAGGACCTGGGTCGTTCCGCCGGTTCCAGATTGCGGGTCGATCCAGTCGACGTTGCCGCCAAGTACGACCAGCTGTTGCGGCATGGAGGCCGCATAGAGCGAAGTCGCGGTGCCGCCCACGAGCGGTACCTTAAAGATTGCCCCGCCGGTTGTCGCATTGCGGATCGGGTCGGTGCCGTTCGAATTCACGCCTGCGACGTAAAGGTTCGTCCCATCGCTCGCCAGGCCGCCCGGCTTGGTAAGCTTCGGGTCCGCCGAGACGAGGACTGAGACCTGCGCTGCCGGGGTTACCGTGAGAATCGCGGCCGAGCTGGTCACCGTGTTGCTTGCGCTGTCGGTCACCCGGATCGTGTAGCCGCCGCCCGTTCGCGACAGGGTGACGTTGGAAAGGCTCAGGGCGGTGGTTACCGAGCCGGAAACCACGGTGCCGTCGGATTGCGCCCCGTCGGCAAGCGCCGTTCCATTCAGGTACCACCTGACGGCGAGGCCCGGACCGCCGCTCGTTCCTGCCGTAAACTGGGCGTTTCCTCCAGCAATGGCCGTCTGGTTGACGGGCTGGTTGGAGATGCTTGCCGCAAGGGACAGGTTCTTGAGGAAGTTGGCCGGGAAGGTGGCGACCCATCCCTCGTAGTAGCCGGACGGATCCAGGGCCTGTCCCGACAGCACGTTGCCGTTTCGAGAGATCCCGAGGATTTCAAACTGGGACCAGCCTGCGGTATCGAAGCCCGCGGCGGCGATCACCTGCTTCACGTTCATGAACCCGTTCGAGTTGTGCACGTAGCCGCCGCCCGCCGTGACCAACCCGTCAGCAGTGATTCCGCCGAGGATGTTGACGTCGTACGGATCGGCCACACCCATCGGGGCGATCACCCAGTTGCCGCCGGTCAGGGTCCAGGTGACATACTGGCCGTTGGGATACCCGGGGCTGTCGGCGAGGCCGACGACCTTCGTGCCGTCAGGGGTGATCCCGGTCACCATGGACCAGGAGCCGCCCGGCAGGTAGCCGAGAGCGCGCATGCTGCCGCCACCGGATGCGTAGGTGTAGACGAACGCCGTTTGGCCAGATCCGAAACCGCCGACGTTGCTCACACTTGAGGAGGCGTTGCCGATCATGACCGAGCCGTCGGCAGAGGCGCCGCGCCCCGCGGGCATGCTCGCGCCATCCGTGGCATTGAGGAAGCCCAGGGGCACCGTGCCCGTGGCCGCCGTCCAGCGAAACGCCTGCCATTTTCCGGAGACCGCGTCCTGGGACCATCCATAGACGACTGAGCCGTCGGCTGAGAGAGCCACCGCCGCGCCGCGCCGGTCGGTATAGCCGGCGATCGACGGAATGACCGTGAGGGTCTTCCCTCCGTTGGTCCAGATCGCGGCCTGCCGCCAGTTGTTGGTCCCGTTGGTCCGCACCCGTCCTGCGATCACCGAGCCATCGGCTGTGATGTCCGAGGCCGTGAGGAAGAGGTACCCGCTCGTGATGGTCACGGGCTCGGGCAGTTCCCTGATCCCGTTTGTGGAGGTCCAGATGAACGGACGGTCGCCCGAATTGAGGGCCGGGTACGGCATGATGACGCTGCCCGATCCCACGGCGATCTGGCCGTCCTCGGTGGTGGCCCGCACGGCGCTGCTGAAGGCGCCCCCCGGCAGGTCTCCCGTGCCCATGAAGGTGCTCGAGCCCGCGCCGGCCGGGCGCAGCGAAAGTACCGCCGCCGAACTCCTCACGGTGCCCGAGGCGTTGGTGAGCGTGACCGTGAAGGTCCCGGCGCTCTCCGCGCCGGTGGCCCCGGAGAGCTTCAGGGTCGCCGTGTTAGCCCCCGACACGATGCTCCCGTCGGCCTGGGTGCCATTTCCGAGCGCAACGCCGTTGAGGAACCACTGGAAGGTCGGCGCCGGGAGTCCCGGGGTGGTAACCGAGAAGGTCGCCGTGCCGCCTGCGCTGATCGTCTGGGACTGGGGTTGGGTGACGATGACCGGAGCGGCGATCGAGCCCTTGCGGATCGTGTTGTTGCCGCTTTCGGCGATGTACAGATTCCCGGAGCTGTCGATAGCCAGTCCGTACGGCGCGTAGAACCTGGCCGCGGAGCCGGCCCCGTCCGAGCTGCCCTGGATCCCGACCATTCCGCCGATCGTGATCACCGTGCCCTGCGCCGTGATCATGCGGATCGTGTTGCTGGTGGCATCCGTGAGGTAGCCGTTGCCTGCGGCGTCGACGACGAGACCGTAGGGGAAGTTGCTCTTCGCACCCTGGGTCTGGCCGTCACTGTATCCGGCAGATCCGCCAAACACGGTCGACACAGCGCCGGTTGCCGGATCGAGCTGGCGGAGCGCGTAGTTGTTGCCGTCCGTGATGTAGAGCTTTCCGCCGGTCATCGCCATCTGGAGCGGCGAGTTGAACTGGGCGGCGGAGCCCATGGCGTCCACGCCGCCGGCCACACCCGCGGTCCCCGCGAACGTCGAGACAGTCCCGGACGAAATCACGATCTTGCGGATCGTGTTGTTCCCGCTGTCCGCGACCCAGAGGTTGCCCGAGCCGTCAAGGAGAAGGCCCTTCGGGCCCTTGAACCGTGCCGCGGAGCTGGCGCCGTCCGTGGACCCGGGCGTGCCTGCGGCGCCGGCGAAGGTCGAAACGGTGCCGGTGGAGACGACCACCTTGCGGATCGTGTGGCTTCCCGTGTCGGCAACATAGAGGTTGCCGCTCGCATCGGCCACCACGGCTGAGGGCGTATTGAATTGGGCTCCGGTGCCGATTCCGTCGGTAGTTCCCGGATAGCCCGCCTGGCCGGCGAGCGTCGACACGGCCCCGGTCGCCAGAACGATCTTGCGGATCGTGTGGTTGTTGGCGTCGGCGACGAAGAGGTTGCCGGAGCCGTCTACCGCGACGGAGCGCGGGCTTTCGAAGCGGGCCGCAGCGCCAGGGCCGTCCGCGCTTCCCGCGGAGCCGGCTATCGTCGTGACCGCGCCCGTGGAGACCACGATCTTGCGTAGGGTCTGGGTTCCGACGTCGGTCACGTAGAGGTTACCTGAGCCGTCCAAGGCGACACCGACCGGCTCGCCGAAGAGCGCGCCCGTCCCGGTCCCATCCCTGAAGCCCGTGGATCCGTTGCCCGCAAGGGTGCTCACCGTGCCGGTTGAAATCACGATCTTGCGGACCGCATCACTGAGCCCATCGGCCACATAGAGGATTCCGTTCACGCCATCGATCGCCATGTGGAACGGCGCCTTGAACTCGGCCGCGGCACTGGCCCCGTCAACGTACGCCGGCAGGCCGGCCTTTCCTGCGAGGGTGCTTACAGCACCGGTGGCGATCACGATCTTGCGGATCGTGTAGTTGAGCCGCTCGGAGACGTAGAGGTTGGCGCCGGCGGCGTCGACCACGATAGCCGAGGGTTCGTTGAAGAGCGCTGCGCTCGCCGTCCCATCGGCGTACCCGGCGACACCCGGGGTTCCAGCCAGCGTTGTGACCGTTCCGGCCGGGGTCGCCATGCGGACCGTCTGGTTGTACTCGTCCGTGAAGTAGATGTTGCCGGTCCCGTCGACCGCCATCTGGCCCACCTGCCCGATGCGGGCAGTCGAGCTCGTTCCGTCGACGCTGCCCGACTGTCCGGAAACGCCCACCAGCGTGCTCACCGTCCCGGTGGACAGGTCAATCTTGCGGATCGTGTAGTCGCCGCGGTCGGCGACGTACATCGTCGTGTAGCCGCTGTCGAAGGCCACCGAGCCGGGAATGTTGAAGCGGGCCACCGAAAGAGAGCCGTCGGTTCCGCCCGGCTGTCCCGCGGCCCCGGCAAAGGTTGAAACGACCCCCGCGGGCGTGATCTTGCGGATCGTGTGGTTGTTCTCATCGGTCACGTAGACATTGCCCGAGCCGTCTGTCGCGATGCCGAAGAGATTCGAGAACTGCGCCGCCACGCCCGTGCCGTCCGCGCTGCCGCGGCCGGCCTGACCCGCGAGCGTTGTGAAGTTCCACGCGGCCGCAGAGACAACGTTCAGCGTGGAACTCCCGCTCGTCACCGCGCCCTGGGAATTGTTGATGACAACCCGATACTGGCTGCCGTTCTGGCTGGCCGCGATCCCGGTGAGGGTAAGCGCCGCGGTGGCGGACCCCGTCGCGCCGGTCCCATCCGTGAGATTCGTCCAGGTCGCCGATCCCGGCGCCAGAACCTGCCACTGGAATGTGGGCGCGGGCACGCCGGAGGCGGCCACGCTCAGGGTCGCATTCTCGCCCGCCGTGGCGGTGAAGTTCGGGAGGATCGAGGAGGCGGTCAGGACGGGGGCCTCGGCCGGAGCCAGGGTCGCGGCCAGGATCGCCGCGTTGAACGGAGTCCCGGTGTTGCTGCCGCTGCCGACCGCGATTGCCTGGGTGCCGTTGGCTGCGACGTCCCAGAGGTTGTCCGCCGAGCCGTGGAACTGCGCCGCCCAGCTGATCCCGTCGGAGGAGACATAGTACGTGCTTCCCGTCGCCATCGCGACGAAGCTGCTCCCGACATAGGAGACGCACCTGAGGTTCTCGCCGGAAAGGACCGTGCCGGTGAGCCAGAAGTTGCCGTCCGTCGAGTAGGTCGCCATGCCGCTGTTGCTCACGGCGACAAGCGTGCCGTTACCATAGGTGATGTCCGTCAGGGTCGGCCCCCCGGGCAGCACGGTGCCCCGGTTTGTCCAGTTGATTCCGTCGGCCGAGAGGATCAAGTCTGCGCTGGTGCCGACGGCGGCGTAGAAGCCCGATCCGTAGGTAACGCCGTAAAGGCCCTGGGTGGTTACGGCTGTCTGCTTGGTCCAGGTACCGCCATCGGGCGAGGTGAGAACGGTTCCGAAATCACCCACCGCAACAAAACGGCCCCTGAGGAAGTCAACGTCCCTTAGGGTGTTCGTCGTGTTGGATGTCTGCGAGGTCCAGGTGGCCCCGTCGGGCGAGGTGACGATGGTTCCGTTCGCGCCCACTGCAACAAAGAGGCCAGCTCCATAACCGGCCCGCTGCAGGTCCTGGGTCGTGCCGGAGGTACGCGCCGTCCAAGTGAGGCCGTCGAGGGACTGGTAGATCGCCCCTCCGGTTCCCGCCGCGACGACGGTCCCGCTGCCATTGGAAGCGACGCCCAGGAGGGTAACGTTGGAGACCTTGCCGGTCACTCGGGCCGTCCATGTCGCGCCATCCGGTGACGTCCACAGGAAGGCGTTGGCCAGAGTCCCGGCCCCGCCCGGGATGACGTAGACCCCGGCCCCGTAGGCGGCATCCGCAGCCTGGCTGAACGCCGTGGCTGACGAGGTTTGCTTGGTCCAGGCGAGGCCATCCGTTGAGGTAAGGATCGTGCCGGCCTGGCCGGTAGCGACGAAGGTGCCGTTGACAAAGGAGACTCCGATCAGGGTGTCTGTAAGGCCCGGGGCCGGGACCGCCGTCCAGGTTGTCGCGTTGGTCGAGGCTTGGATCGTGCCGGCTCCTCCGACGACCACGTAGCGTCCCGCGCCATAGGCAATGTCGTTGACACCGGCGGCTATGTTGAGGTTCGCCGAAGTCCAGGACAGACCATCGACGGAGGCGTAGAGGTTGCTGACGCCGCCGATCGCGTAGAACTTCCCGTTGAGGTAGTGGAGGCTTGCCACGAGATCGGTAGTTCCGACGCTGCCCGCGGTCCACGTGATCCCGTCGGTCGAGGTCGAGGTCTGCCCACCCTCGCCGACTGCGACAAAGCGGCCGGCGCCGAACGCGAGAGACTGGAGGCCCGAGCCATAGTTGATGCCGTCGACGGAGACCCCTGAATTGCGCGGCGTCCACGTGGCGCCGTCCACCGAGGTGTAGATCGAGTCAACCCCTCCAAGGAAGACGTAGAGGCTCTGGCTCGAGGTCGAGCCCTGCCCGTAGGCAAAGCCGTAGAGGTTGTTCTCGGTCGGTACCGACCCGGCGGTCCACGTCGCGCCGTCGGTTGACGTCAGCAGGGTTCCGCGGATCCCGCCTGCAAAGAACTTGCCGTTGGCGAAGCCCACACGGGAGATCTGGTTGTCCGTCGGCACCGGCGCGCGCCACTGCCACACGGTTCCCGGAGTCACGTACAGGGTGTAGGAAGCCGAGGCTGAGCCGTACTGATTGGTGACGACAACCGAGTAGTTTCCGCTGTCGGCGGCCGAGGCCGTGCGTATGAAGTAATACGGGCCTGTTGCACCGGCGATTGCCGTCCCGTTGCGGAACCACTGGTAGGCCAGCGGCTGCGTCCCGCCCGGGGTCCCGCCGTTGATCGACTGCGAGCCCGCGTAGAGGTACAGGTTGCTGCCGGCCGGCGTCGCATGTCCATAGGTGGCCCCCACCCCAAGATTGCCGGGCGCTGCGGAGTTCACAGTCAGCGTGGCCGCGTTGCTTGTCAGGCTGCCCGTCGAGTCCGTGACCCGCACGGAGTAGCTGCCGGCGTTTCCGGCCCTGGCCTGGGCGATCGTGTAGCCCGGGGAGGTGGCCCCCGATATGGGGTTGCCGTTGTAGAGCCACTGGTACGTGGGTGAGGATCCCACCGCGTTTGCGTTAAAGGTGACCGAGGCGTAGCCGTCCTGGACCGTCTGGTTCGTCGGCTGCGAGGTGATGGCCAGGGCCGGATTGGCGACCTGAATGAGGAGCGTCGCCTGCATCGTGTGCGAGGCGCTGTCGGCCACCTGAACGTTCACTGTAAAGGTCCCGGCGTTGGCCGGCGTGCCGGTGAGCACCCCTGCCGTCGACAGCGTCAAGCCGCTGGGCAGCGAGCCCCCGGAAATGATCGAGAAGGTGTACGGTGAGGTCCCACCTGCAGCCGGGATTTGGAAGGCCGTCATAGCCGACAGCGCCTGGGCGGTCGCCACCGTCGGGTTCTGCATCCCGAATGAGACCACGTTGATCTGCATCCCCTGGGTTCCAGTCTTGGTCCCGTCGGCCGTGTCGGTCGCGGTGATCGTCACGTTGACCGGGCTGCTGCCCGTCACGTCTCCGGCCGCAGGCGTGCCGCTCAGGACCCCGCCACTCAGGTGCAGCCAACTCGGCAGCGTCCCGCCTGTCACCGCGTAGGTATAGGAGCCGCTGCCTCCTGCTGCACTCAGGGTGTAGCTGAACTGCTGCGTCGCGATCGCTGTCACGCTTCCAAAGCTCGTAAGGACGATGGGGACAACCGACACGGTGATTGTCTGCTGGGCGGAAAGGAGCGTTCCCGGGGTGCTGTCGGTCACGGTGATGGTGACTGGCGTGCTGCCTGTCGCGGCCGGCGTCCCACTGATCAGGCCGCTGGAGGAGCTGAGCGTAAGGCCCGAGGGCAGCGCTCCGCTCGTCACCGCGTAGGTGTAGGGCCCAACTCCGCCCGAGGTCGACAGCATGGAGGCTGACCGGACTCCTGCAGCAAGAGTGACGGTGCTCGGGTTGATCTTGAGTGGCACCACGGCGATCGTGAGGGCCTCGGTCGCCGTCACCCCGCTGCTATCCATGACCTGGATGGTGACGGTGGTGGTCCCGACAACCGTCGGCGTCCCGCTGATCAGGCCGCTCGAGGAGTTGAGCGTAAGGCCTGAAGGCAGCTGCGGGCTCCCGATCACGCTGTAGGTGTATCCGCCCGTTCCCCCGCTCACCGAAAGCAAATAGGATACGCCGGAGTTGACCAGCACGGTCGCGCCTCCCGTGGCCGGAATCGACAGCGACGGGCCGGTGACCTTGACGATGAGCGTGCTCTGCATGGTGTGCGAGGCGCTGTCGGCCACCTGGACCTGAAGGTACGAGGTGCCGGAAATCGTCGGGATCCCGGACACGAGCCCGCCGGTGGACAGGGCCACGCCGGTCGGGAGCATCCCGGAAGCCACTGTGAATGCGTAGGGCGTGCTGCCACCCGCTGCCTGGATCTGGTAGGAGGTCAGGGCCGTGTTCACGGCCCCGCTGACCAGGATCGGGCTCTGCATGCCGAACGAGTTCACGGTGATCTGCAGGTTTTGGGTCCCTGTCTTGCTACCGTCAGCGGTGTCGGTCGCCGTGATCGTCACATTGACCGGACTAAAGCCCGTCACATCGCCGGCCGCAGGTGTGCCGCTCAGAACCCCGCCGCCTAAGTGCAGCCAACTCGGCAGCGTCCCGGTTGTGACCGCGTAGGCATAGGTACCGCTTCCGCCCACAGCACTCAGGGCGTAGCTGAAGGGCAGTGTCGCGACAGCCGTGATGCTGCTTTGGCTCGTGAGAACGACGGGCACCACCGAGATCGTGATTTGCTGCGCCACGGAGAGGTGGGTCCCGGACGTGCTGTCCGTGACGGTGATCGTCACCGTCGTGCTTCCGGCTGTCAGCGGGGTGCCGCCGATTTGGCCGCTCAAAGAGTTCAGGGTGAGATTGGCGGGCAGCGTTCCGCTCGTCACCGCATACGTGTACGGGCTAACTCCACCCGAAGTAGACAGGTATGAGCTCGACGGAACACCCGTCGCAAAGCTGATCGTACTCGCATTGATCCGCAGCGGCACGATCGTGATCGTCAACGCCTCTGTCGCCGTCGCCCCGCTGCCATCCATGACCTGGATATTGGTGGTCGTCGTTCCGACAGCCGTCGGCGTCCCGCTGATCATCGACCCGCTGATACTCAGGCCGGTTGGCAGCGAGGAGCCGCTGGCCACGGTATAGGTGTACCCGCCCGAGCCGCCGCTCGCCGAGAGCGGATAGGAGAAGTTGGAATTGAGAAGTCCGCTCGCGCTTCCCGTCGCCGGGATTGAAAGCGCAGGACCGCTGATGTTGATATAGAGTGAGCTCTGCGCCGTCGTGGTGCCGTTGCTCACCTGCACCTGGTACCCAAAGCTGCCCGAATTGACCGGCGTGCCGCTCAGGACTCCGCCCGCGAACACCAAGTTATTTGGAAGCGTGCCGAAAAGGGTGTAGGTCAAGGTCCCTGTGATCCCTGCCACGGGGATCTGGTAGGACGTCAGCGCCGTGTTGACAGCACCAGTGACAATGAGCGGATTGGGCATTCCAGCGGAGTTGACGTTGATCTGCAGGGACTGGGTGCCCGTCAGGCCGTTGTGGTCGGTCGCCGTGATCGTCACGTTGATTGGACCGTTGCCCGTCACATCCCCGGACGCGGGCTGTCCACTCAGGACCCCGCTGGTCAAATGGAGCCAACTCGGCAGCGTCCCGCTCGTCACTGCGTACGTGTACGGGGCAACCCCGCCAGAGGCCCCCATCGCCATGCTGAACGGCAGCCCGACAATCGCCGTCACGTTGTTCTGGCTCGTGAAGACGACATCCACCACTGAGATCGTGACCTGCTGCGCCGCCGAGAGGTGGGTGCCGGACGTGTTGTCCGTGACGGTGACGGTGACCGTTGTGTTGCCGTTCGCCACAGGCGTCCCGCTGATCTGCCCGCTCGCACTCAGCGTCAGGTTGGACGGCAGCGTTTCGCTCGTCACCGCGTAGGTGTAGGGGCTAACCCCGCCCGAGGTCGACAGGGGATAATTGGCCGCAACGCCACGCGCCACGGTGATCGTGCTCGCATTGATCCGCAGCGGCACGATCGTTATCGTCAACGCTTCCGTCGCCGTCGCCCCGCTGCCATCCATGACCTGGATGTTGGTGGTCGTCGTTCCAGTGGCCGTCGGGGTCCCGCTGATCACCGAGCCGTTGATGCTCAGGCCCGCCGGCAGCGCGGGACCGGTCGCGACACTGTAGGTGTACCCGCCCGTGCCGCCGCTCGCCGAGAGCGGATAGGAGAAGTTCGAGTTCAGAAGACCACTCGTGCTTCCCGTCGCAGGGATCGAGAGCGCAGGACCGCTGATGTTGAGGTAGAGTGTGCTCTGCGCCGTCGTGGTGCCGTTGCTCACTTGCACCTGGAATCCATAGTTGCCCGCATTGACCGGCGTGCCGCTCAGGACTCCGCCCGAGAACACCAGGTTGTTCGGGAGGGTCCCGAACAAGGTGTAGGTCAAGGTCCCCGATATCCCCGCCACCGGGATCTGATAGGAGGTCAGCGCCGTGTTGACCACCCCGGTAACCGTGAGCGGATTGGGCATCCCAGCGGCGCCTACGTTGATCTGCAGCGACTGCGTGCCTGTCAGGCCGTTGTGGTCCGTCGCCGTGATCGTCACACTGACCGGCCCGCTGCTAGTCACGTCACCAGACGCAGGCTGACCGCTCAGGACACCACTGGTCAGATGGAGCCAGCTCGGCAGCGTTCCGCCTGTCACCGCATAGGTGTATGGGGCAACCCCGCCAGAGGCCCCCAGCGCCATGCTGAACGGCAGCCCGACAATCGCCGTCACGTTGCTTTGGTTTGTGAAAACAACATCCACCACTGAGATCGTGATCTGCTGCGCCGCCGAAAGGTGGGTCCCGGAGGTGTTGTCCGTGACCGTGACGGTCACCGTCGTGTTGCCGTTTGCCGCAGGCGTCCCGCCGAGCTGCCCGTACGTGCTCAGCGTCAGGTTGGACGGCAGCGTTCCGCTCGTCACCGCGTAGGTGTAGGGGCTAACTCCGCCCGAGGTCGACAGGGGATAATTGGCCCCAACTCCGCGCGCCAGGGTGATCGTGCCCGCATTGATCTGGAGGGGAACGATTACGATCGTCAGGGCCTCAGTTGCGGTGGCGCCGCTTCCATCGGTCACCTTGATGTTGACCGTGGTCGTGCCAGCGGCCGTCGGGGTCCCGCTGATCACCGAGCCGTTGATGCTCAGGCCCGCCGGCAGCGCGGGACCGGTCGCGACACTGTAGGTGTACCCGCCCGTGCCGCCGCTCGCCGAGAGCGGATAGGAGAAGTTCGAGTTCAGGAGTCCGCTCGTGCTTCCCGTCGCCGGAATCGAGAGAGTCGGGCCACTGACATAGAGGTAGAGCGAGCTCTGCGCCGTCGTGGTGCCATTGCTCACCTGGACCTGGTACCCGTTGTAGCCCGCATTGGCCGGCGTACCGCTCAGAACTCCGCCCGTAAACACCAGGTTGTTCGGCAGGGTTCCGAACAGGGTGTAGGTCAACGTCCCCGATATTCCCGCCACGGGGATCTGGTAAGGCGTCAGCGCCACGTTGACCGCGCCGGTGACAATAAGCGGATTGGGGATCCCGGCGGAGTTGACGTTGATCTGCAGGGTCTGCATGCCTGTCAGACCGTTGTGGTCCGTAGCCGTGATCGTAACGCTGACCGGCCCGCTGTTTGTGACGTCCCCGGATGCAGGCTGTCCGCTCAGGACTCCGCTGGTCAGGCTCAACCAGCTCGGCAGTGTTCCGCTTGTGACCGCGTAGGTGTACGGGGCGACCCCGCCGGAGGCTCCCAGCGCCATGCTGAACGGCAGCCCGACAATCGCTGTCACGTTGCTCTGGTTGGTCAAAACGACATCCACCACCGAGATCGTGACCTGCTGAGCCGCTGAGAGGTGGGTCCCGGAGGTGCTGTCCGTGACCGTGACGGTCACTGTCGTGTTGCCGTTCGCCGCAGGCGTTCCGCTGATCTGCCCGCTCGCACTGAGCGTCAGGTTTGTCGGCATCGTTCCGCTCGTCACCGCGTACGTGTATGGCCCGACTCCGCCCGAGGTCGACAAGCCGTAGTTGGCTGCGACACCGCGCGCCAGGGTGATTGTGCCCGCATTGATGCGCAGCGGAACGATCGTGATTGTCAACGCCTCGGTCGCGGTTGAGCCGCTGCCGTCAGCCACCTGGATGTTGACCGTGGTCGTGCCGGTCGCCGTCGGCGTCCCGGTGATCACCGAACCGCTGATGCCGAGCCCAGCGGGAAGCGTAGAGCCGCTGGCGACACTGTACGTGTAGGAGCCCGTGCCGCCGCTTGCCTGAAGCGGGTACGAGAAGTTGGAGTTCAGGATTCCCGTCGCGGTCCCGGTGGCCGCAATCGAAAGCGCGGCGCCCTGAGAGGCCACAATTTGCAGGTCATAGATTGCCCCACCCGTGTAGTCGAGGAGGTAGAGGTGTCCCGAGCTGTACGTTAGCCCGGAAAGCTGCTGAAGGGTTCCGCCCGAGTTGGTCAGAAGCGGCACCGGCGTGCCCCCCGTGGTCGGAATCTGCCAGACCGTATTGCTCGCACCCGGGTCGGCGACAAAGACGAATCCGTCGCCCACCGCGATCCCTGAGGGGTGCACCAGCGGGCTGCCGGAGGCGAGGGTTGTGAACGACGACGATCCGTTGCCGTTGGCTGCGATCGTCACAACCGCCGGGGGGTCCAAGGTTCCTCCGGAGTCGGCGAGGTAGATCGTGCCCTGGTCCACCGCGATCGTGTTGCTGCTATGCTCGTAGGGGGAGAACCCGGGAGTGTACCGGTTCGAACCGATCTGGGTCAGACCCGTCCCATCCAGATTCATGCGGAATACGGTCCCGCCGGACTCGTCGGCGGCGTAGAGCTGGGTTCCGTCGGTCGCCAGGCCGCTGCCGTCGACAATGGGACTGCCCTGGTTGTAGATCGGGGTCGGTGTACCGCCGCCCGCCTTGGGCGCCGTGATTACCTCGGTTCCCGTTCCCGCACCCGCGTTCGGGTCGATCCAGAAGAGGTTGGAGCCGACGACGGTGATCTGCTTCGGGTCTCCCGCCGGGTAGACGGTGGTCGCTGCCCCGCTGCCACTCAGCGGTAACCCCACGCGGAAGATTCCGTTGGTGTTCAACGCGGCAACAGTCGTGCCGGTGACCAGAAGGCCGCCCGCCCCGTCCGGAGTCGCATAGATCGGCCGGCTCAGGTGGGTGTCCCCCGAGAAGGCCCCCCGGAACATTGCCAGGATCGCGGCGCTGCTTTGCACGGTGCCCTGGCTGTTGTGTACCGTCACCGTGTAGACACCCGCGTCGCCTGTTCCGACGCTGCCGATCGAATAGGACGCGCTTGTCGCCCCGTTGACGGCCACGCCGTCGTGGTACCACTGATAGGTCGGCTCCGGGTACCCGTAGGCCGAGACTGAAAAATTCACCTGGTCGCCCGGGGAGTCGGTCTGGCTCATGGGCTGCGCGGAGATGACCGGCGCCGCCGGCACGGCGGTTCCCATCCGGATTGAATTATTGTTGAGGTCCGCGACGAAGATCCGCCCCGAACTATCGATCGCGATGCCGTAGGGACTGGAGAAGAGCGCCGCCGGCCCCACCCCGTCCGAGCTTCCCGCAACCCCCGTCGTTCCGCCGATCGTCGCAACGATCACCGCCGCCCCATCCAGGATGCGGATCGTCTGGTTGTTGATGTCGGTAACATAGCCGTTGCCCGACGAATCGACCGCGATGCCGCAGAGTCCGTTGAAGAGCGCCGAATCCATCGGGCCGTCGTTGTAACCGGCCACTCCGGGCCGGCCGGCCACAGTCGTCACCATGCTACTCGAAAGGTCGATCTTGCGGACCGCGTTGTTGCCGGAATCTGAAACAAAGAGTTTGCCGCCCGCGTACACCAGCCGCTGCGGGTTGTTGAACCTGGCCCCGTTGCCCATTCCATCCTGGGCACCGGAGCTGCCCGCAAGGCCAGCCACCGTTGAGACGGCCCCCGTGGAAATGACGATCTTGCGGATGGTGTGGTTGCTGGAATCCGCGACGTAGAGGTTTCCCGCGCCGTCTGTCACGATCCCTCGAGGGGATCTGAAGCGAGCGGTCGCGCCCGTCCCGTCCGCGTTGCCGGGCGATCCGGCTGTTCCGGCCAGCGTGCTGACCACCCCGGCCGGAGTGATAGCCCGGATCGTGTTGTTAAGGCTGTCGGCAACGTACACGGTCGTGGTGCCCGACAAAGTGTAGGTCGTAATTCCCGACGGGTTGCTGAACTGCGCCGCGGCCCCGGTCCCGTCAGCGCTTCCATAGACACCGGGAGTTCCCGCCAGCGTGCTTACAGTCCACGTCCCACTGGCATAAACGAGCTTGCGGATCGTGTTGTTGAACTCGTCGGCAACGTACAGGTTGCCCGTAGTGTCGAACGCCAGGTCGCGCGGCCCGTCCATCCGGGCAGCGGTGCCTGCACCGTCGGCGCTGCCGATGGCACCAGCCACGGTCGTTACGGCCGCAGAGGAGTCGATCCTGCGGACCGAGTTGTTGTTGATCTCGGGAACGTAGAGATTGCTCGAGCTGTCGATCGCGAGAAGACCCGGTGCCCAGAATTGGGCTGCGGTCCCGGTCCCGTTGGCAGAGCCGGAGTGGGATGAGTTGCCCGCATAGACGGCCGAGACCTTGGTCGAAATCGGAACCCGGTACACGACATTCGAGGGGGTGTCCGCAACGTAGACATAGGTCGCATCCACGGCCACGCCCGTGGGTCCGAAGAAACCGCCTGTGAAATTCGAGACAGCGCCACTGGGCGTCATCACACGGATGTAGCTGTTGCCGTAGTCGGCAATGTAAATGTTGCCTGAGCCGTCCACCGCAACCCCCGCAGGGGTGTTGAAGCGGGCTGCGGCTCCCGAGCCGTTCACGAACCCCACAGAGCCGGCGGTTCCCGCCACCGTCGTGACGGCGCCGCTGGAGTCGATCTTGCGGATCGTGTTGTTGGATTGATCGGCGACGTAAATGACGTGGTTAATCGCATCTCCAGCGATTCCCCCGAGCCGTCCGAAGCGAGCCGCAGAGCCGGTCCCGTCGGCGGAACCTGTCTGACCCGCGGTTCCAGCGATTGTCGTCACATTGTTGGACGGATCGATCATGCGAACCGTGAAGTTGAGCGCGTCCGCAACGTAGATGTTTCCCGACGGGTCTACCATGATCCCGGACGGGCTGTTGAAGCGGGCACTTGCGCCATTGCCATCCGCTGTTCCGGACTGGCCAGCGGTTCCGGCAATCGTCGTCACGACTCCGGACGAGATCTTGCGGATCGTGTGGTTTTGGGTGTCCGCGATATAGACGTTGCCCGACGAGTCGACCGCGGCAGCGTTCGGCCCATGGAACTGGGCTGAGCCTGCTGAACCGTCGGCAGCGCCTGCGGTGGCGACGCCGGCAATCGTTGTGAAGGTCCACTGCGCGGTCGGCGCCACGCTGAGGGTCGCGGCATTCGTCGTCACCGTCACGGCTCCCTGGGACTGCGAATTGGTGACCAGGGCGCGGTACTGGGTTCCGTTCAATCCTGCCCCGGCGGATATAACGGTGAGACTGGATGTCGTGCTGCCCTTGTAGCTGGCGCCATCGACCACATTCACCCACTGCGACGAGCCTGTGGCCAAGAGTTGCCACTGGATCACCGGCGCAGGAACTGCGGAAGCTGAGACCGTGAAGACCGCAGGCTGGCCGGCCGTGGCCGAGACGCTGGCAACCGGACTGTTCAGCACCGGAGCCTCAGTCACCAGGCTCGTGTTTGAGGTGGAGAGGATCGTTGAATTGGCACCCACGCCGATGACCTTGCTCCCATAGGCGACCATGTTGAACAGCTGGTCGGAGGACCCGTGGTACTGGCCGGTCCAGGTCGCGCCCCCGTCGGTCGAGGCAAAATACGTGCCCGAGGTCGTCGAGCCATTTGGAGCGTTCTGGCCGCCATTGGCAGTAGCCAGGAGCGTGCCGTTAACCGAGATGATGCTGTTCAGATTCTCCCCTTCCGGAAAGATCGACTTCACGGTCCAGCCGCCGACATAGCTCGAGAGGGTTGCAACCGTGGCTCCTGAACCGACCGCGATAAACTGTCCGTTCGCAAAGGTGACGTCAAAAAGCGTGGCGCTCGTGCCCGCGTTGCGGCTTGTCCACGTGATTCCGTCGAGCGATCGGATCGCCGTTCCACTCTGGCCCACCGCAAAATACTGGCCACCGCCAAAGGCCACTCCGTAGAGGGCGTTCATGGTTCCTGAGGAACGCGTGTTCCAAGTCCATCCCGAGCTGTAGGTTCCCGTGAGTATTGTGCCCCCGTCTCCTGCAGCCACGAACTGGCCGTTGAGGTACCGGACGGACCTGAGGGCGTTTGCCGTGATTCCCGTCAGACCGGTGGTGGACCAGGTCACACCGTCGGTTGAACTCACCATGACGCCGCCCGTTCCGACCGCCAGAAAGACCCCGCCGCCCCAGGCGACGGCCTGCAGATTATTACTCGCGCTGGACGTCCGCTGAACCCAGGAGGTTCCGTCGGACGAGGAGAAGATCGCCGCGCTTGAGCCGCCGCTCGGTATCGTGCCAACCGCAACGGCCGTCGTGCCGTCCGTCGCGATTCCGCGCAGCGTGGCGCCGGCCAGCCTGCCCCCAACGCGGTTAGCCCCAATACTGTTCACTTAGTTGATTGGGTGATTAGTGGCCGGAACACTTGGTGCCCGGCGGGATCGCCAGTATGCCGCAAGGGATAGCCGGACATTTTGCGTTTGAGACCGCGCGGGATCTGGCGTCCCCGACTGCTGGCGCA
>CAIOZY010000037.1 GCA_903862935.1 uncultured Opitutaceae bacterium
CCCGCATCAAAGAGTTGCTCTCCCACCGGAGGATGCGGTATCCGGGAAGAGTCAGGTGTAAGTGCATAGGGGACATGGTGGCGCTTCCAACGCCCCATGTCCCCAATCTTTGATCAAGAGCCAATTCTTCGATTGTCGCTAGCTCCACGCCCCCTGCAGTGAATCCGGTAAAGATCTCCCCAAAAGTTTTCGACCCCGATAATCCAGCCTATCGGTGGAAACTTTGGATCAGGAGAGATTCGCGCCGAGGATTCTTCTACCACATTTTTTGGCGACGAATTGGAATCTTGCTTTGCGTGGTTCTGCTGAGCGGCTGGCTGGTGGTCACAGCCGCCATCTGGTCTACGGAGAGGTACGTGCAGGGATTTTCCCAGCCCAAATACGTCGACTTGGTCTTCCCTTGGCGATGGGCCCGGTACCGAAGCGCCATGGGCTCGGACTACCTCAAGATGGGGCGCCAGGCGCTCCAATCCGGAAACACCAATACGGCCCTGAGCTATCTGAGCGAGGCCCTCAACGTCGATCCGGGCAACCGGGAGAGCCTTCGGCTCGCGGTCTTGACCCGGTACCGCCTGGGATCAAGGGCCGGTGTGCTCGCCCTCCTGCGAACCAAGGTGGCCTCAGCCGCCAAGGACGGCGACCAGGGCTACCTGCAGACTTTTTTCGAGATCGCCTTCGACCTGCAGGCCGACGACGAGGCCTTTGCGGTCGGCCGCGATATGCTCCCGAAGGCGCCCGACAGCGTGGGGCTCCACCGGTTCATCGCCCTGCAGATGGCGACCGCCCGCTTCAATCGTGGACACTACTCGGAGGCCGAGCAGATCTTGACCGACTGGAAATTGCAGGATGAGCCGGAAGGGGAAATCGTGTTCGCCGAGTGCGAAGCCGAGCAGGGCAGGTACGCAGACGCGGTGAAGCGCCTCGAAGGCGACCTCGCCGGCCTAAAGCGCAAGGACGGCCTCTACGCCACCCTCGTGCGCCTTGCCCAGGACCAGGGGGATGCCGAGATGGAGCTCCGGTACGCCCTGCTCCGCAGGGACGCCGAGCCGGCCAGTCCCAAGGCGAGGATCGACTTGCTCTACGCGGACCATGCCCTGGGTACGGGCGCCGACATCCGCCGGGAGATCGAGGCGTACTGCGCCGACTTTGGGTCCGACCCGGACGCCATTTCGCTATTGGCGCAGTTTGCAATAGAAGCGGGCGAGCCCCATGCGGCGGAGCGAGCGCGCGACTTGGCGAAGGCCAAGGGCATCGCTCCCGTCGAGTTTGAGATCGCAATCGCGCAGGCCTCGATCGCCGCAGGGGACTACCCACGCGCCGTGAAGGTGGTCACCCTGGCGCAGGGCGAGGGGAGATCCCTCGGCCAGGCTTATGAGGCAACCCTGACAGGAACCAAGGTGGTAGCCCTGTTCGGCGCAAGGGACAGCCGCGCCAACCTCGCTTTCTCCAATTTCCTGCCGCTCTCGGAGTCCCTGCCGCACCGGGCGGGCCATTTTCTCGCCCACCACCTCCACATCCTGGGCCTTGCCGAGCAGAGCCAGCAGTTGCTGGAGCGGGTTTGCGACAAGGACCCGGATGACGAGCAGGCGCTTGCTGAGCTGGTCTCCAGCGACGCAGCAACCGGAAACCGGGACCGGCTGTTGACCGATCTTCCGCGGCTCCTGAAGATGAGAAAGCCGCCGCGGGACGCGTTGGACGCCTCCTTGATGTGCCTCGATCCGACGACGGACGGCGCGCTTTGTCAGCAGGTGACCCTTGCCTTGTCGACCAGTCCGGTGAAGGCATCCCGCGCGGGGCTGTAAAGACCCGGCGACGACACCAGGGGGAGCAACTGCCCAGCGCGAGTAGGTCTTCTCCCCGAAGCCCAAGGAAGCCTTGCCTGCCACGACCCGAGGAAACCGATTGCCACTCCTCGCGATTGTCAGGCATTTAGCGTGCCATTTCACCCCGATGAGGTTGTTCTAAGGTGTAGACCGTCAATGAAACCCAAAGGTAAGACCCCACGCATTCTCGTCGTCGATGACGAGGAGGAATTCCAGAGCCTTGTCGCCGAGCATCTCCGCTACGAGAAGTATGAGGTTTCGCTGGCCTCCGACGGGCTGCAGGGCTTGGACAGCGCGCGAAAGAACCCTCCGGACCTCATCATAGCCGACCTCGCGATGCCAAACCTCGATGGCATCGGCATGCTCAAGGCGCTCCGCACTGATGACCGATTCTGCAAGATCCCGGTCATCGTCCTCTCAGTGATGGTTGAAAAAAACGATAAACAGAGGGCCTTCGAGGCCGGGGCAGCCGCCTTCCTGAACAAGCCGTGCGGCATCGAGGAGCTCTTGGACGCCATCAAAGCCTGCCTGCGGGGGGATCGTCCGCTCGCTTCGCCGATACCAAAACCCGGCGTCTGAATCAGGAAATCTTTCCGAGACCAATTCGCCTCTTCTCCCCTGTAGAACCAGCGTTGAAACCGGCACCGCTGATCCCGCCTTGACCTCGGCAGTGAGAGTTATTTTTAATTCTCTTTTTATAAATAAGTTACGTAAAATAAACTTCCGACCTTAGGAAAGCGGATCCTTTCTTCCCGACGAAATTCCCGTTTCCCTCCTCCTGCGTTGTTAGTAGCTGGATAACCATCCCCGCAATATATGCGCAGTGCTTGGCAAGGTCTGCGCTGCAGCAATCTTCGTTACATGTAAAGATGTGCCATGCCAATCGCGACTAATGACGTCTTTGCCGGAGACCTCATCTATGTGAGCGCGTTCTGCCTGGCCGGCTTGGCCCTCACGATCGGGCCGATCGCGGTCGTCCTTCTGCTTTCCTCCCGGAAGACCCGGAATACGGTCAACAAGACCGGACAGGCCATTGAATGCGGCATGGATCCCATTGGAGATGCGTGGATTAGATACAGCGCCTCCTACTATCTTTACGCCTTGGTCTTCGTCGCCTTTGCGGTCGACGTCCTCTATTTGATTCCTGTCGCCCTAGTTTACAACCGTCAGTTCGCCATCCGGGACTTTGTGGAGCTGGTGATGTTCATCGGGATCTTGTCCCTAGTCATCGTCTACGCCTGGAAAAAAGGGGTCTTCGAATGGAAACGCCGGTAGACACATCCCAGATCGTCAAGTTTGCCATGCTTGACCAACTGCTGGACCTTAGCAGAGCCAACTCGTTGTGGCCGTTGACCTTCGGCCTGGCATGCTGCGCAATCGAGATGATGGCGGCCGGCGGGCCCCGTTTCGACATCTCGCGCTTCGGAGCCGAGGTGTTCCGTCCGTCTCCCCGCCAAGCCGACCTGATGATCGTGGCAGGCACCGTCAACAAGAAGATGGCCCCGGCGATCAAGATCCTCTACGACCAGATGCTCGAGCCCAAGTGGGTGATTGCGATGGGCAACTGCGCAATTTCGGGCGGCCCGTTCGTATTCCCCAACCAGTACGCCGTGGTCGAGGGGGTCGACAAGCTCTTCCCCGTGGACGTCTACATCCCGGGTTGCCCGCCGCGCCCGGAGGCCCTGATTGAGGGGATCCTCACCCTGGAACAAAAGCTGACCGGAAAGCGCCGCTGGCCGGTTGTAAAATCCGACTGAGGCACCCGAAGCTCCGACCAGCCCGATGTCACCCACCCTAGACCAAATCCGGGAGCACTTCAGCGGGCCGGGACTGGCCCTGTCCGTCACGCCGACCGAACACGCCGCGAAGGGCTACCACCTCGACGTCTCGGTGGCCCCCGCGGGGATCGTGCCAGCCGCGCAGGCCCTCTACGCCCTGGGCTTCGGCCTGGACGCGATCACGGGCGTCGACTGGATCGCCCAGAACGAGATGGAGGTGGTGTACGACTACTTCCACCCGGCGTCCCCCCTGCGGATCGTGGTCCGCTCCCGCGCCCCGAGGGACAACCCCGAGTTTCCGACCCTGTCCGACGTGTTCCCGGGGGCCCGGTGGCACGAGCGGGAGACCCATGACTTCTTCGGGATCCGGTTTGCCGGCCACCCCAACCTGATTCCGCTGCTGTTGCCGGAGGACGCCGACTACCACCCCCTGAGGAAGGAGGGCGCGCCATGAGTGCCCCCCTGAAGATCGAGCCGGCAACCGGCTCCGGCGAGACTTTCGTCCTGAACCTCGGGCCCCAGCACCCGGCCGCCCACGGCGTCCTGCGGGTCAAGATGACGATGGACGGCGAGTACGTCATGCGGGCCGAGCCGGTGATCGGCTACATCCACCGCATGCACGAGAAGATGGGCGAGAACCGGCCCCTCGCGCACTTCCTGCCCAACACGGGGCGGGTCGACTACCTTTCTGCGCTGCACTACAACCACGCCTTCGTGGGCGCGGTGGAGCGTGCCGCCAAGCTCGAGGTTCCCCCGAGAGCCGAGTTCATCCGGGTCATCACCTCGGAGTTGAACCGCATCTCGAGCCACCTAGTCTGGTGGAGCGCCTTCCTGCTGGACCTGGGCGGGTTCACGCCGCTGCTGTACGCCTTCGACGACCGGGAAAAGATCCTGGATCTGCTGGAGGGCCTGACCGGCTCCCGGCTCACCTACTGCTACTTCCGCTTCGGCGGGGTCGTCGAGGACCTGGATCCTGGCTTCGCCGAGCGCACCCGGAAGTTCATCGCCGAGATGCGGCCCCGGCTGAAGATGTACCGGCAACTCGTCACCGACAACATCATCCTGCGCAAGCGCCTGGAGCATATCGGCCCGATCAGCCCCGACCTGTGCCTGAAGTACGGGGCCACCGGGCCCGTGATCCGCGGCTCCGGCGTTTCCTACGACGTGCGGCGGGCCGAGCCGTACTCGGTCTACTCGCAACTGGACTTCGACGTGCCCACCTTTCCGGAGAGCGATTCCATGGCCCGGTACCTCGTGCGCATGGAGGAGATCGTCCAGTCGCTGCGGATCGTCGAGCAGGCCTTGGACAAGCTCCCCGACGGGCCCGTCCTGGGCAAGGTGCCGCGGGTCCTGAAGCTGCCCCCGGGCGACTACTGCTACGCGGTCGAGGCCGCCCGCGGCCGCCACATGGTGCGCATCGTCAGCGACGGCAAGGAGGCCGCCTACCGACTGAAGCTGCGCACGCCCTCGTTCTCAAACCTGAGCCTCTTCGAGGAGGCGAGCAAGGGAATGCTCCTTGCCGACGCCCTCGCCCTGATGGGCAGCCTCGACCTCGTGATCCCCGACATCGACCGGTGAGCCCATGAGCCTCCTATCCACAGAACCCCTGAGGCTCTTGGCCTCGCTGCTCCTGATCATCGCCTTTGTCGGGCTGAACGCCGCCTACCTGGTCCTGGCCGAACGCAAGGGGGCGGGCCGCTTCCAGAACCGCCCCGGCCCCAACGAGGCCGGCTACGGCGGCTGGCTTCAGCCGGTCGCCGACGTGCTGAAGCTGATCTCCAAGCAGATCATGGTGCCGCCGGAGTCCGACCGGCTTCTGTTCCGCATGGCCCCCCTGGTGGTCCTGACCCCGGCGATGATGTGCCTGGCGGTCGTGCCCTTCAGCGACACCCTGGTCGCCCGCAACGTCAACGTGGGGCTCCTGATGGTGTTCTCCTTCGGGTCGATCAACGTGATGGCGATCCTGCTGAGCGGCTGGGCCTCCCGCAACAAGTACGCCATCATGTCGGCCGCCCGGGTCGTCTCCCAGAACGTGGCCTACGAGATTCCGATGCTGCTGGTCGTGATCACGCTGCTCATGTCGACGGGCACCCTGGACTTAAGCGAGATCATCAAGCAGCAGGCCGGCGGCTTCTGGCACTGGAACTTCTTCCGGCTGGACGTGAACCCGCTCGCTCCGGTCACCTTTGTCATCTTCTTCATCTGCATGCTCGCCGAGGCGAACCGCGCCCCGTTTGACATGGCCGAGGCGGAGAGCGAGCTCGTGGCCGGGGCCTTCACCGAGTACGCCGGGATGGGCTTCGGGGTCTTCTTCATGGCGGAGTACGCGAACATCGTCCTGGGCTGCAGCCTGGCGACGGTGCTGTTCTTCGGCGGCTGGCAGACGGGCCTGGGTGCGCTCCCGGCCTCCTGGGGCGCCTGGAAGGTGCTGATCGGCCTCGGGTTCTTCCTGGCGAAGATGTACGCCCTGGTCTTCACGGTGATCTGGGTGCGGTGGACGTTCCCCCGCACGCAGTTCTACGGACTGCTCAACCTGTCCTGGAAGATCCTGATTCCGATCTCCCTGTTCACGCTGCTTTTGTCCAGCGTGATGATCAAACTCTTTGCCTGATGAAGACCGACATCCTAGCCGTTCCCCGGGGTTTCTGGAGCCTGCTGACCGGCATGCGCGTGACGCTGTCGCAGTTCTTCAAGCCGATCGTAACCGTACAGTACCCTCGCCAGACCCTCAAGATGCCGCCGCGCTACCGGGGCCACATCGAGCTGATCCTGGACCCGGAGACGCAGCGGTCCCGCTGCACGGCCTGCAAGCTGTGCGAGAGGGCCTGCCCGAGCGACTGCATCCTGGTCGAGGGCGCTAAGTTTGAGGGCGAGAAAAAGAAGTCGGTCACCCAGTACGAGCTGGACTTCACCAAGTGCAGCCTGTGCGGGGCCTGCATCGAGGCCTGCCCGAGCGACGCGATCAAGTTCTCGAGGGAGTACAACCTCGCGAGCACCAGCAAGGAAGGCTACCACTACGACTTGGTGAAGCGCCTGGCCGAGGAGAAGGAGAGGAAGTCCCTGTGATTCCCGGCGCCTCCTTCATTATCTCCGCGATCTTTGTCGCGATCGTCGCCCTAACCGTGGTCGGCGCCCTGCTCGCGGTCATGAGCACCCGCATCATTCGCAGCGTGACGGGTCTGGCCCTGTGCTGCGTCGGCCTGGCTGGGCTGTATTACTTCCTGGGAAGCCCGTTTCTGGCCCTCATGGAGATCCTGATCTACGTCGGGGCCGTGTGCGTGACGATCGTCTTCGGTGTCATGCTCTCCGAGCCCGACGAGCCGGATCCGCGCGAATTCAAGGGCAGGGAGCTCGCCTGGGGCGCGGTGGCCATCGCCGTGTGCGCGGCCCTCTTTTGGGCGATCACCCGCTTCGCGCACGCCGGCGGGTGGGTCAAGCTGCCGGCCCAGCAGGCGGACGGCTCCGTGCGCGCCCTGGGGGTGTCGCTGCTGACGACCTACAGCCTGCCCTTCGAATTGATCTCGCTCGTGCTGCTCGTTGCGATCCTGGGTGCCCTGGTGATCGCCCGCGGCGGGAGGGACAAGTCATGATGATCGCCGCCCACGACCAACTCGCCGTGTACCTGGGAATCGCCGCATTCCTGCTGGCCGCCGGAATCTACGGCCTGATCCGCCGCCGGACCTTCATCGGAATGCTGATCGCCGGGGAGCTCATCTTCTCGGCCGCGGCCCTGAACGTGATGGCGCTCAACCGCTTCACCTCCCCCGACCCCTCCGTCGGCCAGATCTTCGTCCTGTTCATCATGGGTCTTGCGGCCGCCGAGGTCGCGATCGGCCTGAGCATCATCATCGCGGTGTACCGCAACTATCGCTCGATCCACTCCAAGGAGGTCTCCGAACTGGAGGGCTGAGCCCATGCAGACCCATTCCGAGATCCGCCTCCTCCTCGCAATCCTGGCCCCGCTCGTCGGGGCCGGGCTCGTCATGGTCGCGGGCAAGAAGCCCAACCTGCGCGAGGCCGTGTCCTTTGTCGCGGCGGTGACCCTGTTCATCCTGGTCGCCTCGCTCGTCCCCGCGGTCCGCGCGGGCCAGGCCCTGCACTACACGGTCTTCGAGCTGCTGCCGGGCTTGAGCGTGTCGTTGCGGGCCGATTCGCTGTCGATGATCTTCGCCCTGACGGCCTCGTTCCTGTGGGTCGTCGCGGTGTTCTACTCGGCCGGTTACATGCGCAGCCTCCACGAGCACGCGCAGACCCGCTTCAACACCTGTTTCGCCCTGGCGATCTTCGGGGCGATCGGCTGCGCCTTCTCGGACAACCTGCTCACGCTGTACCTCTTTTACGAGATCGTGAGCGTGTGCACCTACCCCCTGGTCGCCCACCACCAGGACGAGGAGGGTTACGAGGGCGGCAAGCGCTACCTCATCTACCTGACGACCGCGGCCAAGGGCCTGATCCTGCCGGCGATGGTGCTGATCTACGTGCTGTCCGGGACCCTGGACTTCGCGACGAGCGCCCATCCGGGGATCCTGCCCGCGGGCGTCCACAATGGCGTCATCATCGCGCTGTACGCCTGCTGCATCCTCGGCTTCGCGAAAAACGGCGTCATGCCGCTCCACCACTGGCTGCCCGGGGCGATGGTCGCCCCGACGCCGGTGAGCGCCCTCCTGCACGCGGTCGCCGTCGTCAAGGTCGGCGTCTTCTCGACCGTCCGCGTCATGCTCTACGTCTTCGGCTCCGACCTGATGGCGCGGCTCCATCTGGGGCTGCCGACCGCCTACTTCGTCTCGATCACGATCCTGGTGGGCTCGATCGTGGCCCTCAGTAAGGATGATCTGAAGGCGCGGCTTGCGTATTCGACCGTCAGCCAGCTCTCGTACATCATCCTCGGGGTCGCCCTCCTGTCCCCCGCCGCGGTCGAGGGCGGGCTTTTCCAGATCGCCGCCCACGCCTTCGCGAAGATCACCTTGTTCTTCTGCGCCGGGGCGATCTACGTCTCCACGCACAAGAAGAAGATCTCCGAGATGAGCGGCCTGGGCCGGGCGATGCCCTTCACCTTCGGGGCCTTCGCCATCGCATCGCTGAGCATGATCGGCGCCCCCCCGGTGGGCGGGTTCATCTCCAAGTTCTACCTGCTCGTGGGGTCCCTGGACGCGGGTTCGGGCGGGATCCTCGCGGTCCTGATCGTGAGCACGCTGCTCAACGCCGCGTACTTTGTCCCGGTCGTCTACCAGGGCTTCTTCGGCGACGCCCCGGCCGCCGACGCGGGCCACCACTACGGCGAGGCGCCGCTTGCGGTCCTGATCCCGCTGTGTGTGACCGCGCTCATCTCGGTCCTGATCGGCATTTTCCCCGGGCTCATCATGCAGTTCGCACAAGCCGCCGCGCCATGAAGCTTCTTCGCCTCATTGAATTTCTCCGAAACCACCTGAAGGCGGTCGTCGCCGGGTCGGTCGCGGCCCTGGTCCTGCTGGCGATCCTGGACGCGATCCCTTTCCTGTGCGACAAGCACCACGCCCACACCGCGATCGAGCACCTGCCCGCGTTCTGGTGCGCCTTTGGTTTCCTCGGCTGCGCCCTGATCGTCCTGGTCTCCAAGGCGTTCGGGCACGCCGGCATCATGACCCGGGAGGACTACTACGATGAGTGACCTCTGGGTCCATCCCTCCTTGATCCTGATCGCCGGAGCGCTGCTCCTGCCGGCGATCCCGGAGAGGTTGCGCAAGGGCTGGCTCCTTCTCGTGCCGCTGCTCGTTTTCGCGCGGATCGCGACCCTGTCCAAGGGGACCTTCGGCGAGGTGCACCTGCTGCAGTTCACGCTCACCTTCGGCCGGGTCGACGCCCTGAGCACGGTCTTCGGGTACATCATGGCGCTCATGTGCCTGTTGGGCACCCTCTACGGCCTGCAGGTCAAGCGGGCGGCCGAGACCATGGCGGCCTGGGCCTATGTCGCCGGCTCCCTGGGGGCGATCTTCGCCGGCGACCTGCTGACGCTGTTTCTGTTCTGGGAGCTGATGGCATTCTCCTCGGTGTTCCTGATCTGGTTCCGCGGCCGGAAGGAGTCCCTGGGCACGGGCTACCGGTACCTCTTGGTCCACGTTGCGGGCGGGGTCTCGCTCCTGGCGGGAATCGTCCTGCACTACCATGCGACTGCAAGCCTCGCCTTCGTGGGCTTCAACGTCGCCCACCCCGCCCTTCCCGACTACCTGATCCTGATCGGGTTCGTCCTGAACGCGGCCGTCCCGCCGTTCCACGCCTGGCTGCCGGACGCCTACTCCGAGGCGACCTTCAGCGGCTCGGTCTTCCTGTGCGCCTTCACGACCAAGACCGCCGTCTACGCCCTGTGCCGCGGCTTCGCCGGGATGGAGATTTTGATCCCGCTCGGGGTCGTCATGGCCCTCTACGGGGTCGTCTACGCGGTCCTCGAGAACGACTGCCGCAAGCTCCTGGCCTACCACATCATCAGCCAGGTCGGCTACATGGTGGCAGGCGTCGGGCTCGGCACCCAGCTTGCGATCAACGGCGCGGTCGCGCACGCCTTCGCGCACATCCTGTACAAGGGGCTGCTCTTCATGGGGACGGGCTCGGTCCTGCACATGACCGGAAAGAGCAAGTTCACCGAGCTTGGCGGGCTCTACCAGAAGATGCCGTGGACCTTCGCCTTTACGCTCATCGGGGGCTTGTCGATCTCGGCCTTCCCGCTGTTCAGCGGGTTTGTCAGCAAGTCGATGATCATCCAGGCCGGCTTCGAGGACCACAAGCTGTGGATGGGTTTCCTCCTGCTGCTGGCCTCCTCGGGAACGTTCCTGCACACCGGGCTCAAGGTGCCGTATTTCATCTGGTTTGGGAAGAACCACTGCTCCAAGGAGACCTGGGAGAAGGCCGCCGAGCCGCCGTGGAACATGATCGCGGCGATGGCGGTGACCTCGTTTCTTTGCATCTTCATCGGCTGCTACACCCCCTATCTGTACCGGATGCTGCCCTACCACCCGGTCGACTTCCACCCGTACACCTCCTACCACGTCTTCGAGACCCTGGAGATCCTGCTGTTCACCGCCCTCGGGTTCTTCCTGCTGATCAAGAAGCTCGAGCCCGAGGCCAAGATCAGCCTCGACCTCGACTGGCCCTACCGCATGGCCGGCCGCGCGTTCCTCTGGTTTGCGCGAAAGCCCGTCCAGGCAACCGACTCCGCCGTGGGCGAGGTCTACCGGACCGGTGGCCTGCGCGGCCTGATGAGTTCGGCCGCCGACATCCGGGTCTTTGACAACCGGGTGATCGACGGGGCCGTCGACGGAATCGGCTCGACCGTGCGCTCCATGGGCGGCCTCTTCCGCCGGTTCCAGCGCGGCGCCCTCCAGGAGAACCTGACGATCGTCTTCGCGATCGCCGCTGCGTTGCTCATCGCCTTCCTGCTCCTCGCCTGATGTCCCTCTCCGAAGCCAACGGGGGCCTGCCCCTCCTCTCGATCCTCATCCTCGGCCCGCTGGCCGCCGCCGCCGTCGCGGCCCTGATCCGCAGCGAGCGGCTGGTCCGCTGGTGGACCCTCGCCTTCACGACCGCCTCGGCCGTCTTCTCGCTGAAGCTGTGGTCGGGCTTCAATCCCGACACGGCCGCCTACCAGTTTGTCGAGCGCCGGGCGTGGATCCCGAGCCTGAGGATCGAGTACTGCCTGGGGATCGACGGGCTGAGCCTGCTCTTGGTCCTGCTGACGACCCTGATCGCCCCGCTGTGCATCCTGGCCTCCTGGAGCGCGATCAAGACGCGGGTCAGGGAGTTCATGATCTGCCTGCTCATCATGGAGACGGCGATGGTGGGCGTCTTCTCGGCCCTGGACTTCGTCCTGTTCTTCACCTTCTGGGAGGCGATGCTGATCCCGATGGCGCTCCTGATCGGCGTGTGGGGCGGTCCGCGGCGGATCTACGCCTCGGTCAAGTTCTTCATCTACACGATGGCCGGGTCGATCTTCCTGCTGGTGGCCCTGGTGGCCCTGCGGCTGAAGACCGGCACCTTCTACATCCCCGACCTGATGGGCCGGCCGTACGACCCCGCCTTCCAGTGCTGGATCTTCGCCGCCTTCGCCCTGTCGTTTGCGATCAAGGTGCCGATGTTCCCGCTGCACACGTGGCTTCCCGCGGCCCACGTCGAGGCCCCCACGGCCGGCAGCGTGCTTCTGGCGAGCGTGCTCCTGAAGATGGGGACCTACGGCTTCCTGCGGTTCTGCCTGCCGATCACGCCCTACGCGACCCATGTCTTCGCCCCGGCGATGCTGTGGCTGTCGGTCGTGGCGATCCTCTACGGCGGTTTTGCGGCCCTCGCGCAGTCCGACCTGAAGAAACTGGTCGCCTACTCCTCGGTGGGGCACATGGGGTTTGCGACTCTGGGGATCTTCGTCCTGAACCCCAAGGGGCTCGAGGGCGCGATCCTGGTCATGCTGAACCACGGCGTCACGACGGGGGCCCTCTTCATCGCTGTCGGCATGATCTACGAGCGGCTCCACACCCGCGAGCTCGGGGCGGCCGCCGGACTGGGCAAGTACATGCCGATCTACGCATTCTTTCTCGGCGTCTTCTGCCTGTCCTCGATGGCCTTCCCGGGCACCAACAGCTTCATCGGGGAGTTCCTGGTCCTGTGCGGCGGCTTCGCCCATTCGAAGCTTCTGGCCGCCTGCACAATCCCCGGAGTCGTCGTCTGCGCGGCCTACATGCTACGGATGCTCCAGCGGGTAGCCTGGGGCGGCACCAAAAATCCCGACCAGTCGGGTCTCGTGGACCTGAACCTGCGCGAGATCCTTACCCTGACCCCGCTGCTCGTCTTCGTCTTCTGGATCGGCCTCCACCCGGCCCCCTTCGTGCGGGTGATGCACGCAAGCGTCGGGCACCTCTTAGAGCAGGCCAGCCGCCTCCCCTGACACCATGACCTCACCGTTCCTCCTGGCCTTTCTTCCCGAGCTCGTGCTTCTGGCCGGGGCGCTCGTCTTGTTCACGGTCTGCCTCGGTGAGTCCCGGGCCCGCCTAGCGCGCAACGCAGCCGTGGGCGTGGCCGCCGCCGCGGTCCTGGCCTGCATCGTCTCCCTGGGCGCCCGGGCCGAGCTCTTCAGCGGCGCCTACCAGGTCGACGCGTTCTCGCAGCTTCTGAAGCTCGGGTTTGCGGCGGGTTTCGGCGCCATCATCCTCTTGAGCGGCGACCTGCCCGACATCCGCGAGATGATCCGGCCCGAGTATTTCCTGTTCGTCACGCTGAGCATCACGGGGCTTACGATGCTCGTCAGCTGCGTCGACGCGATCTCGCTTGTCGTCGCCCTGGAGCTGTCCTCCTTCCCGCTGTACCTGCTCGTCCCCATGCGCCGCGAGCGCGAGGGCCACCGCACCCAGATGGAGGGCGCGATCAAGTACATCATGTTCGGGGTCGCCGCCAACGGGATCATGCTTTTCGGCCTGAGCTACCTGTACGGGCTCACCGGGACGACCCACCTCGGGCCGATGCTGGCCCTGCTCAAGCCCGTAGCGGGCACGCCCCTGGCGATCGCCGGCATGGCCATGGCCTTCTGCGGGCTCTACTACAAGCTCGCCGTCTTCCCCTTCCACTTCTGGACGCCGGATGTCTACCAGGGGGCAAGCAACGAGACCGCCGGCCTCATCGCCTCCCTGCCAAAGCTCGGCGCGGTTGCAGTCCTCGTGCGCTTTGTCTCCCTCGCGACCCCGGACAATACGACCATCGCAGCGATGCTGGCCTTGCTGGCCGGGGCCTCGATGTTTTACGGCAACCTGGTCGCCCTCGTGCAGAAGGACCTCAAGCGCATGTTGGGCTTCTCCGGCATCGCCCACTCCGGCTACGCGATGATGGGGTTTGTGGCCCTCAGCCGGGCCGGCTACGCGGCGGCGCTCTATTACGCGGTCGGCTACGTCCTGATGATCCTCGCCTGCTTTGTGGTCGTCTGCCGCGTGTCCAAGGACGGCGAGAACGTGAAGATCGCGGACCTGGCCGGCCTGCACAAGCGCTCGCCGCTGCTCGCCCTGACGCTCTTCACCGGGATCTTCGCCCTGGCGGGCCTGCCCCCGTTCGTCGGGTTCATGGGGAAGCTGGGTCTCCTGACGGCCGTCATCGCCCGCGGGCACCTGACGCTCGCCATCGTCGCCGTCATCAATTCGGCGATTGCCGTTTACTATTACTTGCAGGTGGTCCGGCAGGCCGTATTCGGCGAGGCCGGCGCCGACCCGACCCCCATCCGGCTGTCGGTTCCGACCCGCATCCTGTGCGCGGCCCTGATCGCCTGCATTGTCGCCTTTGGCTGCTTCCCCGAGGCGGTCGTCGGCGCGATCGCGCGCTCCCTGACGTTCGTGTCCTAGGGTCCGGCGGGCGGGGCGTTGGTTTCCCGTTGCCTCGGCCCGGGTGAGCCGCTCCGATCGCATCAAGCCCCGTGAACATCGTCGTCGACCTGCCCATCCCCGCATACGAGCCCGGCCTTGCGGCCCTTAAGGCCCGCGGCGACTGCACCGTGACCTGCGTCACGCCCCTGGCAGTAGGCCCGCGGGAGCTCGACCCGGCACTCGCCTCCAAGGCCGAGATCCTCTTCTGCGGATGGCCCCCGCCTAATGTCGCCCAGATGCAGGCCCTGCGTTGGGTCCAGGTCTACTCGACCGGCTACAGCCAGCTCTTCGGGCTGGGGCTGACCGAGCGCGGGATCCGCGCCACGAATTCCCGGGGCTGCTTCGACGTGCCGATCTCGGAGTGGAACATTGCCATGATGGTGAACCTGCTGCGCAACGTCCGCCAGATGATCCGCAACCAGGACGCCGCTATCTGGGACCGCGCGGCCGAGTTCCAGCGCGAGCTTCGCGGGGCAACGGTGGGGCTGTGGGGCTACGGGGGCATCGGCCGCGAGACGGCGCGCCTGTGCCACCAGATGGGACTAAAGGTCCATGTGCTGACCCGCAGCGGCATCAAGCCGCGGCCCCACACCTATTCGGTTCCGGGCACCGGCGACCCGGAGGGGGTCCTGCCGGACCGGGTGTTCGTCTCCGGGGAGGAGCTCTCCTTCCTGGGAGGCCTGGACTTCCTTGTTCTCTCCATGCCCCTCACCAAGGCGACGGAGGGGCTGGTGGGCGAGCGCGAGCTTAGAGCCCTGCCTAAGACCTGCTACCTCCTGAATCCGGCCCGGGGGCCGATCGTCAGGGAGGAGGCGCTCATCCGGGCCCTCCAGGAGGGCTGGATCGCTGGGGCCGCCCTCGACACCCACTACAAGTACCCGCTTCCGGCAGACCATCCGCTGTGGAAGATGCCCAACGTGATCCTGACCCCGCACATCTCAGGCTCAAACCTGACGCCACGCTTCTCGGAGATGCTCTGGGACCTGTTCTGCCAAAACGTGGAGCGCTACGCCTCGGGCCAGCCGCTCCTGAACAAGCTCACCGCCTCGCAGCTCGCCGGCGACTGACGCCACGTGGCGGGGCCTAGCGGAGCCGGATTCCGGCCCGCTCGAAGATCCCGGCGCCGAGGTAGCGCGCCCTTCCGCCAAGGGTCCGCTCGATCCTCAGAATTTCGTTCCATTTGGCCATGCGCTCGCTCCGGCTGAAGGAGCCGACCTTCAGCTGTCCGGCTTCGGTCGCAACCGCCAGGTGGGCGATGAAGGCGTCCTCGGTCTCGCCTGACCTCGCCGAGACGACCGGCAGCCATCCGGCTTTCTGGGTCCTCCGGATTGCGCGAAGGGTTTCGGTGACGGTCCCGACCTGGTTCAGCTTGATGAGGACTGCGTTGGCGGTTCCGGCAATGACTCCCCTGTCGATCCGGGCCAGGTTTGTCGTGAAATGGTCGTCTCCCACGAGCTGGCAGCGCCCGCCGATCGCCGAGCGGACCGCCCGCCACCCCTCCCAGTCGTCCTCGGCCATTGGGTCCTCGATCGAGACGATGGGGTAGGTTTCGACCCAGGATACCATGAGGCTGGAAAACTCCGCCGGTGTGAAGCTCCGGGCCTCTAGTCCCAGGACATACCGGCCTTCGCGGAACAGGTCGGTCGCGGCGATGTCGAGCGAGATTCCGACGTCGCGACCGGGCGCGTAGCCCGCCTTCTCGATCGCCTCGATCAGGGCCTCGAAGACGGCCTCGTTCCGGTCGAAAACCGGCCAGTACCCGCCCTCGTCGGCGACCCCGGCGAGGAGCCCTCTTTTTCGCATCACGTCTGCCGCGGTGTGGTAGACATTGAAGGTCACTTCGAGGGCCTGGGCGTAGCTCGGGGCCCGGAGCGCCATCACCATGAAGTCCTGGATATCAATCCGGCAGTCGGCATGGCGGCCGCCGCCGAAGATCTGGATTTCCGGAAGCGGCAGGAGGGTGCCCCCGCCGAGCCCTTCGAACAGGGGCTGGCCGCGGGCCGCGGCCGCGGCCTGGGCGGCGGCCATGGACACGGCGAGGATCGCGTTTGCGCCCAACCGGGACTTGTTCGGGGTCCCGTCGAGGTCGATCAGCGCCTGGTCCAGCCCCTCCTGGTCGAAAACGTCCCTGCCCGCTACCGCCCGGGCGATCTCGCCCTCAACGTGGGAGATCGCGCGGAAGACCGACTTGCCGCGGAATTTTTCCGGATCCCCGTCGCGGAGTTCGAGCGCCTCGTGCCGCCCGGTCGACGCCCCCGAGGGCACCAGGCCGCTGCCGCGGACCCCGTTTTCGAGCTCCACCACGGCCTCGACCGTGGGGTTGCCCCGGCTGTCGAACACCTGCAGGGCTGATGCGGACTTGATCTTCATGGATGGGAAAGCTGGGCAAGGCCGGCCCGCCAGGCCCCGGTCAGGGTCTCCAGGGTCGGCTGCGGGTAGGGGAGATGCCGGATCGCGAACGCGCTTGCGAAGGCTTTTCCGGGACCGCCGAGGTACTCCACGGGCGATTTGCCGTGGATTCGCGCCAGGACAAGGCAGAGGGCAAGACGCGCCGTTCGGGCCTCGAGCGCGGGTCCGGCCCGGACTCCCGCGGCTTCACCGTAGGCCCTCCAGACCTCCCCTATGAGGGCCAGCACGGGCTCCGGGGCCCCGGCATGGTGCAACCCCTTGAGGAGCAGATGGCACACGAGGAAGGCCACGTCGAAGACCGGGTCCCCGTACCAGGCCACCTCGGCATCCAAGACAACCAGCCTGCCCGGGGAAATCAGCAGGTTCTTGGGGCTGAAGTCCCCGTGAACCAGCGCCTCGGCGCAGCCGGAGAGGCGCCCCGCCTCCGCCCTGAGCTCCAAGGCGACCCCGGGAACCCGCTCGGCCGTCGCCAATAGATACGGGGCAATCCTCAGCTCGGTGAAGTTGGCGAGGGTCGAGAAGCGCTCTTTCAACCTCGGATTATCCCAGGAGGCCGCGTGCAGCCGCCCAAGGGTGTCACCCGCCCGGCGGGCCACAGCGGCGTCCGCCCGCCCCGCCAGAAGCTCCGACTTCCAGTTGGCCCATCCCTCCCCCAGGTATTCCATCGCAAACCAGGCCTCATTCCGGTCGGCGTGGAGGAGCAGCGGGACGGCATCTGGCGCCACCCGGCCCGCGTAGTCGAGCCAGTCCTGCTCGACCCGGTTCCGGGACACGTCGGCGAACCAGTCGTCCTTCACCCGCAGCTTGGGAAGCGCCCGTTTGACGACAAAACTCCGAGCTCCGTCCTCCACAAGGACGATGTCGCTGGACACCCCGCCCGACAGGCTCGTCACGTGCGGGTTTCCCGAGGCAAGCAGGCCCGCCTCCCGCAGTCGCGGGATCAATTCTGAGGCTTGGGGCTGAGCCATGGGTGCAGACGGTACCGCACCCCGAAGCCCCGTCACGTAAAAAGAGCCACCCGGAGCGCCGGGTCAGTGCGAGACGGGGGTCTGCGCCACTGCGGCCGAGTCTCCGTTTCGCGGGTCCGAGGCGCCCAGCCTCACGCCCGTCGCCGGATCGACTTCGATCGTCTCCGAGTCGCCGATGCTGTCGGCGCTCACGGCCAGGATGTGCCCTTCGGCCCGGAGTTGGGCAAGCGCGGCCGGGGTCAGGGCCCCGGGCTCGTAGTCCAGCCGGTCGGGCATCCACTGGTGGTGAATCCGGGGCGCCGCAACCGCCGCGCAGGGCGGCATGCCCAGGTCGATCGTGTTCGTGACGACCTGAAGGACCGTGTTGATGATTGTGGGGCCCCCGGGGCTTCCGGTGACCAGGAAGAGCTTGCCCGAACGCAGGAGGAGGGTCGGGGTCATCGACGACAGCGGTCGCTTCCCCGGGGTGATCGCGTTGGACTCCCCCTGAATCAGCCCGAAGAGGTTGGGCACTCCGGGTGCGGACATGAAGTCGTCCATCTCATTGTTGAGGAGGATACCCGTCCCCGGGACGGTGGCCCCGCAGCCAAAGGCCCCGTTGAGAGTGTAGGTGTTGCTGACCGCCCCGCCCGCGGCGTCGACTACCGAGAAATGGGTCGTCTGCAGGGATTCGCGAGGCGGGGACACAGGAAGCCGGCCCAGCCCGGGCTCGACCGATGCGGATGGGGTCGCCCGGTTGGGCGAGAAGGAGTTCATGCGGGCCCTGATGTAGGCCGGATCGAGCAGCTGCGCCACCGGAACCTGGACAAATGCGGGGTCGCCCAGGTATTCGGCGCGGTCCCGAAAGGCCCGCGTCATCACCTCCGCGAACAGGTGAGCTCGGGCTGCCGGATCGTTCCGCAGCGCGCCAACGTCCCGGGCCTCGAGCATGCCGAGCATCTGCAGAAGCGCGATCCCTCCGGAGCTCGGAGGGGGCATCGTGACGACCGTATAGCCGCGGTAGGCGCCGCGGAGCGGAGCCCGCTCCGCGATCCGGTAGTTCTTAAGGTCTGCAAGCGTAATGGTTCCGCCCTCCCTGTGCATGGCTGCCGCGATCCTGCGGGCCGTCTCCCCCTCGTAAAATTCCCTCCACCCGGCCCGCTGGAGCCGCTCCAGAGTCGCGGCCAGTTCAGGCTGCCGGAACGTCTCACCCGCCCTCCAGCCGGAGCCTCCCTTAAGGTAGATCCGCTTTGACTCCTCGAACTGACCCAGGAGCGCCGCCGCTCTGCGAAGCCTGTGTTCGGTTGTCCCGGACACGACGAAGCCCTCCGCGGCAAGCCTCCGGGCCGGCTCAATCGCCTGGGCCCAGGTGATCTTGCCCGATCCGTAGTGCTCCAGAGCAAACGCAAGCCCCGCAACGGTTCCGGGGACCCCGGCCGCCCTCCAGCCCACCGTCGAGGAGTCCGGTCCGGAGAGGACCTTGCCGCCTGTGCCAAGGTACATCCCTCGGGACGCGGCAGCAGGCGCCGTTTCCCTATAGTCGATCACCGTATCCCGCCCATCTGCCTGGTGGACCACCATGAAGCCGCCGCCGCCGATGTTGCCGGCGGACGGAAGGACTACCGCCAGGGCGAAACCGGTGGCGACCGCGGCGTCAACGGCATTGCCACCCTGCCGCAGGATCTGTGCCCCGGCCTCTGAGGCAAGGCCGTGCGAGGAGGCAACAATCCCGTCCCGGGCAAATACGGCAGGCGTCGTGGCCGGAACAGCGGCCAGGATCACGCCTGGAAACGGGCCAGAAAGCAGAAAGGACAGAGCGAAGATTCGGAGGACCGGGGGGGTTGTCATAGGTGGCCGCAATGCGGAGAAATCGTGGTGAGCATCCTAGCGTGACGAGGACCGCTGCCAAGCCCGTCGATCGCGCGCGGGGGCGGACGCCGACCCGCTTTATCCCCTCAACCGCCCGTGCCGCGTAATGGATGGGAGGCCTTTCGAAGGGCTAATCCCCCGCCGCGGCGTGTCGGGCGCAGCCGCATTCCGTGTCGGAAGTCGATCCTCCGGCGGAGTCCCTGGGTGGAGATCTCGGTCAAGATCAGCTGCCTCACTTAGGGGAGCCGGCCTAGCTCCGGACCGCACCTAGACCGCCGTCACGCTCCACGTTGGATCGAGCGAAGGTGACCGTACGATAGCTTCAGTCTGCCGGCGAGCGGATCGGGCGGTCCAGACATCGTCGCATAGGCATCGGTGCACGCCCCGGGCCGCCGCAACCACGGTCTCTCCTAGCCCAGCTTCAAGCTCTGGAAAACGAGTGGAACTTGAGCAAGTCCGGCCAGGCGGCGGGAGCACTCCGTGCAAATTACTTCCCATCGTTCGGAAAGTATTTCAGAGTTCGCCTTGGCTTCGACGCCCCCATGCCAGAGGTGACCTCCGATAACTCACGAGACTCGACGTAGAAATATTCATGGAAACCACTGGCCAAGTCACCATGGAAGATGTGGCGCGAGCCTCCGGTGTGTCGCGCTCGACCGTGTCCAAGGCGCTGCGGAACGATCCTTCGATTTCAGCCCACCGACGAGAGAAGATAAAGGCCGTCGCCCTCAAACTCAAATACCGGCCCAATCCGCTAGTTGCTGCTCTGATGGCGCAACTGCACCACACACACCCTAAGACCAATTCACCAACCCTCGCCTGGGTTGACCTGTGGACCAAGACCAGTTCCTCAAAATACGGATTTGATCCGGGGTTGCTGCTTCCCGGGGCGAAGAAGCGAGCCCAGGAGTTAGGCTATGAAATGGACGTATTCCGGCCGATGATCGAGAATATCAGCCCCAGGCGGCTCCTCGAGATTCTTAGGGCGCGCTCAGAGTGGGGAGTGATCTTCCCGCCCGTTCCGGAAGCCCACATGGAATTCCCTCTCAATATGGCGGGATTATCCGGTGTGACAATCGGCACGAGCTTGGGCAAGCCGACATTGAACCGGGTGTCGCACAACCATTATCACGGCAGCTTGTTGGCCTGTCAGACTCTCTGGACAAAGGGATTCCGTCGGATTGGGCTCGTAGTGAGCCCATGGGGTGATGAGCGGATGGACGGCAAATGGCGTGCCGCCTATATCGTGCGACAACAGCAATGGCCCGTTGGCGCGCGCTTGCCCCCGCTCATTGCGGACCAAGACGACAGGGAGGAGTTCCTCCGCTGGTACCAAAGGTACAAGCCCGATGCGATTTTGGTGGAGGAACAATCACGCGTGGCCACTTGGCTGGACGCTAAAGGCGGGCTGCCCGCACGCATTGTTTGGCTTGGGCTCGACCCCTCCAAGCATAACGCCTGGGGCGTGGATTACCGCTGGAGCGAACTCGGACAGGCCGCCGTGGAGCTTCTGATCGCGCAGATGCAGAGGCGCGAGCTTGGAACCCCCGCCATATCACACACCCTTACTATCGACGGGATTTGGGTGGAGCGCTGAAGCGGTCGACATCCTGGTCGTACCAACCCCTTGTAAAAACACACCTCGCCCGCAGGTTCCATGGCTACAATCTCGACTTGGGAGCAGCGTGGCTTCAGGACCGCTGTAACATCCTCCCTAGCTCCCACCTTGCCCCGGTGCCACCCGTCCGCACGCCAGGGATTAATTCCTTCGTACCAGAGTCAAAAAATAGCATAAAAGTTCAAGCCTGCGACCCCGCAGCCCTGCTATGCTAGTGAGTTGCAAATCCGAATCACTCGGCGGGTTGACGAACCATGTTGGTGCTGCACTGACCGCCAAATTGGACGACCTCGGGACGTCAAAGATTGAACTCTCGTTTTAGTGCCTCCGTGTGCTCGCCAACTCTAGGGGAGCCCAGTTCAGATCGAGGGCGCTCCCCGTCCATTCGAATCGGGCAGCAGGTCGTTCTGTAATCAAAGCCGTCGCCGCGCCGTACGGTCTGCTCGAGCCCAAGCAGGCGATAGCCCTCGTGGTGGGTCAGTCGCTTCCAATCGAACACCTCGGCGCACCAGATGTCCGCCGGCTCAAGCAGGCCCAACCAGTCCTTTGTTGGCTTGGTCGACAGATGCCGAGCGAGGATTGCCTTGATTTCGTCGCGCTCACTAAACCAAGTCCCCGGCTCGGGATAATTCAGTAACTCATCGCAACCAAGCAACTCCCCAAGTTGAGGGATCCTCCCCATCGCCAATGCCAGATGCCCGTCGGCAGTCTTGTAGATTCCGTACGGCGCGCCGAGATAGGCGTGGGCGCTGTTATGGCGAGTGCGCTGCGCCTCCTGATTGCCATCCTGGAAGTAGTTCGTGAGCACCTCGAACTGGAAATCCAGGGCCGATTCCAGCATGCTCACTTCAACAAGCCCGCCTTTTCCCGTGGTGCCCCGCCTGATCAAGCAGGCGAGAATACCGTGGACAAGCTGAGCTCCCGTGAGGATGTCCACGATGGCAAGCCCCATGGGCACCGGCCCGTCGCCATCGTTTCCGCTCAGCCATGTTAGGCCGCTTAGGGCTTGCACAAGCAAGTCTTGGCCAGGTCTCTCCGCCCATGGCCCTTCATTTCCGTAGCCGGTGATGTTCCCATAGATCACGTCCGGGTTCAACGCGCGAACGCTGTCATAGTCGAATCCTAGCCTCTCCATCACACCGGGACGGAAATTGTGCATTACAACATCCGCCCTCGCTACAAGCTTGCGCACGCTCTCGGAATCCAACTCGGACTTCAGATCCGCGGCGTAGCTCTCTTTGTTGCGGTTAATCGCGTGGAACACCGTGGACTCCCCATCGATCACGACGTTCGAAACATAGAGGGTCCGGCAGATGTCCCCCCCTTCCGGGCGCTCTATCTTGATCACGCGCGCACCAAGATCAGCTAGTCGCAGCGCCGCCGAAGGGCCGGACAGGAACTGACTAAAATCAACGACTAGAATGCCTTCGAGCGATTTCATTGGGCGTTCACCGCGGCCTGCCACCTCTCGGGATAGCGGTACTTCACGGTCTGGAGGTGCTCCGTGTAGAGCACCAACTCCCCCTCGTTTTTGAACACCTCATAGCTCACACGCACGAGCCCCATGTCCTTGTATTTCGGGCGTTTCTCAAGTTGAGTGCGAATCGTGTAGATGGTATCCCCGATAAAGACGGGTTTAATGAAGCGCAGCTTGTCGTACCCGTAGCTGAACGTGTTGATGTTGTTGTGGGCCATGAGGCCAAGCCCGTAGGAGAAGACCTGCGCGCCGGATACAAGGCGCCTGCCGAAGATCCCCTTCTCCTTTGCAAACCGCTCGTCGGCTACGTAGGGGTGCAGATCCATGACAAGGCTGTTGAAGAGCATGGCCTCCCCTTCGGATATGGTGCGGCTGATCGAGCGGGCCTTCTTCCCAACCTCGAATTCCTCATACATCCAGTCCTCAGTGTTGAAGAGTCTGATTTGTGGGTGCTGCTGTAGCGGTGTGCTTTCAGGCATGGTCATTCTGATGCGTTGAGGGTTTCATTGGCGTTTCCGAGCTCTGGCGCGGCCACCTCCGAGTAGAGCCGGTCCCCATCAATCCGGATTGGGCACCGCAGGGTGCGCAGGCTGGTGCCATTCGGTCGACGCACCACCTGGTCCATCCCGAGCACCTTGTAGCCAGCGTGGTTCATCAACTGGCCATAGTTGAAGACATCGGCGCACCAGTAGTCCGCGACATCCAGCAAGCCGAGCCAGTACTGGGTCGGGCGAGTCTTGAAGTGCCGCGCCAGGATGGTCTTGACCTGATTGCGCATGAGAAACTCATCGCCGTGCTCGTCCCTAAACGGGATGAGCGCATCGCAGCCAATCAGCGTGCCCAGTGTCGACAAGCAGCCCATCGCCACCGCCAGCCATCCGTCCTGGGTCTGGTAGATGCCGTAAGGCGCCCCGAGGTAGGCGTGGGCGTTGCGGTGCTTGGCCCGAACCGGCAGCTGACCGCCATCGTTAAGGTAGGTTGTGAGCACCTCGAACTGAAGGTCGACTAGGGACTCAATCAGGCTCGTCTCTACAAGACCTCCCCTGCCCGTCTTCCCGCGGCGCACCAAGGCCGCCAGCAACCCCTGGGCGAGATGCGTTCCGCAAAGCAGGTCCGCGGCGGCCAGTCCAAACGGGACCGGGCCGTCGCCTTCGCTCCCGGTGAGCCAAGTGAGCCCGGACATTGACTGGGCCAAGAGATCCTGCCCCGGCTTGTCGACCCATGGCCCAGTTCCACCGTAGCCGGTTACGGCGCCATACACGAGCCGCGGGTTGAGCGCCCGCACAGCATCATAGTCGAGTCCGATCTTCTCCATCACACCGGGACGAAAGTTATGGGTCATCACATCGGCCCGGCCGATAAGGCGCCTTACCTTCTCGAGATCGTGCGGATCTTTAAGGTTCGCTGCATACGACTCCTTGTTCCGGTTGATCGCATGGAAGACAAGGCTGTCACCGTCAGCAAAGAGATGCTTGGTCGCGAGCTTCCTGCCAGCGTCCCCTCCGTTTGGCCTCTCGATCTTGATGACCCGGGCTCCTAGGTCGGCGAGCCGCAGCCCTGCATATGGTCCGGCCAAGTACTGCGCGAACTCCAGAACAAGTATGCCTTCCAGCGGACGTCTCATGCGGCACAAAATTGCCCGCAGCGAGCATTGCCGGGGGTGAGAAGCATCCCGGCGGTCACAACTACTGCACGCAAGAAACCAGGGATTGAACCCTCAACCCGCCCCCTTGACCTGTAGCACTCATCCGAGTGCATACCCGGTTCGCCCCCTCCACCGGAAGAAAGCCAAGCACAACGGCGAGCCTGGATCGCTACCGGACAGGATCCGCTGCCCCGAACCCAGGCGCCTCCGGAGGGGCGAATTCTCGAAGTCGAAAATATGGATTGAACATTCACCTATGAACTGGTTGTTTATTTGTGAACTCATAACGTCAAGCTCAAAGATGTCCATCGCCCCCCCACAGCGCCGTTACAGCGCACCCGCCCTCGACAAGGGAATCGACATCTTGGAGTGCCTATCGGAGGCGCGCATGCCGCGTTCCCAGTTGGAAATTGGCAAAACTCTTAAGAGGACGCCCGGGGAGATCTACCGGATGCTCATGTGCCTCGAGGAGCGCGGCTATGTTGTGCGGGAGCCTGGTTCCGGAAAGTTTCGTCTCACCCTGAGGCTCTATGAATTGGGGCACAGGCAACACGCGTTGACCCTTCTTCGCGAAGCTGCGCGCCTGCCGATGGAGGAGCTGGCTGAGAAGACCGGGCAGGGCTGTCACTTGAGCGTGCAATACGGTCCTTCGCTACTTGTCCTGATGGAACGCATGCCCGCCCGCCGCATATGTCTCGCAGTTACGGAGGGAACAATGCTGCCGATGGTGGAAACAAGCTCAGGAATGCTGCTGATCAGCCGCCTGAAGGACAAGGAGGTCCGCGAACTACTCGACAACGATTCGCAATACAGGTCACTCACAAGGCATAAGCGTTCGGACTTTCTCGGCGCCGTTGAGAATGTCCGCAAGAGAGGGTTCCTAGTCAAAACGAGCGAGTTGAACGAGGGCGTTACGGACATAGCGGTCCCTGTCGGCGTTGCCGGGACGGACACGGCATCCGTACTTGCGGTGTCCTACCTGGCTATCAGGGGGCAGGACGCTACACGTGCCTGTTGCGAATTGACATTGAGGAGCGCAGCACGGATTAACGAGAATCTTGGCATCACCCCATGATCAAGCAGGTCTATTTCGAGGACTATGAGTTGGGCTCCACGCGGGACACATTCGGTCGGACGATAACCGAGACCGACATCGTGCAGCACGCCGGGCAGACCGGAGACTTCTTCCCGCACCATATGGACGCGGAGTGGTGCAAGCAGACCGAGTTTAAGCAGCGCATCGCTCACGGCACCCTGATTTTCAGCGTAGCCGTTGGGATGACCGCAGGTGAGATCAATCCGGTGGCTTTTTCCTACGGCTATGACCGCCTGCGCTTCATCAAGCCGGTGTTCATTGGCGACACGATCCGTGTGAGGACCGTGATCAAGAGCAAGCGCGACCACAAGAGGCCGGATATGGGGGTTGTCTCGGAGCTGCTGGAGGCCACCAACCAAAGGGGCGAGACCGTACTGGCATGTGAGCATCTGCTTCTGGTGCAGAAGCGGCCAGTCGGGACCCGCTGAGTCCTTGGCAGTCACGGTTCCCGGCCGGACGAAGGGAGTTACTAGAGCATTTTCGATTTAGATAGCGGTATACGTTGACTGGGGGACGCTCCTCGTCGATAAGAGGGGTCCATGAGACCCTTGAGTCAGGATCTGCGCCGCCGGATCGTGGTGGCGCGTGGAGACGGCGTTGGAACCGGCG
>CAIOZY010000038.1 GCA_903862935.1 uncultured Opitutaceae bacterium
CAGTCGGAGTGGCCATGCCCGCAGAATGGGGCTTGATCGCGCTGGCCAAACGCAAAATGCGTCACACCCGCAGCGGCGGGCAACGCCCTGAAAGAGTTTATGTTACGAAACATCGGCACTCAACATCCCGGACAGCCCTGGTTGGGCATAATGACCTTAACGGACTTCTAGTAATTTTCATAACCGGCCGGTTGGATATCTGTTTAAATATGGTGCACCCAAAGGCTAATGGAAAAACCGCAGCTCAACGGGCACAGGCCCACTGTATACGAGATCCTGCTGAGTCTGGAGAGTCATCCGCGCGATGTCTTCCGGGAGATTCGCTCTTGGGTTTTCTCTTGGCGCGGCCGGATGCTGTGGGAGATCTGTCTCCGGTTCGGGGCTGACCCTTTCCCGGCGGCCTCCGAACTGGTCAAGGGGATCGCCGAGTCCTCATCGGGATCCGACGTGGATAACGCCTTTCACCAGTACCATAAGTGTCGCTCCGGGTTGGACCGCCTGGGTGCGCTGCTGACCGGCATGTATCCGCGATACAAAAATGTCTTCAGGTCCTACAGGAGGCTGAAGGCGAGGACCACCGGCAACCCCGTCCTTCAAGGCTTATGACAGCCGCCGGCCTCGCAATCCCGCCCCCTGCAGAGGGCTCCGCAGTGAAGAAGAGTATTCTGATCGTCGACGACGAAGCGGAGATTAGGAACTTGCTCGGGGAGTTTCTCTCGTACCGGGGCTACGAAATCACCGTGGTGCCGTCGGCAGCCGAGGCAAAGCGCACCGTGGAGAAGGCCCTCCCCAACCTGATCATCGCCGACCTCGAGCTGGATGAGTCGGACGGGCTGCAGGTGATCGACCAGCTCACGGTCACCGTGCCCCACACGCCGGTCATGCTTCTGACGGGCACGTTCTTCGAGCCGCAGATTGTCCGCGACGTCCTGAGCAAGAAGGTGGCCTCCTACCTCCACAAACCCTCCCCGTCCGCCCGCATCCTCACAGAGGTGCAAACGTTGATTGGCACGTAACCGTCAGCATCGTTCAGGGCCGGCCCCTGATGTTCTGGGCCAACCTGAGGATGTCGGCCAAGACTCCCGAGGCGGTGATCTCGCCGCCGGCACCGGCGCCGCGCACGATGAGCGGATGCTCGTGGTAGCGTTCGGTGTGAACGGCTACACACGACTCGGTTCCGTGCAGGGACCAGGCGGGATGGTCGGGTCCGATCTCTACGGGGGACACGGCAACTCGGGGCCCGGATTTGGGCAGATCGATCCGCGCGAGATAGCGCAGGAGCATACCGCGGTGCCTCAGCCCCTCCATTCGCTCTGCAAAGGCCTGATCGAGCCCCTCAAGCGAGGATAGGAATGCCTCGGGCCCGCCCTGGGCCAAGCCCTCAGCGGGAACGAAGGGCTCGAGCTTCACGTCTGCAAGGTCGAGCCTCAGGCCCAGCTCGCGCGCCAAGATCAGGGCCTTGCGAGCGACGTCCAGTCCGGAAAGGTCGTCGCGGGGATTGGGCTCCGTGTAGCCCAAGTCCCGGGCCTTGCGGACGGCAGAAGAGAGCCTCTCCCCCGCCGACAACCGCTCGGACAAAAAGCCGAGGGTGCCCGAGAAGGCCCCCTCGATCCGCACGACATGGTCGCCGGTGCGGACAAGATTTTTTAGAGTCTCGATGACCGGCAGAGCGGCTCCCACGGTCGTCTCGTAATGGAATGCCCGGTAGTGGCGTCGAGCAGCCGCCTTAAGCGCATCGTACCGGCTCAGGGGGATTGCCAACGGCTTCTTGTTAGCCGAGACGACGTTCACCCCGCGCGCGAAGGCCTCCGCGTACAACTCTTCCATGCCGTCCGCCGCGGTACAGTCGACCAGGACAGGATTCGGAAGGCGGGCGAGTTCCGGCAGGAGTGCTTCCGGGGCGCGCCTTGTCCGGCCTCCCTTCCCTCCTCCGCCGAGGAGCCGCTTTGCCTCCGCCGGTTCCAGCCCCCTCGCCGCGAACACCGCGCCCGAGCTGTCCGCAAGACCCACAAGCTTCACCTCCGTATCGTGGTGGGTGCGCAGGTCGACGCGGTGACGCTCCAGCTGGTCCAGGAGGCTGCGGCCGACAACGCCCTTGCCCAGCAGAAGGACACTGATCTCCGCATGGGCGAGGTTGAAGGCGGCGTGGACCGTACGCACTGCCGCAGCCGTGTCCGCAGCGTCCACGACGCAGGATACGTTGCGCTGGGATGCTCCCTGGGCTATCGCCCGAACCGTCACTCCCGCCCGTCCGATCGCCCCGAGAAAACGCCCGGCCACGTTGGGTCTGTGCCCCATGGCTTCGGCCACGAGTGTGACGAGGCTCACCGGGGAAATAGGCTCACCTTGCGTTAACTCCCCGGCTGCAGGCTCCCTCTCCAGAGTCTCGGCGATCAGGCGCCGGGCTGCAGCCTCGTCCGAACAGGGCACGACGACAGAGAAGGTCTGACCGAGGGTCGACTCGGTAGCCAGCCACACGCGGACCCCCGCTGCCACAAGCCCATCAACAATCCGGGAGCCCACCGGCCGTCCAATCTCCGCCCGGCGCGAGCCGACCCCGAGCAGGGAGAGGTTCTCGAGGCTCGTGACGCAGGTGGGGCGGTCGGGATCCGGATTTCCCAAGGCGTCTATCCGGGTTCCCGGGGCGCCCGGGTTCGAGGTGCTGCGGATCACGAGAGCCGCCCCGCATTCCCTCAAGGGGATGATCGTGCGCGGATGGAACATCCGGGTCCCAAAGTAGGCCAACTCCAGCGCCTCGTCATAGGAGAGCCGGTCAACGGGCACGGCCTCGGCAACGATGGCCGGGTCGGCCGTCATCACCCCGGGGACGTCCGTCCAGACGGTTACCTCGCCGGCGCCGAGCAGCGCCGCAAGGAGGGTCGCGGTGTAGTCCGATCCGTTACGCCCCAGGGTCGTGGTCTTGCCCTCCCGGGTCGCCGCGACAAATCCCGTGATGACCGGCAGGATCCCCTCCCACCCTGCCGCAACCCCGCCAAAACGCCGGGAGGTTTCGGCCCAGTCGACCCGCGCCGCGCCCGCCTGGGCATCGGTCACGAGGAATTGCCGGGCATCTTGGGCTCGGGCTGGGACGGAGCGCGCCCGGAGCGCGGCGGCAACCAGCGCCGCAGCGACCGGCTCCCCAAGGGCCAGGACGGCGTCCAGCTGGCCCGGGGTGCATCGAAGTTCCCGCGAGATCTCACCCAGAATGGGATCGGCCGCGGCCAGAATCCGATCGGCCTCTCGGCAGAAGTCCTCAAGCTGCGTCCCCGAAAGAACCTGCCCGGCGGTCGTGCGAGCCAAGGCCGACACCTTCTGGATCTCGTCCCTTCCAGCTGCGGAGTTACCGAGTGCGGCGGCCTCGGCGCTTGCCTCGAGGTGGTCCGTTGAGTCGCCTAGGGCTGAAACGACGAGCGCAAGCCGGGTTCCGTCCGCGGGAGCCTCCTCCACGAGCCGCAGCACTTGCGGTAGCCGACCGAGGGAGCCCAGCGAGGTACCGCCGAACTTGTAGACCCGCCAAACCGGCTGGGGTTGGGCTCCTCTCGCGTCAGTCATTCCGAAATCCATGCAGCTGGCGGGGTTTTCCGCAATCCATCAGGCGCCGGGTACAGAAAAAACTGTGCCGGGCCCTAATCTGCCTTCCGGCCATCTAAAAAGACGGGCTGGGTCCAGGCCTGATTCCCGTTAGAGTCGGTGATCCGGACCCGAACGTACCCCTCGTCACCGTGCGGGACATAGGCTGCCGCGGTGGCGACCGTGTCCTCTAAAATCCTGCCGTTTCGGCCGATGAACTGGATCCGGTAGCGGGGCTGGTAGTTGCCCCTCGGGTGGACCGAGACCTTCACCTGCTTCGCATCGCCGATGTAATCCAAGAGAGCTACCCCGGTCGAGGCATAGAAGTCCCCCCGGGCGATGGAGCCCATGATCTCGTCGGTTCCCAAGCGTGCCGCCCGGACCACGATCCAGCCGTGGCCGGGAGTTGCGGCGTGGTCGGTCGACCCGGTGGTCTCCGGGTCGGCGTCCCGCAGTTGGTGGGCGTCGTCCGAGGCCACGCCCCAGATGACCTTGCCGCGGGAAAGGACCTGGTCCCACATCTCCTCGCAACTCGGAGCCGATGGGCCGGCACCGGCGTTGTTGACGCTCGGGTGCATGTTCATGATCTCCATCAATCTCGCTCCCCGTGATGCAGCGATGTCATCGGCGGTAAGCTGCCAAAGAAAGTTGGGATGATTGATCTGGGCGACCCCGCCGGCTGCTAGGGTTGCGTCGATATCCTTCTGCAGGGTCGCGAGGGCGCTCGGCCCGGCCTGGTGCTCGACCACGCGCCTGGGGTTCAGGGCGTTGACGTGCACGAACACGGGCGGGGGCACCACATTCGACGTCACCTCCTCGCCGGGGATGAGCAGGAACCTGCCGTCGGCCCCAAGGAGCGCGTTGAGCGGCTCCACCCGAGTCAGGAAGTCGTGGTCGGTGATGAACAGGAAGTCGTACCCGTGGCCGCGGTACCACCGGGCGACCTCGTCGGGGGTCGAGCGGCCGTCGCTGTTGAGGGAGTGGGTGTGCGTGTTTCCCTTGAACCAGTCGGCACGGGCCGCGGCCGCCAGAGTCAGGGCGGCTGCAAGGGCTAGGACTACGCGGGTCCTGTCTTGGGGGCTACGCATGTCTTTTCTGCTTTTCCAGTCCGGGGTTCGGGTCGGGACAGCTCGGCCGATTGAGGTTCCTCGGCCCCAAAAAGACAAGCGCTGCGGCGGATAATCCGCCGCAGCGCCGGGGGCCCTGCACGGGCCAAACCTAGGTTACGCCACAGGCGCTCGGAGCGTGCAGGTCACCCTTGCCTATCAAGTCCGCCCGGAGGCGGGAGATCATAGATTGTAGCTGACGGTGAGGACGAACGTACGCGGCGGGGCGGGGTCGAGGGTGACTCCGCTCTGCAGGCCCATCGGGTATTGCTTGTCGAGCACGTTGTTCACGTTCAGGCGGACTCCCCAGCTCCGGTTGAACTGGTAGTTCGCAAACGCGGTCACCCAGGTCTCTTGCTGAACCTTGATCAGGTTCGGCTTGACCCATCCGTTCGGGAACGTGATTCCGCTGCTCGTCATGTAGCGGTCTCCCATCCGGCTCGCGCCGCCACCGAAGGAGAAGCCCGTGAGGGGCGTGTCCTTGGCGAAGTCATACCGGGTGAAGAAGCTCCACGAGTTGCCGTAGGTGGCCGAGACAGGGTTGCCTGCCTGGTCGCGGACCGTTCCGCGGTAACCGGTGAGCAGAAGCTGCCAGCCCGTCGCGGGCACTAAGGCAACGGTCGCATCCCAGCCCCGGGTCGTTGTGGACCCGATCGGGATGTAGTAGCCCAAACCGTACGGGTTCAGGCCAACGCCTATGATCGACTGGTTGGTGAGCTGCTGCTTAAAGGCAGCGATTGTGGACGTGAGCCGCCCGTTCCACAGCGCGGTCTTCAGACCAACCTCGTCGCCCTTGCCGGTTACGTTGGGCAGGCGGTTGTTGTTGTAGTCGAAGCCCGTGCCCGGGGTGAAGATCGTGGCCTCAAGCCCGTAGAGCGAAATGTCCTTGGTGACATGGAACACAGCGCCGTAGCGGTGGAGGTAGGCCGAGCCGGGCAGGTCCGTCGCGCCGGCGGTCGTGGTCGGGGTTGTTCCCAGATAGCCATACGGGGCGTTGTAGGCCAGGTTGGCGTCGGTCACCGTTTCAATATCGGCGAACGTAAAGCCCACAACGAGCGACAGCCGGTCCGGGATCACGTCCAGCTGGTGCTGGTAGTAGATGTTGTCGCGGTAGGTCTTGAGCCGGTTGCCAGGATTCGCCGGAACATAGTAGCCTCCGGAGTCCTGCTGGGGCACGACGACGGCGTCGAGCGCAGCAGCGCTGTCGAGCGGGATCGTGTAGGCGTTGGTGGGCGTTGCCGTGGTCGTCGTCCAGAACTTGCTGATGTCGGAAACATCGGTGTGGTTGAAGCCGAACGAGCTCTGGTGCTTGAAGATGCCCGTCGTGAACTTCCCGTTGAAGTCGTCCTGGACGGTGCCGACATTGTAAAACTCGTTGTTCTGCCGAACGATGTACGAGGCCTGCATCGTCTGCCAGTTGGTGCCGGACGGGCCGGTGATGCCGCCGTAGCGCTGGTAGGTCCAGATCTGGGCTGAGAACTTCATTTCCCAGTCGGTCGAGAATCTCTGGATCAGCATCGCGCGGACGCCGCGCCGTTCCATGTGCTCCATCTGGTTGTTGGCCCATCCGCCCTCGTATTCGCGGCCCCTGCCGGTGTAGAGCTTGCCATCGGGTGTGAGGAAGCCGTCGCCAGACGGGGGGTGAAGCAGCTTCTGGAAGTCCCAGGCGATCATCGCCGTGGTATTCTTGTAGTCCATCTGGAGCGTCGGGTGTATGGCCAGGACGTCGAGCTTCTCGTGCTTGAAGTAGAGGTTGCCGCCCTGATAGGCGCCCTCAACGCGGTAGCTCAGCTTGATGTCTTCCCCGATCTTACCCATCGGCCCCGTCGAGTCGAAGGTCGCGCGGATCAGCCCGAACTGGTCGGAGGAGAACGTGACGATATTCTGGGAGCGCGGCAGCGGCTTCTTGGTCATCTTCAGGATGACGCCGCCCAGCGACGCGTTCGGGTAAAACACCGCCGAGGGTCCCTTGACGACCTCGATCGAGTCCACGTAGACGTTGTCTTCGTAGGGGACGTTATCGAGCATGTCGTCGATGTACGGATAGCTCGTGCGGGTACCGCGGATCATGTTGGTCTCCCCGCGGAAGTGACCGTTGACGCCTGCATACAGGAGCACGTCCGTCAGGTCGGTCGCACCGATGTCCCGGATCAGGTCGTTGGTCATGACGAACACCCCTTGCGGGATATCCAGCAGGCGTTGGTTCGACTTGAGGGCGGTCGCCGCGTTCGCATCGACATAGCCCATGCCCTGGGTCGTCCGAACGACGAACTTGGACATTTGAACGACCTCATCCTGACTCATCCCTGTCGTGTTCGACGAAGGCGCCAGGGTCTGCCCAAGCGCCGGAACTGATGTGGCCACGGTTAGGGCCACGCACGTTACAAAAGCCCGCAATGGGGCATGAAACGGCCTGTGTGGTGTCATGTTTTTAGGGGTTTAACAAGCAGTGGATACACGGAGTACGCCGATGGATTATCAGTGTCAATAGTCAAATCCGGGGCAAATTATATGCTTATAGGTAATCTTTTATGAAATCGAAAGATCTCAATTTCTCATCAAATATTGGCCTAATTATAAGAAAAGATCCTGTGTTATGGCCAATTGGATTTTCGTTGTATACTTAATATCGGAATAAGAGTTCCATCTGTTGAGCGCACAAGAGTCATGGGCTAGCGCTTCCGGTTCAGATTCTGTGACTTGCGGGAAATCCTTAGTGATAAACAAAGGACAAAACCACATCACAGGGCTCCCAACTTTTCCTTGAGGTGGGTCAGCCGTTGGCGGGCCTCGCTGTTGCGCACGGCCATCGCATAAGCTGCCGGCTCCCCGACCAGGAAGACCTTCTTCCGACCCCGGGTTATTCCCGTGTAGAGCAAATTGCGCTGCAACATCATGAAGTGGGCCTTGAGCAGCGGGATGATCACAACCGGGTACTCGCTGCCCTGGGCCTTGTGGATGCTCGTGCAATAGGCGAGCGCCAGGTCGCCAAAGTCACCCCGGTCAAAGGCGTGGGTCTCCCCGTCAAAATCTGCCTCCACCGTTCCCGTGACGCCGTCGGCCGCGGTGACGACTCCTATGTCCCCGTTGAACAAGTTCTTGTCGTAGTTGTTGCGCAGCTGGATGATCTTGTCGCCCGGCCGCAGCTCTCCGGCGGGGGTTCGGATGCCCCGGGAACTTCCGTTTAGGGCCCCCTGGAGCTGCACGTTCAGATTCGAGACGCCGGCGACGCCCTTGTGCATCGGAGCCAGGACCTGGACATCGTTGATCGGGTTCAGCCGCGGAAAATGTCGCGGCACAAAGAGGGTGCACAGCTCGATCACCTTGCGCACGCAGTCCTCGGCCGAACCGGCGCTCACGAACGCAAGGTCGCCCCAGGCCGGGATTGAGGCGACGTCGGGCACGACCGGCGGCAGCGACGGGTCCCCCTGGTTTATCGCGTGGGCGACCGTGACGATCGAACTCTGCCCCTGCTGCCGGTAGATGACCTCCAGTCGGGTGACCGGGGCCCTCCCCGCGGCGATCAGGTCCTTGAGGATATTACCCGCACCGACGCTGGGCAGCTGGTCGACGTCGCCGACGAGGAGCAGGTGGGCCCGGGTGGGAACCGACTGGAACAGCGCCGAGGCAAGCCTCGTATCGAGCATCGAGGCCTCGTCGACCACCAGAAAATCGGTCGCCAGAGGGTGGTCCTCGTTCGCCAGGAATCCCCCGCCGGCAGGGTCGAACTTGAGCAGGCGGTGGATCGTCGAGGCGAAGCCTCCGGTCGTCTCGGTCAGCCGCTGCGCCGCGCGTCCGGTCGGTGCCGCCAGGTGAACCCGGGCCTTCTTCGCCTTGAGAATGTCCACCAGGGCTCGCAGCGTCGTCGTCTTTCCGGAGCCCGGGCCCCCGGTCAGGATCGAGAACTTGTGCTCGAGGGCATTCTTGACCGCCCTGCGCTGCAGTTCGTGAAAATCGATTTTTGCCCGTTCCTGTGCCCAGACGAGCGCAGCGTCGACTTTGATCGGGGGCAGGCCGCTTGCGGTTCGCTCGAGCCGGATCACCGCCTCGGCTATCTTGCGCTCTGCCCGATCGTTATGGGGAAGCTGGATAACACTCGCGGGCTGCCTGACAACCTGGGCGGACTCGACGAGCGCCTGGACGCGGGCGCGAAGCCTCTCGGCGGAGGTCTCCAGTAGGTTCGCGGCGTAGTCGATCAGGTCGGATTCCGGATACGCCGTGTGTCCCTCCTCCTGGAGCGTCTCCAAAGCGAAGATAAGCCCGGCGTCGAGCCGCGGGGGGGCGTCATTGGCAAAACCTAGGTTAATGGCGATCCGATCCGCGGTCTTGAATCCGATGCCGTCGATGTCGCGGGCCACCCGGTAGGGCTCAGAGATGAGGACCTGCCTGGCCTGGCCGCCGTACTGCTTGACCAGCTTGACGCACTGGCTCGGAGTGACGCCATAAGTTTGCAGGAAGATGTACAGCTCCCTCTCGGCCTTTTTCTCGTCCCAGGCCTGCTTGATCGCGGCGGCGCGCTTCCGGCCAATCCCGTCCACCTCGCGCAGCCGCGCGGACTCCTCGCTCAAGACCCGGAAGGTGTCGGTGCCGAATGCGTCGACGATCTTGTTGGCGTAGACCTTGCCGATTCCGGGGACCAGGCCGCTGCCGAGATACTTGCGGATTCCGTAGACGCTCGCCGGCAGCTCGCTGCGGAAGGAGACGACCTTGAACTGGGCCCCGTGCTGCGCGTGGCGGGTCCATTCCCCGGTCAGGTGCAGGGTCTCGCCGCACTCCACCCCGGGCAGGGGTCCCACGATGGTCACCGCCTCGGGCCGGCTCTTCGGGTCGGCCTGGTCGGGCTGGAATTCCGCGATCGTGTAGTGGTTGTCCTCGTTCAGGAAGATGATCCGCTCGACGACTCCGGTCAGGGTTGCGGGGGGGGTTGAGGGCGTGGGCACGGGCGGAATGTCTCTTGGAGGGCGTGTCGGGACCGGATTGCACACGTTAGCACGGCCGTGCTAAGAAAGGAAAGCTCCCCCGCACATGAAGACCTCCACTGGCCGGCCCGCGGCCCTGTTCCTCTTCCTCGCGCTCTGCGCGACCGCCCTCGCCCAGCCCAAGTCCGGGGAGCCCGAGCTCGCCCGGCTCAACGAGGCATTCGCCCGCGCGTTCGTCGCCTCCGACGCGGCGGTCTACTCCGCGCTTCTCGCCGGCGACTTCCAGGCCGTCCTCGCCGACGGCCGGCGGATCAACAGGGAGGAGTTCCTGCTCCAGGCCGCAAGCCCGTCGGGCGCCTCCGGATTCCGGCTGGGGGAGCTTTCCGTGCGGCAATACGGCGAGACCGCGGTCATGGGCGCCCTGGCAGACTACCTCAAGGGGGACGGAACCCCCGTGCGCACCCGGTACACCGGGGTTTGGGTCAAAAGCGGCGGCCGCTGGAGGATGGTGTCGGTTCAGTTCACCCGCGCGCCCGCACCGCCGCCCGCACCCGCCCGACCGCGCTAGAGGCCGAGATCACGGGCGATGTCCGACATGCCGGGGTAGATCCCGTCCGAACCGGCCTCCTTCAACTCCGCAGCCGTGTGCGTGCCAGTGGTGACGCACCAGGCGGGCATCCCCGCGTTGTGTGCGGTCTGGACGTCGTAGGGGGAGTCTCCGATCAGGAGGGTGCCCGAGCTGGTGGCGCCGATGAGGGCGAGAACGTGGGCAGTGAACTCGGGCTGGGGCTTGAGCCAAGGGGTGTCCTTCGCCCCGACCACCGCGCGCAGCAGCGGGGTGATCCCCAGATGGTCGCACACCAGCCGCGAGGACGGCCCATGCTTGTTCGTGATGACCGCAAGGATGGCGCCCCGGGCGTGGAGTTGCTCGAGTAGCTCCCGCGCTCCGGGCATCAGTTCAACGTCCTCGAGCATCGTCTTCTCCCAGTGGGCGCCGTACTCCCGCATCGCCCGCGCCGGATCGGAGCCCGGATTGAGCCTCTCCAGCGCATTCTCCACGCCCCCCCCGACCGCCGACCTCACCTCCGCCAGGGTCGGAACGGGCCCCCCGAGCAGGGCCCGGGTGTGGGCGTGGGACCGGTAGATCGCCGCAAAGTGGTCGAGCAGCGTGCCGTCTAGGTCGAACAGGTAGGTCTGGAATTTCATGCTCAAAAGCCACGGATCGTGGCGGCCCGGGTCTCCGGGCGCAATATCGCTCGACAAAAAGGGATTGGCGGCAAAGCCCGCTTGGGGAAGACTGCCGGCCGATGCCTGCGTCCCCCCAGCCCCCAGCGCGCGCGTCCGCCCGGTCCGACGGCGACTGGCTTGAGGTCGAGCTGTCCGGAGACTGGCGGATTACCGGGCGCACCCCGTCCTGGAGCGAGTGGATAGGCGACCGCAGGCCTGCCGGCGTCAGGATGAGGGACGGCGGGGTTGGGCACTGGGACACCTCGCTTCTGCTGTTCATCTGCGCCGCGCGGGAATGGTCCGGCCGGGCCGGGATTACCTGCGAGCTGGCCCCGCTTCCCGAGAAGATGCGGCTTCTCGCCGCCCGCCTAGAGACCAGCCATTCCGCGGACAAGCCCCGAAGCCGCGCGGAAAACCCGCTCGCGGCGATCGGGCTTGCGACCCTGCAGGCTTGGGCGAGCGCCCGCGGCATCATGCAGTTTGTAGGGGAGTGCATCTTCGGCGCGGGCCGGGCCATCCGCAGGCCGGGAAAGTTCCGCTGGCGGGACTGCCTGCACCAGATGGCGGAGAGCGGCGCGATGGGGCTGCCGATCGTCAGCCTCATCAGCTTCCTGGTGGGCCTGACGCTGGCCTATCAGGCCGCCGTCGAGTTGAGGCAGTTCGGCGCCGACATCTTCGTCGCGGACATCGTAGGCCTGTCAATTGTCCGGGAGATGGGACCCATGATGGCGGCCGTGATCATCGCCGGGCGCACCGGGGCGGCCTTCGCCGCCGAGCTGGGCAACATGCGGGCCGACGAGGAGATCGACGCTCTGGAGGTTCTCGGCATCTCGTCTGTGGACTTCCTAGTCCTTCCCCGGCTGCTCGCGATCGGGCTGATGATGCCGCTGCTGGCGCTCTACGCCGACTGCGTCGGGATCCTGGGAGGGATGGTAGTCGCCGCCGGAATCCTCCAGATTCCCCCGTCGGCCTTCTTCGTCGAGGCCCAGACGATCGTCGACCTGACCGACATCAACACAGGCCTGGTCAAGGCGACCACTTTTGGCCTGCTGATCGGCCTGTCGGGATGCCTGCGGGGCCTCCAGGCCGAGCGCAGCGCGGCGGGCGTGGGGCGCGCGGCCACGTCGGCCGTAGTGACCGCGGTCCTGCTGATCATCGTGGCGGACTCACTCTACGCGGTGCTCTTCCACATCCTGGGAATCTGACCCCATGGAGCCTCAATCGGACATACCAGCGATCGAGGTTGAGAACCTGGACTGCGGCTACGAGGGCAGGCTTGTCCTGGGTGGCGTGAGCTTCCGCGTGAAGCCCGGCGAGATGTTTTTCATCATCGGCGGGTCGGGCTGCGGAAAAAGCACGCTCCTGCGCCACCTGGTGGGGCTCAACCGGCCGCTCGGCGGGACGGTGCGGTTCTTCGGGCAGCCCTTCTCCGAGGCCGCGCCCGGGGAGAGGCGCGACCAACTGAAGGGCATCGGCATGCTCTTCCAGGGGGGGGCGCTGTGGAGTTCGTTGACACTGCGGCAGAACGTGTCCCTCCCGCTCGAGGAGCACACCGAGCTGTCCCGGCGCGACATCGCGGAGGTCGCGGCCCTGAAACTTGCCCAGGTGGGCTTAAGCGGGTTCGAGGACTACTACCCCGCCGAGATCAGCGGGGGCATGGCCAAGCGGGCGGGGCTGGCGCGGGCGCTGGCGCTGGACCCGCAGATCGTGTTCTTCGACGAGCCGTGGGCGGGGTTGGACCCGGTGACCTCCCGAAAGCTGGACGACCTGGTGCGCGAGATCCGGCACACCCTGGGCACGACACTTGTCATCGTGTCCCACGAACTGGCGTCCATCTTCGGGCTGGCCGATCGGGTCATCATGCTCGACCGGGACACCCGCGGGGTGATCGCCGAGGGCAACCCCCGGGAGCTCGCGGCGTCCAGCCTAGACGAGCGGGTGAGGGAGTTTTTGCATCGCGGGGCCGAGCCGGCCTAGTCTATAAGGTCCGCCGATGAAACCCCATCTCAGTCCCGCTGTGGTCGGCGCGTTCGTCCTGGGGGCGTTCGCGCTGGGGATCCTGGCGCTTCTGTTCTTCGGGGGGGTCACCTTCTTCCACCAGCCCCAGCGCTTTGTCGTGTACTTTGACGAGTCGATCCAGGGGCTGAACCTGGGCTCGCCGGTGAAGCTGCGCGGCGTGGGCGTGGGCCGGGTGGTCGACCTGAACGTTCACTACGACCTGCAGAAAAACCGCTCGGTCGTGGCCGTGGTGTGCGAGTTCGACCGCAACATGATGACCGACAGCGCGGGAGCGGTGATCGACGTGAGCAACCGAGCCCAGCTGCAGAATCTGGTGGACCACGGGCTTCGGGCCCAGCTGGGCGTCGTCGGTCTTGCCACCGGGCTGCTGTTCGTCGAGCTGGACTTCCTCGATCCCGTGCAGGTCCCAGCCGGCGGCCCCTTCCCCGGCGCCAAGTATCCGGTCGTACCCGCAGTGCCGTCCACCATCTCGGAGTTCCAGGCAAGCGCGACTGACATCCTGACTCGGGTCCGGCGGATCGACTTCGAGGGGATCGCGGGCGATCTCAGGTCGCTGATCGTCGACACGCACCGCAAGGTCGACAGCATCGACCTCGCTGGGCTGGGCGCCCAGTGGAAGAAGGCGGGGGCCTCGGTGGACGCCCTGGCCAACGCGCCGGAGATTAAGCAGACCTTCGCGAACCTAAACGCGACACTGGCCGACGTCCGCTCCTCCCTCGCCGAGTTGCACACGACCCTCGCCAAGGTCGACACCCAGGTGGATTCAAACGGTCAGGCGATGCAGGCTTCGCTCAAGAGGGCCCAGGAGGCCCTCCAGCAGTTCAGCGCGACCTCCGCAACGCTGCGCCGTTTCCTGGAGGCCCAGCAGAACCTCGGCGACGACAGCCACCAAGCGCTCACTCAGCTCGCCGCGGCCGCGGAGGCCGTCGAACGCCTGGCCGATTTCCTCGACCGAAATCCCAACGCCCTGGTCTCGGGCCGCAAGCCGCCGCAGCCATGAAGCACCCGTTTTTCGCCCTTTTCCCGCTTTCCGCCGCGGTCCTGATTGCGGCCGGATGCAACGTCGTCCCGGCCCCTGAGGCCGACATGACCCGCCATTACGTTCTGACCTCCCCCGCGCCCGAGCCTGGCCCCGCGGCCGGCAGCCTCAGGCTGGGGTTTCACTCGGTCGAGCTCGCCGCCTACCTCGGCACGCGAGACATGGTGCTGCGCAACGGCTCGAACGAGCTCGTGCTCCAGGACTACGCCCGCTGGGCTGAGCCCCTCGAGGCCGGAATCGGCCGGATCTTGAGGATGCAGCTCGCCTCGGCACCCTCCGTGGGCCGAGTCTACCCCCAGCCGTTCCCGCTCGACGGGGAGCGCGACTACGACATCTCGGTGTCCGTGCTGCACTGCGAGGGCGGGACTCCCGCGGGCATGATCAGCCACCCGTCGGCGCGCTTTTCGGCGGTCTTTGAGATTTCCTCGGTTGGCACGAACCCGAAGGTCGTCGCCCGGAAGGCCTTCACCGCCCCGGAGGCGGCCTGGGATGGCCACGACTATTCCCGGCTAGCCGAGCTCCTGAGCGAGGACGTGGCCCAGCTGGGCCGCGATATCGTAGCGGCGCTGCCGCCCGCGGCCGAGCCTAAGCCTTGAGGGCCGCGCCCTAAAGGGCGCGGGCGATCCGATCGAGGGCCGAGACGACGTTTTCGCGGCTGTTGAAGGCGCTGATCCTCACATGACCCTCGCCGCAGCGGCCGAATCCGGCTCCCGGCGTGCACACCACCTGGGCCCGGTTGAGCAGCAGGTCGAAAAATTCCCAGGAGTCCCGGCCCGTGTTGACCCAGATGTAGGGGGCGTTGTCGCCGCCGACGCACCGCAACCTCAGCCTGCCCATCGCCTGGCGGACCAGCTTGGCGTTGCCGAGATAGAAGTCCGCTAAGGCCCGGGTCTGCCTCCTGCCCTCCTCGGTGTAGGTGGCCGCGGCCGCCTTCTGCACCGGATAGGCGACCCCGTTGAACTTCGTCGTGTGGCGGCGGTTCCACAGATTGTGCAGGGAATGCGGCTTGCCCGCCGTGTCGTAGGCGACGACCCCCTTCGGGACGACGAGGTAGGCGCACCGGGTTCCGGTGAAGCCGGCCGTCTTCGAGAAGCTGCGGAATTCCAGCGCGACATCCCGGGCGCCCTCAATCTCGTAGATCGAGTGCGGGATCTGGGGATCTCGGATGAACGCCTCGTAGGCGGAGTCGAACAGGATCACCGCGTGGTTCCGGCGGGCGTAGTCGACCCAGGCGGCCAGCTGGGCGCGGGTAGCAACAGCGCCGGTCGGGTTGTTGGGAAAGCACAGGTAGATTAGGTCGGTCGGAACGGACGGCACATCCGGGACGTAGCCGTTTGCGGCGGTGCTCTCGAGGTAGGTGACGCCCTGGTAGCGCCCGCCGATGCTGGGGCCGGTGCGTCCGGCCATGACGTTCGTGTCCAGGTAGACCGGGTAGACCGGGTCGGGAATGGCCAGGCGGATGTCCCCGGCAAACAGCTCCTGGATGTTGGCGCAGTCGCACTTGGCCCCGTCAGAGACGAAGATCTCATCCGGGGAGATTGCGCACCCCCGCTCCACGTAGTCGTTCTGAGCGATCGCCTCCCGCAGGAAGGCGTAACCCTGCTCGGGCCCGGAGCCCTTGAAGGTCGCCCGCTCGCCCATTTCGGCGGAGGCCGCGCGCAGCGCCTCGACACAGACAGGGGGGAGCGGCTCGGTGACGTCGCCGATACCCAGCCGGATCACGGGCTTGCTGGGGTTTGCCGCGACATAGGCGGCAACCCGGCGAGCGATATCCGCGAAAAGGTAGGAGGAGGCCAGCTTGGTGTAGTTTTCGTTGATGCGGATCATGGAAAAAGAGATGGTCGCTGAGCGATGAGTGACAAGACCAGAAGATTCTCCTCGGTTGCCGTGGTTGGGGCCGGGGCGATCGGCCTGTACTACGGGATCCGGCTCGCCCTGGGGGGCGCAGGGGTGCGCTTCCTGATGAGGTCCGACCTCGGGGAGGTTCGGCGCCGGGACTCCGCAATCCTGCGGCTGAAGGAAGGGGCCTCGGAGCTCAAGCCCGTTCAGGCCTTCGGCTCGGCGGCCGAGATAGGCCCAGTGGACCTGGTCGTCGTCACGCTAAAAACCACCTCAAACGGGGAACTCGGCAGCCTGCTGCCGCCGCTCATCGGGCCCGAAACAGCGATTCTCACCCTCCAAAACGGGCTCGGAGCAGACGAGCTCCTCGCGACTCTTTTCGGGGCGGAACGGGTGATGGGGGGCCTGGCGTTCATCGCGTGCAACCGGACGGGCCCTGGCGAGGTCACGTGCTTCCACCCGGGATCGCTGCTGGTCGGGGAGTTCGGCCGCCCTCCCGGCGAGCGGATCCGCGGTCTGGCAAACCAATTCGAGCAGGCCGGCGTCGCGACCAAAGTGGCCGACAACCTGGAGTCCGCCCGCTGGCACAAGCTGATCTGGAACGTGCCCTTCAACGGCCTGCCCATTGTGGCCGGCGGCGTTACGACCGACAGGATATGCTCGGACCCGGAGCTTGCGGCCGAGGCCCGGGCTCTCATGGAGGAGATCCGCGGGGCCGCGGGACGGCTCGGGCACACGATCTCGCCGGAGTTCCTCCGGCGCCAGTTCGCCGTCACCCCCGGAATGGGGCCGTACCGGCCCTCAAGCCTGATCGACTTTCTTGAGGGGCGCTCGGTGGAGGTGGAGTCGATCTGGGGGGAGCCTCTCCGGAGGGCCCAGGCCGCCGGGGCTGCCGTGCCCCGGCTCTCGCTGCTCCACGCGCTGCTCAAGAGCCTCGACCACCGACCCAAAGATTAGGGTGGCAATCGCCGGGCCTGCGATTAATTCGCCCCCATGGTCAAAACGGTCCTGGCGGCATGCGCCGCCCTCGCGCTGTGCGGCATTGCCCGGGCAGCATTCCTCCCCGACAACTTCGACCCTTCGGTTAAGCCGCAGGACGACTTTTACCGCTATGTGAATGGCGGATGGATCAAAAAGACGAAGTTTCCCACCGGCTACACCCGCTGGGGATCCTTTGACGAGCTCCAGGAGCGAAACGAGGAGGCCCTGCACCTGCTCTGCCAGCGCGCCTCGGCCCAGGACAACCACGCCGCCGCCGTCGAGCGGATGGTCGGCGACTTCTTCTCGAGCGGCATGGACGAGGCTACCATCAACGATGCGGGGGTCTCCCCACTGCGCTTCGAGCTGGACCGGATCGACGCGGTGAAGACCCCGGCGGGGGTTCTGGTCGAACTCGCCCACCTGCACTCCCTCGGCGTGTCCGCCGGTTTCGCTTTCTCAAGCGGAGCCGACGACAAGGACAGCACCCGCGAGATCGCGCAGCTGTACCAGGGGGGCCTGGGCCTGCCCGAGCGCGACTACTACTTCCGGGACGACCCGAAGTCCAAACAGCTGCGCGAGCGCTATGTGGCCCACGTGGCGCGGATGCTGGAGCTGCTGGGCGATACCCCCCAGGCCTCGCAGGCAGGCGCCCAGGCGGTCCTCAAGCTCGAGACCACCCTGGCCCAGGGCTCCCTTCCCCGCGTCGCGCTCCGGAACCCCTACGCGAGCTACCACAAGATGACCCTCGAGAAGGCCTCGTCGATCGCCCCCGGGATCGACTGGAAGCTCTACTTCGAGCAGACCTCCGCGCCGAAGTTCGACACGCTCAACTTCGCCCACCCCGACTTCTTCAAGGGGTTCGCCGCGGCCCTGGCCCAGACCCCGGTCGGAGACTGGCGCACCTACATGCGCTGGCATCTGGTCCGGACTTACGCCCCTTACCTGAACGAGGCGTTCTTCCGGGAGAATTTCGCCTTCTACGAGACGACCCTGTCCGGGGCGGAGGCGCCCAAACCCCGCTGGCAGAGGGTTGTCGCAACGATCGACGGGTGCATCGGGGAGGCCCTCGGGCAGCTCTATGTCGCCGAGTACTTCCCCCCCGAAGCCAAGGCTCGTGCCCTGGAGTTGGTCGGCAATCTCCGAGCGGCCCTTCACGACCGGATCCAGACCCTGGAGTGGATGGACGGGCCGACGCGGGCGAAGGCGCAGGCCAAGCTCGACGCCTTCACGGTCAAGATCGGCTATCCCGACAAGTGGCGTGACTACAGCACCCTCATCATCGACCGGGGACCCTATGTCCTGAACGTCCTGCGCTCAAACGCCTTTGAAGTGCGCCGCAGGCTTTCCAAGATCGGCGGCCTCGTCGACCGGAGCGAGTGGGGTATGACCCCGTCGACGGTCAACGCCTACTACCGGCCGAGCGCCAACGAGATCGTGTTTCCGGCCGGCATCCTTCAGCCGCCCTTCTTCGACGCAAAGGCCGACGACGCGGTCAACTACGGCGGCATCGGCGCGGTCATCGGCCACGAGATGACCCATGGCTACGACGACTCCGGGCGGCAGTTCGACGGCCAGGGCAACCTCACCGACTGGTGGACCGTCGACAGCGCCGCCCGCTTCAAGACCAGGGCCGGGGCTATCGTCAAGCAATACAACGGGTTCTACGTCTTCCCGGACCTCCATGTGAACGGCGAACTCACCCAGGGCGAGAACATCGCCGACCTGGGCGGGATCCGCATCGCCTACGCCGCCCTCCAGAAGGCCCTCGCGGGCCGGCCCCACGACGCGATCGCCGGCTTCACGCCCGAGCAGCGCTTCTTCCTGAGCTTCGGCTCCCTGTGGGCCGTCCTCTACACGCCCGACCGGATGCGGCTCCAAGTCCACACCAACCCCCATTCGCCGGGTGAATTCCGGTGCAACGGGACCCTGTCGAACGTGGACGAGTTCGCCGCGGCCTTTGGAGTCCCCGAGGGAGCCCCGATGCGCCGGCCCGCCGCGGACCGCGTGACTATCTGGTAACACACTCACCCCAAATCGGTTTTCTTAGACCCATGCATCACAAGCACACCACCCTGCTCCTGGCGCTGTTCGCAGCCGGACTCGCCCGCGCCGCCATCGAGCCCGCTAACCTCGACCCCTCGGTTAAGCCAGGGGACGATTTTTACCGGTACGCCAACGGCGGCTGGATGAAAAAAAACCCGGTGCCGGCCGCTTACAGCGCCTGGGGCGCCTTTTACGAGCGCGACCTCGAGAACCGCGAGGATCTCCACACGATCCTTGAGGGGACCGCCAAGGCCAAGGGCGCAACCGGCCTTGAGCAACAGGTGGGCGACTTCTACGCGAGCGGCATGGACGAGGCGGCCGTGAACGCGGCTGGCATCGCGCCGGTCGAGCCTGAACTCGCCAAGATCGCGGCTCTCCGCTCCGCAGGCGAGCTTCCGGCCGCTGTGGGGCACATGCACCGGCTGGGCTCAGGGGCCCTTTTCTCCTTCGGTTCCGAGCAGGACCCCAAGAACAGCACGATGGTGATCGGCGCCGGGGGCCAGGGAGGCCTCGGCATGCCGGATCGCGACTACTACCTGCGCGTGGATGCGAAGTCGGCCGAGCTGAGGCGCCAGTACGCCGAGCACGTCGCCCGGATGCTCGAACTGTCTGGCACGCCGAAGGCCGAGACCCAGGCGGACGCCCAGACCGTCATGCGGATTGAGACCGCCCTCGCGAAGGCATCGAAGACCAACGTCGACCTGCGCGACCCGGTGGCCAACTACCACAAGACGACGCAGGCCGAGCTCCAGAAGCTCACGCCTCACTTCGATTGGAATGCCTACTTCACCTCGGTCGGGCTCGCCAACCCCGGCGACATCGACGTCGGGCAGCCGGAGTTCTTCAAGGGCATGGACGAGATGATTGGCACGGTGGGAATCGCCGACTGGAAGGTGTACCTGCGCTGGCACCTGGTCCACGCGGTGGCCCCGTACCTGAGCCAGTCGTTTGTCGACGAGAACTTCGCCTTCTACGGCAAGGCCCTCACCGGGACGCCCAAGTTAAAGGAGCGCTGGAAGCGGGTGCTCGCCCGCGTCGACGGATCCGTCGGCGAGGCCTTGGGCCAGCTCTACGTCGCAAGGTACTTTCCGCCAGAGTCCAAGGCGCGGATGCTCGCCCTGGTCGGCAATCTCCGGGCCGAACTGCGCGACCGCATCCAGCACCTGGCCTGGATGGACGAGCCCACGCGGGCGAGGGCTCTCGGCAAGCTGGACGCCTTCGGGGTTAAGATAGGCTACCCCGACAAGTGGATCGACTACAGCAAGCTGCGGGTTGACCGCGGCTCGTACGTCATGAACGTCCTGCGCGCGAATGAGTTCAACATCCAGCGCGACCTGGACAAGGTCGGCAAGCCGAAGGACCGCACGGAATGGGGCATGACCCCGCCGACCGTGAACGCCTACTACGACCCGACGATGAACGAGATCGTCTTCCCCGCGGGGATCCTGAGGCCACCGTTCTTCGACGCGAAGGCCGACGACGCCGTAAACTACGGCGGGATAGGCACCGTGATCGGCCACGAGATGACCCACGGCTTCGACGACGAGGGGCGCCAGTTCGACGCCCACGGCAACCTTGACGACTGGTGGACCAAGGAGAGCGCGGAGCGCTTCACGGCCCGCTCAGGGGCGGTCATCAGGCAGTTCAACGCCTGCCACGTCTTCCCCGACCTGACCGTCAACGGAAGCCTGACCCAAGGCGAGAACATCGCCGACTTGGGCGGGGTCAAGATCGCCTACGCCGCGCTCCAGCGTGCCCTCGGCGGCAAGCGCGAGGTGATCGCGGGATTCACTCCCGAACAGCGCTTCTTCCTGAGCTTCGCCACGGTCTGGAGGGAGAACATCCGGCCCGAGGCGCTGCGCCTCCAAGTTAACACCGACCCCCACTCACCGCCGGAATTCCGCGTGAACGTGCCCCTGTCCAACCTGGACGAGTTCGCCGCCGCCTTCCACGTTCCGGAGGGCGCGCCGATGCGGCGCCCGGCCGCCGACCGGGTTCAGATCTGGTAAGGGCCGGGCCCGAGGCCTAGACCCTCTCGTTCACCACGGGGTTCGTGAGGGTCCCGATCTTCTCTATCTCGACCGACACCGTGTCGCCGGCCTTCATGAAGACCGGCGGCTTGCGGGCGAAGCCGACGCCGTGGGGCGTCCCGGTGAGGATCAGAGTCCCCGGGAGCAGCGTCTTGCTGCCGCTCAGGAACTCGATCAGGGTCGCCACGTCGAAGACCATGTCGTTGGTGTTGCAGTCCTGCATCACCTGGCCATTGAGGACCGTCTTGATCTGAAGCGCGTTCGGGTTGGGGATCTCGTCCCGGGTCACCAAGACCGGCCCCAACGGGCAGAACGTGTCGAAGCTCTTGCTCTGGCAGAACTGGCCGCCGCCCCACTTCTGCTGCCAGTCGCGGGCGGACACGTCGTTTGCGGCCGTGTAGCCAAAGACGTAGTCGAGCGCCTTCTCGCGCGGGACATTCTTGCACCGCTTGCCGATGACGACCGCCAGCTCGCACTCCCAGTCGACCTCATGGCTCGCGAGCTTAACCGGCAGCTCGATCGGGTCGCCCGGATTTTGCAGGCAGGTCGTGCTCTTCAGAAACAGCATGGGCCGCTCCGGGACGCCCTTTCCTCCCTCGGCCGCGTGCTTTCGGTAGTTCAGGCCGATCGCGAGGATGTTCGGCGGGGAGAGCGGGGCAAGGATCTTGCCCGGTTTGACGACCTTGTCGGTGACTCGGGCGCCGGCGAAGATGTCGCCGGCGATTTCACGGGCCGAGCCGTCGGGCTGGAGCGCGGCGTAGGCCGGCCCGCCCGGGGCGAGGTGACGGATGATTTTCATAGGGAAGGAAGGAGATGGGGGCTACTTCGCCCCGTCCGCGTAGGCATCCATGCCCGCGCACGAGCAGACGAGGTTTCGGTCCCCGTAGACATTGTCAACCCGGCCCACGGCCGGCCAGAACTTTGCCTCGCGCGTCCACGGCGCCGGAAAGGCGCCAAGTTCCCGCGGATACGGCCGGTCCCAGGTGTCGGCGCACACGGCCCGAGCGGTGTGAGGGGCGTGTTTGAGCGGGTTGTTGGCGGGGTCGGCTGAGCCCCCCGCCACCGCCTCCATCTCGCCGTGGATCGACACCATCGCGTCGCAGAAGCGGTCGAGCTCGTGCTTGGTCTCGCTCTCCGTGGGCTCGATCATGAAGGTGCCCGGGACCGGGAAGGACATGGTCGGGGCGTGGTAGCCGTAGTCGATGAGCCGCTTGGCCGCGTCCTCGACCTCGATTCCGAATTTCTTCCAGGCCCGCAGGTCGACGATGCACTCGTGGGCGACCAGGCCCCCGGCCCCGCGGTAGAGCACGGGGAAGTAGCCGTCGAGGCGCTTGGCAACGTAGTTTGCGTTGAGGATTGCCGCCTTGGTCGCGGCCGCGAGCCCGTCGGGGCCCATCATGCGGATGTACATCCAGGAGATAGGCAGGATCGACGCCGAGCCCCAGGCCGCCGCCGAGACCGCCCCCACCCCCGGGGAGCTCACCGGGTGCCCGGGCAGGAAGGGGGCAAGGTGGGAGGCGACGGCAATCGGTCCCACGCCCGGACCGCCCCCGCCGTGGGGGATGCAGAAGGTCTTGTGAAGATTGAGGTGGCAGACATCGGCGCCGATGCGGCCCGGGGAGGTGAGGCCTATCTGGGCGTTGAGGTTAGCCCCGTCCATGTAGACCTGGCCACCGTGGGCGTGGATCACCGCGCAGATGTCTTTGATCGAACCCTCGAAGACCCCGTGGGTCGACGGATAGGTCACCATGAGGGCCGCCAGGTCCGAGGCGTTGGCCTGGGCCTTGGCCTTCAGGTCCTCAACGTCGATGTTGCCCTGGGCGTCGCAGGCGACTGGCACGACCCTCAGGCCGCACATGGCCGCGCTTGCAGGATTGGTCCCGTGGGCGCTTGTCGGGATCAGGCAGGTGGCGCGCTTCTCCCCGCGGGATGAGTGGTAGGCCCGTATCGTCAGGAGCCCCGCATACTCGCCCTGGGACCCGGCGTTGGGCTGCAGGGACACGGCGGCGAGCCCGGTGATCTCCGCAAGCCAGGACTCCAGGTCCCTAAACAGCCTATGGAAGCCCTTGGCCTGGTCGGCCGGAGCGAACGGGTGTAGGCGGCCGAACTCGGGCCAGGAAATCGGAAGCATCTCGCTGGCGGCGTTCAGCTTCATCGTGCACGAGCCGAGCGAAATCATCGAGTGGCACAGCGAGAGGTCCCGCGATTCGAGCCGCTTGATGTAGCGCAGCATCTCGTGCTCGGTGTGGTGCCGGTTGAAGACCGCGTGGGCGAGGAAGCCCGAGATCCGGGCGTGGGGCGCGGGGAAGTTCGCCGCCGCGTCCGTCTCCCTGGGCGACACGCCGAACAGCCCGAGGATCGACGAGACCTCCTCCGAGGTCGTCGTCTCGTCCAGGGATATCCCGACCGTGCGCTCGTCCACGCGCCTCAGGTTCATTTTCCGGGCCGCCGCCGCAGCGTGGATCCGTCCGGCATCGACATTGCGGACCATGACGGTGTCAAAAATCGGCTCGGTGTTCACCGCGGCGCCTGCTCGGCGCAGGCCGTCGACCAGCCGCTCCGCAAGGCCCTTCACCCTGCGGGCAATCCGGAGAAGACCCTCCGGCCCGTGGTAGACGGCGTACATCGAGGCCATGACCGCCAGGAGCACCTGGGCTGTGCAGATGTTGGACGTGGCCTTGTCGCGGCGGATGTGCTGCTCGCGCGTCCCCAGGGCCAGCCTGAGCGCGGGATCGCCGTGCGAGTCCTTCGAGACCCCCACCAGCCTGCCGGGCATCTGGCGCTTGAAGGCGTCCTTGGTGGCCAGAAAACCCGCGTGCGGGCCGCCAAACCCCATCGGGACGCCAAAGCGCTGGGCTGAGCCGACAGCGGCATCCGCACCGAACTCACCCGGAGGCCTCAAAAGCGCGAGCGACAACAGGTCCGCTGCCGCGACGCACAGGGCGCCCGCCGCGTGGGCCTTCTCAAAGAAGGGGGCAAAGTCGTGCACCGAACCGGTCGTGTCCGGGTACTGCACAAGGACCCCGAAGCAGCCCGGACCCGGGGAAAACTTCCGGTGGTCGCCGACTGCGACCTCAATTCCCAGGGGCTTGGCCCGGGTCCTGACGACATCGATGGTCTGGGGATGGCAGCCGTCCGACACGAAGAACTCCCTGCGGGCTGCGCCGGACCCATCCTTCAGCCGGTGGCACATCGTCATCGCCTCGGCGGCCGCGGTCGCCTCGTCCAGCATCGAGGCGTTGGCGATCTCCAGACCGGTCAGCTCGCAAACCACCGTCTGGAAGTTGAGCAACGCCTCGAGGCGGCCCTGCGAGATTTCCGACTGGTAGGGGGTGTACGCGGTGTACCAGGCCGGGTTCTCGAAGATCGTCCGCTGGATGACCGCCGGGGTAGCCGTGTCGTAGTAGCCCTGCCCGATGAAGCTGCGGAAAATCCGGTTCTCACCGGCTATCCCACGCAGCTCGGCCAGGGCCTCGCTTTCGCCGACGGCCGCCGGCAGGCGCAGAGCGCCCCCGCGGATCTGAGCCGGGACAGTCGCCGCGACCAGATCGTCGACCGAAGCATAGCCCAAAAGCCCGAGCATCTCCGCCGTGGCTTTGGTGTCGTCACCGAGGTGCCGGCGGGCGAACGAGTCGGAGGGTTCGAAGGGATCGGCCATACCCTCGGACGGTATGCGCGGCCGGGGGGCGCGCAACCGAGATTTGCGTGGCCTCGGGGGGGCTGGGGGGCCCTGTAAAAAGGATTTGAATCCGCCAAGTGTTCCTTAGGGTTCCCCCCATGCCCCAAGCCTCCCCCCCGTTCGAGCCCTTCATCCTGCCTCAGACTGTCGCGCGCGAGTTCACCCTCAGGGCCGTCCTGACCGGGACCATTCTCGGCGTAATATTCGGCGCCTCCTCCCTGTACCTTGCGCTGAAGGTGGGACTCACGGTCAGCGCATCGATCCCGGTTGCCGTCATCTCGCTGGCGATGTTCCGGGGCCTGTCGAAGGTGGGTGTGCGCGACGCGACGATCCTAGAGAACAACATCACCCAGACCGCGGGATCCGCGGGCGAGTCGATCGCCTTCGGCGTCGCTGTCACGATGCCGGCGATCCTGATCCTGGGCTTCGACCTGGAGTTGAGCCGCGTGCTGCTGGTGGCGGCCCTGGGCGGGCTCCTCGGGATCCTGATGATGATTCCCCTGAGGCGGGCCCTGATCGTCAAGGAGCACGGGGTCCTCAAGTTTCCGGAGGGCACGGCCTGCGCCACGGTCCTGATAGCGGGAGCCTCCGAAGCGGACCAGCAGATGGCCTCACCCTCGGCCCGTGCGGAGATCCGCGCGGCGGAGGCGGCCGGCCTCGGCAAGTCGCCCGGGGGCAAGGTCATCTTCTTCGGTTTCTTCATCGGGCTTGTCTACAAGGTCCTCAATGTCGCCTTCAAGGGATGGCGCGACGTCCCGGAGAAAATCTTCGGGGCCCCGTTCACCGCCGGTTCGGTCAGCGTCGAGGTCTCCCCGGAATTGCTCGGAGTCGGCTACGTCATCGGCCCCAGGATTGCCTCGCTCATGTGCGCCGGCGGCGTCCTCGCCTACCTCGTCCTGATCCCGATGATCCGGTTTTTCGGCGAGCAGATCCCCGGACCCCTGTCCCCCGGGGCGATTCCCATCTCCCAGATGTCGCCCGCGCAGATCCGAAGCGCCTACGTCCTTTACATCGGGGCCGGTGCGGTCGCCGCCGGGGGCATTATCAGCCTGTTCCGCTCAATCCCGACGATTTGGCACGGTCTTCGCGCCGGGCTCCGCGACGTCGGGCTTTCACGCTCCAACTCTCCGGAGGCGAAGGCGGCGCCCCGAACCGACGTCGATCTTCCCATGAAGCTCGTCGGGATCGGCATTATCGTCCTGATCGTGGGGATCATTGCCGCGCCGGCCCTCCACATGAATCTGCTTGGGGCCCTCATGATCGTCGTATTTGGGTTTCTGTTCGTGACCGTGTCCTCCCGGCTGACCGGCGAGATCGGCTCCTCGTCGAATCCGATCTCCGGCATGACGGTGGCGACGCTTTTGCTCACGTGCCTGGTCTTCCTGCTGGTCGGCTGGACGGGCGGAACCTACTACGTGACGGCCCTTTCCGTCGGGGCAATCGTCTGCATCGCGGCCTCCAACGGGGGCGCGACCGCGCAGCCGCTCAAGACGGGATACCTGCTCGGCTCCACGCCCAAGTACCAGCAGATCGCGATCATATGCGGGGCGTTCGCCTCCGCCCTGACCCTGGGGCCCATCCTGCTAAAGCTGAACGAATCGGCCACGGTGTACGTCCCGATCGCCGAGGTGGCGCCGGCGGGCCTGCAGACCAACCCGGCGACCCTGTCGGTCCGGGAGAAGGTGGCCGGGATCCAGTCCCGCGACGACGCGGCAACTTACCTAGTCTGGCAAAAAACAAGCTTGGAGGGCGGAAGGCCGGGCAAATACCTCGTGGACCCGTCCGGAAAGGCCGTCTGGTACGTCGATCCCGGAATCAACGGCAGCTTCAACCGGCGCCCCGACGGCAGTGTTGTCCGCAAGTTTGACGCGCCCAAGGCAACGCTCATGTCCTACATCATCAAGGGAATACTCGATCGGAAGCTTCCCTGGGCCCTGGTGCTTCTGGGGGTCATGATCGCCATCGTACTGGAGATGTGTGGCCTTCCTTCTCTCGCGTTTGCGGTCGGCGTCTACCTGCCCCTGTCCTCGTCGACCCCAATCTGGATCGGAGGCCTCGTCCGCTGGCTTGTCGATTGGCATGTGTGGCGCAAGCACCGGCATGCCAACCTGACCGAGGACCAGCTGGTCGCTGAGGGCGACAAGAATCCCGGGGTGCTGCTTTCCTCCGGTTACATCGCGGGCGGCGCGATCGCCGGCATCATCATCGCCTTCCTCGCGGGGATCCTCGAGCCCGTGGACGCCGCACTCACCCGGTGGTCCACCACCCACAATCCCCTTTTCAACGGCCCGAACGCTGACCTGTTCTCGACGCTGCCCTTCCTCGCCCTTGCTGTGATCCTATACCTGGTGGGCCACGAAAAGCTCTTCAAGCCGGGCAAGGCATGAGGACCGCGGCGGACTTCTCGACCCGGGCCGCGCGGGCCGCCTACATCGGCCGACGCCTGGCCGAGCTCTATCCGGAGACCCCCATACCGCTTGAGCACCGCGACCCCTACACCCTGCTAGTCGCGGTCGTCCTGTCAGCCCAGTGCACGGATAAGCGGGTCAACGAGGTGGCCCCAAGACTGTTCGCCCTGGCCGACAGCCCTGAGGGGATGACCCGCCTGCCGCTCGCCCGGATCCAGGAAACCATCCGCCCCTGCGGCCTGTCCCCGCAGAAGGCCCGGGCAATCCTCGGTTTGTCCCGGATCCTGGTCGAACGGCACCACGGCAGCGTCCCCCAGAGCTTTGAGGAATTGGAGGCCCTGCCCGGGGTCGGGCACAAGACGGCCAGCGTCGTCATGGCGCAGGCCTTTGGAGAACCCGCGTTTCCCGTCGACACCCACATCCACCGCCTGGCCCAGCGCTGGCGCCTGACCAGCGGACGGAACGTGGAGCAAACCGAGCGCGACCTGAAGCAGCTGTTTCCACGCAACCAATGGAACATCATGCACCTGCGCATAATCTATTACGGCCGTGAGCACTGCACGGCCCGCGGCTGCGACGGCACGGTGTGCGAGATCTGCCGGACCCTGTTTTCCGCCCGCCGGCCGGTTTCGACCCGCAAATAAGCGCTTGCAAGGAGGGCCCGGCTCCTGTGTGTTCGACCCTCCATTGTCAGAAAGCACCCGTTCGATAAACAACAACCATCAACCATCGATCGCAAGGCGGCCCAACGGCCGACCTGTGTATTGAGAGAATACATAGATCACCCATGAGCATCACCGTCACCCCCAAGGACCTGCTAGACGCAGGCGTTCATTTCGGGCACCAGACCAAGCGCTGGAACCCGCGTTCCAAGCCGTACGTCTTCGACCATCGTCAGGGCGTCACGATCATCGACCTGACGAAGACGTACGTGGCCCTAGAGAAGGCCTGCGCCTTCATCGAAGACACGGTCGCCAACGGAAACACGATTCTCCTGGTCGGCACCAAGCGCCAGGCCAAGGAAATCGTTCGCGAGGCCGCCGCTGCGACCAGCATGCCCTTCTGCGTCGACCGCTGGCTGGGCGGGACCCTCACCAACTACGAGACCGTCCGCCGCTCGATCGCGAAGTTCAAGAAGTACCAGCAGATGGAAACCGCGGGCGAGCTCTCCAAGCTGCCCCGCAAGGAGGAGTCGGCCATCAAGCGCGCGATGGGCCGGATGCAGCGCAACTTCAACGGAATCGTCGAAATGGGGGGGCTGCCCACTGCCCTGTTTGTCGTAGACATCAACCACGAGAAGATCGCCGTGGCCGAGGCCGCCCGCTGCAAGATCCCGTGCGCGGCGATCGTGGACACCAACTCTGACCCGGGAGCCGTCTCCCATCCGATCCCCGGCAACGACGACGCGGTCAAGTCGATCCGGATCATCGTCGACACCGTCGTCGCCGCGATCCAGTCCGGTCTTGCCCTGCGTGAGAGCCGCCGCGCCCAGCGCGGCACCGCTGAACTCAAGGCCCAGCAGGTAGCCGATGCGCCCGCCGCCCCGGTTCCCGCCGCCCCGGTGTCCGCCACCGAGGAGATCGACCTGTCCAAGGTGGAGATCCCCTCCGATGTCGTCCCCCTGGTTGAAGGCGACGCCGAGGCGCCGAAGCGCAAGATCGCCCGCCCCCGCAAGACCCCTGTCAAAGCCGAATAAGCACTCCATGAGCATCGTCATTAACGCACAAATGGTCAACGACCTGCGCACCCAAACGGGTGCGGGTCTGCTCGACTGCAAGAAGGCCCTCACCGAGGCGAACGGCAACACGGAGGAGGCGATCACGATCCTGCGCAAGAAGGGGGCGGCGTCGGCGGCTAAGAAGGCCGACCGAGTCACCCGCGAAGGATTGATCGAGAGCTACATCCACGTCGGCTCCAAGGTCGGCGTCATGATCGAAGTCAACTGCGAGACCGACTTCGTCGCCCGCAATGAGGAGTTCAAGGTGTTCGTCCGCGACCTGTGCCTTCAGATTGCGGCCGCAAGCCCCCTGTACGTCTCCCGCGACCAGGTCCCCGAGGCCGATCTCGCAAAGGAGCGCGACATCGCGACCGCCCAAGTCCAGGGCAAGCCGCCGGCCGCTGTGCAGAAGATCGTCGAGGGCAAGCTCGAGAAGTACTTTTCGACTGTCTGCCTGATCGACCAGCCTTTCGTCAAGATGCCCGACAAGACGGTGAAGGAGATGCTCACCGAGAAGGTCGCAAAGATCGGCGAGAATATCCAGATTCGCCGTTTCGTGCGCTACCAGCTCGGCTCCTGATCGGAAACGTCCGCAGGGGCGGCTCCTAGAGGACCGCCCCTTGGATTCCTCCTCGGACCTCGATGAAGGTGACCCGACTGCAAATTGCCGCACGGGGCCTCGCGAACCGCTGCCCCAACTGTGGCGAACGGACGCTGTTCAAGGCGCGCTCGCTCTTCACGGTGAACCCGGAGTGCCCGGCGTGCGGGCTCAAGATCGAGCGCGACGAGGGGTTCTTCCTGGGATCGATGTCCCTCAACTACGGCGTCACCCTGGTCTGCTTCCTTATTCCCGTGACGCTGCTCGCCTACCGAGGCGTGATTGGGACGACAGCGGCCATCGTGATAGCCGGGGTTGGGTCAATCGCCGTTCCGGCCCTCCTGTATCGATCGTCCCGCAGCTGCTGGCTGATGGCCTACTATCTGTTTCTTCCCAAGCACCTGCCCGCAAATCAGCCCGGGACGCAGCCCGGGGAAGATCAAAACACCTAAGCGGTGGACGGGGCGTCAAGGACGCCGAAAATAGGCCCGCCGAAAATTTATAAGTTTATATTTTAAAATTACTTACAAATCTAAAAAGGGCCGCTCATTTGACAGCGCAAAATTAGGCCCCTAATTGTCCGCTCACGCCGATGCCCTTTTCCGATGACCGCACCTCCTGGTTTGAAGGTCAGGGATTGTGGCAGCATGTTCCCGAGTCCGATTGGCAAGACTGGATCTGGCAGCTAAAGAACCGGCTGACGACGATCGGGCAACTCGAGCAGTACATGACCCTTACGGCCGAGGAGAGGGCAGGCTGCATCAACGCAAGCCACAAGCTCGCGCTGGCGATCACCCCCTACTTCTTCAACCTGATCGACCGGGAAAATCCCGACTGCCCTATCCGTCGACAGGTCATTCCTCGGGCTGCAGAAATGCTTGTGACCGAGGAGGAAATGCTCGATTCACTCGGCGAGGACAGCCATTCGCCGGTTCCGGGCCTGGTCCACCGCTATCCCGACCGCGTGCTCTTCCTGGTGACGGACCGCTGCGCGGCCTACTGCCGCTACTGCACGCGGAGCCGCCTCGTGTCGAACGCCCAGGACTACAACTTCCACCCCGAGTTTGAGCAGGGCCTGCGCTACATCGAGGCCCATCCCGAGGTTCGCGACGTGCTGCTTTCGGGTGGAGACCCCCTGCTGCTCTCCGACAAAAAGATCGAGCACCTGCTGAGCCGCCTGCGCGAAATCCCCCACGTGGAGTTTATCCGGATCGGCTCCCGAATCCCGGTGTTTCTGCCCCAGCGCATAACGCCCGCGCTGGCCGACATTTTCCGCAAGTACGGCCCGATTTGGATGAGCATCCACGTGAACCATCCGAACGAGTGCACGGCCGAGCTCCGGGCGGCCTGCGACCGGCTTTCCTTTGCCGGCGTGCCTCTGGGAAACCAGAGCGTGCTGCTGCGCGGCGTGAACGACGACGCCGAGGTCATGAAGGCGCTCGTGCACCGGTTGCTGAGAATGCGCGTGCGCCCGTACTACCTGTACCAGATGGACCTCATCACAGGGGGAAGCCACTTCAGGACGGACATCGCCAAGGGGATCGAGATCATCCGCGCCCTGCGGGGGCACACCTCGGGTTACGCCGTTCCCCAGTTCGTCATCGACGCCCCGGGCGGCGGCGGAAAGGTGCCGATCAACCCGGACTACATCGAGTCGATCACCGAGGACGAGGCTGTCTTCCGCAACTACGAGGGAAAACTTTTCCGGTACCCGCTTAAGAGCACACCCCGGCGCGAGTCCGGCCAGGTCGAGGTCCAGCCCGAGGCCGTTCCATCCTCTTTTCGGGCCTGATTGCCCCCCCGGCGCCCGCTCTGCCCCATGGGGCAAAAGATTTTTGGATTATTTTTGAGCATTCCCCGCCCCACGGCGTCTATCTCCTCGAAACAAGCCGTTCGCGAGAGCGGTTCTGTTTAAAGTAGTTCTTACGGTTTGCTTGGTGTTAGGTCACACGGGGCGCTTCGCAAGGAGCGCCTCTTGTGTTTATGGGGGTCAAGGTGCCGGAGAAAAAATCTGGAAATTTGTTTGATCGTTTTGGGGCCGGACGCGTCTACCTCTGTGCAGCCACAAAGATCGATAGAGCAAAGGGTGGTTGCAGTTCTTACGGTTTGCTTGGTGTTAGGTCACATGAGGCGCCCCGCAGGGGGCGCCTCACGTGTTTTAGGGGTTCACTCCTTGAATACTTACCTAAGATATTCTATTGTAATGTGATGGAAATAACACCGTTTCCAAAGCAATGGAACAAACGTCTGGGTAGTACGGACTAACTCAGCCATGACCCAACCGACTAAGCTCATCCTAACTTTATCCCTGTGCGCTCTTTGCGCAGGTTGTGTGGGGACAGGACCCAATACACAGCAAGGGGCCGTCGCCGGTGGCGCATTGGGCGCTCTGGCCGGCGCTATCATTGGAAACAACAGCGCAGGCCACAACGGACTCGCTGGGGCCCTGATCGGCGGCGCCGCCGGGGCGATTGCCGGCGGAACCCTCGGCAACAGTGTCGATAACCAGAGGGGAACCCTGTACCGCTCCGAGCAGGAAGCGGCGACTACCGTCACAGTCCAGCAGCCCCCGGCCATGCCCGCGCCGCCCCAGGAGGTCATCACGGTGCAGCCCGGTCCCCCTGGAGCACTGTGGGTCAACGGGTATTATGCCTTTGATGGCTACCGCTACGTGTGGGTGGGTGGCCACTGGGAGATGCCTCCCCAGGGCTACCGGATCTATGTGGCTCCGCACTGGGCCTGGAGGCGCGGATCGTACGTCTACATCCGCGGCTACTGGCGCTGATCGGCGAGTCTTGCCGGCCGCCGGCCGCCGCGTTTGAGTAGGCGGCTGAATGATCTCGCTGCACGAAGGACGGGGACCCGGCCGCAGGAAACCCGCAGAAAAGATCTTCCAGCTCCACCTCAGGGTCGCCGGCTGCCGGCCGTCGATCTGGAGGAGGCTCGTAGTCCGGGAGTCGATGTGGCTTTCGCGCCTGCACGACGCGATCCAGGTCGCCTTTGACTGGTATGACTACCAGACCCACGTCTTCGCATTCGGGGACCTGCGCTTTGGCAATCCCGGAAAACGCGACGAACTCGTGGTCGAGGATGACCGGGACGTGACGCTTGCGGAACTCGGGCTCGAGCAACACGCCCACTTCACGTACCGGTACGACTTCGATGAAGGTTGGCACGTTGAGATAGCCAACGAGCACCAGAGCGTGTTCAAGCGGGGCCAGGCCTACCCGCGGTGCATCGGCGGCGAGCGGGCAGGTCCCCCGGAGGATTGTGGGGGAGTGGAGGCCCACCAGGACATGCTCACGTGCATCAAGGAGCCCGACACCGACCTCGGCCGCGAATGGCTCGAGTGGCTCGGTCCCGGATACGACCCGGCCGTATGTGATCTGGCCAAGGTTAACCAGGCCTTGCGCAAACTCGCCAAGTAGCGTTTCTTTCGTCCCGATGTCCCAGAGCAAGCCCGCCATCCTGGCCCTAGAAGACGGAAGCGTCTTCCGCGGTCTCGCCTTCGGCGCCGACGCAACAATTGCCGGCGAGTGTGTTTTCAACACGTCGATGACCGGCTACCAGGAGATCCTCACTGACCCCTCCTACTTCGGCCAGATCGTGGCGATGACCGCCGTGCAGATCGGCAACTACGGCGTGAACGAGGCCGATGCGGAGGCTGCCGTTCCGAAGGCAAGCGGTTTTGTCGTGCGCGAGTTGTCGCCTGTGGTGAGCAACTGGCGCGCAAGCCTCTCCCTGGGTGACTACCTGCGTAAGCACGGCGTCCCTGGGATCAGCGAGGTCGACACGCGGGCCCTGACCAAGAAGCTCCGCGTGGAAGGTGCCATGAAGAGCTGCCTGAGCACACTGCCCATCGGCGAGGATGAGGCGGTGCGCCTGGCCCGGGGCTGGCGGGACATGGCCGGAAGCGACTACGTCAAGGACGTCACCTGCGCCCGGCCTTACCTCTGGGAGGCTGGGGACCCATCGCGTTACAACGAGACGTATATTCCGCCGGGAACCGCGTTCGGCGCCTCAACCACTCCGTCCCAGCGGTTCAAGGTAGCCGCCTTCGACTACGGGGCTAAGTTCTCGATTTTCCGAAAGCTCGTTCGCCATGGTTTTGAAGTGATCGTCTTCCCGGCCACGGCGACCGCCTCTGAGGTGCGCGAGCACGCCCCCGATGCGGTGTTTCTGTCAAACGGACCCGGCGATCCGGCCGCCCTCTCCTACCTCTACCCGACTGTCACCGCGTTGCTTCCCGAGTATCCCGTTTTCGGCATCTGCCTCGGCCACCAGATGATCACCCACGCGCTGGGTGGGTCGACCTTCAAGCTGAAGTTCGGCCACCGCGGGGGCAACCAGCCGGTGAAGAACCTCGAAACCGGGCGGGTATCGATCACGGCGCAAAACCACGGGTTCGCGACCGATCCGAAGAGCATCGAGAACCGGGGGGCGCGGGTCACCGAGATCAACCTGAACGACCAGACGGTTGAGGGGCTCCGCCACAACTCACTTCCGGTCTTCAGCGTCCAGTACCATCCGGAGGCCGCGCCCGGTCCGAACGATGCCGATCCCCTGTTCGTCGACTTCTACCGGATGGTAGTTGAGAGGAAGGCCGGGAAGGTCTGAGCGTGTAAGATGATGAATTTCAAAATCATAGAAAATTTCTTGTGCACCCCAGACCCTCTGGCGCCCGGTTTTGGATTGCAAGAGGGTCCCGTGTGCCGGACGTTCTCGGCCCTTTTAGACTGACCGTACCGCACGCCGTGCCCAACCCGCCTACCAACAAGAGCGACGCGACACCCGCTGGCTCCCAGATCACCAAGGAGCTGGTGGTGCAAAACAAGATGGGAATTCATGCCCGTCCGGCGGCCATGATCGTGCGAATCACCAACAAGTTTAAAGCCGAGGTCTTCGTCGAGAAGGACGATGAGCAGGTCAACGGCAAGAGTATCATGGGACTGATGATGCTCGCAGCCGGCAAGGGATCCCTGGTCAAGTTCCTCGTATCAGGGGAGGACGCCCCGCAGATGCTGGCCGAGTTGGAGGCGCTCTTCGCCCGCAAGTTCGACGAACCCTAGACTGAGAAGAAAGTCCGTGCGTTTCGGGTCGTGGCGGCGGAGAGCTCATCGAGTGGAATCTTGAACAGCGCCGCAGCCGCCTCAGCGGTATGGCGCAGGTAAGCCGGTTCGTTCGACTTTCCCCGGTGGGGAACGGGTGCAAGGTACGGGGCGTCCGTCTCCAGCATCAGGGCCGCCAAGCCCTGGGCGAGCGCAGCGGCCCGGACCGAAGAGGCATTCTTGTAGGTGAGGATTCCGGTGAAGGACGCCCTGCCCCCGCGGAGGGCGAGCTCGGCCACCTCGGCCTCGCCCTCGCTGAAACAGTGAAAAACGACCCTCGACCAGCTGACGCCGCTGGAATCGATCGCCTCCACGCACTCGCGGAAGGCCCCCCGGGAGTGGATGACCACGGGGCAGCACAGCCGCCGTGCCAGAGCGAGCTGCGCCGAAAAAGCCGCCTTCTGCATCGCGAGAATCCGCTCAGCCTCGTCGTGTTCCTTTGGCAGGTGAAACCGGTCCAGACCGCATTCCCCCAGGGCAACCGGGGAGGGACTCTCGGTCCCGCCCCAGAAGGACTCAAGCCCGGCGGCCGCCTCTTCCCAGCCGGCGTCCACCGAGCACGGGTGGATGCCCACCGAGTAATGGACCACACCTGGATGACTGCGAGCGAGGTCCCGGTACAGCCCCCAGTCTCCTGGCTCGGTCCCAATCGATACCACCGCCTCGAGCCCGGCGGTCCTGCATCGCTCAAGGACAGCCTCAAGCTCGCCCTGCCGGGCGAAGGAGTCCAGGTGCGCGTGCGTGTCGATCAGGCCCACCGGTCACCCCAGGTATAGGCTCCCGTAGCGCTCCCGCAGGTAGCGGACGAGAGGCTGCGGCGAGAGGTCCTCGCCGGTGACGCGTTTCACAAGGGTAAGCGCATCCCAGCGCCGGCCTTGCGCGTGCACGTTTTCGCGCAGCCACTGGAGCAGCCACGAGAAGTCGCCCCGCGCGAAGTCCTCCTCGAGCGCCGGGCGCTGCGAAAGGGCCCGGTACCAGAGTTGGGAGGCGATCATGTTGCCCAGGCAGTAGCTCGGAAAATAGCCGAACGCCCCGCCGCTCCAGTGCACGTCCTGGAGGACTCCCTCCCGGTCGCTCGAGATCTCAAGGCCGAGCAGCTCGCGGGCGAGTTCCCTCCACGCCGCGGGAAGCCCTCCGACGGCGAGATCGCCGGAGAACAGGCGCTGCTCAAGCTCGAAGCGCAGGATGATGTGAAGGTTGTACGTGACCTCGTCCGACTCAACCCGGATGGGAGTCGCGGCGACCGCGTTTATCGCCCGGTACAGGTCCTCAGATCCGACCTCCGCCGCCCCGCCCGGAAACAGCGCCCTCAAACGCGGCTCGAAGAATCGCCAGAAGCCCCGGCTCCGCGCGACCTGGTTTTCCCAGAGGCGGCTCTGGGACTCGTGGACGGCCATTCCGGCATGCATTCCAAGCGCCGTTCCGCGCCACCGCGAGGCCGGAAGCCCCTGCTCGTAAATGCCGTGGCCCGCCTCGTGGATGGCGCTGAACAGCGCGTCCAAAGGCTCGTCCTTCTTAAAGCGAGTCGTCATCCGAACATCGTCGCCGCTGCCCGAGCAGAAGGGGTGCAAGGAGACGTCGATCCGGCCTCGGCGGTAGTCGAAGCCGATGCGGGCCGTAACGTCGGAAAGGAAAGACTTCTGGGCTTCCTCGGTCAGGCCCTTGAGCGGGCTGGGCTGGGCCGGGCCTGCTGCGGCCACGATCGAGCGCATCAGCGGCAACAGGTCCCGCTTCAGCTCGGTAAACAGCCGGCTGACCGCAGAGGCGGTCATTCCGGGGTCATTGTAATCCAGGAAATGGTCGTAGGGCGCGTCCGAGCGGCCGAGGTAGGCGGCCTCGCGGCGCGCCAAATCGATATTCTTCTCTAGGACCGGGGCGTACTTCCCAAAGTCGCCTGCGGCCCGGGCCGCGGCCCAGGCGTGGTAGCCATGGCTTGCCTGGGTCGCCTTCTCGCGCACGAAATGGACCGGCAACCGGGTCGCCCGCTCGTAGTCGCGCCGCGCCTGGGCGAGCACCGCCCTCATGTCATCGGTCTGCTCTGCACCGGCCCCGGAAAGCACTGCGATCAGCTCTCCGGTTCGGGGCGCGCTCGAGACCCCGTGAATCACCTCAGCGAGCGCCGCCAGCTGCTCGCCGCGCTGCGCGGCTCCTAGTTCGGGCAGGTTCACCTGCTCGTCCCATCCCAGCAGGTCGGCGGCAGATTCCAGGGTCTGGACCCTGCGCAAGTGGACCACCAACTCTTCGAATGCGGACTTGGTCGGGTGCATGACGACTTTCTGCGTCGCCGTCAGATCGGCGGCGGCTCGATCCGCAGGTTGCCGCCGTCGGCATGGAGTTTTAGGAGGGCGCCCCCGCCGTTCAGGCGGCCCTTCAGGCTCTTCTTTCCGTCCCCGCCCGCCTCTACGGTGATCGGCAGGGTCGTTTGCACCCTGCCCCATACCGCGGAGGCCTGGATCGTGCAATGAACCGCCGGATCAAGCCTCACGACAATCGAGCCCCCGTCGCTCGAGACGCTCGAGTCCCGGTTGAGTGTCTTGGGGAAGCCGACAAGAATCTCGCCGGCTGTGCCCGCAACCTTCGCGCCCCCCAGGGCGTGCTGGAGTTCGATGTCCCCATTGGTCACGCGGAGCTCTGCGAAACCGCCGACCGTTCCGACGCGGATACTGCCCACCGTTGCCTTGAGGTCGACGGAGCCCGTGCACCTCGAGACGACGATGTCGCCGGTGTCCACGATCGCCTTGATGTTGCCCTCCACCGAGCGGAAGAAGACTCCTCCCTTCCTCGCCTTGACGTCCATGTTCCCCACGACGTTCGCCATAATCCCCTGCACAGCGACCCCTCCGTCATCGGTGGTCAGGTCGAGGTTGCAAGCCGGCGGCATCGTCACGGCGTACGAGAGCAGGACCTTGCGTGACTTCTGCCACGCGAAGTGGACAACGGTCTCGGTGGGGTTGCGCGCGGTTATGGAAATCACGGAGCCGGCCTGCCTGATGTCGAGCTGCAGGGTCTGCAGGATGCGGTCGGCCTCGGCTCGGTCGTCGGTCCCTGGGTCGATGCGGATCTCGACATGCATCTGCTCGTCGGGCGACTGCGTGACGTCAATGCCGCCGCGGTAGGTGTCGATCTTGAGGGTTGTCCCCGGGGATGCGGAAAAATCCCGGCGTTCGATGCGCTCCGCGGCACGCGCCGGGAGAACAGCCGCGAGGGCGACCAATATCAGTGTTAATGGAATGCGGGCTGACATGAGAGACGGGAGCAGTCTTTACTTGGATGGGCCCGCCATCAAGCCTGCACAGGATGAGTTCGATCCTGGAAATGTCCGGCATTCACGTCTCGAGGGGGGCCACCGAGATCCTCCGGGACGTCGACTGGCGCGTGGGGCGGGGCGAGCACTGGGTTATCCTGGGGCCAAACGGGTGCGGCAAGACCTCGCTTCTCAAGACCCTAACCGGTTACCTTTCGCCGGGTTCCGGAATAATCATCCTGCTCGGCCGCCGCTACGGAGAGACCGACTGGCGGCAGCTCCGCCTGAGGGTTGGTCTCGTCACGAGCGCCCTTCAGGCGTCGATCCCACCCGCAGAGCCGGCCCTGGAGACGGTCGTCAGCGGCCGCTACGGACAGCTTGACCTCTGGGCCCGGACCACCCGCGCCGACCTAGTCCGGGGCCGCAGGTGGCTGCGTTTCATGGGCGGGGCACGCCTGGAGTCACGGGAGTGGATGTATCTATCCCAGGGGGAGCGCCAGCGCGTGCTCATCGCCCGGGCCCTGATGGCCCGGCCCCGGTTACTCATCCTTGACGAGCCGTGCGCCGGACTGGATCCCGTTGCCCGGGAGGAATTCTTGGGGTTTGTCAATGCGCTCACCTCACGGCGCGGAGGCCCTGCGCTCGTTCTGGTTACCCACCACGTAGAGGAGATTACTCCCGGGTTTACCCATGCTCTTGTCCTGCGTTCGGGCGGCGTCTTTGCGTCAGGGCCTATCTCGCGGGTTGTGACCGCGCGCACGCTCAGCGCCGCCTTTGGAGCCCGGATGGGTGTGTCCCGGAGATGCGGACGCTACCGCGCGAATATCTCCCCCAAGAAGGACTCCATGAGGGCCCAGGAACGCCGATCCGCCGCGGCGTTGTAGCCGATCCCCTGCAAGTGGTTCGCCTTTGCAAGGGCGTCCGCCCCAGGGTTCGTGAAGGCGTGCACCGCCCCGGCGTAACTGACGAACTGGTAGTCGAATCGCCCGTCATTCATCGCCTTCTGAAAGGCGTCGATCTGCTCCGGCTTGACCATGGGGTCGATAGCACCGTTGCAGATCAGGATCTTGGCCCGCGTTCGCTCCGCCGCGCCGGCTGGCACGGGGATAAGTCCGCCGTGGAAGCTTACGATCCCCGCCAGGGGGGCGCCGCTGTAGGCAAGGGCCTGCACGGTCGACCCACCGAAACAGTAGCCGATGGCGGCCACACGGGAACCGTCGACCAGACCGGTCGCCAGCATCGCGTCAAGCCCGGCCCGGGCGCGGTCGGCCATGAGCGGGCTCCCGTAGAACGGGCCAGCCAATTGTCCCGCCCGCTTCGCGTCCTCCGTGACGGTGCCCGCTCCGTACATGTCGGCCGCAAAGGCCACGTAGCCGAGAAGCGCGAGCTTTTCCGCCCTGGCCTTCGCATAGGCGTTCAGCCCCCACCACTCCGGGACTACGAGAACGCCGGGAAGTGTGCCGCGGGCGGACGCAACGTCATCGTAGGCAAGATAGCCCTCAAGGCGGACGCCCCCCTGCTCGTAGGCGACCGGACGGGTGATGAGCTTGGCGTGAGCAGCCAGGGGAAGGATTAACGCGGCGATCGCAGCCACAAAAGCAGGAGTCTTCATGGAATCGAAACCGTACATCCAGTCCCGCCGGCGTCAAATCGCCGGGCCCTAGGCGGCCCCGCCTCAGGTGGGCAAACCCCCGGCGATGTAGTTCTTGAGGTGCTCGGCCTCGGCACGGTGGGTGTCGACCATCCACCGGGTCACATCGCCGATCGAGATCAGGCCCAGCAGGCGCCCCTTGGCCACAACCGGCAGGTGCCGGCACCTGCGGTCCGTGAACAGGGTCATCACATCGTCGATGGTTGCCTCCGGAGATATCGTGATCGGGTCCCGGCTCATCACGTCGGTAATGCAACGGCCCTGCGGGTCTATGCCGCCGCCAACCACCCGCTGCAGCACATCGCGCTCGGTGAAGATCCCCACCAGTCTCTCGCCATCCAGAACCACGACGCAGCCGATCCGGTGCCGGTTCATCTCCGCAACGGCCTCGGCGACCGTCGATGCCGCAGACACCGAACGAACGGCGGATCCCTTGCGTTCCAGCAGGGCAGAAATAGGCGTGCTCATGGGCTGATCTATTGGGGTTACTCTTTGGGGGGTAGCAGGACGGAAATCCCGAAGCCCATTTGAGGCAATCAGAATTCTCCGCGGAGTTCCCGTCTTGCGCGCCATCGCCTTTGCGATTTGAATGGGCTCCATGAGTGCATCCAAGATCCTGCTCGCAGCGCTCGGGCTTGTTGTCCTCGCCGTCCTCGCGGTCGGCGTCTGGGCGGTTGGAAGCTACAACGGGCTTGTCCGCCTCCAGCAGGGCACGGACAAGCAGTGGGCCCAGGTCCAGAACGTCTACCAGCGGCGCGCCGACTTGATTCCCAATCTCGTGAGCACGGTCGCAGGCGCCGCCAATTTCGAGAAATCCACGCTCACCGCGGTCACTGAGGCGCGGGCTTCCGTGGGTCGGGTCCATGTTCCGCCCAGCACGGCGCCGACCAACCCCAGCCAGCTGGCCGCCTTCGACCAGGCCCAGGGACAGCTCGGGGCCGCACTCTCAAGGCTGCTTGTGGTCTCCGAGAATTACCCGCAGCTCACGGCCACGGCCGGATTCCGCGACCTCCAGGCTCAGCTCGAGGGCACCGAGAACCGCATCTCCGTCGAGCGCGGGCGCTTTAACGACGCGGTCATGGCCTACGACACGGCGATCCGCCAGTTTCCGGGTGTCATCCTTGCCGGGGTGTTAGGGTTCGCGGCACGGCCATATTTCACAGCGGCCGCAGGGGCCGAGACAGCGCCCAAGGTCGATTTCGGCGGCAAACCCTGACCGAGCGCGGGTTCATGCGCCTCCTCCTGCTCCTCGCATTGGTCCTGCCGTTCAGCCCGGCCGGTCTCCGCGCAGCAGAGGTCATTCCGCCAGCACCGGCCGCCTATTTCAACGACTACGCTCGCCTGGTCAGCCCCGGAACCGCGCAGGCCCTCAACGCCCAGCTGGTGCAGTTTGAGCGGGACACCTCCACCCAGATTCTGGTCGCGATCTACCCGCAGATGCAGTCCGACTCCTCCGTCGAGGACTACACGGTGAGGATTGCCCAAGCCTGGAAGGTCGGCCGGAAGGGCAGCGACAACGGGGCTGTCCTCTTCGTGTTCGCGCGGGAACACGACCTGTATATCCAGACCGGATATGGCTTGGAGGGCGCCCTTCCCGACGCTCTTTGCAAGCGCATCATCTCTGATGAGATCGCCCCGCGCCTGCGCACAGGGGACTTCGACGGAGGAATGAGGGCCGGGGTCGGCGCCATTCTTGCCGCAGTGCGCGGCGAGTACCGCGGTACGGGTCTGACCGCGGCCGAGGGGAGGGCCCGCTCCGCGGGCTCGGCCGACCTGATTCGAATAGCGCTCCTTCTCGCAGTAGCGCTGGTTTGGTCGGTCGTGCGCAGCCGCCAGCACGTCGTCTACGGCGCTGCGGGCCGGGCCCGGGTCTGGGGCGGGGGCGCGGGGCCGTGGATCTTTCCCGGTGGCGGATGGTCCTCCGGCGGCGGCGGCTTTTCCGGGGGTGGCGGGAGCTTCGGCGGCGGGGGCGCCGGGGGAAAGTGGTGAGCGACCATGAGATGGCTATTCACAAGTCCAGCTCCGATTGACCACAAGCGGGTCGTTGCCGAGATTGGCCGGGCAGAGAGCCTGACCTCCGGCCAGATCCGGGTCCTCGTCGCCCGGCACAGGGCCCCGGATCCAGTGGCCGCGGCGCGGAGTCACTTTGAGCGGCTTGGCATGGAACGCACCCGGGAGCGCAACGCGGTCCTCATCTTCATTGCTCCGCGCTCGCGAGCCTTCGCGGTGATCGGCGACAAGGGAGTACACGAAAAGTGTGGCGATGCATTTTGGCAGGATCTCGCCGCGGCCATGAGCGGTCATTTTCGCAAGGGCGACTTCACGGCGGGGCTGATCCACGGGATCGAGCGGGCCGGGGTGCTGCTCGCCGCCCACTTTGCCCCTCTACCGAGCGGGAGGAACGAAATTCCCGACTCGGTCACGGAGGTCGACTGATGGCCCGCAAGCCCCCCCTTCTTCCCGCAGAGGCCCTGAGGCGCGTGGTTCGCACCGCCCGGTTGGACGGAGGGGGCATCCTTGCTGTGGCCGGGTTTTTTGCACTGGCTTCGGCCTCGATTCACGACGTCAACGGGGCCGCGGTCGGGCTGCTGGTTGCCGCAGGGGGAGCTATGGAGTTCCATGGGGCAGGGCTTCTGACAATCGGGGCCCGCACGGGCGTGCGCTGGCTGGTCTCAAGCCAGATTTTTTTGCTCGCGGTTATCCTGCTGTATGTCGCATGGCGCCTGCACGGGATGGACATATCGCCCATGCGACCTTTGCTGACCGACGAGCAACGGTCCGTAATCGCAGGCGCGGGATTCGGTATCGACGAGTTCCTGCGCCTGGTCTACCGGGCGACCTACGGAGTCTTTGGAGCCGCCTCGCTAGCCTACCAAGGCGGGCTGGCGCTCTACTACTGGCGTCGCCGGGCCGCCATTAAGGCCGCCCTGGTCTACGAAGACTGACCGGGAGCCCTCACTCTTCACTCCATTTTTTAAACATGAAAGTTCTCGTCTCCTTGCTCTCGACTGTCGCGCTTAGCCCCCTGCTCGCCTTCAGTGAGCCGGCCGCGCCCGGTTCCCCGATCACCCTGGCGCAGGCGATCGACGCGGTGCTGGCGCGGTATCCGTCGCTCGACGCCGCACAGGCAGCGGTCGATGCCGCCCGCGGGCGCACGATCCAAAGTAAGTCGGCCCGGATGCCCCAGGTGTCCCTAGACGCCGAATATAGGTATCTTTCGCTCCGGCCCTATGCGGCGTTCTCGTCCTCGGCCGGCACCAACCTGTTGTACGAGACGATCCGAGACAGCTACACCGCAACCATTCAAGCGAGCCAGTTGCTCACCGACTTTGGCCGCACGGACGCCCTGGTTGCGCTCGCCAAGTCGGGCGAGATGTCCGCTCGCGACGCCCTTTCCCAAGCCCGCAACCAACTTGGCTATCAGACAATCCAGAGCTTTTACAGCGCCCTGCTGCTGCGCGAAGCGGTATCTGTCGCCGACGGCGAGATCCGGGCCTTGGAGGAAGCCAGGCGAATTTCCGAAAAGAGGTTCTCCGGAGGCACGGCCACACGATTCGACGTTCTGACCACCGAGGTTCGTCTCGCAAACGCCCGGAACGCGCGGACCGACCGGGTCGCCAGCCTCGAGAAGGTCGAGGCACAGCTCAGGCGGCTGCTCGGCTACGAGGCGGGCTCTCCGGTCGTGCTCTCAGGGGCCCTGGACGTACCCGGGCAACAGCCCGAAATGACCGCCACGATCGAGGAGGGTCTTAAGAACCGCCCGGAGATCAGACTCGCGCGAGACGCCGAGGCGAGCGCGGGGTTGAGGCTCGACGTCGCGGCTCGGGAGAATCGCCCCACCCTAGCGGCCCAGGTCGCCGCCGGCCTTGAGGACGGGAACCTGCCCAACATGTACGATAACCGGGGATACATCACTGCCGGCGTGGGCGTTTCCGTTCCCATCTTCACGGGCAACCGGATTACCGGGGAGCGGATCCAGGCCCGCGCCGACCTTCGGGCTGCACGGGATCAGGTCGGAGAGGTCTCCCGGACTATAACGGCGGATGTTGAGGAGGCTTTCGCCGGATTCCGCGCCGCCCAACAGAGACTTTTCAGCGCGGACACGCTGGTCGCCCAGGCCCAAGAGGCCCTGGCCTTGGCGAAGTCGCGCTATACCAACGGGGTCATCACCAATTTCGAGCTGCTCGACGCCCAGAGCAACGCCAGTTCCGCGGAGCTCTCCCGCCTTCAGGCCCGCTACGATTGCATCTTGGCCCGGCAGGCCGTGGCGCGCGCCGCCGGGCACGAACCCCAGGCACAGCCGAATTGACGCACGGCCGGGCGTCTGCTGGAACCGCGGAGTGTACACGATCATCGGAGGCGACGGCCAGGAGTACGGACCGGTCCCCACGGACCAGATCAAGGCTTGGATCGCGGGGGGGCGGGCGAATCTCGACACCCGCGCGAAGGCTCTCGGAACGGAGGAATGGAAGCCCCTCGGTGAGTTCCCGGCGTTCACGCCTGGCGGCGCAGAGCAGTCCGACCCGGTCGCGGAAACGGCAGTCTCTGCGGACCCCGAGGCAATTGCCACCGACCTCATAGCTCGGGCTGGAAAACTCGACATCGGCTCCTGCTACGAACGCAGCTGGCAGCTGCTCAAGTCGGAGTTGTGGCCCCTGGTCGGGGTGGCGGTTCTGGTGAACGCGGTGGGGCTGGTGTTCATGCTCCTGCCCTCTCCTTGGGACATGCTGGCCGCATCACTTCTGGGCGGAGTCCTTAACGGGGGCCTGTACTACTTCTTCCTGCTCAAGGTTCGGGGCCGGCCCGCAAGACTGTCCGACGCCTTCGCAGGGTTTAGTGTCGCCTTCGCTCCCCTGATGCTCGCAGGCATGGCCTCGGCCGGAATGGTCTGCCTCGGGTTGATCCTGCTCGTGATCCCCGGCATCTATCTGGCCGTTGCCTACACCTTTGTCTACATCCTGGTCATCGACCGAAAGATGCCCTTCTGGACCGCGATGGAGGTGAGCCGCAGGGTCGTCACGGCGCAATGGTGGAGGGTCCTCGGCCTGCTGCTCCTCGCCATCCCCTTCGCGTTGCTGGGAATCGCCCTGCTGATCGTCGGAGTCTTCTTCGCAATGCCGCTCGTCTTCGGGGCTATCGTCTACGCCTACGAGGATCTCTGCAACCCGCGCTGACCCGGCGGCCCGTCACCGCACTGCGTTGACGAGGACGGGATGGGGGTCGGAGAAATTCGCCAGCACGATCGCAAAGCTGTTCTGGTTCGAGTACTGGACCCGGCCTCCGAAGGCGATCCGGGCCTCGATGTTGAGCCCGCGCCGCAGCTGCTCGTCCGTGGCGGTGTATTCAATGCGATAGGGCACGGGGGCCTGCCCCGGGTTGCGGATCGTCTGCTCACCCAGAACCGTGGGCGGCTGGCTCATCTCGGGTTCCTTCGGTGTAACCTGGCCCATGATCGTGGTCGGCTGAGGAACGGTAGCGCGCGTGGGATCCACCACCCTCACGACCACCACGGCATCGGCAGGCAAGGCCGCCAGGCCGACCAACTCGACGGTGCCAGAGACGACCCGGCTGGGGTTTCCCTCGGGGGTGAGGTCCAGACTTCCACAGCCCGCCAGCAGTCCGGCGGCTAGGATCGCAAAAAGAGTCAGAAACGGGTTTTTCACGAGGGTTACAGTTAGTTCATTTCCGTTGTCTTATCCAGCCGAGACCGCTCCCAACCAAAGTCACCGTCGACGGCTCTCGACGTAGCGCCTCAGACTCGCCGCAAGGTCCCCGACGCTCACAGGCTTTATCAGGTAGTCGTTTGCGCCCACGGCCATCACCCGCTCCCTCTGCTCCGGCCGTGCGTCGGCGGTCAGGACCGTGATCCAAAGGCCGCGGGCCTGCTCGCCCACGGCTCCCGCCCTGATCCTTTCGATTGCCCCCTGCCCGTCCAACTCCGGCATGTGCAGGTCCATGAGAACCAAGTCAAAGCGGGCTCCGGGCTTCGCAAGTTGCTCCAGGGCGATGCGTCCGTTGCCGGCAAGGGCCGGCCGGCACCCCAGGTTGCTCAGGAGCTTCTGGACAAGCCGCTGGTTGACCAAGTTGTCTTCCACGATGAGGACGCTCAGCCCGAATTTTCCGGTCTGCGGGGTCTCAGCTACAGGTTCCGACTTGATCCCCGCCAGGAGACCTAGCAGCGCGTCGTGGTGCAGCGGCCGGTTGATCAGCTGGCAGAACTGTCCCCGCAACGCCGACCGGAGGTCGGCTCCGAGAGAGACCGAGGTAAACCCGTAGGTCTTGGCCGCCGGCCACGGTGCGCGGTCGCCCGAGCCCGTCCCGAACCGCAGGGCCAGTTCCTCGTCCAAGTCGACGAAGGCAATGTCCCATCCTGATTTGGGAAGCTCTGCGGGCGAATCGACCACCGACAAGTCAACCCTCCAGCGATCCGCAAGGCGCCTGAAATGTTCCGCGAACGGCCCGGGGCGGGCCGCAAGCGCAATCCTCAGCCCGCCGAGATCCGGAATCTGGCGCACCACCCCGGGCACAGCCTCAGCGGCTATCGTGAACCTGAACTCCGAGCCGCGCTCCGGCTCGCTCTTCACAATAATCTCCCCCCCCATCAACTGTACAATATTCTGGGAAATCGCCAGCCCGAGCCCGTTGCCGCCGTAGCGTCGCGTCGTCGACTCATCCACCTGACTGAACGGCTTGAAGAGGATCGTATGATGCTCGGGGGCGATGCCAATGCCCGTGTCCCTGACCGTGAAGGTGAGGTCGACCATCCGGGAGGATACGTGGGCCGGGCTCACGACGGGCTCGGCCTCCAGCAGGACCTCCACCGTTCCCGAGGCCGTAAACTTGACCGCATTGCTGACGAGGTTTGAGAGCACCTGGCGCAGCCGAAAATCATCCACCATCACGGCGGCAGGAACGTCGCTACCAACCCAGTGCAGCAACTCCAATTTCTTCTGAGAGGCCGGAACGGCCAAGATGTCCATCGTATCCTCGACGCACGCGCGCAGATTGGTGGGCTTCGGCTCGAGTTTCATGCCTCCGGACTCGATCCGGGCAAAGTCCAGGATATCGCTCGTAAGTTGGATCAGCGCCTCGCCGCTTGTGCGTATGGTCTGAACATATTCCCGCTGCTCGGGCGTAAGCGGGGTCTCAAGCAGCAGGCTCGTGAAACCGATGATTCCGTTTAAGGGGGTTCTGACCTCGTGGCTCATCGTGGCCATGAACCGTCCCTTGGTCCGGTCGGCAGCCTCGGCCCGTTCGACCGCTGCCCGAAGCGTCGCCTCGCTGCGCCTGACGTCGGTCATGTCTTCAAGAACGGAGACAAAACAGACTGTTGTGCCGTCGGGGCCGGTCACCGGAGTGACGAAGCACCGCACCGGATAGGTCTCTCCGCCGCCGCGCCGATTGGGCCACTCGCCCTGCCACGACCTGCCGGCGCGTACGTTTGCGAGCATATCGGCGATCAGGTCCGGGGAGGTGCCGGTCTGCTGCAGGTCGCGGACCGGGCGGCCCACGAGATCCCGCCGGGATCGGCCGAGCTGGTGACAGAGCCCCGCATTGGCGTACTCCACCCTGCCTTCGAGATTTACGATCATCAATGCCGACTGGCTCTGTTCCAGTGCCCCGAGCAGGTTGCGCAAGGCGGCGCGCTGGCGCCGGAAATTTAGGAACGCGATCAGACCCGCAAAGCCCAGCCCGAAGACGAGCCAGACCGAGACCGCCCGGACTAGCACGGGGCCCCACTCCAGCGCACCGCCCAGGAGGCCAGCAGCACATCCGGCCGCGGCGATTATCGCCCAGGCCAGCGCCGCCCTTGGCTTTCTCAGGTTTGCTGTCATTGCGGAAAAGTGCCGTCCATCCAACGGGGGTCCCAACCTGGGGGCAATTCCGAATAGTACGTAGTCCGCCCGCCGCGGCCTTCCCGCCTTGATTCAAGGCAGGGGTTACCACAGGCTTTTTGATCGCCCAAAGCCATTCCGACCGACCTTTATGAAACCTGCAGCCCAGCGCGTCCCCACCGCCGAAAACGAACAGCGCGAGCGCATCCGCACCGTGATCCACGCCGGTGCCGACGACGCGGTCTCCGTCGTGGCCACGGAGATAGCCGAGCTGGTGCGCAAGAACGTCAAATCCGGGAAGCCCACGGTCCTGGGGCTGCCGACGGGCTCGACACCGGTGCGCCTATACCGGGAGCTGATCCGCAGGCACCGGACTGAAGGGTTGAGCCTCAAGACCGTAATCACCTTCAACCTAGACGAGTATTACGGGCTGCCCCGCACCCACTCTGAGAGCTACTGGCGCTTCATGCACGAGCAGCTCTTCGATCACGTGGACATTCCCGCAGCCAACATCCACGTGCCCGACGGGACTGTTCCGCGGGCCGACGTGTTCGCCTGGAGTCAGAGCTACGAGCAGGCGATTCGGGAGGCTGGCGGCATAGACCTGCAGATCCTGGGTATCGGCCGCACCGGCCACATCGGGTTCAACGAGCCTGGCTCGGGGCGCGACTCACGCACGCGTCTGGTCACCCTCGACGCCGTGACCCGCCGCGACGCGGCGCGGGACTTCCTGGGCGAGGCAAACGTGCCGCGCCACGCAATCACGATGGGCGTGGGGACTATACTCGACGCCCGCCGGATCGTGCTTCTGGCCTGGGGCGAGGCCAAGGCCCGGGCGATCGCTGAGGCGGTCGAGGGCACGCAGAGGGACTCTCTGCCGGCGAGCTTCCTTCAGGGGCATCCTGCGGTTGAGTTTCACCTCGACCGAGCAGCGGCGGCCCAGCTGACGCGGGCAAGCCGCCCGTGGCTGGTCGGGGCCGTCGCCTGGGAGCCCACGGTCACCCGGCGGTCCGTGGTCTGGCTTTCCCAGCACCTGAACAAGCCGGTCCTTAAGCTGATTGACGAGGACTACAGCGAGCACGGTATGGCAGACCTGCTCACGGAGCAGGGTCCGGCCTACGGGCTCAACATCAGGATCTTTAATGAGTTGCAGCACACGATCACGGGGTGGCCGGGGGGAAAGCCCAACGCGGACGACACCCACCGCCCCGAAAGGGCCGCTCCTCATCCCAAGCGGGTTCTTGTATTCAGCCCAGAGCCTTCCGACGACGTTCTTGGCATGGGGGGAACTCTGCGCCGTCTCGTCGATCAGGGCCACGATGTGATCGTCGCCTACCAGACCTCCGGCAACCTCGGAGTCCCCGACGAGGAGGCAGCCACGGCGGCCGACCTCGTCTTGGAGATATCTAGGGCGGACAACAAGCTGAGTGCCAGCGCGGCCTTCGCCCAGGAGGTCCGCCGCCAGCTCAGCGCCAAAGGTCAGTTCGACGGTGACACTCCAGATATCCGCCGCCTGAAGGGCATTGTGCGCCGCGGCGAGGCCCGTGCCTCGCTGCAAGCCTGCGGTATCGACGCCAAGAGGGCCCGCTTCCTGGACCTGCCCTTCTACGAGAAGGGCCGTTACCGGCAGTTTCGGATCGGAGACGCCGACATAGCGAGCGTGGTCGAAGTCATGCGCGAGGTCCGGCCCCACCAGATCTTCGCAACCGGCGCCTCCGGAGACCCGAGCTCCCTCTCCGCCGTGTGTTTCGACACCGTATGCCGGGCGCTGTCCGCCACGGCCTCGGACCCCTGGCGGGCCGGCTGCCGGGTCTGGCTCTACCGCGGCTTAGAAAGACACTGGGAGCCGGCGGAGATCGAGATGGCCGTGCCCCTGAGCCCCGTCGAGCTCGACCAAAAGATCCAGTCTATCTACCACCACAAGAGCCAGCGCAGCCAGCAGCCAACCGGGGCGCGCGGCGCTGACGAGTCCTGGCAGAGGGCTGAACACCACAACCAGGAGATCGCCCAGGCTTACGACAAGCTCGGGCTCGCTCAGTACGAGGCCATGGAGGCCTTCCAGCGCTGGACCCAAGCTTAACCAATGGACCTCACCGTTCTTCCCCGAAACCGGCCAGTTCTCGACCCGGGCTTCCTTCCGGCCTCCCTTTGGAACCGCGCCTATCGCGCACTCGTTTCCTCAGACCGGGGTTCGCGCCCCATTGCCCTTGTTCTGATCCGAAGCGGGGCCTCGGCCTCGGTCCATCAAGACAGGGTTCTCTCCGCCTCGCACCCCGGGGCAAGACACACGCTGCGCTACGTTGAGCGGCTGCTCAAGTTCCTGCTCTGGCAGAAGGGCGGAGGCCAAGTGCTCCTGGCGGGTGCGGACGAGATCGCCCAAGCGCTCGCCCAGGTCTACAGCCCAAGGGGCGTTCGATCCTTCGATCATGGCTTCATGGGGGAAAAGGTTTACGGGCGGGTCTTTTCGGTCGAGCCGAGCGCGCTGGATGCCCTGCCCTCCATGCACGAGGCGGGACTGCCCATCGGGCGCAACCTAGACGGGTGTCGGATCGGCTTCGACCTCGGCGGCAGCGACCGCAAGGCGGCGGCCCTGATCGACGGGCGCGTCGTCTATTCTGAGGAGATCACCTGGGACCCGTACTTTCAGAAGGACCCCGCATACCATGTTGCGGGCGTGCAGGACACGCTGGCCAAGGCCGCCGCCCACCTCCCCAGGGTCGACGCGATCGGCGGGAGCGCCGCCGGCATCTACGTCGACAACGAGGTGAGGGTCGCCTCCCTGTTCCGCGGCGTGCCCCCGGACCTGTTCGCCAAGACGATACGCAGGATGTTTCTCGACCTGAAGGACCGCTGGGGCGGCGTCCCCTTCGAGGTGGCCAACGACGGAGAGGTGACGGCCCTTGCGGGTTCGATGTCGATGAACGACAACGCTGTTCTCGGCGTCTCGATGGGAACGAGCGAGGCCGGCGGCTACGTGACCCCCTCGGGTAACATCACTCCCTGGCTGAACGAGCTGGCTTTCGCCCCGATCGACTACCGTCCGGATGCACCGGTCGATGAATGGTCGGGGGACGCCGGCTGCGGCGCACAGTACTTCTCGCAGCAGGCGGTTGCCCGCCTTGCCCCAGCGGCGGGGTTCTCATTTCCGTCTTCCACCCCCCTGCCCGAAAGGCTGATCGCCGTCCAGAAGGCAATGGTCTCAGGGGACCCGAAGGCCCGGGCGATCTATGACACGATCGGCGTTTGCTTCGGGTACGCGATCGCCCACTACGCGGACTTCTACGAGATCCGGAACCTGCTTGTGCTGGGACGGGTGACCTCGGGAGAAGGCGGTGAGGTCATCCTCGCTCGGGCGACTGAAGTGCTGAAATCAGAGTTTCCTGTGCTCGCCGATAAGATCCGGCTGCGGACCCCGGACGAGAAAGACAAGCGCCACGGGCAGGCGATCGCCGCCGCTAGCCTTCCGCGTCTCAAGAAGCGTTAAATTTCACCATGAAGTTCTCCCATCCCGAGGCTGACATCTACGTTCCCGACAACGGCGCACCTGAGGCCGCTCTGGCCCGGACGACCCACCTGTGCATCGCAGCGCACCAAGACGACATCGAGATCATGGCCTACCATGGGATCGCTGAGTGCTTCGGCCGCCCCGACAAGCGCTTCGGCGGGGTCGTTGTGACCAACGGCGCGGGAAGCCCCCGGGCGGGCGTCTACGCCGACTATACGGACGCCACAATGCAGGCAGTGCGTCGCCGGGAGCAGCGCAAGGCGGCCCTGGTGGGCGATTACTCGATCCAACTCCAGCTCGCTCACCCCAGCTCCGCGGTCAAGGACCCGGGAAATGCCGCGGTCCAAGCCGACCTAGCCGCAATTCTTGCGCTGGCCTCTCCGGCGGTCGTCTACCTCCACCAGCCCGCCGACAAGCACGACACGCACATTGCGGTGCTTTCCCACACGATCCGGGCCCTGCGAGCGATGCCCGCCTCCCGGCGCCCCAAGAAGGTTCTCGGGTGCGAGGTGTGGCGCGACCTGGATTGGCTCGGCGACAATGAGAAACAGGCCCTGGACGTGGGTTCTTATCCGAACCTCGCCGCATCCTTGGTGGGCGTTTTCGATTCCCAAATCACGGGCGGAAAACGCTATGACCTTGCCACCGCGGGACGCAGGCTCGCCAACGCGACCTATGCGGCCTCGCACTCCACGGACAAGTACCAAGCGGTGACTTGGGCGATGGATCTGACTCCGCTCGTCGCCGATCCCAAGCTATCCGTGCCGGAGTTCACACGAGCCGCAATCGCCCGGTTTCAGGACGACGTCGCCACGCGTTTGGCAAAGTTCTTCTGAGGGTTCCTGGGGAACCCAAAGAGTTTTGCCGTTGCCACATACCCGGTTGGGCGTTCGGCTTGACGCGTGCGCCTCTTGCTCGCCGAAAAACTGAGGGATAAACAATTTTTCGGGCATCCCGTTGGGTTGTTCGTCCTTTTCTTCACGGAGATGTGGGAGAGGTTCTCCTACTACGGCATGCGGGCGCTCCTGGTGCTGTACATGACGAAGCACCTCCTGGCCGATCCCCATACCGCGGGTATCATCTGGGGCTATGGCGGCCTCGAGCGGCTCCTAATCTCCGTCTTCGGCCCCATGACCGTGCAGCAGATGAGCTCGCAGATCTACGGGCTGTACACGGGTTTCGTCTACTTCACGCCCTTCTTCGGCGGCATGCTCGCAGACCGCCTGCTCGGCCAGTACCGCACGGTCTACATCGGCGCCATCCTGATGGCGATCGGCCAGTTCTTGCTCGCGAGCGAACAGATGTTCCTGGTCGGGCTGTTCTTCCTGATTATCGGCAACGGGTGCTTCAAGCCGAACATCTCGACCCAGGTCGGGAGCCTATACCCGGAAGGGGATCCCCGTCGGGACGGGGCATTCACGATCTTCTACATGGGGATCAACCTCGGCGCATGTCTCTCCCCTTTGGTCTGTGGAACCCTTGGCCAGGTGGTAGGGTGGAGCTGGGGGTTTGCCACAGCCGGCGTCGGCATGCTGGTCGGGCTGGTGATCTACTGGCTCGGCAGTGGTTTGGTGCCACATCAGACCTCGTTTAAACAGGCCGAGGAGAAGGCCCGCGAGCGGGCGAATCAACCGTTTAGCCGCCAGGATTGGATCGCGGTGTCCGCGCTGGTGGCGATGTGCGTGCTGAACATCATGTTCTGGGCCGTCTACGAGCAGCAGGGCAACACCCTTCAGCTCTGGGCGGACGACCGGACAAACTGGCGCCTGCTCGGGATGAACATACCGTCCACGTGGTTCCAGTCGTTCAACCCGGCAATGATCTTTATCTTCGCGCCGCTGTTGAGCTGGATGTGGCTGCGGCAATCGAAGAAGGGGCGCGAGCCGAGCAGCGTCTCGAAACTGGCGACGGGCTACTATCTGCTCGGCGCAGCCTACCTGTTCATGATCCTCGCGGCCTGGGCTGTCCCCGACGGCCACCGGGGAAGCGTCCTTTGGCTCGTCGGCACGACCTTCCTGGTGACGATCGGCGAACTCCACCTCTCTCCGATTGGACTATCGCTCGTCACAAAGGTCGCCCCGAAGAAGGTTGTTTCGATGATGATGGGGGTCTGGTTCTTCTCTAATTTCTTCGGTAACTACATGACTGGTTACCTCGGCACTTTTTATAATACGATGCCGAAGGAGAGGTTCTTCCTTATGCTGGGGATGATCGGGCTCTGCACCGGGGTCATCTTTACGCTGATCCGCAAGCCCCTCGAGAAGGCCCTCGGAAAGCACGTCTAGAGGGCGGGTTTGGAGAATCCCCCGGAAGCGGCTCTGGTCGCGGGGCCGCTCGGGGCGGAATCAATGCCGGGTCAGGAGTGCGGGCCGCCCCTCACGCGATCCTCCCGAAGGACGCACCTTTCTGTGCAACCTAGAGCAATTTCGATTTAGATAGATGTATATTGGGCATGCCGAAAGAATCCTCGGCAGTGATCGGGTTGGAAGCAGGCGAGGCTGCGTGCGACCGCGGGCTGGAGGGCCTCCAGGGTGCGGGCGGCCTCGCGGCGCAGG
>CAIOZY010000039.1 GCA_903862935.1 uncultured Opitutaceae bacterium
CCTGCTCGTGGACGGCAAGAAGATGAGCAAGAGCCTCGGGAACCTCTACACCCTGGACGACCTGACCGGCCGGGGCTTCTCGCCGGCAGCCGTCCGCTACGCCCTGCTCTCGGGGCATCCCCGAAAGCAGTTGAATTTCACCCTCGAGTCCATCCACGCGGCCGAGAGCGCGCTGTCCACCCTGCGCGCCTTCCGCGCGGCGCTCCCGGCCTCCGCCCCCCAAGGGGCGGAGTCGTTCGGGGCAGTCCTGTCGAAACTCGAGGACGACCTGAACATTCCGGCGGCCCTGGGGGAGCTCTTCACGATCGTGAACCGGGGACCCGCGGGCTGCGACCCGGCGGGGTTTGCGAAGGTGCTCTTCGCCCTGGGGCTCGACCTGGATTGCACCGCGCCGAAGGCCGAGGCGCCGCCCGAGATTGCGGAAGTTGCGAGGCGCCGCTGGGAGGCGAAAAAGTCGAAGGACTTCGCTGCCGCGGACAATCTGAGGAAGCAACTCGCCGCCGCCGGCTGGTCCATGCTCGACGGCAAGGACGGCTACAAGTTGGAGCCCGTGAAGAGATGAGCTCCGGAGGCGCCGGATCGGTCTTGTTCCCTCCGCAACAATCGCAACGCTTGGCCCTGCCTTTCCCATGCCCATGACTCCGCTCGAAGAACTCCGCCACTCGTGCTCGCACGTGCTGGCGACCGCCGTCCTGCGCCTCTTTCCCGAGGCGAAGCTAGACATCGGGCCCCCGACGGAAACCGGGTTCTACTACGACATCGACATCGACCGGAAGTTGACGACCGAGGACCTCGCGCGGATCGAGGCCGAGATGAAGAAGGTGATCGACGAGAACCAGCCCTTCCTCCGTAAGGAGGTCTCCCGGGAGGAGGCCGCCGAGATCATCCGCAAGATCGGGCAGGAGCGCTACAAGTTGGGGCGGCTCGCGGACATCCCCGCGGGCGAGGCGATCTCCTTCTACCAAAACGGCGAGTTCATCGACCTGTGCGCCGGCACCCATGTGCGCTACACGAGCAAGATCAAGGCCTACAAGCTGCTCTCGATCGCCGGAGCCTACCACCGCGGGGACGAGCACAACAAGCAGCTCCAGAGGATCTACGGGACGGCCTTTGCCACCCGCGAGGAGTTGGCCCAGCACCTCGAGCGCCTCGAGCAGGCCAAGCAGCGCGACCACCGCAAGCTCGGCAAGGACCTGAAGCTGTTCGTCATCGACGACGACGTCGGTCAGGGCCTGATCCTGTGGACCCCGGCCGGCTCGATCATCCGCCAGGAGCTCCAGAACTTCATCAGCGAGGAGCTTCGCAAGCAGGGCTACTCGCAGGTCTTCACCCCGCACATCGGGAAACTCGAGCTGTACAAGACCTCCGGGCACTTCCCCTACTACAAGGAGTCCCAGTTCTCCCCCGTGATCGAGAACGAGTCCCTGGCGCGGATTTTGAAGGAGGGCTGCTCTTGCGGCGAGATGATGGCCCGGCTGGAGGCGGTCTCCGGACGGCTCGCCGAGCAGGTGAACCAAAGAACCGGAAAGACCACGATCGGCCCGGAGCGGGTGAAGCCCGACGCGCAGCTCTTGGACGGCTTCCTCCTGAAGCCGATGAACTGCCCCCACCACATCAAGATTTTCTCCTCGCAGCCGCGCTCCTACCGCGACCTGCCGGTGCGTCTGGCGGAGTTCGGCACCGTGTACCGCTGGGAGCAGTCCGGGGAGCTCAACGGGATGACCCGGGTCCGCGGGTTCACCCAGGACGACGCCCACCTGTTCTGCACCGAGGAGCAGGTCGGGCCCGAGATGATCGGCTGCCTGGCGCTCGTTAAGGTGATCCTCACGACCCTGGGCATGACCGACTACCGCGTGCGGGTCGGGCTGCGCGACCCCGATTCGGCGAAGTACACCGGCGACCCGGAGAACTGGGACAAGGCCGAGGCGGCCTGCCGCGAGGCGGCGAAGACCCTCGGGGTCCCCTTCACGGAGGAGCCCGGGGAGGCCGCCTTCTACGGGCCCAAGATCGACTTTGTCGTCCGGGACGTGATCGGCCGCGAGTGGCAGCTGGGGACCGTTCAGGTCGACTACAACCTGCCGGCCCGCTTCGACCTCAGCTACATCGGGGCCGACAACCAGCCCCACCGCCCGGTGATGATCCACAGGGCCCCGTTCGGCTCGATGGAGCGCTTCTGCGGGGTCCTAATCGAGCACTTCGGCGGGGACTTCCCCGCCTGGCTCGCCCCGGAGCAGGCGCGGCTGGTTCCGATCAGCGACAAGGTGAACGCCTACGCCGAAGAGCTGCTCGCTCTGGCCAAGGCCGCGGGGGTGCGCGTCACCCTCGACTCCCACAGCGACAAACTCGGGGCGAAGATCCGCCGGGCGGAATTGGAGAAAGTCCCCTACACCCTTGTCCTCGGGGGCAAGGAGGCCGAGACCCGCTCGGTCAGCGTGCGGTCCCGCTCCCGGGGCGACGAGGGGGCGATGCCGTTTGACGCGTTCCTCGAGCGACTGACGGCCGAGGCCAAGACCCGCGCCCTGCCAGCAAAGCGATGACACCTCCCGGCTCGAATGGCCAAGGCCATTCCTGCCGGGAGCGCGCACCTGCGCTCGATCCATCGCCCCTAGCTTGAGACCTTCCGGGCGGCGGCGCGCTCGGGACGCTCAATGGACTCGGCTACCTCTTCCAGGTCCCGCTCCGTCATCCCAAGCGCAAGCCCCGCGCTACGACACTTGCCAACGGCACGCTCCGCCTGACCCAGATTTGCTTCGCTTGGGTAAAAGGGATTCGGAAATCGGGGGACACCGACATCAAGGCCTCGATCGTGGCTTTCGGCCCGGTCTCCTGGGACATCCACGTTCTCAGCTCGCAGGGCCTGTCCGGGTACGGATTGAGGTCGAAGACGGAAGCCAGCCGCCAAAGCCCGCCATGGTCATGCAAGAACCCATGGTTCCTCAGGTGACCGTCCACATTGTTAATGAGGATCGTATAGGCCAGGCGACGCCAGAGTTCCGCAAGGTCGGCCTGCACCGCATCAAGGCCTGCAGTGCCTATCGCATTGCGGATCCGAAAGCCTAAGAACTGACCGACTTCAGTGTGCGCTAAAGGACCCGCCTGGCCCGCTCTATGGCATTAGAAATCTGCTGCGTCGGAGCAGAAACGATTTGCATAACGGACATAGTACCGCCATTTTGAGACTCGAAATGGACTTCGTACCGCGAATCTTAGTTCCCGGAAAGGATCACTTCTTTCTCCTCGGCCCGCGCGGAACAGGCAAAACCCTGTGGGCCAAGCATCAGTATCCCAACGCCCTGCGCATTGACCTACTCGATCCGGAAAACCTCCGCTCGTTTGCCGCCAAACCCGAGCGGCTGATCGAGGTTATCGAGGCCAATCCCAAGCGCGAGCAGGTGATCATTGACGAAATCCAGAAGCTTCCTGTGCTGCTGGAGGTCGTTCACCTGCTTATTGAGCGCAAGCTGGGCGTGCAGTTCGTCCTCACCGGTTCGAGCACACGCAAGCTGCGCCGCCAAGGGGTTAATCTCCTGGGGGGGCGCGCCGTCCAGAAAACCCTGCACCCCTACATTGCCGCCGAACTCGGGAGCCGGTTCTCGCTCTCCAAGGCCCTCCGGCAGGGCATGCTGCCACTCATTTGGGCCGCCGATGATCCCGGGGCCACGCTGAAAGCCTACTGCGGACTCTATCTCCGCGAGGAGGTTCAGATGGAAGGTCTCGTGCGAAACGTGGGTTCTTTCGCCCGATTTATAGAGGCGATCAGCTTCTCGCACGCTTCGGTGCTGAACCTCAGCAATGTAGCCCGGGAATGCCAGGTGAATCGCAAGACAGTGGAAGGCTATTTGGAAATCCTCGAAGACCTGCTGCTGGGCTTCCGTATCGCTGTTTTCAGCAAGCGCGCCAAGCGCGAACTCGCAACCCATCCGAAGTTCTATTTCTTCGACGCCGGGGTATTCCGGGCCAACCGGCCGGCCGGCCCCCTGGACGCTCCCTCCGAACTCGATGGACTCGCCTTCGAGGGACTTGTGGCTCAGCACCTGCGCGCCTGGTGCGACTATTCAGGCGGTAGCAATCAACTTCACTATTGGCAGACCCGTTCGCAGGTGGAGGTCGACTTCGTTGTCTATGGCGAGTCGGGTCTTCACGCGATTGAGGTGAAGAACACCAGCCGTGTCAGCGCGACGGACCTGCGGGGCCTCAAGAGCTTCGCGGAGGACTATCCCCAGAGCCGCCTCTACTACGTTTACCGAGGCAGGGAACGCCTGAAACAAGACGGCGTCCTCTGTCTCCCGGGCGACGAGTTTCTCGCCAATTTGAAACCCGACAAATTCCCGGACTGAGACGCGGCACCTTCCCCCGCAGAAAGCTCAGGGCGCCCTTACAGGGGCGGATCAGTCCGACCGCGCACACCAAAGTAGGTCAGTGCTTGAACGCCAACCGCGCCGCGGAAGCCTCTCTGCCGATGGTTCTCAGCGTCAACGGGCGACGGTGGCGACCCTGTCCTTCTTCTTGCGGATGATTCCTTCCGGAGTGAGCGGAAGGTCGGTGGAAAATCACCGACTAACACTCGCCGGAGCCGGCCCCCGCTCAAAACGAGCAAGGACCGCGGGCTTTTGCCCCAAGGGGGACTGTCCTCCACCCCCAGAGACCTCGTTCTAGAGGGCGGTCTCGCCGCGCTCGTCAGTCCGGATCCGCACCGTCTCCTCCAGCGGAACGACGAACACCTTGCCGTCGCCGATCTTGCCGGTCTTCGCCGAGCGCACAATCGCCTCGACGGCCTTCCCGGCAACCTCGTCGGAGACGGCGACCTCGATCTTCATCTTCGGCAGGAAATCAACGGTGTACTCGCTGCCGCGGTAGATCTCGGTGTGGCCCTTCTGGCGGCCGAAGCCTTTGACCTCGGTGACGGTCATTCCCTCGATCCCCGCCTCGGCGAGGGCTTCCTTAACTTCCTCCAGCTTGAAGGGCTTGATTACGGCTATGATGAGTTTCATGCGAAGATGGTGGACAAACCGGCGCGGGCCGATCGCAGCGCAGGCGCGCGGGCTTGGCAAGCCCGCGCTGCGCGCTGCCGGCCTAGCCGTGGTGCTCGGTCGCAATCTTGATGTGGAGGTCCTTTAGCTGCTTCGGGGTGACCGGCGTGGGACTCCCGGCCATCAGGTCCTGGCCCTTCTGGGTCTTGGGGAAGGCGATCACGTCGCGGATACTGGAGGTGCCGCACAAGAGCGCCACCATGCGGTCCAGGCCGAAGGCGATGCCTCCATGCGGCGGGGCGCCGTAGGTGAACGCTCGCAGCATGTAGCCGAAGCGGTTCTCCGCGACATCCTTGGGGATCTTCAGCACGTCCTCGAACACCTTCTTCTGGAGGGCCGGCTGGTGGATCCGGATCGACCCGCCCCCGAGTTCCATGCCGTTCAGGACAAGGTCGTAGTGCTGGCCCCGCACCTTCTGCGGCTCGGTGTCCAATAGCGCCGCGTCCTCCGGGACGGGCGCCGTGAACGGGTGGTGGGTCGCCAGGTAGCGCTTCTCCTCCTCGTCGTAGGTCATCAGGGGGAAGTCGACCACCCAAAGGAACTTCCAGTCGTCGGGCCTGAGCTCGACCTTCCCCCGCTTCTGCAGCAGCGCCGCCGACTCGAGGCGGATCCGGCCCAGAATCGCGCAGGCCTTCTCCCAGGCCGCGGCGGCAAAGAAGATCAGGTCCCCGTCGGCAATCTCCAGCCGGCGGGTCAGCTCGGCCTTCTCGGCCTCCGTGAAGAACTTCACGATCGGCGACTTCCACTCGCCGCCCTCCACCTTGATGAAGGCAAGCCCCTTCGCGCCGAGCGCCTTCGCCGCGTCCTCGAGCGCCTTGAGTTCGCCCTGGGTCGCGTCCGCCAGGCCCTTAGCGTTGAGCGCCTTCACGGCGCCGCCCGAGGCGGCCGCCCCGGAGAACACCTTGAAGGTCGAGGTGCGGAACAATTCCGTGAAGTCGTGCAGCTCCAGGCCGAACCGTACGTCGGGCTTGTCGACACCGAATCGGTTCATCGCCTCCGAGAAGGCGAGCCGCGGAAACGGGGTCTTCACGTCGGTCCCCAGGACGTCCTTCCAGACCTTCTTGAGCATCCCCTCGAACAGGCGGTAGATATCCTCGCGGTCCACGAAGGACGCCTCGACGTCAATCTGGGTGAACTCCATCTGCCGGTCGGCCCGCAGGTCCTCGTCGCGGAAGCACCGGGCGATCTGAAAGTACTTCTCCACGCCGGCAACCATCAGGATCTGCTTGAACTGCTGGGGGGACTGGGACAGCGCGTAGAACTGGCCGGGGTGGATCCGGGACGGGACCAGGTACTCGCGGGCCCCCTCGGGCGTGCTCTTGAAGAGGGCCGGGGTCTCGACCTCGATGAACCCCTGGGCGTCGAAGTAGTCGCGGACCGACTTGGTCGCCCGGTGCCGGGCGACGAGGTTTCGCCGCATCTTTGGCCGGCGCAGGTCGAGGTAACGGTAGGTGAGACGAAGGTCCTCGTTCACCTTGTCCCCTCCCTCGTCGTCCAGCGGGAAGGGCGGGGTCTCGGACAGGTTCAGGATCTCAAGGCCGGTCGCGTCGACCTCGACCTGCCCCGTGGGCAGCGCCGGGTTCTCGGTTCCCGCCGGGCGCGGGGCCACCGGGCCGGTGACCGAGATCACGCTCTCGAGCTTCAGCCGTGCGGCCTGCTCGCCCATCTTGGGGTCGACCTGGGGGTCAAACTTGACCTGGGTCAGCCCCTCGCGGTCGCGAAGATCGATGAAAAGGATGCCACCCAGGTCGCGCACCGTGTCCACCCAGCCGGCCAGGGAGACCGTTTGGCCGATGTTTGCCTTGGTGAGTTGTCCGCAATGGTGGGTGCGCAGCATGGAAGGAAAGCGAACGGTGATGAAAGCGCCCCGACCGGGCCGGGCGCAATGAGATTTTCAGGTCGCGCCGCCTGGGAGCGCCCGTTCAGCCGGGGCCAGGCAGGTGCGCGAGGGCATCATGGAAGATCGGGACAAAGGGCCTTGCCCGGGGGGCAGCCCCCGAAGGCTATTCCAAGAGGAGGGAGCGCCCCGTCATCTCGGCGGGCACAGGAAGGCCCATCAGGGAGAGCAGCGTCGGGGCGATGTCGGCAAGCCGGCCTGGGGACCTCAGCCGGGTCTTTCCCGCCTCAAACCCCCGGCCGACAACAAAGGCCTCGACCAGGTTCAGCGTGTGGGAGGTGTGCGGTCCGTTGTGCTCGGTGTCCCACATCTGCTCGCAGTTGCCGTGGTCGGCCGTCACCAAGGCGCAGCCGTCCATCTTTTCAACTGCGTCGAGCAGCTCCCCGACCCCCTGGTCGGTCGCCTCCACCGCCCGGACGGCCGCAGGCACGGAGCCGGTGTGTCCGACCATGTCGGGGTTCGCGAAATTGACGACAATCAGCCCGTACCGGCCCGAGAGGATCGCCTCCTTCGCCTTATCCGCCACCGCCGAGGCCGACATCTCCGGCTGGAGGTCGTAGGTCGACACCTTGGGGCTGGGCGGGCAGAAGCGGTCCTCGCCGGGGAACGGCTCCGAGCGGTAGTTGTTGAAAAAGAAGGTCACGTGGGGGTTCTTCTCGGTCTCCGCGCAGCGGAACTGCGGGATTCCGGCGGCGCTGACGACCTCCCCGAGGATGTGCTTCAACTTCTCGGGCTTGGGGCAGATGACGTTTACCGGCAGCCCCTTCTCGTACTCGGTCATGGTCGCGTAGTACAGGTCGAGCCGGGGTCCCCGGTCGAACTTGTCGAAGGATTCGAGGACAAAGGCCTTCGTGATCTCGCGGGGGCGGTCACCCCGGTAGTTGTAGAAGACCACCGAGTCGCCGTTCCTGATCGGGCCGATCGGCCTGCCGTCCGCGCCGGCGATCCAGATCGGCGTGATGAACTCGTCGCCCTTCTGGGAAGGGCCCGAGGGGTTGTCGTAGTAGGCCTTCACGGCCGCGCTCGCGTCCGGGGCCGAGGCGTCCGCGCTCGAGCCCACCAGCATCCGGTAGGCCCGTGACACGCGCTCCCAGCGGTTGTCCCGGTCCATGCTCCAGAATCGCCCGCAGACCGAGGCGATGCGCCCGACCCCGATCTTGCGGCACTGCTCGTCGACCTGCGCGACGTAGCCCAGCCCGCTCGACGGCGGGGTGTCCCTCCCGTCGGTGAAGGCGTGGATGAAGATCCGGTCGGCCGGAAGCCCGTCGGCCTTGGCCTGGCGCAGCAGCCCGTAGAGGTGCTCCAGCATCCCGTGGACGCCGGCGTCGGAGACGATGCCCATCAGGTGGAGGGAACCCGCCCGGGCCTTGACCCGCTCCACCGCCGTCCGCCACACCGGGTTCGAGGCAAGCCGCCCCTCGGAGAAGAGCTTGTTGAGCCGCACGAGCTCCTGGTCGACGATCCGGCCGGCGCCGATGTTCTCGTGGCCGACCTCGCTGTTGCCCATGACCCCCTCGGGAAGCCCGACGTCGGGGCCGCAGGTCTTCAGAAGCGCCATCGGGTAGCGCTCGTGCAGCCGGTCATCGCAGGGCTTCTTGGCCAGGAAGATGGCGTTCGAGGCATTCTGCTCGGGATGGGGATTTTTTCCCCAACCGTCGCGGATCACGAGGAGGACGGGCTTGCGCGTAGGATTCATGGCGTACAGGGGCTTAAGCCTGCACGAGCACGCGCCAATATGCGCCAACAAAATGCTCCCACAGCGCCTCCACCGCTGATTTGACTTCCCGCCCGATTTGGCGGCAATTGGGCCCATGCCTCAGAGAGCCGTCCTGCTTGTCAACCTCGGTTCCCCAGAGTCGCCCTCCGTGCCCGACGTGAGGCGCTACCTGCGGGAGTTCCTCGGCGACGGGCGCGTGCTCGACCTGCCCGCCCCGCTGCGCTGGCTGCTCCTGGAGGGCATCATCCTGCGCACCCGGCCCAAGCGCTCCGCCCACGCCTACGCCTCGGTGTGGACCCCGGAGGGTTCCCCGCTGATCCGCACCTCGGAGGCCGTGCGGAAAAAACTCGCCGCGGCGCTCGGCCCCGATGTCCCCGTCCACCTGGCGATGCGCTACGGCCGCCCCTCGATCCCGGATGTCCTTTCCCAGATTGCGGCCTCGGGCGCCCGAGAGGTCCTGCTCTTCCCGCAGTACGCCCACTACGCCATGTCCTCCTGGGAGACGGTGGTCGTCAAGGCCCAGCAGGAGGCCTCGAGGATCGCTCCGCACGTGCGCCTGACGAGCGTCCAGCCGTTCTACTCGGACTCCGACTACATCGAGGCCCTGGTATCCGTGTCCGAACCCTGGCTCAAGCAGCCGCACGACCACGTGCTGTTCAGCTACCACGGGCTGCCGGTGCGCCACCTGCGCAAGGCCGACTCATCGCGGGCCCATTGCCAGGTCGTGGCCGACTGCTGCCAGACGTGCTCCCCGGCCCACGCCACCTGCTACAAGGCCCAGTGCCTGGCGACGACGCGGGCCTTCGCCAGGCGGGCCGGCCTCGCACCCACCCGGCACTCGGTTTCCTTCCAGTCCCGTCTGGCCGGGGAGCCGTGGCTTGAGCCCTTCACGGACCGCGAGTTGGAGCGGCTGCCCAAGGCCGGTGTGAAGCGACTGCTCATCCTGTGCCCGGCCTTCGTGACGGACTGCCTGGAGACCCTGGAGGAGATCGGTATGGCGGGCCGGGACACCTTCCTCAACGCCGGCGGCGAGACCTTCGAGCGGATCCCCTGTCTGAACGACCAACCGCCCTACATCGACTTCCTGGCCGGCCGGGTGAGGCGCTGGCTGGCGCCAGCCCAAGCGTGAGCAATCCCCTCCCCCCCGACTCCCACGGAGCGCAGCCGCAGGCCCAGCCCGGCGGCTCCGCCTCCGACGAGGCGCTCTACGCGGCCCTTGTCAGGGCGGACCGGTCCGAGTCGCTCGTGCCGCTCTCGGCGGGGCTTGCGCGGGAGCTGAACGAAACGCTGGCCCGGATCCTGGGCGGGGTGGTCCTCGCCCGTGCGCGCGGAGACCTCTCGGGGTTGGACCAGGCCGAGGCCGCCTGCGTGTCGGCCCGGGACGTCACTCGGCGCCTGCTCGCCCTGGGCGAAGGGGGCGACGGGGCGATGACCGCCGTGCCCATGGGCGAACTGCTGGCCGAGGCCGCTCAGGTCGCCGGCGCCGGCAGCGCGGCCGAGATCACGATCGAGTGCCCGGAGACGGTGTCGGCGGTCTGGGTGGACCGGCCCGCGATGGTCCAGGCCTTGAGAAACCTCGTGCGCAATGCCGTGGAGGCGATGGTGCCCACCCCGCCACGCCCGCGGATCCAACTCGGGGCCGGGAATACGACGCTCTCCCCGGACCAAGTCTCGGGGCTCGCGGCCGGCGACTACGTGGAGGTGGAGGTCCGCGACAACGCCGGCGGCATCCCGCCCGAGAACCTCGAGCGGATCTGGGAGCCGTTCTTCACGACAAAAAAGCACGGGGCCGGGCTCGGGCTGCCGACAACCCTGGCGGTCGTGCGGCGGCACGGAGGCCAGATCGGGGTCGACTCGACGGTCGGAGTCGGGACGGTCTTCACGCTTTTCCTTCCGCCGGCCAAGCCGTTCCAGGCCGTGCGCACGCGCCCGGCCGAGGCGACGCGTTTCCGCACCGGCCGCATCCTGGTGCTCGACGACGACGAGCAGTACCTTCCGATCGCCGGCTCCCTGCTGGAGGTGCTCGGCTACAAGTGCGACCTGGTCCGCACCGCCGAGGAGGCCCTCGAACACTACCGCCGCTACCTGGACATCGGTCGGCCGTATGACGCGGTCGTCCTGGACCTCACGCTGCGCGGAGGACCCGGCGGCGAGGAGGCGTTCGCCCGGCTGAGGCTCCTCGATCCGGATGTCCGCGCGATCGCCTGCGGCGGCGGCGACGCGCAGTCCCTGTCGAAGTCCTGCCTCGAGGCGGGGTTCTGCGGCTGGCTCGCCAAGCCGTACCGACTATCCGAGCTTGGTGAGGTCATAAAAGACGTTCTGGGGTAGATTCTTAGGCCTTATTTCGGGGATTCGTATTTCCCGCATCAAGATTGTTCTGGATTTGGTTTCTTTGCCCCCTAGTTTGGGGGGATGATCCCTGTCTCATGCTGCAATCCGCACATCGGCCCTCGATGGAGCGAGGGAGTGGTATCACCGCTTCCCTCCGCGTGAGCTTGCGCAATTCCTAGCGAGATAGGCTCTTCGGCCTCCACCCGCACATGTCGCTCATTTTCTCATTGGACTTCAACACGCCGGCCGCGGCCCACGTTGACACCCATGACGACATTGTTCTGCCCGGCACGGGTGACCGGACGCTCATCCTCGTCCATGGGCTGACCGGGACCCCGAACGAGGTGCGCCACCTCGCGTTCCATTTCAACAAGCAGGGCTATCGCGTCGTCTGTCCGAAGCTCGCCAACCACGGCATGCCCCTGGGAATCCTCAAGAAGACCAGCTGGGAGCAGTTCTACCAGGAGCTGCGCTCGGTCGTCGTGAAGGAGATGGACAGTGGAAACAGGGTGTACGTCGCCGGGCTTTCGATGAGCGCCCTTTTCGTCCTGCTCCTGGCCGAGGAGTTTGAGGGGCGGATCGCGGCCGGGGTCTGCCTTGCCCCGACCCTGTTCTTCGACGGCTGGAACGTCCCCTGGTACAACAGGCTCCTGCCGCTCGCGGCCTACACTCCGCTCAAGTACGCCCTCTACTTCAAGGAGAGCCCGCCGTACGGGATCAAAAATGAGCGCATCCGGGCGATGGTTCACCGCCACTACAGCCGGGCGAGCCTGCACGACGTCCAGGATATCGCGAAGTTCGGCTACGCTTTCTTCCCGGTCTCGCTCTTCCACGAGCTGCGCGAACTCGCCCGCACGGTGATCCCGAGGCTGGACAAGATCGCGTCCCCGATCCTGCTCATCCATCCGCAGGAGGACGACACGGCCAGTATCGCCAACGCCGAGCTCATCTACGGCCGCATCTCCTCGACGACCAAAAGACTCGTCGTCCTGAAAAATTCCTACCACGTGATCACGGCCGACCAGGAGCGCGACAAGGTCGCCCTGGCGATGGAGGAGTTCCTCGCCCCGCTATGACCCCTCCCCCGTTCGAGGCCTATTTCGACTTCGACAACACAATCGCCGAGTTCGACGTCCTCGACGAACTGATCCGGCGCTTCTCGATCGACGAGGAGTGGATGAACGTCGAGGACGCCTGGAGGCGGGGCGAGATCGGCTCCCGGGAGTGCCTGGAACTGCAGCTGGGAAAGGTGCGGGTGAGCGAGGCCCGCCTGCGGGACTTCCTGCTGACGGTGCCCGTGGACCCGGCCTTCGGACCGGTCGTGCAGCTGCTCCGGGACAAGAAGGTTGAGCCGGTGATCTTGAGCGACTGCTTCGTGCCGATTATCGAGGCCGTTCTGCAAAACCACGGGATCGAGGGGATCAAGATCATCGCCAACGACATGCGCCTGGACGGAGAGACCCCGGTCCTGTCTTTCCCGTATTTCGGGGCGATCTGCACGTGCTGCGGCAACTGCAAGACCTCCCACCTCATGCGCCGCGACCGCCCCCTGGGCACCCGGAAAATCTACGTCGGGGACGGCTCCTCGGACATCTGCCCGGCGGGGTTTTGCGAAATCCTCTTTGCGAAGGACTCCCTCCTGGAGCACTATAGGCCGCTGAGGCCCGACGTGATCCCCTTCGACAACCTGGAGACCGTTCGCCAGCACCTGGGCCAAATCCTCGCATGAAACCCTCCGCTCCCCTCCCCCCACCCGCAGCCCCCCGCGAGGAGACGCTCCTCGAGCTGGAGGCCAAGTACTGTTCCTGGGGCGACACCGTCCACTACGCCAAGGAGCTCACCATGTTCGCCCGGGCAGAGGGGATCCGCCTCTACGACGACAAGGGGACTGCGTACCTGGACCTGCAGATGTGGTACTCGGCCGTCAACTTCGGCTACGGCAACCCCAGGCTCAACGCGGCCCTCAAGCACCAGATCGACACCCTGCCGCAGCTGGCCTGCCAGTATCTCCACAAGGAGAAGATCCTCCTGGCGACGAAACTCGCCCGGCGGGTCCAGAAAGCCTTCGGCGAGAAGGGCCGCATCCACTTTAACGTCGGGGGCGCGGCCGCGATCGAGGACGCCTGGAAGGTCGTGCGCACCCGCACCGGCAAGAACCTCGCCTTCGCCTTCATGGGCGGCTACCACGGCCGGACCCTGGGGGCCTCCTCGATCACCTCGAGCTACCGCTACCGGGAGAAGTTCGGGCACTTCGGGGACCGGGCCAACTTCATCCCCTACCCCTACTGCTTCCGCTGCCCGTACGGCCTGAAGCGCGAGTCGTGCGGCCTGTACTGCGTCCAGCAGTTTGAGAGGCTCTTCGAGACCGAGTACTACGGGGTCGTCAACAAGACCGGAAAGGCCGAGTTCGGAGCGTTCTTCGCCGAGTCCATCCAGGGCACCGGCGGCTACGTGATCCCGCCCAAGGAGTACTTCCCGCGCCTGAAGAAGACCCTCGACCAGCACGGGATCCTGTTCGTCGACGACGAGATCCAGATGGGATTCTACCGGACGGGAAAGTTCTTCGCGATGGAGCACTTCGGAGTGCAGCCCGATGTGATCGCCTTCGGCAAGGCGCTGACCAACGGGATGAATCCCCTGTCGGCCATCTGGGCCCGCGAGGAGCTGATCAACCCGACGGTCTTCCCGCCGGGCTCGACCCACTCGACCTTCTCGTCGAACAGCCTCGGAACGGCGGTCGCCCTGGAGGCGGTGAAGATGATGGAGGAGGAGAACTTCGAGTCTCAGGTGAACCAAAGGGGCGCCTACTTCCTCGCACGGCTGAAGGACCTCGCCAAGAGGTACCCGCAGATGGGCGACGTCGACGGCCTGGGCCTGGCGCTTCGGGTGGAGATGTGCCAGAAGGACGGCATCACGCCGAACCGGGAGCTGACGGACGCGATGGTCAACATCGGCCTGGCCGGCAAGCTCACGGCCGCGGGCAAGCCCCAGGGCCTGATCCTCGACGTCGGCGGCTACTACAAGAACGTCTTCACGATCGCCCCCTCGCTTTACATCACGGAGGCCGAGATCGACACGGCGATCGCGCTGTTCGAGGAGGCCCTAAAGCAGGGCCTAGCCCAGACGGGCACCTGAAAAGCCCGGTCAGCCGGCCTGCTGCTTCGCAAGCCAGGTCGCCACGTACTCGGTGATGTCCTTCACGCGGCGGACGTGCTCGATCTCGCTGTCGGGAATCTTGAGCCCGAAGGCCTCCTCGATCTCGAACATGAGCTCAATCGCGCCGAAGGAGTCGACACCGAGATCCTCGGCCAGCCGGGATTCGGAGGTGATCTTGTCCTCGGCGACGCCCAGCTTCTTGGCGAGGATCCTCCTGATCTTGGCTTCGATTTCCTGGTTCGTCATGTGGATTCACCTCACTTCGGCAAAAACAAGGGCCGCATTGCAACTCCCAAATCCAAAAGAATTAGACAGGATGGCGGAGATTTTCGCGGCACGCCCCTTCAACGGCACGTAGTCCAGGTCGCACTCCGGGTCGGGGCTGGTCAGGTTTATCGTCGGGGGAATGAACTGGGAGCGGATCGCCTGGACGCACACGACGGCCTCGATCGCCCCGGCGGCCCCCAGCGAGTGGCCGATCATCGACTTTGTGGCCGAGATGGGAATCTCGCGGGCCCTTGCCCCGAACACGGCCTTGATGGCCTTGGTCTCGGCGATGTCGTTGGCCCGGGTGGAGGTCGCGTGCGCGTTGATGTAGTCGACCCGCTCTAGCCCCGCGTCCTTCAGGGCGGCCACCATCACGCGGGCCGCGCCCCCCCCCTCGGGGTCGGGCATCACCATGTGGTGAGCTCCCGAGTTACTCGCGTAGCCGGCCACCTCGGCGAGGATCTCGGCTCCTCGGGAGCGGGCCCGCTCGTAGTCCTCCAAAACGAGGATCGCCCCTCCCTCCCCCATGACAAATCCGTCCCTTGCGGCGTCGAATGGCCGCGAGGCGGCCGCCGGCTCGTCGTTTCGCTTGGAGAGCACGCGCATCGCGCTGTACGCCCCGAAGTTGAACCGCGTGAGCGGGGCCTCGACCCCGCCCGCCAGGCAGGCGTCGATCTCGCCGTACTGGATCTTGCGCAAAGCCTCGCCAATCGCGTTCGCCCCCGAGGCGCACGCGGTCGAAATCACCAGGTTCGGCCCGCGGCACCCGTACCGGATCGCGATCTGGGAGGAGACCGCGTTGGGGCTGATCCGGGGAACCGACACGGGGCTGATCCGGCCCGCCCCGCGCTCGAGCGCGGCGACGATCTGCTCCTCGTGGAACAACTGCCCGCCGACGCCGGAGCCGATGATGACCCCGACCCGGTCCGCCGCGGACCCGGCCAGGTCGAGCCCGCTCTGCTTGAGCGCCATCGCGGAGCAGGCGAGCCCGAAGTGGACAAACCGGTCGATTTTGGGGACGAGTTCCTCAGGGATGAAGTCCTTCGGCTGGAAGCCTCTGACCTGGCCCCCGATCTGGGAGGTGAACTCGGCTGTGGGGAAGGCGTCGATCCGCGTGATCCCGGACCTGCCCTCGGCGTTGGCGCGCCAGAACTCGTCCGCGCCGACGCCGTTGCAGGCGACAACACCCAACCCCGTGACGACAACGCGGCGTTTGTTCATGAGCAGCAGCTAGGTTTCGCAGAGGCTCTGCCTCCGAAAACCTGCCACCTTTGTAGCCGACGGGGCATCCCCACGGCAAAGCTAAAGTGGGCGGGCCTCCCTCCGGTCAGGGCCGCGCCGGGGGCCCTGAGGCGCCCTCGAGGCGCCCGAGCAGCCTTAAGAGCCCGTCGAGGATCGTGAGCGGATGGGGCGGGCAGCCGGGGATGAACAGGTCGACCGGCACAACCGAGGAGGCGCCCGTCCCCGCTTGGGGATTTTTCTCAAAGGGCCCTCCCGAAATCGCGCAGGCCCCGACCGCGATCACAATCTTGGGCTCGGGAACGGCGTCATAGGTGCGGCGCAGCGCCAGCTCCATGTTCCGGGTCACCGGCCCGGTGATCAGCAGCCCGTCGGCGTGCCGCGGGGAGGCGACAAACTGGATTCCGAACCGGCCCAGGTCCCAGCCGATCGTGCCCAGGACGTTCGTGTCGGCCTCGCAGGCGTTGCACCCGCCGGCGCTCACCTGGCGCAGCCGGAGCGAGCGGCCGAACATCTTCCTCAATTTCTCGTCCAGCTCGGCCGCGAGCCGGACCTGCTCCTGCCCCGCGGCCCCCAGAACCAGCTCGCCTCGGGCCCTGACCGCCATGCGGTGGTCCCCGGTGTGGGAGACCGCCCCGTGCGAGCAGGCCTCGACGCATGCCGAGCAGAAGATGCAGCGCCCCAGGTCGAGGGCGGTCGGCTGGCCGGCCGGGCGGGTGATCGCCTCGGTTGGGCACACCGGCAGGCACTCCCCGCAGCCCTCGGGGCAGCGGGCCGCGTCGAGCCTGAGGGCCCCCCCGTGGCGGTCCGGCAGCGCAGGCGCCGGGCCCTTCGGGTAGGCCATCGTCTGGCAGCCGCTGCGCAGCCGGTGGGCGATCGCGTCTAGGACAAACATGGAGGGCGGCAGCTCACAAGTCGTGGCCGCAGTAGGACAGGTTGAAACTCTTGTTGCACAGCGGGAAGTCGGAGACCGCCTGGCTTCTCATCGCGATCGCCACCCCCGTCCAGTTGTGGAAGGACGGGTCGGTGATCTTGTAGCGGCGAAGGCGCCCCTCCCCGCCGGTCAGGGCCACGTGGCAGACCTCGCCTCGCCAGCCCTCCACAAGGCAGGCGGCCAGCGTGTCGGGCGCCGGCGCTTCCACCGGCTCGCGCACTGGCCCATCGGGGGCGTTCGAGAGTTCGTCGGCGACGAACCGCCCCGACCTCTGCAGCTCGAGCCAGCGCACCCGGGCGCGGGCGAAGACGTCGCCGCCAGGCCAGACCGCAACCGGGGCCTGGGCGAAGCGGTGCCACCCGCAGGGATGGTCGAACCGGACGTCGCGCACAAGCCCGCAGGCCCTTGCCGCCGGGCCCACGAGGCCCACCTCGGTAGCCTGCCGGGTCGAAACGCTGCCCGTGTGCTCGAAGCGGGATCGGACCGAGGCGGCGTCCCAGAGCCAGGCGCAGGCCTCATCGGCCTCGGCGTTGGCGACAGCGAGGCGCTCGGCCAGGGTCTTGATCCGGGCCGGCTCCAGGTCGACCCGGCAGCCCCCGGGGCGAACCAGGCTGCGGCCGAATCGGTTGCCGCAGATCAGCGCCGTCAGGTTCAGGTAATCGCCGCGGATCTTCCCGCAGGCGGCCGACGTGGGAAGGAAGGCGACGTCCCCGGCCATGGCGCCGAGGTCGCCGGTGTGGTTGGCGAGCCTCTCGAGTTCGAGGGCGATCGCCCTCAGCCACTGGGCCTTCAGCGGAGGCTCGGCTCCCGCCAGGGCTTCCATCACGCCCGCATGCGCCGTCGTGTGCGCGATCGTGGTATCCCCGGCCGCGGTCTCAATCTGGGACAGGCTCGCCCGGTGCGGCCCCCCGACCAGGGCCTCCTCGATCCCGCGGTGCTGGTAGCCGAGCGCGATCTCCAAGTGCAGCACCTCTTCGCCCGCGCACTGGAAGCGGAAATGCCCCGGCTCGATGATGCCGGCGTGCACGGGGCCCACGGCCACCTCGTGGATCTCAGGGCCCTCGACACGGAAGAAATCGATGACCCCCGGGCCCGCCTCCCCGGCCCGGCGCACGGCCTTCAGCCACGGATGGCCCTGGGGCATGACCCCGTGCTGCTCCCAGACTTCGCGCTCGAACAGGTGCGCCTGCGGGTGGGTCGCCGCCAGGGACGGGTACTTCCCGGAGAACGGACGGCTGCGGCCGACTGCCAGGCTGTTGTCCGCGTCGTAGGCGATCAGGGCCACCAGCCGCACGGCCGGTCCCTCGGACAGGCCGAACCACGAGCACAGCCGCGCCCCCCGGTCCAGTTCCTTCCCCGTGGCCTGCACAAGCTCCTCGGGCGCAAACTCCGGCACCTCCGCCCAAGGCAGGGCGGTGGCGTTTGCGAGCAGGGCAAATGGGGAGTTCGCGCTCATTTGACCGGGGGCGTCAGCTGCGCGACTGCATCGGACCAAGCGGTGTGCAGTACGGAGGGCGTGGCCAGGCCGAGCCAGACCGAAAGCCCGAGCAGAATCAGGGGCGGCACGACAACCCCCGCCGTCTCGGGGAAGAGCTTGCCCGCGGTGCGGGCGGCCGTGCGGGGCCGGCCGTCAACGATCGCAAATACAAGCCTCGTCAGCCCGAAGAAGGGGAACAGCAGGCTCCCCAGGAACACGGCGGCCGCCATCCCGTGCCCGCCGCTGAGGGCCGCCTTGAGGACTAGCAGCTCGCTGAAGAACGGGCCAAACGGAGGGCAGGCCGTGACCGCGAACATGCCGGTGACAAACAGCGCCGCCGAGCGGGGCGTCAGGACCGACATCCCCCCCACCTCGTCCACGGTGCGGGCGCCCGCGGCCCGGCGGATGTTGCCCGCGCTCAGGAAGAGCGAACCCTTTGTCAGGGAATTGTTCCAGATGTGGAAGAGCGCCGCCCAGACGCCGGCCCCGCCGATCGAGGCGGCGAAGCTGAGGATGCCCATGTGCTCGACGCTCGAGTAGGCGAGCATCCGCTTGAAGTCGCGGGTTCCCAGCAGAAACAGGGCGGCCACCACCATCGAGAAAAGCCCGATCACCATCAGCGTTATGCCCGCTTCCCGGCCCGCTCCCGCCGCGTCGATGACGGCGCGCACCCTCAAGACCGCGGCGAAGGCCACCGTCGTCACGCCCCCGGCGAGCATCGCCCCAACCATCCCGGGGGCCTCCCCGTAGGCGTCGGGTTTCCAGGTGTGCATCGGGGCGAGCCCCATCTTGGTCCCGTAGCCGGCCAATAGGAGCACCCAGGCGATCAGCACCCACGGGCGCGACAGCGCCACCCCCTGGGCGGACAGGGCGGCGAACGTCAGGTCCCCGGCCCCTCCCCCCTGGAGCGAGGCGTAGCCCAGGCAGAACGAACCCAGCAGCGAAAGGGCGATCCCGGTGCCGCCGACCAGCAGGTACTTCCAGGTCGCCTCGAAGGCCCGCGGCGTCCCGTTGAAGTGGATCAGGGGGACCGACGCGAAGGTCACCGCCTCGGTCGCGATCCACAGCAACCCCAGATGGCGGGCCTGGTGGGCGAGGCTCATCAGCCCGAAGGCGGCCAACAGCCCCGCCACGAAGACCCGGTTGGAGCGCTCCGAGCGCGTGCGCAGATACGAGACTCCGTACAAAGAGCACGCCAGGAAAAGCAGCGAGACGGCGGGCAGGATCGCCCGGGCCAGCGGGTCGAATCCGAGCCAGGCCCCGGCCGGCACCTGCGGGGGGGATACGAGCAGCCAGAGCGACAGGGCCGTGTGGACGATCCCGGTGGCGGGCAGCAGCCACGGCCGGGTCCGGTTGTCGGGCCAGGCTGCGGCGGCCAGGGCGGCCGCCAGGGGGATTCCGATTAAGAAGTACTGCGTCATTCGTGGAGCGCCGTCAGCTTTCGGGTGTCGAGGGAGTCGAAGGCCCGCTGGATCCGGTCGACGATGATGCCGATCACGAACACGGCCACAGTCAGGTCGAGGAGGATCCCCGCCTCCACCAGAAGGGGCATCGCGTGGATCAGCAGCAGTCCGAAGAGGTACACCCCGTTGTCCAGGATCAAGTAGCCGCACACCTGGGAGATGGCCTTCGACCGTGCGATCAGCAGGATAAAGCCGGTCAGGATCGCGGCGACCGAGCCCGGGACCAGGAGCAAGCCCCGGTGCTCGGGCAGGAGCGGCACCACGCGGACAAGCGCCACCGCGGCGATCGTGCCGGCGGCCCCGAGAAGCAGCGAGGGGATGAATCCGATCAGCGGATCCAGGTCGCGGTCGATGTTGGCGGCCCGCATCGCGTGCCTGAGGAGAGTCGGGATCACGACCCCTTTGACGACCGCCGTCGTCACGGCCGTCAGGGCGACGAGCCAGCTGAAGTGGTGCTCCATCAACAGAGGCATGAGCCCCAGGACGACGCCCTGCGCGGCGGCGACCCGGATCAGCGAGGGAAGCCGGCTGCTGCCCAGGGCGAGCAGGTTCAGGCCCATGGAGATTCCGATCAGCAGGTTCAGGCCCGAACTCACGCGGCACCTCCGTTCCAGGCGACGAGAAGGGCAAACAGGCACAGCAGGAAGGCCGTCGTCAGCAATAACGGCACCCTGCGGAAGGCAAACCGCGCCAGGAGCGACTCCACGAGCCCGACCCCCACCGTGACGGCGAGGACGCCCCCGGCCAGGACCGCAACCGCCGCGGGGAAGGACAGTCCGCCCAGCGGCACCACCGCCTGGACCAGCAGCAGGGCATACAGCAGCAGCTTCATCGAGGCCCCGTGCAGGATCACCGCCAGGGGCGGTCCGCTGTGGTCGAGGACCATCACCTCGTGGATCATCGTGAGCTCAAGGTGGGTGGCGGGGTCGTCGAAGGGAACGCGGCAGTTCTCCGCCAAAAGAACCGTGAACAGCCCGGCGGCCAAAAGCACCCCCCCGGAGCCGACGGCCGGCTCCATCATGCGCGCCAGGGAAACGCTGCCGCTTTGGACGCTCAGGGCGAGGACCGCGGTGATCACGGAGGCCTCGGCCAGCACGGCGTAGCTGACCTCGCGGGCCGCGCCCATCCCCTCAAAGGACGAACCGGTCTCCATCGCCGCCCAGGCGGTGCAGAACCGGGCCAGGGCGAGGAGATAGACCAGGAGAATCACATCCCCCCGGAAACTCAGCAGCGAACCCAGGGGGCCGAGCGGCAACAGCAGCGCCGCCCCGGCGACCGCCACCCAGGCGACCGCAGGTCCGGCGATGAAGCCCGGCGAGGCCAGATCGCTTAGGACGACACCCTTCCTCCAGAGGCGGGCCAGGTCGTAGTAGAGCTGCAGGACGGGGGGGCCGCGGCGCCCGGCGACCCAGGCTTTGACGCGGTTTACGATCCCCGGCAAAAGCGGTGGCAGGAGAAACCACAGGCCGATCCGCACAATGAACTCAACACTCGCCATCATGGGCGGGCCTCCATCGCCGTGAGAATCCCGAGGCCGGCGAGCCCGGCCACGATGTACAGGATGTAGAAGCGGAGGCGGCCGTGCTGCAACCGTCGGACCAGCGTGGAGAGCTGGAGCACCCCCAGGGCGGCCGGCGCAACCGCATCCTCGAGCACCGTCTCCGGAATGCGTTCGAAGCGGTGGGCCCTCGCAGGGAACAGGCCCCTCGGACGCTGGGACCATCCCTGCGGCCGCAGGGCCCACGAGAACCATCCCGAGATGATGCCCGAAAACGATCCGACCGTGTACTGCATGCGGGCCGTGGGCTCGGCGTAGCCACAGGACCAAGTCGGCGCCCGCTTGAGCCCGCCGTCCCGCACCCGCCTGCCCAGGAGCGCAGCGGCGACAAGCGCAAGGCCCGCCAGGACAAGGTTGCACAACCCCAGGGCGAGGACTGCCCAGGGCATTGGGCCGACGGGACCGCGCCAGGCCCCGGCCGCGCGGGCGATCGACGGCCACAGGGGAGCGGGCGCCAGGCCGATGACCGCGCCCAGGGCGGCGAGCGCCGCCATGGGGCCGATCATGAGGTCCGGGCTCTCGTGGGCGTGATCGGAGGTGCCCCCGCGGGAGGCCCCCAGGAACACGGCGGAACAGGCCTTCACGAAGGCGGCCAGCGCCAGCGCCCCGGAGATGCCCAGCAGGATCGCTGCCGGGATCGCCGCCCAGGCCGCAGGGCTGCGGCTCGAGGCCGCGCCGAGAAGCCCCAGGTAGATCATCCACTCACTCACAAATCCCCCCAGGGGCGGCAGGCCCGAGATCGCGACCGACCCGAAGGCAAATAGGGCCGCCGTCTTGGGCATGCGCTTCCACAGCCCGCCCAGGCGGCTCATGTCTCGGGTGCCGGTGGCGTGGACGACCGAACCCGCCCCGAAAAACAGCAGCGCCTTGGAAAGCCCGTGGCTCCACACGTGCAGGAGGGCGCCCGCCAGGGCGAGCCCCCCCCAGCTCGTGCCGCCCTGTTCCGAACCCAGGAGCGCGGCCCCCAGGCCCACCCCGATGATCCCGACATTCTCGACCGTGCAGTAGGCCAGAAGCCGCTTCAGGTCGGTCTGCGAGACGGCGAAGGCCATCCCCGCCAGGGCGCTCACCGCGCCCCCGAAGATCAGCACCCAGCCCGCCTCGTGCGGCACCGGCAGCCAGCCGGTGAAGCGGACCAGCCCGTAGACACCCATATTGATCATGACCCCGGAGAGGATCGCCGAGACGTGGCTGGGGGCGCTCGCATGCCCCGAGGGCAGCCAGACATGCAGGGGGAACAGTCCCGCCTTCAACCCGAACCCGACAAGCCCGAGCCAGAACAGGGGCGCAAGACCGGCGTTGTCCCGCATCGGCCCCAGGTCCCAGCTGCCGGTGCGCGAGGCGATCCCGCAAAAAAAGCCGAACAGGCACAGGGTTCCCGCGTGCGAGGCCGCCAGGTACAGCCATCCGGCCGGCCTCGCCCCGGCGCTGTCCGGGTCGAGGATGATCAGGAAGTACGCGGCCAGGACGAAGGCCTCCCAGGCCAGGAGGAAGTGCAGCCCGTTCGAGGCGAGGAGGACGCCCCCCATGCTGACGACCAGGGCGCTCCACAGGGCCCGTCCCCGCGGGGCCGACCTCGGATACTGGGCGTCGGACCAGTAGGAGCGCGAATAGACCGCCCCCGCCCCCCCCACGACCCCCAACAGCGCGAGAAAAAGGGCGCTCAAGCCGTCGAGCCGCAGATGGAGCTGCTCCCCGCCCACGCTGAACCCTCCCCGCCATTCCCACGGTTCGCCGCCCCCGAGGATGTGGGCGGAGGCCGCGATGAAGGCGGCCGCTCCGGCGAGGGTCAGGGCGATCCACAGCCTCGGAAACCGGGGCCCTAAAAGGCAGCCCAGGAGGAGGGCCGCCGCGGCAACGAACAGGATGGGCCCGTCCGTCATTTCCGGTCCCCCGACCCGGCCGCGGCAAAGATCTCGGCGTCGCTTGCGCCGCGCACCACCAGCTCCTTGAGCGGTCCGCGGGTCAGCGCCCGGCTCAGGCGCCCCAGCAACTCCAGGTGGATCCGCGGCGAGGGCGCCAGGAAGAACAGCAGCCGGGTCACCGGCACCCCGTCGGCCGGGGCCTCCGCAAGGGCCAGGCCCTCCCGGAGCATCAGGATCGCCACGGCGCCGTGGTCGCGGCCCATCGCGATCCGCGCCTTCAGGTGCGGAAGGGCGAATCCGCCGCCGACCGGGGCCCAGTTCACCCCGTCCTCGGAGCAGAGCTTCTTCGCCAGAAGGGTGCGCACCGGTGCGGCCACTCCCGGCAGCGCCTCGACCACCTTCGCCAGGCGGGCGGTCACCTCGGAAGCGGGCACGTCGCGCCAGATCCCCCCGGCCCGCAGGAGCGCCTCCAGGTCCAGGTCCGTCGAAAACGCCGAGCCCTCGGCCGCAAGGAAGCCCGCCTGGGCGGCCAACCCGCGCTCCGCGGCCCACGCCACGACCTGCGCCCGATCGAAGATCAGCCGGCCCCGGTCGGGGACATGCGGCAGCCCCTCGTTGCGGATCCAGTCGTCAACGACCTTCTCCGGAACCCCGAAGGATTCGGCGATCTGGATCAGGTTAAGATACATGCGAGGAAGATGATTGCGGCCAGTCCGGCCAGTCCGGCAAGCACATACAGCAGGTAGGCGGGCAGCCGGCCGTGCTGCAGGCTGCGGGCCCCGAGGGCAACCCTCATCACCACCCTGGCCGCCGGGCCCACCACCCGCTCAAGCACGGCCTCCGGTGTGTGGTCATCCAGGCTCGAGGGGACCCCCTCGTCCACGATGGGGGCCCGTCCCGGCCCTTGTCCCGCAGGGACTTGCGTCCGATGCGTCAGGAGCACCCCCTCAAACCATCCGGTGATGATCCCCGCGAAGGACCCGGCGGTGTACTGCATGCGCGCCGTCGGCTCGGCGTAGCCGCAGCACCACGTGGAAGCCCGCCGCAGGCTCCCGGCAGCCGTCCGCCGCCACAGGAGGGCGGCCGCCGCCGCTCCGAGGATGGCCACCACCAGGCTGCAAAGCCCCAGCGTCCGAAGCTCGGCCGGGGCCGCCGCCGCCGGGCCCGCCCCGGTCCAGTCGGCAGCCGCCCGGGCAACCGCAGGCCACGCCAGCACCGGGAAAAGCCCGATTGCCGCGCAAAGGGCCGCAAGCGCCACCATCGGCCCCAGCATGGCCCATCCGCTCTCATGGGCCCGCCTGGCGGCCTCCGAGCGCGCAGCCCCTAGGAAGACGACCGCGGAGGCCTTCGTGAAGCAGGCGAGCGCCAGGGCCCCGGTCACGCCGAGCAGGATCGCGCTGACGACGGCTAGAAGCGATGACGCCCCCCGGGCGTGGACCGCGTCGAAGAGTCCGAGGTAGACCAGCCACTCGCTCACAAATCCGTTCAGGGGGGGCAGGCCCGAGATCGCCGCAGCGCCCAGAGCGAAGAGCGCGGCCGTCCACGGCATCCGCCTCCACAGGCCGCCGAGCCCGCTCATCCGCCGGCATCCGGTCGCGTGGAGGACCGAGCCCGCCCCGAGGAAGAGCAGCGCCTTGAAAAGCCCGTGGTTCCACACGTGCAGGAGCGCCCCGGCCATTGCGAGCAGGCCCCAGGCGGCGTGGCCCCGGCTGGCCGCCACCAGGGCGAACCCGAAGCCGATCAGAATGATGCCGATATTCTCCACGCTGTGGTAGGCGAGCAGCCGCTTCAGGTCGTGCTGGCCCAGCGCGAAGGCGACCCCTAGGACCGCGCTCACCAGGCCCAGGGCCGTGATCACCCAGCCCGCAGCTGCCGGGACCGGCAGCCAGCCGCCGAAGCGGATCAAGCCATAGATGCCCATCTTGATCACGACCCCCGATAGGAGCGCCGAGGCGTGGCTCGGCGCGCTCCCGTGGGCGGAGGGCAGCCAGATGTGCAGCGGGAAGGCTCCGGCCTTGATCCCAAAGCCGATCAGGGCGAGCCAGAACAGGGGGGCCAGTTCCGGGTGGCCCCGCACCGGGCCCAGCTCCCAGGTCCCCAAGCGCGCTGCCAGGACGCCGAAGAGCCCGAACAGGCACAGGGTCCCGACGTGGGAGGCGGCCAGGTAGAGCCATCCGGCCTGGCGCGCCTCACGCCGGCTCTGGTCGAGGGTGATCAGGAAAAACGACCCCAGGACGAACCCCTCCCAGGCGATGAGAAAGTGAAGCCCGTTTGTGGCGACGAGGATGAACCCCATCGCAAGCAAGATCTCGCTCCACCACAGCCTCCCCCGGGAGGCCGAGCGCGGGTGCGCGGCGTCCGTCCAGTAACCCATCGAGTAGACCGCCCCGGCCCCCCCGACGACGCAGACCAGGGCAAGAAACAGGGCGCTCAACCCGTCAAGCCTTAGGTGCACCGGCTGCCCGGCGACCTCGAACCCGCCCGGCCAGTCCCAGGCCGGCCCGCCCCACAGGACGAAGGCGCAGGCCCCAAGCCCCGCCGCCGTCCCCACAAGGACGAGCGCAAGCCACGCCCTGGGGAAGCGCAGGAAGGCCGCGGCGCCGAGCGCCGAGCCGAGGGCGATCACGAGAAGCGGGCCGGTCGGTGTCATCGGGTTCGCGTTCGGGGTTCCCCGGTTCAGCCCCTCCAGGTGAAGGCGTGGCAGAGCGCCACCCCGGCCGCGTCCGCCTCGTCGTAGGCCAGGGCCCGCTGGTGGCCCAGAAGCGCCATCACGGTTCGCGCCACCTGCTCTTTGCTCGCCCGGCCGGCCCCGACGACGGCCTGCTTGACCCGAAGGGGCGCGTATTCGAAGACCGGAAGTTCCAGGAGCGCCGCCGCCGCGATCGCCGCCCCGCGAGCGGCCCCGAGAATCTGGGCGGTGCGGACGTTTTGAACGTAGATCGGCTGTTCGAGCGCCACGTGGCGGGCGCCGGCCCCCGCCAGGATCGCCGTGACCTCCCGGTGGATTTCGGCCAGGGCCGAGGACATCGGGCGGCTGCTCGGGACGCGGACCGTGCGGCTGCGAAGCAAAAGAGGCGTCTGCCCCGGCGTGAACTCCACCAGCGCAAGCCCGGTGCCGCGCAGCGACGGATCGATTCCCAGGACTCTGCCCGAGAACGGTTTGCGCCCCGCCGGCGAGCCGTCCGCCCAGACCGCGGTCCGGGCCGGGCCCGTCCCCCGCCCCTCCAGCTTGGCCTTCCACATCTGCCGGACGTTCATGGTTGCGACCCGTTTCGTGTACCTCAAAGGCTCCCCTAGCCGCGAGGCTAATCTTGGTCCGGCTTCCGATCCCCGGCTCGCCCAATCCCCCCATGTCCCCCCCCAAGAGGCGACCCTGAGCTTGGCTAACGGCCCCGCCCGTGCCTATCATGCGGCCCGATGAACTTCGAATCATCCCTCGCCGAGACGACCCGGGCGCTTCAGGCCCTGCCGACGATCCGCCCCTCAATCGACCAGGCCGCCCGGCTGATCCTCGACACCCTCCGGCGCGGAGGAAAGCTCCTGATCGCGGGCAACGGCGGGAGCGCCGCCGAGGCCGCGCACTTCGCCACCGAGCTGGTGGGCCGCTACGCGAAGAGCCGCCGCTCGCTGCCGGCCGTGGCGCTGTCCTCGGACGGGTCGCTTCTGTCGTGCATCGGAAACGACTTCGGGTTTGACCAGGTCTTCGCCCGGCAGATCGCCGGCCTGGGCAAGCCGGGCGACCTGGTGGTCGTCCTCACCTCGAGCGGAAACTCCCCGAACGTGGTCGCGGCCCTGCAGCAGGCCAAGGCGTTGGGGCTCGAGTCGGTCGCCTTCCTCGGGCGCGGCGGCGGGAAGGCCAAGGGGCTCGCCACGTGCGAGCTGATCATTCCCGGCAACAGCGGCGCAGCCGCCCAGGAGGCGCACCTGTTCCTGATTCACCACTTCTGCGAACTGATCGACGAAGCGTTTCCCGGCTAGTCAGCGGGCGGCCGTCAGCGCGCGCTCCCGCTCGAAGGGCGTGGGGTGCGAGTAGTGGAAGGCGCTGAACCAGGGATGGGGCGTGAGGTTCGTCAGGTTCTTCTCGGCAAGTTTTCGCAGGGCCCCGACCATGCCCTCAGGCCCGCCCAGGGCATCCCGGGCAAACGCGTCGGCCTCGTACTCGTGGCGCCGCGACAGGCCGTTGAAAAGCGGCGAGAGCCAGAAGGTGACCAGCCCGCCCAAAAGGCCGCACAGAAGGAGCGCCGGGGCGGCCGCCCCGGCGGGATAGCCGAAGGCGGGGTTGAACCAGGCCGAGCCGGCGAGGGCGGCAACGGCCGCAAGGCACGCGAAGAGCCCGGCCGTGGACAGGGCGAGCCTCTTGGGGATGTGGCCGCAGCGGTAATGCCCGATCTCGTGGGCGAGGACAGCCTCCAATTCAAGGGGGGAGAGCTGGGCAACCAGGGTGTCGAAAAGGACGATCCGCCGGAAGCGGCCGAACCCGGTGAAAAAGGCGTTCGAATGGCCCGACCTCTTGCTGCCGTCCATCACCTGGATCGAGGCCGCACGAAACCCTGTTTTCTCGCCGAGGGCCATCAGCCGGGCTCTCAGCTCCCCCTCGGGCAGGGGTTCGAGCCGGTTGAACAGCGGCAGGATCAGCATCGGGTAAAGGACGATCATCACGAGCTGGACGGCCGTGACGAGCACCGCCCCCCACACCCACCACAGGGGCCCCACCCACCCCACAAGGGCCAGCAGAGCCCAGACAACCGGAAACCCCAGAGCAAGCCCCAGGCCGAGCCCCTTGGCCTTGTCGGCGGCCCACAGGCCGGGGCTGGTGCGGTTGAAGCCGAACCGGCTCTCGATCCGGAACTGCTCCCAGGCGTCGAAAGGAAGCGACAGAAGCGAGAGCAGGACCCCGCAGATCACGACAAAGAGGGCCCCGGCCCACGCCGAACCCGGGGATCCCCAGCCCGAAACCCCGCGGTAGAGGGCCGGCAAAGCCCCGGTGAGGACCGCGGCGGCGAGGACGACCGCGTCAAAGACCTCGGTCACGCCCCCGAAGAGCGACCGGGCCAGGGTGTAGGCCACAGCCTTTGAATAGGTGGGCCCGTCCATAACCGCGGCGGCAGCCGGAGGGGGGGCGTCCGCGTGACGGCTGACCTCGGAGCGGTTCAGCGCCGAAAGCCACAGGGAGCCGGCGAGCCGGCCCAGGATCAGGATAGCGACGAGGACCGCTATCACCGACGGCGCGACACGAGGTAGAGCAGGTACAGAAGCGAACTGACGAAGGCCGCCAGGTACGTCAGGGCCGCGGCGTTCAGGGTCTCGTTGACCCCGGGCATCTCATCGGGCTCGAGGACCCCCAGGTTCACCAGCTGCACCTTCGCCCTCCGGCTCGCGTCAAACTCAACCGGGAGCGTCACCAGGTTGAACAGGGTCAGGACCGCATAGCAGACGATTGCAATGTCCAGGATCAGGCCCGTCAGGCCCTGGATCAGAAACCAGCTCGCCAGGATGACAAAGGGAAGCACCCCGGAGACGACCCGTGTTGCCGGGACAAGCGCCATGCGAAAGTTGAGCATCTGGTAGCCGACCTTGTGCTGGATCGCGTGGCCGGCCTCGTGGGCGGCGACCCCGACTGCCGCCAGGCTCGTCCCGCGGTAGTTCTCGCTGGACAGGACCAGCTTCTTGCCGATCGGGTCGTAGTGGTCGGTCAGGTGCCCCTCGGTCTCCTCGATTGTGACATCGGTGATCCCCGCCTGGGTCATGACCGCCTCGGCCGCCTCGCGCCCGCTTAAGCCCCCGCGGGACAGAATGCGGGAATTTTTGTCATAGGCGCTCGAGACGCGGATCTGCGCATAGATCGCGAAGATGAAGACCAGGATCAGCAACAGGTAAAAGACGCCTGTGGAGATGAAGATGAACGCAAGGGGAGCCATCATGGAAAGGATTGACGCGAGAACTTAGCGGAGGTTGCAAAAGAGGTCAACTCCGCGGGGCCTCCGCGGAGGGCAGAAGCCCGCACCTGATGAGCAGGGCGCCCAGATCGGGGTCCCTCCCCATGAAGTCGCGGAAGAGCCGGGCCGGGTCGTCCGAGTTTCCCCGGCTGAGGATCTTGTCCACGAACTCAGACCCCACCCGTGAGCTGAAGATCCCTTCGGCTTTGAACCGGGTGAAGGCGTCGGCGTCGAGGACCTCGGCCCATTTGTAGGAATAGTATCCGGCCGCGTAGCCGACCGGGTCGGCGAAGATGTGGGTGAAGCGCTTGGCGGCCGTCGGGGCCGGCGGCTCGGTCGGCACCAGGCAGTCGGCGACCGCGGCGCGGAGCGCGGGTTCGGGGTCCGCCGGCCCCGAGAACTCCGCGGTTTGCGTATGCACGATCAGGTCCAGCTTCGCGAGCGAGACCTGCCGCATGACGGCGCAGGCCGACCTGAAGTTTTTCGCCTGGGTCATCCTGCGGAAGATCCCCTCGGGGATCGCTTCCCCGGTCTCGTGGTGCCGGGCGAACAGGTCCAGGCTCTCGCGCTCCCAGCACCAGTTTTCGAGGATCTGCGAGGGCAGTTCCACAAAGTCCCAAGCGACGTTGATCCCGTTGAGCGACTTGAACTCGACCTCGCCCAGGAGCCCGTGGAGCAGGTGGCCGAACTCGTGGAAGAGGGTCTCGACCTCGCGGTGGCTGAGGAGGGCGGGCCGGCCCCCGGCCGGGGGGGTGAGGTTCCCGCAGATCAGCCCCAGGTGGGGCGCCCGGCTCCCGTCGGCCCGCGGCCCCCCGGTGATCAGGGTGTTCATCCAGGCCCCTCCGCGCTTGGCCTCGCGCGGGTGCCAGTCGGCGTAGAAGCAGCCGACCCGCCGCCCCCGGCGGTCGTCGACGTCGTAGAAGCGCACGTCGGGGTGCCAGGTTTCGACCTGCCCCTGCGGCCGCTCGGTCACGCGAACGCCGAACACCCGGCGGGCGATCTCGAACAACCCGGCGACCACCCGGTCCATGGGAAAGTACGGCCTCAAGGCCTCCTCGTCGAAGTCGTACCGGGCCCTTCGCAGTCGCTCTGACCAGAAGGCGATCTCCCACGGGGCGAGCCGGCCGGCAGGCCCGCCCGGCTCCCCGGCCGTCCTCGCCTCCTCCAGTTCGCGGCACTCCCGCTCGAAGGCCGGGGCGCAGCGGCTCCTCAGATCCTTAAGAAAGGCGAGCGCCCGGTCGGCCGACTTGGCCATCCGCCGCTCCAGGACCGAGTCGGCAAAATGCGCCTTTCCCAGAATCGACGCCTTCTCGGCCCTAAGGGCGAGGATCCGGCCGACGAGGCCCGTGTTGTCGTGGGGGGCCCTCGCGCCGACCGCGGCAGCGGCCTCCCACATCTGGCGCCTGAGCTCCGGATCCTCAAGGTACGTGAGGAAAGGCTCGGTCGAGGGTGCCTGGAGAGTGAAGCGCCAGGCGGGCGCGCCCTCGGCGCCCAGACCCCGCTCCGCCGCGCTCTGCCGGGCAGCCGCCTTGGCCCGTTCCGGAAGCCCCGCCAGGCGCCGCTCCTCCCGGACGACCAGGTCCCACCCGTTCGTCGCGTCGAGGACGTTGTCGGAGAATTTCTGCGTCACTTCCGCCAGCTCGCCCTGCAGGGCCTCAAGCCTCTGCTTTCGCGCCGGGTCCAGGTCGGCCCCCGCCTCGCGGAAGTCGGCGAGGGTCTCCTCGAGGAGCCTGCGGCGAACTCCCGTCAGGGACGCGGCCGACGGCGAACCCGCGAAGGCCCTGACCCGCTCCCAAAGTGCGCCGTTCAGCCGGATCCTCGCAAAGAAGGCCGAGACCCGGGGAAGCGCCGCGTTGTGCGCCGCCCTCAAAGCCGGCGTGTCCGCCACCGACTGCAGGTGGGCCACCTTCCCCCAGGCGACCGAGAGATCCTCGGTAGCCTCCTCGAGCGCCGCAATCGTGTTCTCGAACGTGAGCGAGGCCGGGTCCTTCGCCGCGATCGCGTCGAGCGCAGCCTGGGCGCGACCGAGTCCCTCGTCCACGGCGGGCCCGACCTGCTCCGGAGACAGGCGCGACCAGCGGATCTCGAAGGAGGGGTCGAGGAACGGATTGTCGGACATCGGCCCTGAGATGACCGGGGCGCACGGCCGCTTGTCAAGCGCCGCGCCGGACCGCCTCGAACCGGTAGAAGCTCCAGCTCGCCCAGACGCCCCCGGGCCCGCCGTGGCGGGCCTCGTACTGGCCGATCAGGCGCCGGAGGGAACCCGGGCCGTGGCGGCGCCCAGGCGCCCCGCCGATCCCGTGAATGGACCGCATAAAATCCAGGCCCGAGCGGTAGCAAAAGACCCGCTTCACGGAATCCTCCCTCAGGAGCCTAAGACCCGCGCCCTCGAGCGCCTGGCGCCACTCTTCAGGGGTCCTCCAGGTGACGGGGGGACTCTCCCCGGAAAGGGCCGCCCATTCGGACAGGCTCTCGGCGGCAAATAGGCCCGCCACGACCCGGCCCCCCGGGGCGAGGCAGGCCTCCCACGCGGCGAGGGTCGAGGCCGGATCGGCGGCCCACTGGAGCATGCTGCTGGAGAAGATCCAGTCCCACGGCCCGCCCGAAGGGGCCTCAGCGGCCATGACCCGCCATTCGGCCTGGGGAACCCGGAGTTGTCCCGCAGCGCACATCGCATCCGAAAGGTCCGTCGCCAGGAGCCGCCCCTCCCAGGGGATGAGCCGCTCCGTGAAGATCCCCGGGCCGGCGCCAATCTCCAGGGCCGCCCCCCGGCGCCCCGGCGGAAGCCACTGCGAAAGCCAGCGGGCCATTTCCACCTGGACCTGGGCGTACTTCAGATAGGTCCGGGCCGCGCGGCTGAAGCTGTCGACGACCGCCTCGCTTCGGAGCAATCCCGCCTCGGAGGGGCTCATGGCCGTGCTCATGGTTCCTGCGCCCCATCCGGTCCGGCCTGGGCCGCCAGGGCCCTCATCAGGGCGAGCGGGTGATGGCCGGCTCCCGCAACGACCGAGATCCGCGGCTCGATCTCGCGCAGTCTCTGCGCGTCGAGCAATCGGTCCTCGCTTCCGCACCAGGCTCTCCATCCCTCGGGCAAACGCGGGGGGACGGCGAGCGCTTCGAGGCGCTCGAGCCCCCATCGCAAGTCCGCTTCCTCCCCCGCCCCGTCGGCTGGGGCATCCAGCCCCGAAAGCGAGTAGAAGCCGCGGAGGGCCGCGGCCCGGTCGGCGCCGAGCCTCCGGGATAAAAGCCGGATCTCGGCCCGGCTGATCCGCCCTCCGTCGAGGGCCTCCTTGGGGAAGGCGAAGATGGGGGAAAGAAGCGCGACCCTGCGGCCCGCGCGGGCCGCAAGCTCCGGCTCGGAGAGCAAAAGGAGCGACCCCAGGGAATATCCCGCCACCCAGTCGAAGGGCCCCTGTTCGGCAAGCCGGCCCACCGCGCCCGGGCGGGCGCCCTCAAAGGAGTGCCCGGCGAGCGGAAACGCCTCGGCCGCGAGCCCGGAAAACCAGGCCTGGGGCACGGCCCAGCCCAAAAGCCAGCCGATCCTCACCGGCCCACCCCCCGGCCCGGGCTCCACGCCCTGAGGGCGGAGCGCACCCGGGCGAAGTCGGCGGGCCCCAGGGTGCGCTTGAGGGAAATCCTAAGCCGGCTTGTCCCCGCCGGCACCGTCGGGGGGCGGACCGCGGCGACCAGGATCCCCTGGGCGCGCAGGCCCTCGGCGACACCGAGGGCCCGGTCCTCGTCGTCCAGCCGGACGGGAACGATCGGGGAGTCTCCGTCGGGGACCTCCCAGCCGTCCGAACGCAGGGCGCCTCTGAAGCAGCGCGAGGCCTCCTGCCACCGGCCCTGGTCCGCGGACAGGTCCCGGACCCTCCCGATCGCCGCCAGGGCGCACGCGGCGTTGACCGGGGAGAGCGCCGTCGAATACACGAACTCCCCGGCCACGTTGACCAGGGCGTCCCGGACCGCCTCGTCGCGAAAGAGCGAATACGCCCCGCCCGAGGCGAGGGTCTTTCCCAGGGTTCCCACAAGGACGTCCACCTCCCCGGAGGCCCCCGAGGCAAGCGCGAGCCCGGCGCCCCCGGGGCCGTACCAGCCGAGGGCGTGCGCCTCGTCCAGGACCCAGAAGAACCGGTGCTTGCGCTTGAGTTCGGCCAGGCGCCCCAGGTCGGGAAAGTCCCCGTCCATGCTAAAGACGCTCTCGGTGACGACCAGGGCCGGCGCGGCCTGCCGGGCGTCCCGCTCAAGCCACCGCTCGAGCCGGTCCAAGTCCAAGTGGGGGTAGCGCTGGATCCTGGCCCCCCCCCGCAGGAGCCCGGCGATCATGCTGTGGTGGATCAGCCGGTCGGCGTAGACCCGGTCCCCGCGCTGGGCGAGGGTGCCCAATACCGCGCCGTTTGCGGCGTAGCCGCTCGTCCACAGAAGCCCGAAGTCAAATCCGTGCCAGGAGCACAGGGCCGCGACCAACCGCTCGTGGCCCTCGGTCCATCCGGTGATCAGCGGCGAGGCCGAGGCCGAGGTGCCCTCCCGGACCGCGGCCTCGGCCGCGGCTGCGGCAAGGGCCGGGTCGCGCGCCAAGTCCAGGTAGTCGTTGTCGGCGAGGTTCAGGACCGACTCGCGGGGCGGGGCCACGCGCAGGCGCCGCCGCAGGTGCTTTTTTTCCCGCTCGGCAAGGATCGCGGCGCAGCGGCCCGCAAACGAATCGGCCGCCGGCCCGGCCGGATGGACTCCGGACAGGCGCCGATGGACCGCGCCGGGGTCTGCGGGCAGGTCGGCGCCGTGGCCCTGCTCGGCCCAGACCGGAACGCCGGCCGACTGGAGCCCCGCGCGGTTTGATTCGGCCGTGGCGGCGTCGGGTATCTCCACCGTGTTGAGCCAGATTCCGGCTGCCAGCCCCGCCCCCTCGGCCCGGCCAAAAGCGAGTCGGGCCTGGTTGATGGCCCCGAGGCGGTCGGGGACCACGATCACAAGCCGGTCGACCCCGGCCTCCTCGGCAAAGTCGGCCCAGTCCCGGCCCCGGTCGTCGAGCGGGGTCGCAATGCCCCCGGCCCCCTCGAAGATCCTCCAGTCGCACTCGGGCAGCGCCCAGGCCTTCTCGACAAGCCCCTCGAAGGAGACGCGCCGGCCCTCCGCGGCCGCGGCGGCCGCCGGCGCAAGCGGCCGGGAGAACGACTCGAGGGTCAGGGCCAGGGCCTGGGTGCCCGACATCCGGAGAGCGCGCTCCGCGTCGCCGCCCGAGCCCGGGACGACGCCCGTTTCGACCACCTTGACGATCTGGACCCGGGAGCCGTCCTCCCCGAGAATCCGCGCCAAGGCGGCCACGACCCGGGTCTTCCCAACCCCGGTGTCCGATCCGGTGACGAGGAGCTGCTGCATGGGAGGCCCCGGGCTAGGCCCGGGACGAGGCCCCCTCCGGCTCTCCGGCGGCAAGGGGATGCATCCCGAGCCGGGCCAGGAGTTCCAGGTCCTCGGAACGCTCCGGGTTGGGGGTCGTCAGGAGCTTGTCGCCGAGGAAGATGCTGTTTGCCCCGGCCAGGAAGCACAGGGCCTGCGCCTCCTCGCTCATGGCCGTGCGGCCGGCCGACAGGCGGACCATCGCCTTGGGCATCAGGATCCGCGCGGTGGCGATCACGCGGACAAACTCGAAGATGTCGACCGGCTCCCTCTCTGCGAGCGGGGTGCCCTCAACGGGAACCAGGGCGTTGATCGGCACGGAGTCGGGCTGCGGCTCGAGGTTCGCCAGCTCGGCCAGGAGCTTCAATCGGTCCTCCACCGACTCGCCCATCCCGAGGATTCCGCCGGAGCACACCTGGAGACCGGCCTCCCGGACGGCCGCCAGGGTCGACAGCCGCTCGTCGTAGGTCCTAGTCGTGATGATCGACGGGTAGTACTCCCGGGAGGTGTCCAGATTGTGGTTGTAGACGGCGCACCCGGCCTGCCTCAGGCGGCCGGCCTGCTCGGCGGTCAGCATCCCCAGGGTGCAGCACACCTCGAGCCCGAGGGCGGCCACCCCGCTCACCGTCTCCAGGACCGAGTCGAACTGCGGACCGTCGCGCACCTCGCGCCAGGCGGCCCCCATGCAGAAGCGCGAGGCGCCGCCGGCGCGGGCCGCGCGGGCCGCAGCGACCACGGAAGAAGTGTCCATGAGCGGCTCCGGGTCGACCGCCGTGTCGTAGCGCGAGGCCTGCGGGCAGTACTTGCAGTCCTCCGGGCAGCGGCCGGTCTTGATCGACTGCAGGGTGCACAGCTGCACGCCGGCCGGGTCGTGGTGGAGCCGGTGGGCCTGCTGGGCCTTGAACATCAGGTCGGGCAGCGGCAGCTTGTACAGGGCGCGGATCGTGGCGAGGTCTCGGGTGGGCATGGGAGGGGAAAAGGGGAATGGCGCTAGGCGCGGGGGACGGCGGCGTCGAGGGCGGCGGCCGTCCGCCCGACCAGTTCGGACAATTCCTGCTCGCTTAAGCAGAACGGGGGGACCAAGGGCAGCGTGTCGCCAAGGGGCCTCAGGAGCAGCCCGCACTCGCGGGCCTTCAGGCAGACCCGGAGCCCCAGCCGCGGTTCCCTGGGTCCTAACGGGGCCAGGTCCAGTGCGGCGGCGAACCCGCGCTGGCGAACCTCAAGGATGCGGGGGTCTCCCGCGAACGCCTCGCCGAGGGCCCGGCCGAAGAAGGCGATCCGCTCGCGCAGGACCCCGGACTCAACCAAGGGGATGAGCTTGCGGATGTTCTCGAGGGCAACCGCGGCCGCCAGGGGGTTCCCGGTGAATGTGTGGCCGTGGTAGAAGGCCCGGCCGCTGTCGTGGGAGCCGAGAAAGGCATCGAAGATCGCATCGGATGTCAGCGTCGCCGCGAGCGGCAGGTAGCCCGCCGTAAGGCCTTTCGCCAGGCACAGGAAGTCCGGGCGCACGCCCTCCTGCGTGCAGACCAGGATCGGCCCCACCCGTCCGAATCCGACAAAGACCTCGTCAAGGATCAGGTGGACGCCGTGCCGGCGGCAGAGTTCGGCCACCGCGCGGACAAATCCCGGGGGCTGCAGCCTCATGCCCGCCGCGCCCTGGACGGACGGCTCGATGATGACGCAGGCGGTCGTGCCCGCCTCGGCCTCGAGAAGGCCCCGCAGCGAGGCCAGGCTCGCCTCGGAGTCAGCCGAGAAGACTTGCCCCCCCCACTCCCGGCAATGCGGCGCGGTGAAGTGCTTGGCCGGCAGGCACCACGGCCGGAACCGCTCGTGAAAGGCTCCGCTGTCCCCCGCCCCCATCGCGCCGAAGGTGTCCCCGTGGTAGCCGCCTTGAAGCCCGATCACCCCGCGCTTCTCGGGCCGGCCCGAAAGCTGCCAGTACTGGAAGGACAGCTTCAGGGCCACCTCAACGGCGCCGGCCCCATTGTCGCTGAAGAAGACCCGGTCCAGGCCCGAGGGGGCGAGCCCGGACAGCTCGGAGGCAAGTTCGGAGCCCACCGGATGGGTGAGCCCGAGCATGGTCGAGTGGGCGACCTTCCTGAGCTGGCGCTCCAGGGCGGCGTTTAGGTCCGGGTCGTTGTGGCCGTGTACGTTCGTCCAGATCGAGGCCGTCCCGTCGAGATAGGTCCGGCCCTGCGTGTCGGTGAGCCACCCCCCCTGGCCCGAGGCGATCTCGATTGTCGGAAGGGAGGCGTACTCCCTCATCTGGGTAAACGGATGCCACACGTGCCGCAGGTCCGCGGCAGCGGCTGGTGTCGTCGTCCCTTGGGCTTGGGCTGGCATGCGCTGAAGCCGCAGCCAAGTCCGAACATGGCGGACCTGCAAGCCTTCTGTTAAGGCGTATGATTACTGAGCTTAACAAGCCGGAATCCGGCCGTAAATCCTACTCCCCGTCGTTTCCGATAGCCTCGACCGGACAGCCCTCGAGAGCCTCCATGCACAGCGCAATCTCCTCTTCGGTGGTCGGCTGCTTGTGGACGAAGGAAAAACCGCCCTCATCGCTGCGCGTAAAGGAAACCGGAGCCGTCTCGCGACACAGGTCGCAGTCAATGCACTGCTGGTCGACGTAAAACTTGCCCGCTGCGTTGTTGGGCCACTTCTCAGCTTTGTTTGCCATGGGGTAGAAACAAAGCCCCCGGTCCCGGTTTCTGTCAAGCCCCCCAGACGGCGCCCTCAACCCGGGTGCCCGACGGCATGAGGTCTTGTATTTGCCGAGGCAGCGCTTAGCTTCCAAGGACCACCCGCAAATGCTCTCCGACCGCCCCTACATGCAGGACAACCGACCCGAGGAGCGCACAAGCGTCCTGGGCTGGCTGATCGCGGCGATCATCTCCGGATTCGTCCTGCAAACGGTGATGACCCGGCTCTTCCAGGCCGGACCCGCGATGGAGTCGCTCTTTGCGGTGACGCCGGCGGCGCTGCGCTCGGGGCGGGTGTGGACCCTCTTCACCTACGCGTTCCTGCACGACCAGGACAACCTGCTGCACGTCCTCACGAACGTCCTGGCCGTCTACTTCCTGGGCAGGCCGCTCTTGCCGCTGCTCGGCCCGAAGCGCTTCGTCGGGCTTTTCGCCAGCGCGGTGGCGCTGGGCGGGGTGTGCTGGGCGGCGGCCAACTGGCAGGCTCCGGCGATGCTCCTGGGCGCCTCGGCCGGCGCCTCGGCCCTCCTGATTGTCTTCGCCTGCTTCTATCCGGACCGGGAGATGACGTTTCTGCTGTTTTTCATCATCCCGGTGAGCCTCAAGCCCAAGTACATGGCGCTCGCCTGCGTGGCGATCGACCTGTTCGGCTGCGTCTTCTATGAGCTCCTCGGCACCCCCTCCCCCTTCGGGCTGGCGCACTCCGCGCACCTGGGCGGGATGGCCGCAGGGTGGCTCTACTTCCAGTTTGCCCACAACGCCCGGTGGCGCCTGCCGCTGAGGCGCGCAAGCTCCGAGGCTCCGCGCTGGAGCAAGCGGGCCGCCCAGCAGGGCTCCCCCGCCCCCGCCTATCGCGTGAACCTCACCAACCGCGAGTCGCTGAAGGCCGAGGTGGACCGGATCCTGGACAAGATCAACAGCAAGGGCTTCGGGGCGCTGACCCCGGAGGAGAAGCGCCTGCTCGACGATGCGCACGACCTGCTCAGCCGGCGCTAGCTTCCGGGCGTCGATCCTCGCTGAGCACCCCAGTTTCCCGGCCGACTCGGTAGGCCAGGCTGCCTGGGACCGCCTCGGGCTCTTGGCGCAGGCAAGCCCCCTGTACGGGCAGCTGATGACGCGTGAGCCAGAGATCTGCAGCTGGCTCCAGGAGGAGCGAAACCTCCGCCCCTCCTACGGCCACCGGCTCCTCATCGAGGAATGGAAGGGCTTCTCAGCCGACGCCGGCTCGGAAGGGGCAAGCGAGGAAGTCCACCTGCCGAGGCTTCGACGGTGGCGGCGCCGCATGTCGCTACTGATCGCCCACCGCAGCGTGAACGGGATCGCCGACGAGGCCGAAGCGGTTGCGGAGCTCAGCCAGCTCGCGGAGTTCTGCCTGAAGGACTGCTACCGGATCGCCCTGAAGCGGTGGACGGAGCGCCTGGGCCGGCCCTGGGACGAGCACCAGGGCCGCCCGGCGCGGTTCTGCATTCTGGCGCTCGGGAAACTCGGAGGCGGGGAGCTCAACTTCTCCTCCGACATCGACCTGATCTACATCTACGAGGGCGAGGGCCACTGCCACCGCGACGGCGCGGCCGGGACCATGGTCAACGCCGAGTTCTTCACGAAGGTCGCCGAGACCCTGACCCGGCTCCTGACCGAGTCGACGGCCGACGGGTTCCTCTTCCGGGTCGACGTCAGGCTCCGCCCCGAGGGGGCCTGGGGCCCGCTCGTGTACGGGCTGGGGGCGATCGAAAACTACTACTCGACCGCGGGCCAGACCTGGGAGCGCCTGGCCCTGCTGAAGGCCCGGCCCGTCGCCGGCGACCACGCGCTCGGAGCCGAGTTTCTCGAGGACATGCACGCCTTCCGGTACCCCCGCAGGCCCCCGCTGGCGCTTCTGTCGGAGGTGGCCGCGATGAAGTCGCGCACCGAGCGCGAGATCATCCGCGGGGAGCTCGACCGGGACCTGAAGCGGGGCCCGGGCGGGATCCGGGAGATCGAGTTCATCGCGCAGTCGCTCCAATTGCTGCACGCCGGCCGCAACCCCTTCCTCCAGACGGGGGTCACCGCCGCCGCCCTGGAGCGGCTCGCCCGCTACGAGCTGATCGGGCGCGGGGAAGCCGACTTCTTGACGCAGGCCTACTGGCACCTGCGCAAGGTCGAGCACCGCCTGCAGATGCGCGACGAGCGCCAGACGCACGAACTGCCCACGGACGAGCAGGAGCTCGCCGCGGTCGCGGCCTCGCTGGGGTTCGACTCCGCGCAAGCCTTCCTGGGCGACTTGGACGGGCGGCGCAAGCGCGTGCAGGAGCTGTACGCGGCCCAGTTCGCCGACCGCAATGTCGACAGCGAGTTCGAGGAGTGGTGGGAGTTCTTCACGACCGACCAGGTCCCGGCCGCCGTCGCGTCCCGCCTCGAGCGCTGGTTCGACGGGGATTTGGGCGCGGCGGAGTCCCTGCGGGTCTTCGCCTGCGGCGACCACCGCCGGCAGATCACCCCGGAATTGGTGACCCGATTCCAGCACCTGGCCTCCCACCTGGACGGGCTGATCCCGGGCCTGGCCAGGCCCCTGCTGACCCTCGGCCGGCTCGCGCGGTGCGCGGAGCGCTACGGCACGCCCCAGCAGTTCCTCAACCAGTGCGCCGCCAACCCGCAGCTCTTGCGCGTCCTGGGGCTATTGTGCGACCGCAGCACCTACGGGTCCGAGCTCCTGTCGGCCCATCCGGAGATCCTCGAGGAGGTGCTGCGCCCGGAGATGCTGCGCCGCAGAAAGACCGGCAAGGCCCTCGCGGGCGAGCTGGAGGCCGGGCCGGCGCCGGACCAGCCGGAGTTTCCCGCGTGGCTTTGGCTGTACGTGCGGGCCGAGCAGGTGCGCTACCTGATCGGGGAGCTGCTGGGATTTGTCACCGCCCGCGACGTCGAGGAGGCCTTGAGCCGGCTCGCCGACGCGGTCATCCGGCACCTGGTCCGGGGAACAAAGCTGTTGGTCGTCGCCCTGGGAAAATACGGCGGGCGCGAACTCGCGTTCGGCTCCGACCTGGACCTGCTGGTCCTCTGCGCGGAAAAGGCGGGCCCGGCGGCGATCGCCCAGATCGAGGAGGTGCGCCGGGTCCTGCGCCACGGCGGCCCCCTGGGAGCGACCTTCGCCGTGGACTTAAGGCTCAGGCCGCACGGAAACGACGGACCCCTGGTGGCGACCATGGGGGCCCTAGAGGCCTACCACCGGGGCGAGGCGCAGCCCTGGGAAAAGCAGCTGCTCGTCCGGGCCCGGGTGGTCGCCGGCCCGGCCCCGCTCGCCGCCCTGTTCAAGGTCTGGGTCGGAACCCTCCTTTACTCGGATCCTCTCTCCCCCGAGGAGGAGGCCTCGATGTGGGCGATGCGGATGCGGGTCGAGCGCGAGCGCGACGTCGTCTCGCCGCCTGAGCGCGCCTACAAGACCGGGGCCGGGGGGCTGATCGACGCCGAGTTCCTGGCCCAGATCCTCCAGCTGCGCCACGGCCATGCCCATCCCTCCCTGCGCGTGACCGGCACCCGCGATGCCCTGGCGGCCCTGGGCGAGGCGGGCCTGATCCCGGGGGGAGAGGCCGCCCGGCTCCGGGACAACTACGAGTTCCTGAAAAGGGTCGAGTTCGCGCTGAGGCGGGACGCAAACCAGGGGGTAAGCACCCTTCCGGCCCAGCCCGAGGACCGCGCCCCTTTGGCCCGCTGGCTTTCCTTTGCCGACGAGCCCTCCTTCTGGGCCGAGCATGTCGCCCGGCTCCGGGAGACCCGCAGGATTGTCGACCAGGTCCGGGGGACCGCCTAAGGCGCCCTCCCTAGGGAAAGGCCCCTTTTCTTGCATGACGGACAATTCCGTGAAACATTTCCGCGGCCTTTGCGTCCACATAGAGACTCCATGATGTTCCGCCGCTCCCTCCTTAGCCGCCGGCTTGCTGTGATTCTCGCCGGCCTGATCCTGTGCGTCCGGGCGGCGGCCTCCGTTGAGGACACGTTCAAGACCCCCCAAAACCTCGCCACCGAGGCCACCTGGCTGGTGAAGCTATTGGAGGGGGCCCACTACAGCCGCTCGACCGTCCACCCCGGGGACTACGGGGCCGTGATCCCCGACTACATGACCGCACTCGACGGCCAGCACCTGTTCTTCCTCGACTCCGACCGGGCCCGGTTCACGAAGGCCTACAACGGGGACACCCTCTACTCCAACATCGCGTACCTGGGCAACATAGACCCCGCCTACGAGATCTACCGCATCTACGAGAAGCGCGTGCAGGCCCGGATCACCTGGATCCAGGAGGCCCTGAAGAAGCCGGTCGACCTGTCGACCAACGAGACCTACGCGGTCGACCGGACGAAGGCCGACTGGCCCGCGACCGCTGCCGACTCGGACGAGCTGTGGGGCAGGCGCCTGAAGTTCGAGCTCGTGGCCGAGATGCTGGGCAAGAAGACGCCCGACCAGGCCAAGGACACCGTCAAGAAGCACTACGAGCGGCTGCTCAAGAACCTGAGCGACGTGGAGACGAGCGACCTGGCGGAGATCTACCTGACGTGCATCGCCGCCCTCTACGACCCGCACTCCAGCTACTTTTCGGCCGAGACCTACGAGGACTTCGGAATCCAGATGAACCTGGAACTCGTCGGCATCGGCGCCATGCTCCGGCTTAAAGACGACTACTGCTCGATCGAGGAGCTCGTCCCCGGCGGACCCGCCGAGTTAAGCCACCTGCTTAAGCCCCACGACAAGATCCTGGCTGTCGCCCAGGACAACGAGGAGCCGGTTGAGATCGTGGGGATGAAGCTGCGAAAAATCGTCAAGATGATCCGCGGCAAGCAGGGCTCAAAGGTCCACCTGATCATCCAGCCGGCCTCCGCGGCCGACACCTCGGCGCGCAAGGAGATCGTCATCACCCGGGACGTGGTGAAGCTCAACTCGGCCCGCGCCCACGCGGCGATCTTCCAGGTCCCCGGCGCCGACGGCCACCCGGTGCCGATGGGGGTCATTACGCTGCCCGAGTTCTACGGGCCCGCAGGGGACCGGTCCGCGGGCGAGAAGATCAGCGCCTCCCGGGACACGGCCGACCTGCTCGCCAAGCTGAAGAAGGCCGGTATCCAGGGCCTGGTGCTCGACCTGCGCCACAACGGCGGGGGCTTCTTGGGCGAGGCGATCAACCTGGCGGGGCTCTTTGTCCCCCGCGGCCCCATCGTCCAGGTCCGCGAGAGCGACGGCCGGATCATCGTGGACAACGACGAACTGGTCGGCCCCGCTTACGACGGCCCCATGGCGGTCCTGACCGACCGCTTCAGCGCCTCGGCCTCGGAGATCGTCGCGGGGGCTCTGCAGAACTACGGCCGGGCGGTCGTGATCGGCGACGACTCGACCCACGGCAAGGGTACCGTGCAAACCGTGGTCGAGATGAAGAACATCTCCCCGGAGCTGGCGATGTCCGCGGAAAAGTCCGGGGCGGCCAAGGTCACGATCCAGAAGTTCTACCTGCCGAGCGGCTCCTCAACCCAGCTTCGCGGGGTCGTCCCCGACATCTCGCTTCCCTCGATCGACGACTCCCTGCCGATCGGCGAGAGGAGTCTCCCCCACGCCCTCATCTGGGACCGGATCCCGAGCACCCCCTTTGACGGGCGCCCGCTCGACCCGAAGGTCGTGGCCTCCCTGCGCCAGTCGAGCCTGAGCCGCCAGTCCAAGTTGGAGGAGTTCTCCTTCCTCAAGCGGGACGTCGACTGGTTCAAGTCCCACCAGGAGCAGAAGCTCATCTCCGTAAATCTCGAGCAGCGCCGCGCGGAGAAGTCTGCCGACGACGCCTTCCGCAAGGACATCAAGGCCGAGCAGGAGCGGCTCGCCAAGAGCGACTACCCGCACCAGGAGTTCTGGCTGAGCGCTCCGCCGGCCAAGCCTGCCGCCGACACGAAGAAAGCGGACGACGCGGCCAGCGCGGATGACTCGGACGAGGCCGATGCGGTCCTCTCGACCGATCAGGACCCCTACCCAAAGATGGACGTGCACCTGCGGGAAACCTTCCGGATCCTCAATGATGCGATCGGCCTTGGAAGCGACCGTCAGTACTGGGCAAACGACCACGCTCCGCTTACGATAGCGAGCGCGGCGAAGAACTGAAGCCCCCCCCGCCGCCGGACCTCAGGCGCGGGCCTGGCAAGACGGGAGACCCGGCAAGACCGGGGCGGGCTGCAGGGGACGCTTTTACCGGGGACAGTCGTTCGGGCCAGGCGAGTTAGGAACTCTGCAGACTGTGCCAGCGTCCGCTCATCCCAAGCGTCGCACCTGATCGTGATTCATCACGTCGAAAAGGACAACTTCCTTGGGGCCGATACGAAGGATAACTCGCCAGCGCAGATCAAGCCGCGCCTCCCAAAAATCGCTGCCGTGCAGCCGGCGGAATCCATATCCGCGATGTTGATGCGGCTTTGCGACCAGATCCGGCAGAGCCAGAATCACATCGATAACCTTTCCCTGCAACCGGGGATCCAGCGAGCGCCACGTCGTGACGAAGCGCTTGGCCGCATAGATGGGCCGATCCATCAGCGCTTCAACGCCTTCGCTGCTTCAGCGGGACTGGGCCCCAGGAGCTTTAAATCCCCAGCCCGGCGGTCGCGCTCGATCTCCGCATCGAAACCAGCCAGCGCCGACTCCGCCACCGCCGGCCACAGGGCAAGGTCGGACTCCGTCACCGGCGTCAGCGTGACCGCCGGCTTGGAGCCGCGCATGATCAGCACATCCTCGCCCCTCTCGGCGGCCTCGACCAACGCGCTGAGCCTGGCCTTGGCTTCGGAAATCGTAACGGTCTTCATGGGTCTTAATTGGTCTTAATAAATGGTCCTTTTATCTGGTCCATATATCTGGTCATGTCAAGTACTCAAACAGGGGGGTTGTGTCGCACCCGACGGCTCGCGCCCGGTGCAAACCCTGGCGCTCCCGTCACTATGGCAAGCTCACTTCCAGACGACGATGCACCGATCCCGTCCGGCAAGATCCCGGACTGGCTCAAAGCGCGCCCGGCCGCACTCCCTTGTTGCGCACCTCGAATGAGGTGGCGGCCGTCTCGCCCGACCCGGAGCCCTATCCGAAGATGGATGTACATCGGCGCGAGGGTCTACGGATCTTTGATGGCGCGATCGACCTTGGCAGCGACCGCCAGCATTGGGCAGCCGACTCCGCGCCCCTTATGGTCGGGAGTGCATCGCGGCGACTCCAAAGGTCCTCCGCCAGCACCGGGTATCACGATGCCCCTCCAAATTGGAGCACCCCGGCTGCAGCAGGATTCGGGAACGAGCGGAAGGCTCTATTTGGCATCGCGCCGCATCTTGTCTTGTACGATGCCGAGGTTTCGCCTTGCCGAATCAAGCGCCGGGGACAGTTCAAGCGCCTTATTGTACTCGCCCTCCGCCTCATTCAGTCGCCCCATCTGATACAGAACATTTCCGAGATCGTTATGGGCGTCGGCGTTCGCCGGATCCGCACTGATCGCCAACCGGAAATGCTCCGCCGCCTCCGAAAGCTTTCCAGACTTCGCGAGCATGACACCGAGGCTGACGTGAGCCGGAGCAAACGCCGGGTCCAGGGCGAGTGCGGCCTGAAACTCACTCATCGCCTGGCCCGGATCTCCGGACTGCCTGAGCGCCTTGCCAAAGTCGAAGTGCACGGCGGCGTTCGTCCCGTCAAGGCGCAGCGCCTTCCTGTAGTGGGCGAGCGCGTCATTCAGCCGCCCGGGCTTCTTTGACAATGCGGTGGCGAGGTTGGTGTGGGCCGAGGCGAGCTCCGGGTTCAAGCGCAGCGCCTCCTCATGCTGCGCGATCGCCTCGTCCAGGCGCCCTGGGATCTCCTGCCAGATATTGCCCAGGTTGTCGTGCGCAACGGCGATGCTCGCATCTAAACGCAGGGCCTGCCGGTACTCCTCCTCGGCCTGCAGCATGTGCCCGGGCATCTTGAACCAGGCGGTGCCGAGGTTACTGTGCGCCGGTGCGTAATCCGGCTTCAAGCGGATCGCCTCCATCAACTCCGCAACGCTCTCATCGAGCCGGCCGGGAATGTCGAGAAGCACAGCTCCGAGATTATTGTGCGCCCGGGGATTGGCCGGGCAGTGCGCAACCGTGTCGCTCCAGAGCGACAGCGGGCTGCAGTAATCGACATTGCGGCGGGCGGTGAGGTAGCCCAGGCCCGCGGACAGGACGAAGAGTGCCGCAACGTAACACCGCCACGCAGCCGTCGAGACTTGGCCAGAGCCGGTCCCCAACCTCGAAAGGAGTGAATAGCCGCCACAAACCGCCAGCGCCACAACGGCGGCCAGGGGCAGGTACATCCTGTGCTCAGCGATTGTCTGCGTGACCAGAGGAACGACGCTCGAACTCGGCGCCAGGATCAGGAAAAACCAGGCGCCCAGGAAGCCCAGTGCCGGTCGGCGCCAGAGAGCAACGCCCGCTCCTCCAAGCAGCAACACCAGGCCAATCGCCTGAGGCAGCACGTCACCAATCCCCTTCACCACATCCATGCCATAATCGACCACCAGAGGATGGGGCCAGACCGCCAGCTTAAGATAGAGGATGATCGCCCGGCACTGCGTCAGGGCATAGTCCCACCCGCTGACCCCCACGCCGAAACCGGCTGTTCCAGCCCGATGCCCTCGCCCCTGAAAGACCAGGAAGAACAGCACCAGCCACGTAGCCGCGAGACTGAGGTAGTAGCGCCAGCGCCGAAGCCAGGCCGCCCGGAAGCTGCCGGCAACGAACGTGCGATCGTAGAGAAAAATCACCACGGGTGCCGTGACCGTCACCTCCTTGGTCGCCATCCCCAGGAGGGAGCCAACGACTGAGACAACGGCCCATCTGAGGCCGGAGGTCCCCGTTGCCTCGGAGAACCGGACGAAGCCGTAGAGCGTCAGAAGATAGAATAGCCCCATCAGCGATTCCGTGCGCTGCACGACACAGGTCACGGACTCCGTCAGCAGCGGATGCAGCGTCCAGAGCAGGGCCGTCGCCAAGGCGAGCAGATAGGAAATCTGCCTGGGGGCCCTCCCAGACCGCTGCCCTGTCGCATACAGGCACCCGCAATCCGGGGCGGCGTCGCCCCGCGTGAGGTCAAAGCGTTCGAGCGTGCGCCTGATGATCCCAAAAAGGGTAAAACCTGCCAGGATATGAATGGCGAGGTTGACCACGTGATACCCCTCCACACTGAGTCCACCCCAGGCATAGTTGACCGCGAAGGACAGGTTCACAACCGGCCGGCCCATTGAACTGCTCGTCCCGCCCAAGGACGGTAGGAGAACCGCCGAAATCGACCCGAGATCGCGGATCGTCGGATTATCGACAATCGCTGGTTGGTCGTCGAAAGAGAACGGTACGGAAAAGCTTTCCCGGTAGGCCCAGAGAGAGGCACCCGCCAAGACTACAAACGCCACGAGAGCTTTCCCCAAGGCCTGAGCTGATGCGGATTTCATCTTGGACCGGGAGTTCGAGATCGCTTCCGTTCGCCACTTTGTCGCAGATGGCCCGCCCACCTGCCCCGCAATCGCCCCGCAGACTGAGATCGCCTGAGTTGCAATTCCTTCATAGGCGATCGAGGAAATTCCATGGGCTTGGATCTTTCAACGGGAATACGCTAGGCCTCCCTGGGAGGCCTACCGCGGCGGTCTGCGCGAACCCGCCCCCTCTCGACCGGTGGATGGCAGCATGGCGGCAATTCCACGCCGGTGGAGCCCGTCAGGCCCACGCCAGGACGCAGCGATCGCGGCCCGCCAGGTCCCGAAGCGACTCAAACCGCGTCCAGCCGTACTCCCCCGCGATCTGTCGTAGTTCCGCGTGTTGGCCCGGCCCGGTCTCAAGAGCGATCCAACCGCCGGGGTTTAGGTGACGCAGGGCCCCCTTTAGAATATGTCTCAGATCGGCGAGGCCGCCATCGCCGGCTGTGAGAGCTGCGGCAGGCTCGTGTTCACGCACTTCCGCGGGAGCTTTCTCCGTCTCCTCGGCCGACAGGTACGGGGGGTTCGCGACCACAAGGTCAAACCGCGCCTCCGCGGGGACCTGCGAGAACCAGTCCGACTGGACGAGGCTGACGCGGGTCCCGAGCCCAAGAGCCTGCGCGTTTTCCGTTGCCAGGGCCAGGGCCTCGCCGCTCAAGTCGACCGCCGTAACGCAGGCCCCGGGCCATGCCGTCGCCAGGGCGAGCGCGATGGCTCCCGTGCCAGTCCCAAGGTCCAGGACGGCCGCCGGGTGCGCCGTCCCGGCTCGCTCGACCACCGTGTGGACCATCCACTCCGTCTCCGGCCGGGGAATGAGGGCCCGCCGGTCCACCTTGAGCTTGAGCCCATGGAATTCCGCCTCGCCCAAGACGTACTGGAGGGGCTCCCCCAGGCCCCGGCGCCGGACAAGTTGCCGGATCTTCGCAAGCTCGGGCTCCGCGAGCACGCGCTCGAACTGGAGGTAAAGCTGCATCCGTTTGAGCCCCAATGACTGGCCGACCAGGAGCTCCGCGTTCAGGCGCGGCGACTCGATCCCCTTGGCCGCGAAGAAATCCGAGCTCTTCCGGATTACCTCAAGGACGGAGAGCGGCCGGCCCCCCTGGGCCGTCTCACTCATCGTCGTCTCCGGCCGCCCGTGCCGGGGCATAAGCCCGCCCGGTCAGGGCGGCGAGCTTCTCCTCGTAGTCGGCCTTCTGCAGACCGGTGATGATCGGCGCAATCCCGCCCTCCATGACCTGCGGCAGGTTGTACAAGGTGAGCCCGATCCGGTGGTCGGTCAGGCGGTTCTGGGGAAAGTTGTAGGTGCGGATCCGCTCGCTGCGGTCGCCGGAGCCGATCTGGTTGCGGCGCTCCGCGGCATACCGGGCCTTCTCCTCGTCCTCCTTCAGCTTCAGCAGCCGCGACCTCAGGACCGTCATCGCGCGGGCCTTGTTCTTGATCTGGGACCTTTCGTCGGCGCACTGGACGATCAGCCCAGTCGGCTTGTGGAGGATCTGGACCGCCGAGTCGGTGGTGTTCACCCCCTGGCCCCCGGGACCGCTCGCCCGGCTGACGGTGATCTCGAGTTCCGAGGGGTCGATCTGCAGGTCGACCTCCTCGGCCTCGGCGAGGACGGCGACCGTCACCGTGGAGGTGTGGATACGGCCGTTTGCCTCGGTCACCGGAACCCGCTGCACGCGGTGCACGCCGCTCTCGAACTTGAGCTGCTTGTAGACGTCGGTCCCTGCGATCAGGAAGATCGCCTCGCGAAAGCCCCCGCGCTCGGAGACTGAGCTCGACATCGGCTGGACCTTCCAGCCCTGGGAGTCGGCGAACTTCTGGTACATCCTCACCAGCTCCGCCGCGAAGAGAGCGGCCTCCTCCCCCCCCGTCCCGGCCCGTATCTCCATGACCGTGTTGCGCGAGTCGGTCGCCTCGGGCGGGATCATCGAAAGTAGGACGGCCTGCCTGAGGGCCGCCCGGCGCCGGTCCAATTCGGGCAGCTCGGCGGCGGCCAGTTCCCGCATCGCCGGCTCCGCCGCCGGGTCCCGGGCCAGGGTGTCGGCCTCGGCCATCTCCCGCTCCAGCCGCATGAACTCCCCGTAGTTTGCGACCAGGCTCTGCAGCTTCTGGTGCTCGCGCGTGACGTCCGCGGCCCGCCTGGGGTTCCCGTAGAAGGACGGCTCCGCCATCTGCGCGGCGAGTTCGTCCCGGCGCATCTGAAACGGCCCAATTGAGGGGAGTTCATCCATTGGCTAAGGCAGGGAGGCCTGCCCCAAGCATAATAGGCCATCAAAACAACAGGGGATCAAGCAGGCAGGTGCCGCCCCCCACGCCCGGCGAAAACAGGCTGGCCTGCGGGCCGGCAACGGACTCTAATCGGGAGACGTTAGGATGCCTGCCACGCTTTTCACCCAAAACATCATCGCCTGCATCTGGGACTTCGACAAGACCCTGATCCCCGAGTACATGCAGGGCCCGATCTTCCGCCGCTTCCGGGTGGATGAGAAGGCGTTTTGGGCGGAAACAAACGAGTTGGTCGAGCAGTACCGCAAGCGCGGCTACCGGCTCTCCTCCGAGATCGGCTACCTGAACCATCTGCTGACCTACGTCCTGGCCGGTCCCATGGCGGGGCTGAACAACAAGATCCTCAAGTCCTGCGGCGCCGAAATCCAGTTCTACCCCGGGCTCCCGGAGTTCTTCGACCGGTCCAAGTCCTGGGTCGCTGGCAAGCCCGAATTCGTCAAGCACGAGATCCAGCTCGAGCACTACATCGTGAGCACGGGCCTTGCGGAGATGATCCGCGGCAGCGCGGTCGCCGCGCACGTCGACGGGATCTGGGGGTGCGAGTTCATCGAGAACCCGCTCCAGCCGGGATTCCTCGAGCAGGAGGAGCTCGACATCAGCGCCGAGGCGGAGATCGCCCAGATCGGCATGGTGATCGACAACACGACCAAGACCCGGGCCCTCTTTGAGATCAACAAGGGGACGAACAAGAACCCGGGGATCGACGTGAACGCCTACGTCAAGCCCGAGGACCGCAGGATCCCCTTCCAGAACATGATCTACATCGCCGACGGGCCGAGCGATGTGCCCAGCTTCTCAGTCGTCAAGGGCAACGGCGGCAAGGCCTACGCGGTCTACAACACGGCCCGCCAGGACGAGTTCGCCCAGAACGACATCCTGCGCCAGTCCGGCCGCATCGACCACTACGGTCCCGCCGACTACAGGGACGGGAGCGCGACCGTCAACTGGCTGCAGCTGCAGGTCCAGTCGATGTGCGCCCGGATTGTCGCCGACCGCGAGCAGGCCGTCTCCCAGAGGGCCACCCGGCCGCCCCGGCACCTGAACGCAGGGCCCGCGGTAGCCCGCAAGAAGCGGGCAGCCGCCCCAATCGTCAAGCAGGAGTCCTTCCTCGAAGAGGGCGGAACGCCCTAGTCAGCGCGCGGGGACCACGTGGTCCTCGGCGGGTCCGGACCAGAGAGCCCGGACGACCGCGATCAGGACGGCCGAGCTGACGGCAAAGGTGATTCCCAGGCCCAGGGCGTACGGCCAGCGCCCGTAGATCACGTTTCCGACCGTGAACAGCCCCGACCAGATGGTCGAGCAGCCGGCGACCCAGCCCAGGAGAGCCATCGGGATATTGTCCCGCAGGTGCCCCCGGCCCTCCTCGGCCGGGATCCCCGCCTCCTCCCGGACACGCCGCCATCCCGGCCCAAAGGGCCGGGTCAGCCGGTAGAAGGACACGAGCGTCGTCCTGTCAGTGGCCGGCCCGAGGTAGGCCGTTGCGACCCAGCAGACGGTCGTGATGACAATCGTGATGATCAGGGCCTGGTCGGTTGAGAAGGCGACGCCCCGGTGGTGCAGGATAAGGAGCCCGAGCGACACCACGAAGGAACTGGCCATCGCCACCACCTCGCACCAGGCGTTCACCCGCCACCAAAACCAGCGGACCAGGTACAGCAGCCCCGTCCCCGCCCCCACCTGGAGGATGATGTCAAAGGTGTCCTTGGCGCTGTCCAACAGAAACGTCATCCCGGCCGAGCAGAAGAAGATGCCCACCGTGGCGACCCGCCCGGCGAGCACGTAGTGGCGCTCGCCCGCATCGGGCCGGATGAACTGCCGGTAGAAGTCGTGCACCAGGTACGAGGCGCCCCAGTTCAGGTGGGTCAGGATCGTCGAGGAGTTTGCCGCCAGGAGCCCGCCGACCATGAGGCCGACGAAGCCGACCGGCAGGAACTTGAGCATCGCCGGGTACGCGATGTCGTGGCCCAGCAGGTGGGGATCCAGGTTCGGGAAGGCCTTCTGGATGTCGGAGAGCTGGGGGTAGATGATGATCGAGCACAGCCCAACGAGGATCCAGGGCCAGGGCCGCAGGACATAGTGGGTTATATTGAAGAAAAGGACCGCCCCGAGGGAGTCCTTCTCGGACTTGGAGGCAAGCATCCGCTGGGCGATGAAGCTCCCCCCGCCCGGCTCTGAACCCGGGTACCACACCGCCCACCATTGCACCGCCAGCGGCATCACGAACACCGCGACCGCCAGGTCCCAGTTGTTCGTGAAGTCCGGCAGGATGTCCAGGTAGTGGAGACCGTTCGGGCCGGGCCTCACCGAAAGCTCGTGGAGCAGGACCGGCATCCCGCCCACCGCCTTGACCGCATAGTAGGCGGCCGCGATGACCGCGGTCATCTTGATGAAGAACTGGATCATGTCGATGACCAGCACCCCCCAGAGCCCCGAGTAGGTCGCGAACGAAACATTAAGGACCCCGCAGACGAGCAGCGTCTGCCAGCGCTCCATCCCGAAGAGGATCCCGGCGATCTTGCAGGCCGCCAGGTTCACCGCGGCCATGATCATGCAGTTGAAGAAAAGCCCCATGTAGACGGAGCGGAAGGCGCGCACGAACCCGGCCGCCTTGCCGGAGTAGCGCACCGCGTAGAACTCCAGGTCGGTCATCACCCCCGACCGGCGCCATAGCCGGGCGTAGAAGAACACCGTGGCCACCCCCGTCAGCGTGAAGGCCCACCAGCACCAGTTGCCCGCCACCCCCTGGCGCCGGACAATGTCGGTGACCAGGTTCGGGGTGTCGCTGCTGAAGGTGGTGGCGACCATGGACAGGCCCGCCAGCCACCACGGGACCGAGCGGCCCGAGGCGAAGAACTCCGAGGTGTTCTTCCCGGCCCGCTTGCCGAAGAAAAGCGCCGGTGCAAAGCAGACCAGCACGCTCGCAATCGCGATGATCCAGTCAATGGGGTGGAGGTGCACTCGCCGGCCGATAATTCCGAGCCCGCGCCCCGCGTCAAGACCAGGACCTTCAGACAAACTCCTCGATCAGCCGGGTCACCAGGGCGGTCCATCCCGTCTGGTGGCTCGCCCCGAGGCCCTGCCCCGTCTCCCCGTGGAAGTACTCGTGGAAGAGCAGCAGATCGCGCCAGTGCGGGTCGCTCACGTAGCGGGCCTCCATCCCCATCGCGGGCCGGCGCCCTCCCCCGTTGGGAAGAAAGAGCGAGGCGAGCCGCCGCGCCAGCTCGCGCGAAACCTGGCGCAGGTTGAGGCGGCGGCCGCTTCCGGTCGGAAACTCGACCGTGAAGGAGTCGCCGTAGAAGTGGTGGTAGCGCTCGAGCGCCTCGATCAGCAGGTAGTTGAGGGGAATCCACACCGGCCCCCTCCAGTTTGAGTTGCCCCCGAACAGGACCCCGAGGGACTCGCCGGGCTCGTAGCCGACCCGGTGCTCCACTCCGCCGGCCTGGACGGTGAAGGGGCTCTCGCCATAGACCCGGGACAGCGAGCGGATCCCGTAAGGGGAGAGAAACTCCTTCTCGTCGAAAACGTACTTGAGGACGCGCTCCAGCCGCTCCCGGGACGGGATCGCCAGGAGCCTCCGGTCGGCCGTGCACCCGCCTCGCGTCAGGTAGGAGATCTTCTCGGTAAGGTCGGTGCGGTTCTCCAGAAACCAGCGGGTCCGCTTGGCGAAGCCCGGCAGGCGGGCGAGCCGGAGGTCGTCGATGAATTCGACGGCGAACAGGGGCACGATCCCGACGATCGAGCGCAGGCGAAGCGGAACCGCCCGGCCCTCCGAGAGGATCTGGTCGTAGTAAAATCCGTCCTGCTCGTCCCACAGGCCGGTGCCGCCGAGCGAGTTCATGGCGTCGGCGATCGCCACAAAGTGCTCGAAGAACTTCGAGGCGATGTCCTCGTAGATCGGCTCCTCCTCGGCCAGTTCCAGGGCGATCGCGAGCATCGTTCCGCAGTAGAACGCCATCCAGGCGGTCCCGTCCGCCTGGACGAGGCTCCCCCCCCCCGGCAGGGGCTTCGAGCGGTCGAAGACCCCGACATTGTCGAGCCCGAGGAACCCGCCGCTGAACAGGTGCCGGCCCTCGGGGTCCTTTCGGTTCACCCACCACGTGAAGTTAAGGAGCAGCTTCTGGAACACGCGGGCGAGGAAGGCGCGGTCGCGCCAGCCCTTGGCGCCCGTCATCTTGTAGACCCGCCAGCAGGCCCACGCATGGACCGGGGGGTTGACGTCGGAGAAATTCCACTCATAGGCCGGAATCTGGCCGTTGGGGTGCAGGTACCACTCGCGCAGAAGCAGGTTCAGCTGCGCCTTCGAGAAGTCCGGGTCGATCCGGGCGAACGGGAGCATGTGGAACGCAAGGTCCCAAGCCGCAAACCACGGGTACTCCCACTTGTCCGGAACGGAGAGGACGTCCCGGGCGTACAGGTGGGGCCAGTCCCGGTTGCGGGCCACGGCGGCCCGCTCGGGCGGGGGCGGAGGCTGGCCCGGGTCGCCCTCAAGCCAGTCCGGGACGACGTAGTGGTAGAACTGCTTCGACCACAGGAGCCCGGCGTAGGCCTGTCGGGCAACCCTGCGGGCCTCGGCGCAGTCGACCCCCGTCTCGGAGCTTTCGGGCGCAGCCACCGTGTCATCGGTGCCCCGGATCCCCGCGTAGAACCGGTCCGCCTCGGCCTCCCGCGCAGAGGCCACCCGCTCGAAGTCCCGCCCGAAGGCCGCAGCCGGCCGGGCCTGTTCCGAATAGAGCCGAAGCCTCCAAGTCCGCTCCTCACCCGGAGCCAGCTCCAGGATCCGGTGGACCGCGCACTTGGTCCCGGTCTGGGCTGGGTTCACGCGGCCCGGCAGGCCGCCTACGACCGCACCGTGGAAGGCGTCCTTCACATAGGCCGATGCGTTCTTCCCGTCGAAAAGGAGCGCGCTGTTGGTTTCGTTCTCCGTGAAGAGCCAGGATTCCGCCCTACTGGCCCCATCGGACTCGAGGAAGAATCGCCCCAGGGTCTCGTGATCGCACTGCACCCGGCCGTCTTGCGCCAGGCCCAGGCGGGGTCGCAATCCCTGGCCCTCGTGCCGGCACCCCCACGACCAGGTATTTCGGAACCAGAGGGTCGGCAGGACGTGCAACCGGGCCGGATCCGGACCCCGATTCGCCACGCGGATCCGGATGCACAGGTCATCCGGACCGGCCTTGGCGTACTCGATTCCGACATCGAAGTAACGGCCGCCGTCGAAAGCTCCGGTCTCCAGAAGCTCGAACTCGGGCTCGATCCGCCCGCGCCTGCGGTTCTCCTCGCGCAGTCGCTGGTAGGGAAACTCGCCCTGCGGATACTTGTACAGCGCCTTCAGCCAGGAGTGGGTCGGGGTTCCATCCAAGTAGAAGTAGCACTCCTTGACGTCCTCGCCGTGGTTCCCCTCGAAGCCGGTGAGCCCGAACAGGCGCTCCTTGAGGATCGGGTCGTTCCCGTTCCAAAGGGCCAGGGCGAAGCACAGCCGGCATTCCCGGTCGCAAATCCCGAGCAATCCGTCCTCCCCCCAGCGGTAGGCCCGCGAGATCGCCTGCTCGTAGGTGAAGTAGTTCCAGCTCTCCGCGTCCGCGGAGTAATCCTCCCGCACCGTTCCCCACTGCCGCTCGGCCAGGTACGGCCCCCACCGCTTCCAGTTTCGCTCCCGGCGGGCGTCCTCAGCCAGACGGTCGAGTTCCGGGTTCGAGGCCACGGTTGCCTTCACGGGTCACACCGCGATGCCAATCGGCATCGCTCCCATGCGCACCTTCCGTTCGGCGACCCCCGTGAGCAAGCCCCAGGGGAGAAGCCTTTCGAAGGAATTGATCTTCTTGATCTTTAGATTCTTGAGGATCCGGCAGCGCAGGATGTCTCGCCATCCGGGTCCCCGGGCTAACTGCTGCGGCTCGAAGCCCGCCTGGCGCAGCGCCCGGGCCATCGCCTCCGGCGTGAAGAAGCTCACATGGATCTCGGGCTGCACGTACGACCAGCGCCTGAGATCCCGGGGCGCAGTCTCGGCATTCTGCGTGATGGGATAGAGACGCCCACCGGCCTTGAGGAGCCGCCGCAGTTGCTTCAGGACACTGACCGGATCCGGAACGTGCTCGAGGACATCGATCGCCGTGACGACATCAAAATCGCCTGCGCGGGCGGACAACTCCGCCTCGGTTAGGATCGGGACACCGCTTGCCCGGGCCTTCTCGGCCCACACGCCCGTGTCGAAGCCGAACACCTGGTCTTTTCCCAGGCCGTTTAGGTGGCGGACCAGGGTCCCGCATCCGCAGCCGAAGTCGAGCCAGGCGACGGGTCCGGGATGGTCACTGTGGACGAGCCGGTCCCAGCCCCGCCACTCGTACTGTCGGACGGTGGTCCGAGGGTTATCAAACTCGAACGCGTAGTCGATCAGCGGGTCGGATCCCCTGCCCTCGTAATACGCCTCGTCGTAGATCGCTGCGTAGTCGGTCCACGGATCCTCCACAAAATGGAGGCCGCAGCCGACGCAACGTCTCAGGGAGAACTCCCGAGGGCTTCTGACTCCGCGCTTGGAGCCCAGCGCCTGGGTCGCCGCGCCGCAGATGGGGCACTGGGGCTCAGCCGTTTTCGTCGCGACCATAGGCCGTTCAGGGAAACCCCGAGCCCACCGGAAGGCAAACCTGCAGATCCACCTATTTGGGGCTCTGCAGCCGTTGCACGATCTCAAACTCCGCCCTGGCCTCGGCCTTGCGTCCCTGGGCCTCCAGGAGCACCCCGAGGTTCTTGTGGGCATCGGTGTAGCCGGGCTTCAGCCGGATAGCCTCCCTGAACTGGGGCCCAGCCTCCTCTCTCCTCCCCGCCATGTAGAGCACACCTCCGTAGTTATTGTGCGCCTCCGCATTGCGCGGGTCCAGGCGGGTTGCGTGCTCCAGGTCGCCAAGGGCCTCATCGAGCTTTCCCTGCTTCGCCAGCAGGGTTCCCGAGTCTAGAAAGCCGCTCGCGGCGTTCGGATTGAGCCTCTTTGCCGTGCGGAACTGCTCCATGGCCTCGTCTGTCCGGCCGGCCTTCGCGAGGGCATGCCCGAGGTTGTCATAGGCATTCCCGTAGTCTGGCTTGATCTCGATAATTTTCCGGTATTGCGCCATCGCTTCCTCGATCCGTCCCTCGTGCAACAGGACGTTGCCGAGATTGTTGCGCGCATCGGCGTGCCCCGGGTTGAGGCGAATGGCCTCCCCGTATGCCCTGATCGAATCGGATTGGTTGCCTAGGGCATCGGAGACAACACCTAGGTTGAACCACCCCTCGACGTAATCGGGCTGGATCTGAAGCAGTTCCTTGAGAAGGGTCCGGGCTTCGTCCGCCCGCCCTGCGTGGAGGAGATCAACGGCGAGGTTATTGCGCACCTCGGGATCTCTCGGACTGATTCCCTTCGCCAGGTTGTATTCAGCGATCGCCTCGTCGAGCTTTCCTGACTCCGCAAGGGCCGCACCGAGATTGGTGTGCGCAACGACATAGCGGGGGAAGAGCCGGATCGCCTTCCGATAATGGGGGATAGCCTCGGAAACCCGGCCCCGGCGAGAGAGACAGGCCCCCAGATTGTTGTTCCCCTCGATGTAGTCCGGCCTGAGCCGGACGGCTTCCTCAAAGTGGACCAAGGCCTCGTCCCTCCGGGACGAATTCTCAAGAATCATGCCCAAGTTGTTGTGTGCCATCCAGCAGGCCGGATTTCTCGCAAGGATCGTGCGGTAAAAGAGCTCTGCATCGTGATAGCTGCGGCATTCAGCCCAGGTAAGGATGCCAAGGGGGATGAGAAGCACCGCCGCGGCAGTCCATGCCCCTGCGCGGGATCGACCCGCCACCCTGCCCCAGGCAAGCGTGAGTCCCGCCGCAACGGCCGAGAAGACCCCAAGGCTTGCCAGGTACTGCCAATGGTCGGCGACGAAGGAAAAGACAAAGGCGTAGACATTCAGGAACCCCAGGATGGGGAAGAGCGATCCGACGAAGAGAAGCCAAGCGGCAAGGGGCGCCCGAGAGCGCCCCCTGAGGCTCCAAAGCAGCGCGGTAAACGCCAAAACTCCGAGTGGGAATCCGTGCTGCCACCAGACTCCGGAATCGATCCTCCAGCGCGGGTAGATGAAGATCAAGTCCCTCGGCCACACGAGTTTTCCAAGATAGAACACGACCGACCGCCCCGCGATGAGGGTTCTCTCCAGAATGGAGTACGAGAAGTCGGACCCCTCCGCGCCGATGAACTTGCGCTCAACCCATCCCGTGAACAGCCCCCCGGCTGCGGCGAGGACAAACCACGGCAGGAGAGGGACGACGTCACCCCGCCAGGAGATTCGGCCCCGTTTCCACCACAGCACCACAAGCAATGCCGCGGGCAACGTCGCGGCCATGCTCTTGCTTAGGATCGCCAGGGTGAAAAACGCTGTCGCAAGCCAGTATGGCCTCCTCCGGGCCGTCGCTTCCGCTGTGTCCATCCCGCCCCCCCTCCACCGCAGATAGGTGAGGGCTGACATCAGGTAGAACACCGTCGAAAGGGTATTCTTTTGCTCCGAGATCCACGCCACCGACTCGACGCAGACCGGATGCAGAGCGAAGATGAATGCCGCGAGCCACGCCCCGGTTATCGAGAGCCGCCGCAGGACGAGCGCCAACAGGCATGCCGACGTCGCATGGAGCAGGATGTTGGCGATGTGGTAGCCCGAAGCCGCATCGCCCCAAAGCCGGTGCTCGACCCAGAAGACGCTGTGTAGCACCGGGTAATACTGTTCTGTCGCGCCAACCTGAAACCAGATCTGGCCCAGGCCGGCGAGCGAGCGGAGGGCCGGCTTGGTGACGTAGTCCGGATCGTTCCAGACATAGCCCGCCCCCACCGCGGGCCAGTACGCCGCGAAAGTCGCGACAAAAACCAGCAGGATCGCGGGCAGCATCCTGCGTAGCGGGCTGTCCTGCGGGGCTGGTAGTTTGGGCAGCACGGCCGCAATTAAAGAGGTCTGGGCCGCGCGAAGTGAATGCAAATTTCACCCCGGGCGGCTGGATGTTGGGCGGCCGTCACCAGTATGCGGACACCCGGTCAGGCTCTCGGTCCCGGGGAAAACCCCTCGAGTCGGTCGACGATGAACTTCGGGCGGGACCTGACCTCCTCGTAGATCCGGCCGATATACTCGCCCAGGATCCCTATGCTGATCAGCTGGATACCCCCCAGGAACAGGATCATGATCACCATGGTGGGATTTCCCATTGGGAAAGGGAAGCCCGCGAGCTTCATGGCCAGATAGACCAACGCCATCAGGAAGGAGAAGCCTGCGATCAGGAACCCGAACTGGGTGCTGAGCGTCAAGGCATAGGTCGAGAAGCCAAAGATCCCGTTGAAGCCAATCCGCAGGGAACCCAGGAACCGGTTGTAGTTGGTCTGCCCTGAGAATCGCGGCGGGCGGTCAAACGGGATCAGGCACTGCCGGAACCCCACGACCGCGACAAGGCCCCGCAGAAAACCGTGACTCTCCTTCAGTTTCAGCAACTCGTTCACAACCCGGCGCGACAGAAGCCGGAAGTCCCCCGTGTTCTGCGGGATCTCCACATTGGCGATCCGGTTTATGACCCGGTAGCCGGCCGCAGCCACCAACCGCTTGATGAGCGGCTCCCCGGTTCGCCTCCGGCGTTGGGGGATCACGACGTCGTAACCCTCGCGCCACTTGGCCACGAGCTCCGGCAGCAGCTCCGGAGGGTCCTGGAGGTCAACGTCCATTACGATGACCGCCTCGCCGCTCGCGTAGGACATTCCTCCCAAAGTCGCCATCGGCTGCCCAAATCTGCGCGAAAACCTCAGGAGCTTGATCCGGCTGTCGCGGGCGCGCTCCTCTAGGATCACCTCCTCGGTCCTGTCCGGAGACGGGTCCAGGGCGAAGATCACCTCGTAGTCCTCCGTGATCGTCGAGAGCAGAGGCCTGACACGCCGGAGGAACTCGGGGATGTTCTTCTCCTCCCGGTAGACGGGGACTACAAGGCTAAGAAGCATGGCTCCCCATTGGAGCCCGATCCGGCCCGAAGGCGCAACTCTTTTGGTTTGAAGCGGTCCAAGGTTGCCTCATTCGTTTCTGCAAACCACCCTCAGGCTTTCCCTTCATGAGTCTGTTCCACGCCTCCCTCAAGACGCACGCGTCGCGCCTGTTCATTGCAGCCTCGCTTGTGCTCGTCGGCCCGCGCTCGGCACAGGGCACCACAGTCAACTACACCTCCTACAGCGTCTCGACGCTCGCGGGTTCCGCCGGCAGCCCCGGTAACGTCAACGGTACCGGCCTCAACGCGCAGTTTGACAGCCCCTATGCCATCGCGGCCGACCCCTCGGGCAACGTCTACGTGGCGGAATCGGGCAACCACGATGTCCGGAAGATCACCGCCGCCGGGGTCGTCACCACCGTCTCCGGTCTGACCGGGAACTTCCGAGGCATCGCGATCGACTCGACGGGGATCAACCTCTATCTGACGGATTACACAGCCGGAACGGTCATCAAGTACGTGATCGCCTCCGGCGTCGCGACCACCCTGACCCTGACGGGCGGAACGCTCAACAACCCGTACGGTCTCGCGGTCGACAGCTCCGGCAACCTCTACGTTGCCGACGCCGGTAACTACGTCATCCGCAAGATCTCCCCAAGCGGGTCTGTTTCGACCCTGGCGGGTTCGATCGGCAGCTCGGGCGGCAACGACGGCACCGCCACCGCCGCACAGTTCAGCTACCCAACGAGCGTTGCCGTTGATGGCACGGGCACCGTTTTCGTCGCGGACTGGGGCGGGAACACGATCAGAAAGGTGACCGCCTCGGGCGTGGTCACGACCCTCGGGGGGCTTTTCGGTCTGCCCGACGCGGTGGACGGCGCCGCGGTCGGTTCCCAGTTCAGCCACCCCTGGGGCATCGCAATTGACGGGAGCGGCAACTTGTTCGTTACAGACAACGGCTCCTACATCATCCGCAAGATCTCCTCCTCCCTGATCGTCAGCACGCTCGCAGGAAAGTTTTCCAGTCCGGGACAAACCGATGGCTCCGCGGACACGGCGCGTTTCTATGACCCCCGCGGGATCGCAGTGAATAGCTCCGGCGCCCTGTTCATCACCGACACCCAGAACCAGACGATCCGCAAGGCCGTCGCGACCTCGGTCTCGATAGGGACCCAGCCCACATCCCAGACGGTGAATTCCGGGTCGACAGCCACCCTGACAGTCTCCGCGACCGGAACCGGTCCCTTCACCTACCAATGGCAGAAGGTTTACAGCGGGAGCCTGACCAACGGCACCCTGTCCGACGGCACGGTGATCGCAGGGGCGACCGCCTCGACGCTGACCCTCTCCAATGTCCAGACCGCGGAGGCAGGCAACTACTTCGTAACCGTCACCAACGGCTCAGGCTCCGTGCAGAGTTCGACGGTCACCCTCACCGTGAATGCGTCGGCCTCCCTCCCCGTCATCACAACCCACCCCGCCTCGCAGACGGTCACGGCCGGGGCGAACGTGAGCCTCTCGGTTGTCGCCACTGGCTCCGGCTTGACCTACCAGTGGCAGTTCAACGGCGTTGCCATCTCGGGACAGACGAGCTCCATACTCACCCTTTCCAGCATCACCACAGCCCAGGCGGGCTCCTATGCGGTCGCGGTGACGAATAGCGCCGGCTCGGCCACGTCGAACACTGCGACCCTCACGGTGAATCCGAGCGGAAGCCAGCCCGCGATCACGACCCAGCCCACATCGCAGACGGTGAACACCGGAAGCACGGCAACCTTCACTGTCGCAGCGACGGGCTCGGGCCTGGGCTACCAGTGGCAGTTCAACGGATCGGCGATCTCCGGAGCGACCAACTCGACCTTGACCCTCACGGGGGTCACCGCGGCGCAGGCCGGCTCCTACACGGTTGTCGTCTCCAACGGAATAGGGTCGGCCACAAGCAACGGCGCCGTCCTTGCAGTCCAGTCCACAGGGGCCCCGCTGATCAGCAGCCAGCCCCAGGCCCAGACGATCGCGAGCGGCTCGACCGTCGTCCTGGCTGTGACCACCAGCGGGACAGTCACCATCACCTCGGCCAACGCAGACGGGCCCCGCCCGGCGGCAACCGGAGCCGCCTCGAGCTACCAGTGGTATCGAAACGGCGTCGCAGTCAGCGGGGCGACGAGCGCGACCTTGGTCGTCTCGAACGCAACTTCTTCAAACGCAGGCGGCTACCGCTGCCTCGTGTCCAATTCCTCGGGCTCCACCCTGTCTAGCGAGGCCGTCGTCTCCATCATCAGCACGAGCAACCCAGGCCGGCTCATCAATCTGTCGGTCAACGCGAAGGTGAATCCGTCGATCGGGATTCCGGACTTGATCATGGGGTTTGTGACCGGGGGGTCTGGAACGACCGGGTCCCAGACCCTAATGATCCGCGCCGGTGGCCCGGCGCTCGTGCCCTACGGGGTCAGCGGGGTCCTGCCCGATCCGGAGCTGACGGTATTCAACGGCTCGACCTCCATCGCCTCGAACGCCGGATGGGAAACTCCGTCGAGCAATGTTGCCCTAGTAAATGCGGCCCAGGCGAACACAGGGGCAGGCCTGGTCTACGCAAACACCTCAAGTCTGGACTCCGCAGTTGTCCTGTCGCTTGGCGCCAGCCCCGGCTACACGGTGCAGGTCGACGGAAAAGCGGGCGACTCCGGCCAGACCCTGGCGGAGGTCTATGACGACACCCCCGCCAACACCTATTTCCTGACGACCCCGCGGCTGGTAAACCTGTCGTGCCGGATAACGGTGCCGGCCAATGGCAGCCTGACGGACGGGTTCTACATCGGTGGTGCGACCTCGAAGACCGTGCTGATTCGGGCGATTGGTCCGGGGCTTGCTGCGTATGGCGTCTCGGGCGCCATGTCGGACCCGGTCCTCACCGTCAATGCCGGCAGCACAGTAATCGCGACCAACTCGGGCTGGGGCAGCGACCCACAGCTGACGGCGGCCATGACGGCGGTATCCGCCCAACCGAACCCGCCGGCAATCGGCGACTCCGTGGTGCTGGTCACCCTGGCGCCGGGTTCGTACACGGCTGTGGCCACCAGTGCGGGCGGGTCAGCAGGCAACGTTCTTTTGGACATCTACGAGGTTCCCTGAGGGCTCATGGCCCGGCCATCTAGCGGACGATCGCGGGCCCAACGCATCAGGGCTGCCCGCCCGGATTGTTCCTCGAAGGATCCCGAAGCTGGGCGTCCAGCCGGATGATGAGCTGGAGCCTCTCGTCGCAGGCCCGGGTCAGCCCAGCAATTTCGGCCTCCTTCATCTTGAGCGAGGCGTCGCGCTCGTCGGCCGTCGCCTTGATCGAGACAATCTCAGCGTCCTTTTGGTTCGCGGCAGCCTTAAGGGAGTCTATCTCCGCATCCTTCTCGTTAGAAGCGGCCTTCAGTGACCCGATTTCGGCGTCCTTCTCGTTAGCGGCGGCCTTCAGTGACCCGATTTCGGCGTCTTTCTCGTTAGCGGCGGCCTTCAGTGACCCGATTTCGGCGTCTTTCTCGTTAGCGGCCGCCTTAAGCATATCGATCTCCGCATCCTTCTCCCGGGCAAGATAGGCGGTCTCGACCAGCTTGTGTTCGCGCGCAAGGTGGGCAGCGGTGCGCTCCCGAGCCAGGGCCGCAGTCTTGCCCATGATTGCGGCGACTGCGTAGGGCACCGAGTGCAGCCGCCGGATCTCATTTCCGGGTCCGGTCAGACCCTCCAGCACCTCAGACAGAGCCTTCTGGGCGTCAGAGACTGTGACGGCCTGGATACAGGGTGCATCACCAAACGGGCAGTCCCAGTCGCATCCGAAGCACGGGAGGGGATTAACAAGCGAGATCGCGCGGGTGCACGCCGGCTGGAAACGGGGCCAGGTTCCGCCGCCAAAGATCGCGACGACCGGCCTGCCCAGGGCGGCCGCAAGGTGCATGGCGCCTGTGTCGTTGCCGAAGTAGAGCTCCGAGCGGGCCAGGAGAGCCGCAAGCAGGGGCAGTTCCCCCTCGCCTCCGAGCCAGACCTCCGCAGACCCGGCGGACTGGGAACGCAGCGTCTCGAGATAAGCGCGCTCGCCCCGGTGTCCAACAAGGAGGGTTCGGCGGCCCTTCGTCTGGTGCAGCCACCCGGCGGTGGCGGCGAACCGGTCCGAAGGCCAGGTCTTGATCTGCACGTGAGCGAATCCAGCAGCGGCGCACGCAACAAAGCGGCCAGGTTTAAGCCCATACGCTTTAAGAATCTCGTCAGCCCGAGCAAAGAGTGCCGCTTCAACGGAAAGGGCGGGTGGCGAGTGCGGCAGCGGCTGGCCCAGCAGGTACTCGGCGAGGCCGTAGCCGCGCTCCCAGTCCTGTTCTCCGGACCCGGGCGGCGCAGTCTCCTTGAAGTTCAGCACGGCCTTCGGCCCCAGCAGCAGCCTGAGCTGGACTCCAAAATAGGGATCGTCCTCGTTCGAGGCGAACGCGACGTGGCGGGCGCGGGGCACAGCGGCCGCCACAGCCAAATCGAGCCAGTTTCGGCGGGGGCAAGCGGCAATCACCACGTCCGGCGAAAACCGCACCACCGCAGCCTTCAGGCGTTCGAGTTCCGCCCCACCCTCCGCCGGGGACCGGACGTAGGGGTCGATGTTGGTGGGAATCCAGTCGATCCCGGAAACCAGCATCCGGGCCAGCTCCTGATATGGCCGACGGATGATGACCGAAAGCGCAGCGCCTGGCCAGGCCTCCCGCAGGCGGTTCAAGACGGCGGAGAAAGCCACCAGATCGCCCAGCGTGTCCGGGCGGACGATCAGGGTTCTCTGGGGAGGGAGAGGGTTCACGGGGTAGGTCGATCCGCTGCCGCGGCCGACAGCATCCGGTAGGCCCGCTGCCTGCCGTCGGGCGCAGGAAGCAGAAAGGACTGGGAAGCTTCCAAATGCAGCCGCCGGACGCAGGCACCGGGACTGACGGGTAGCATGAGGACGTTGCGCCCCGGCTTCAAGCTATGGACGGAGGGAGTCTCTCCGTCCACAGATATGGTTAACTCGTTTGTTTTCGCGATCTTGGGCCAACCCGGGAAATCAACGATGAGTTCAACCGCCGCCGAGGCCGGGGACATGGCAAGGTCAAGATCCGCCGACTGTTCGGTCCAGCCGTCCTGGTCTATCCCTGCAGCGGGAGGGCGGGCCGAGCCAATTGTCGAAAAATCGATCGGCTCGGCTGGCACGATTTCCAGGGACTCGAGGCGGGCTGACACCGGGCGCGCGTCGCCCGAGGGCAACCTCCCGCTGGCCGAGAACCGCAGGCGGATCCGTGTCGTAAGCCCGGGCTTGTCCACTGGCAGCACCCATTCCAGCCTCCCCGGGCTGGTCGCAAATCTCCAGGAACGCCCACCGTTGACGCTGACAATGACCTCCCCGGAACGGGTGTTTCCGTCAGGCAGCTGGGGAATGTAACCGCGCACCCGCAGGGTCTCTCCGGGACGGGCCTCTCCCATCACTAGGTCGACGTCCGGGGAAAGCCACGCATCCTCGTAGATTCCCACATATTCAAACCCCGTCGCATTCTCGATGTCCGGTGGAAAATTCGACACCTTCCTAGGCCTGGGAATAGCCGCGAACTCCTCCGGCGAAAGGGCGGAAATATCCCGCCCGAATCCTATCAGCCGGCGGTAGTCGAGGGAGATGTCCCCATTGTAGAGGGCCTTCAGCCCGGAACGGTGGGAAGGAAATGGGGCGGCCGGTTCCCCGAAGTCCAGGGCGATGTATGAGGCGCCGTCCAGCCGGACCGGATGGACCGGCCCGATAAACCGGTTTATCGCACCGCCGCTCGTGAGGTTGAGCGGGACTCTCTGTTCACCCAGGATCGCCGCATTGGGGGACCATACGTTGTGGCCAGGTCGCATGAGGGTCTTGGTCGCGGAGATCCTCAGGAAGAGCGAGTCTGTGGGATTCTCCACCCGGAGCAGGAAAAACCGGCCAATTCCGTTCACCATGACCGATCCGTCAAAGTAGTCCGGTTCCTGCTGGAAAAACGAAATGATGCTCCGGTTGCCCAGGTAGTAGTGGTTGCCGAGCGTCGAGTGGATAAAGACAAGCTGGTTGCGCACGCTGTCGACCGGCTTCAGCGTGAAGAGCCCTGCACCGCCGGAGGCATCCGGGTGGAGCTTGTTGAAAAGACTGCGCAGGACCGGCTGCTCGAGGTAGAACGACGGCATGCGGTCCATCCGCGGGATGATGAACCGGGTATCAAAGAGCGTGTGGCCCGAGAAGAGCACCCGCTCCCGGTCCCTGAGCAGCTTGTGCCCCAGGGGATAGAGATCCCGGTGGGGGTATAGCCCCATCAGCGGCCAGTCCGAATTGAGCAGCAGGGAGCTGATGATCGAGTAGACGTCGTGGCTGAGAAATACCTCGTCGGTTCCCCGGTAAATGCCCGCGGCGAGCTTCTCGGCGACGATGTTGTCAATCCCGCTCACAACCAGAGCCCCCTGGGGCGGGACTGGGGGCGTGCGGGAAAGGTTATCCGAAGTCCACTTCATCTCCGTCAGGACACCCGCGTCAAGGCCGGCTGAGGATCGGGTGTAGACGAGCGCTGTTTGGACAGTCAGGGCGAAGAGGACAAGGACGGCAGCCGGTGGAACCCACCGGCGGCGGGTCGATACGAGGATTGCAGCGAGGCTCGCCTGGAGCGCAGGCTGCATGAACATCGCCATCTTGAACAGGCCAAAGTCGCTGCCGTCTCTGAAAAGCTTCAATGTGAGGCCAAACTGGACGACCAGCAGGCACGCCGTCGGCAGCGGCTTGCTGGCCTGCCAGAGGGCGGCCGCCAAGGTGCAGAGCAGAAGCGCCATTCCAATCGCGACGAGCGCTGACCCGGCAGGATCGGGTATATCGAAGTTGATCGGCTGGAACCCGAAGAGGGCCGACATGCCGGATGGGATCAGGAAGAACGGGAACAGCGAAAGCGACAGGTCAATGTGCCTGAGGGTGTCCGCGAACTGGTTCGCGAGCGTGTACAGAAACGAGATCAGGTTGTGCCGCAGGAGGATGAGTATCCCCAGAATCGCGTACTCGAGCATCACTACCCGGGCACCCGGGAATCGCCTCGACCTCGCCCAGGTGATCGCCACGTAAAGCCCCAGAGCGAGCACCACAAATGGTGAAACCTCCGGATAAAAAACGGCCAGCGCCGCGCCCGTCACCGCGGTGGGCACCGCGTGGACGAGCATGCGAAGGCGGCTGCGCCCTGCCAGGTGCGCGGTCAGGAACGCCAGGGAGGTAAGCATCAGGCCGAGGCCCCCAGCCTGGGCAAGCACCTGGCAAAGGTCCCCGTAGAAGAACATGGGGCTGATTGCCAGAAGGACCGCGGTCCACTGGGCCTGACGGCGCCACCGGCCGCTGTGCAGTACCAGGGCCCCGATCCCGGCCACCTGTACAAGCCCCAGCGCGATGATCGTCGGCATGAACACAAACGTCATCCGCTTGCCGACGATCGAGGAAACCCACGCCAGCTGGTGCTCAGCGCCGAACCGGATCAGCGACAGCACGTGCATAAACCAGAAGTACTGCGTGTAATCGCGGCCGGCCAGGTCAGCGAGAGACGGGGCGTGGTAGAACCCGAAATTCTTGAAGCGTTCGGCCGACAGGCAGTAATTGGCAAAATCGTCCGTGACGAAGCTGATCCAGTTAAATCCGAGCTTGAACGCTGGCCATTCCGTCCAGAGGGCCGAGCCTACGATAGCAAGGGCGAACGGGACCATGGATCGCCAGGGCAGCAGCGGCCGCCGCCAGATGAGGACCGCCGCAGAGCCGGCCGCCAGCACGATCCCAAGCGGCCAGGAAAATAAGCGGATCGGCAGCCCCGCCTGGCTGCCGACCATGAGCCCGAGAACCATGACCGACAGGCCGACCCCCGGCGCCAGGAGCCAGGCCCGGAGAACCCCCACCCGAACGCCAACCGCGGCGAGGAGGGCTCGGCCGAGCACCGTCCAGAAGACGACCAGCGAGAGGGTTAACGCGAGAGAGAGCATCTTACCCCGCCGATACTCGCATGATTGGCGAGAGGCCGACGAGCCTGTTCTTATCCCAGACGGGCGGCCGTTCCCAGCCGAGCTCAGCGGGCTGCATCAAGCCGGTAAAGCCCGCTATCTGCCTCAGCATAACCCCGGATCTCGACCCAGCCCTCCAGGGGTGGTCCGTCGCCGACGGTGTTGAGGAGCAGGACAAACCGCGCTCCTTGGCCCCGCTCGGGCCGGCTGACCTTTCCTCTGTCCGCCTCGGGATGCACAGAAAGCCCGGGAATTGAGAAGAGCGGAAGGATCCACGAGTCGGCACCCGCACAGACTGTGATTTCAGTCACGGACCCCGACCCTGCACGGGTTTCGAGGTCGCGGATTACCTCGAACATCCCGGGGTTTTCCCTTGTTTCAAACGCCTTTCGGTCCAGCAGGGCTGCAAACAGAGCAGTTGGGCCCTTGTTGAAGGAGAAAGACGGCGCCACGACCCCGGAGATGATGACCGCGGCCCCGAATAGGGCGCGGACCGGCCGGGACGAGCGTTCGGCGGCAAGGGCTAGAACGACCGCAGAGAGGACAAAGGAAACCATGAGAAAGCGCCCGTTCCAAGGCATCCAGCCAATGGTCGCACAAATGACGAGGAGACTTCCTATCGCGAGCGCCGAGAGAGCCCAGAGCGGGTCGGAACGCGGGCGGATGGCGAGGGCGATCAGCGAAAACCACAGGGCAATCCCGCCCAGGAGGCCAAAGTCCGATGAGGCCTCCCACCCATCCTTCCAGAAGTGAAGCGAGGCGTCACCATAACCCGCCGCATAGCCCATATTCCCCAGTCCGACTTTCCCAAGCAACGAACGGGCCGCTCGGTCCCAGGCCGCTATGAGAGCGGGGGACGGATGCACGCTGTCGAGCCCGACGTTTGTGTTGCCAATGGCGTAGCGGAGGAAGTTTGCGGCGGCCCCGGCTGCTCCGTCCCGGTTGCGCAGGTCCTCAACGAATTGACGGGGTCCCAAGGCATGCCCATAGATCCGCAGGGTGTTGGCATAGGTCTCGAGGCTTCCCCAGAGAACAAGGCATACGACGAGGATACCCACAAAGGCGGCGCATTCGCTTGCCGCGCCCCGGAGCGTCCACAGGGTCCAGGGCAGAAGCAGCAGGGCAAAGACAACCCCTGAGGTCTTCGAGCCCGCCGCAAAGGCCAGACTTAGCGCCATCAGGGCGACATAGCGACGGCGGGGGGCCGTCCGATAAAGGGATCCGGCGTAGGCCCAACAACCGAGCGCAAAGACCACGGCCAGGTCGTTCTTCGTGCTGCTGGCCTGATAGACAAGCGTTGGAAGCGCTAGAAGCGCCGCGCAGCACCACCAGGCCGCCCTGCGGCTGAAACGGGCGGCCACCATCCGGAACACAATCAACAGGAGCCCGGTAAGGCAGGCAAAACTCGGCAACGAAGTGCCGAAACCGATGAGGAGGAAGGGAAAGTGAACCGAGTCGAATGTCCACGGAAGAAACACCTGCCTGCCGGAGTTCCAGTACGGGTTTCCGAAGAGCCCACCCATGCGGGCCAACTCAAGCCGAGCCAGGTTGTAGGTATGTGCGTCCCACACGGTGACCGGCGTCACGAGACTGAACAGCGCCCAGTAGGACCATGCCGCCAGGACAAAAAGCCCCGGCCAGATCGCGCCGTCAGCCCGCAACCTTGCGATCGTTGTCCTCATCGCAGGACCAGAACCAAGCGGCTCAACAGAGACACCACTGCCAGAGCAATCAGGATCCAAAAGGGCAACTCGAGCCGGCCGGAGCGTTCGGGAGGCGGCGACATCGGTTCCCACGTTAACTGCGGCCGCCCACAGCGATCAAGGCCGACCTTCCCCTTGCTTTCTGATTTTATTCCTTCTCACCCGTGCGCGGTTTCTGTTCAATCCACCAAATCCGACATGGTATCCCCCGCCCAGAGCCGCCTGACGGCATCCGATCGCTGGAAACGGCTTGAAGCCTGGCTCTTCCAGAGGCTGGTCGAGCGCTACTGGATGCGGATCGAGGTTTTCCGCCAGTACGCGCCGAGGGCGATAGCGTGGGACCGGCTGCCCCGGGCCCGCCTGCCGGATTCGGCGCTGCCGAAGGTGGCGGTTGTGACCCCATCGTACAACCAGGCCGGGTTCCTCGACCGGACCTTGAGGAGCGTTCTGGACCAGAACTACCCGCGCCTTGACTATGCCGTCCAGGACGGGGATTCCGGCGATGGAAGCCGGGAGATCATCTCGCGTCACTCCGCGGCGCTCGCCCACTGGGAGTCGGCACCGGACAAGGGCCAGGCCGACGCGATCGCTAAGGGTTTTGCCTGGCTTCACGACCGCCTCGGGCCGGACGACCTTATGGCCTGGCTCAACTCCGACGACCTGACCGCCCCGGGTTCGCTTCGGTACGTCGGTGAGTACTTTTCCCGCCACCCTGAGGTGGACGCCGTATACGGACACAGGATCATCATCGACGACGAGAACCGCGAGGTCGGACGATGGGTTCTGCCACGGCACGATCCCAAGGCCTTGGAGTGGGTCGATTACGTGCCGCAGGAAACCCTCTTCTGGCGCCGGCGCGCCTGGGACCGGGTTGGGGGCCTCGATCCCCAGTTCCACTTCGCGCTCGACTGGGACCTGCTGGCGCGATTCACGCAGACGCGTCTCAAGATCGTGCGCCTACCCCAATTTCTCGGGTGCTTCCGGGTCCACGACGAACAGAAGACGAGCACCAGTCTCCACTCCTCAGGGGCCGAGGAAATGGCCCGGATCCGCGCCCGGTTTCACGGACCGGATGCGCCAACGGACTGGCAGCAGATAAACGCCCATGCCCGGCGGGTGAGGCTGCTCGGTTCACTCACGGCGCGCCTTGCGTCCCTGGGCATTAGGGTCTGATCGCGGCCTCGATCGAGGCGTGGGGCATAACGGCGATCGCGCAATGCTCGTCGTTGATTCCGTAGCTCACATGCCAATGACCCTCCCGGAACACCGCTCCGCACGGGTACGTGACCGCGCCCACGGCGGGATTGAGCTTGCCGTGGATGCGCCGGCCCGCGAACGGGTGAGGCAGACCTAGGGCACCCGCCGGCGCCCCCGAGGGCCGAAACGGGGCTCGGGCTGAGAACCGGTAGGCCGCCGCCACGTAGCGGTAGTCGCCTGGGGTCCCACAGACCGAGTGGCAGATTGAATAGTACTGCCCGCTGACGAGCTGGGGTGGCGCCCCTCCCCGGAGTTCCCCGAACGAACTCTCATATCCAGCTACATCCCAGGGCGTGGAGGCGATCTCAACGCAGCGAATCTTCCCCTCACCGTCTAGGGGCACGGAAAGGATCCGGTGGGGGTTCGGCCGGTAAACCGCGTAAACCGGGCCCTCTCCGAACAGGGTCCAGTTCTTCTCGAGAGAATTTCTTTCTGTGGCCAGGTCGAGCTCCCTCGGCGCTCCAATTGGCCTGAGGTCGCTAGGCCCCAGTTCCTGAAGAAACTGATGATTCTGTGGCTCGTGCCATCCGGTGTTCCAGTGGACGAAGATCCGGCTCCCCATCCGATACAGACGCGGATCGGCAAACCAGTTCCGGGCAGCCACCGGCCCAGGCAACGCATCCGCGCCGTTTGCAATCTCGTCGGAGAGGGCCGCCTGGGAACCCGGGACTACCCTGAGACCCCTGTCCAGCCGGCAGATTCCGATCCTGCGGGCACCATCCGGACCCACCGCTCGGTAGGCGAAGACCCAGTCCAGTCCATCCGCAAGCAGACCGGGATTGAAGACCCGCACCGGGCCCCGTGCGGTCCAATCCCGCCAGGCCGCCGGCAATAAGTCGGGTGCTTCGAAAAGGATTAACTCGGCCATCAAAACGGTTCTAACTGAGGCAGCCTCTCAAACGCCAGCGAATCCAACACCCCCCATGCGGCCGGCCAATCCCTTCTCGACCCTGTACCGCCACCGGGACCTCGTGGTCCAGTTCACCCGGCGGGAGCTTGAGATGCGCCACAAGGGGAGCCGGCTCGGGCATCTGTGGGCCCTCCTTTCCCCGATGATGATGCTGGGGCTCTATTTGTTCGTGTTCGGCCTGATCTTCGGCGGGAAGTTCGGTGTCTTGCCGACCGAGAATTTCTTTGATTTTGCGCTCGCTCTGTTCTTGGGCCTGAGTCTTTTCAACTTCATCGCCGAGGCTATCGCTGTGGGGCCGACCCTCATCGTAAACCAACCGAATTTCGTGAAAAAGGTGGTCTTCCCCCTGGAGATCATCCCTCTCTCAAGCGTCGCCTCCTCGTTGTACTACTCCCTCCTGAGCGTCCTGCTGCTTCTTGTGCTGGCGCCGTTCAGCCATGGGGGCCTGAGCTGGGAGTGCCTTGCCCTGCCTGCCCTGATCGCACCCCTCGCCATGATGGCCCTGGGGATTGCTTGGGCGCTCGCGGCCGTGGGTGTCTTTGTTCGGGACATCAACCACGTGACCGCGTTCATCTCCACAGCGATCATGTACGGGAGCGCGATCGTCTATGCCCCAAGCCGGGTCCCGGCGGTCGTATGGTCTGTCCTGAGGTTCAACCCTCTGCTGATCCTAATCGATCAGGCGCGGCGGGTGGTGCTGTGGCACGCCCCGATTGACCTCGGTCAGCTCACCTATGCCTATCTTTGCTCGGGCACTGTTCTCGCCTTGGGCTACCTCGTGTTCAGTCTTCTTAGACCGTACTTCGCCGAAGTCATCTAGACTCGGTAGGCTTGAACCTCGTACGGGAGCCTCACGAGCCCGTGGACAACGTCTTGACCCGCGGTAGTCGTGACCTCGATAACCGCCGCAGCCGTTACCCTCTGCCAAGTGTTGTCTTCCTGTTCCCCCGCCCCACAGCCGACATCGAGCGTGTACTGCCCCGGTGCGAGCTCCACTTTGAAGCGCATGATGACCGCCCGGTGTTCGTTCGCGCCAATCCGGTCGATCAATTTCCGAATCACACGCAATCCGGTTGCGAAAACAACCTGCCCGTGCCGGTCCCTCATTTCACATCCCCCGCTCGCTAGTCGAACATCTCGTCTCGCCCCGATAACTAGAACAAGCCGACACCATTCCCCTAGGCGGAACACTGTCGTTGACTCCCCAGCTTCCCCAAGTAGCCAGGCGCGCTCGATATAGATTCCCCCGTCTCCTAACCGGGAGCACATAGCCAAATTTAGAGGTTCGGTGGACGGCAGGGATGCGGTTTCCAGGGCCTCTGAGACCTCTGGAAGGCTCACCGCATTACCAGCGCTGGCCGCCATAGCGGTAAGGTACTCCCGCACGCAGGCGGAAGCGTCGCCGAGGTAGCGCACCCTCCCCTGGTCTAGCCAAATCGCGCGCTGGCAGATGTTCAGAACAAACGCCGTGTCGTGGGTGACAACAAGGAGAGTCACGCCCTTTGCGATCAGCTCCCGCAACCTCCGGTTGCACTTCTGCTGGAACAGAATGTCCCCCACGCTGAGGGCCTCGTCGATAATGAGCACATCCGGTTCGACCGCGACCGCGACCGAAAACGCGACCCGCATCAGCATGCCCGTCGAGTAGGTTCGCACCGGCTGCTCGATGAAGTCACCGATGTCGGCGAATTCCTCGATACCCGTGAACTTCCTGTTCATCTCTTCCCGGCCTATCCCCAGGATCGACCCCGCCAGATAGATATTCTCGCGGCCTGTGAACTCCGGATTAAAACCCGAACCCAGTTCAAGAAGAGCACTGACCCTACCCCGGACCTCACACCGCCCCGAGGTCTTACGAAGGGTCCCGGCCAGTACTTGCAGGAGCGTGCTCTTCCCGGCCCCGTTCCGGCCGATGATCCCGAAGGCCTCCCCGCGCTGGACCGAGAAGGAGACATCCCGCAGCGCTCGGACCAACTCCCGCTCATTCTCTCCGCGATCTGAATCCGGGGTGCCTCCTAGGATCCCCCAACGGAGCCAGGTCCGCAAGGGCACGTTCCGCCGGTAAGTTTTCGATAACCCGTCAACGGCTATCACTGCTCCAGTTGCCGCCTCCTTTCGCATAGGACGATGTATGGCCCTTGCACCGATATTGGGAAATAAAAAAAGGGGCGGCCATAATCGGCCGCCCCTTCGTGGCGTAATCTAGATCAACTCGAGATCAATTGCCGGGAGGCGTGTAGTTCGTGGCGTTACCAAGATTGGTCACGGTCACGGTGTCCAGATTCACGGCCTTGCTCAGGAAGCTCAGGTTTGTCGGACCCGCGGTCGCATTGACCGTGAAGGTATCCGTCGTCCTGTTCAAGTACAGCGTGTTGCTGACCGTGATGCTCCCAGTGGCGTTGATACGAACGTTCTGGTTCGTACCCGCGTTAGAGAAGTTGATGATCTGGTTGGCGGCGCCGCCGGTCGTGAAGTTCCCGTAAACGTTGAACGTTATGTCGCCCGCAATGGTCGAACCCGTCAAGAGCGTCGTGTTCGTGTTCTGATAGATCAGGGACGTGCCCGAGCCAGCGGTGATCTGCACGCTGCCGAACGCGTTGTTAGACCCCTGGATCGTCACAAACGAAGTGGCGTTAGTAGCATTGAAGTACGCAATCCCACCGACCGTGAAGGCCGAGTTGGACTGGTCATCCTTGATCTGGCCGCCAGCAGCGGTGTTCTTCACCGTGAGCGCTCCGCCAACGTTTGTCGCGTCAGCGAGGGTGGTGATGGCCGCAGTGTCGGTGATCGAGGCGTTACCAGTCGTGGTCAGCGTGATCGGCTTGGTGGCGCCGCCGAAACTGTTGGTGTTGTTCGTGAGCGTGATCGCGCCGCCCGCGCTCGTGGTCAGGGTCGCCGTTCCGCTCAGGGTCAGAGCAGTCGCAGTGACCTGGGAAATACCGGCCGTGTCGTCGGTCGCCGTGAAGTTCGCGGCGGTGACGTTCCCGTAGACATTCTGGTTGGCCTCGCGGACCGAGACGTTACCCACTCCAGCCGCAATCGTGATCGGGCCGAAGTTGTTGCCAGAGTTCGCCAGGGTGACAGCCGTGCCGGCCGTGGTGAAATTCACGGGGCCGTAGATCCAGACCGATGTTCCGGCGGCCTGGGTGATTGAACCCGCGGTCGTGGAGATGTTGGCGCTCTGGGTTACGGTGCCGCTGCCGGAGAGGCTCACGTTACCGAGGACCAAGGCCTGGCCGTTCTTCAGGGTGATCGAGGTTGTGCTGCTCTGCGCGACATTGTCGTTGGCAGTCAGGTTAACCGTGCCGCTGAAGTAATTGGTGAAGCTGTCGAGGACGGCGACACCGTTGGCGGCCGAGAAGGTCGCGCCGGCGAGGGGATTAGCGACGGCGCCAAGGGCTCCCGTCTGGGTGATATTGCCGTTCAGGCTGGTGATGCTGGTCGTTCCCGCGTAGGCGGTGTTACCAACCGTGACCCCGGCGAGGACCACGTTGCCACCCTCGGAGTAGGTGATGTTTGAGTTATTCGTAGCACCCGACAGAGCGAGAGTCACCGCGCCAGCCGAGTTAAGGCCGGACGGATTGCTAAGGCTGATCGCGCCCGTGCTCGCCGTGACAGAGAGCGGGCCGAAGATGCTGACGCCAGACGTGGCGGCCGTGTCATTGACGCTGGTCGCGCTCAGGGTAACCGCGCCGCCACCGGCGGTGGCGATACCGTTGCCGAGCGAGAGGGCGCCGGTCACCGTGACGCCAACCGTGGCGGCTGCACCGGTGTTGACGGCGTTGCTCAGGGTAAGAGCGATCGGGTCGGTAACGGAGACGTTGCCGCCGGCTACGTTGAAGCTGAGAGCGCTAAATCCGAACGCACCTGTTCCGGCAACGGTCAGGTTGTTTGCGTCGGTGATGTTGATAGTCTCGGTCGGCAGATTGGCAACCGCGGCCGTAACCGAAACGGCTGCTCCAGGAGCGTCGTAAACGGTGAGGGCGCTGGCGTTGTCAACCGTGATTGCCGGGATGACAACACTGTTACCCGCACCCGTGGCGCCGAGTTGGATCGAGCCGGGGGCTGTGGCGGTACCAGCGTTCAAGGTTGCAGCCGAAACGGTCACTACCTTGTTGCCCGTGTTGGTGATTCCGGAACCCGCCCCCGTCGCGTTGACGGCCAAGGTGGACGCACCCGTAAGGGTAATCGTCCCGAGATTGACGGTGGAAGCTTCGTTGATCGTGACGGCAGCTGCAGCCGCGTTGGTCACATAAACCTGTCCAAAGGAGGCCGCCGTCGTCGCGTTCTTTCCCAAGGTGATCGTGTTGGCCGCGCCAGTCTGCGCCACAGTCACCTTCCCAGTGACAGTAACCGCATCGGCGAGCGTATTAACCGCGCCGCCAGCCACGTTCAGGGTAAGGTTGCCGCCGAAGGTGAGGGTGTCACCAGCGGTAGCAGTTCCCAGGGTGACGGCTCCGGTGTTGGTTACCGTCGTGTTCCCGGTGACGTTAGTCCCGGTGGCGAGGGTGAGGGCAACACCGTTGGTCACGGTTGCGCCGCTGGAGGCCCCTACGAGAGCGAGAGCAGAGATCGCGTTCGCGCCGCCGAGGGTGACCGTCCCCGCGTTGAAGGTCGCGAGAGTGGTGGCGGTGATGACGTTGGCCGCATCGCTGATCGTTCCACCCGTGGAAGTGACAGAGATAGTCGGGGCGTTCTCGGTGGCGAGGGTAACGTTACCGGAGGCGTTGACAGTCAGCGTTGTGCCAGCCGTGATGTTTGTGTCGGTGTAGGTGCCGCCGGTCGTCGTGATGCTGATGGACTTCGGAACCGTGACGGCCGAACCCAGCGTAACGTTACCGGTGCTGCTGAGGGACACGGTGCCCGTGCCGCCGGCATTCATGGTGATCGTGCCGAAGGTGGCCGCACCCGTGCCGGTGTAAGTAATGCTCTTGTTTGCCGTGCTCGCGCTGAGGGCGATCGTGCCGGCGTCTGAAATTAGTCCGGTCGTGGTCACGTTACCCCCGGTAGAGGTAAGGCTGAGGTTGCCCTTGAGCGTCGAGGCGCCGAGGCTCAGGTCGCCCGCGGAAACGATGGTAGCGGCGACAGCGGCAGTCGTGACGGCCGTGCCCGTGAAGGTTCCGCCTGAGTTGATCGTGAGCGCGCCGGCCGAGTTGGCCGTGGCGGTCATGTTGCTGGTGGAAACCAAGTTCAACGTGCCCTTTGCGGTAGCCGAGGTAACCGTCAGGGTGTTCGCCGCGGTGTCGGTGACCGAGATGTTGTTGCCCGATACCGTGAGGCCCGAGAAGTCACCCTTGTCGACCGTGACGTTGCCGGTGTTGCCCGCAGTGATTGTCTGGGTGTTGGCCACGCCATTGGCCGTGAACAGACCTTTGGTGGCTCCATCGGCTGCGAATGTCTGGATAACTGAACCATTCGTCGCGCTGGTCGTGTCGATGCTGACGTTACCTGAAACGGTCGTGTTGTATGCAGTCGTTGACGCGGCAACCTGGTTGCCACCGGTCAGGGAGACGTTGCCGCCGTAGGTCTTGACGGTGAGTCCGCCGTTGACCGTGAGGTTTCCGCCGGTGACAACAGCCGCTGAGGCGTCCACGATCCCGGTGCCGCCGATGGCGAGATTGGCCAAGCCGGCCTCGGAGTTAATGTAAAGATTGCCGTAGATGGTACCGCCGCCGACGACAACGCCGCTGCCCGCGAGGCCGACGGTCCCGGAGGAGCCGATAGTCTGCAGGGTCGCGCCGCTGTTGATCGCGAGGACCTTGGTGGCCGCGCTGGTCGGGGGGCTGCTGCCGAAGGCCTGGAGGGTGCTGTTGGCCTCGAAGTAACCGACGTTCTCGCTAGCGGTGCTGGCGTAGAACGAGGCGGCGTTGACGTAACCCGTGGAACCGAGGGTGATGCCGTTCGGGTTCAGAAGGTAGAGGATGCCGTTGGACTGGAGGGTGCCGTTGATCGTGGTGACCCCCGTGCCGCTGATCGAGTTAAGGATCGCGGAGGAGGCTGACGGCAATGTGAAGGTGATGGAGTCCGTCGCTGCCGACGTACCACCGTTCGCGGTGCCATCCCAGAACGAAACCCAGCTTAGAACCGCGTTGTTCGTGGTAGCTGTAACCGTCAGCGAGGCCGTTCCGACCGCCGCCGTGGTCACTGTGCCGTTCAGGATGGTGAGGTTGGCGGCAGCGGTACTGGGCACCGCGCCCTTCGTTGTAACCGGCAGAACTGCCAGTAGACCGGCAACCAACGCGGACAAAAAGAGCTTCGTCCAGGGTAGCTTGGTGATCGCTTGAGTGTTCATTGTCGTCATATTGATCTCGTTAAGTTCTTAACAGAATTACGCCATCTGGAGTTCTACAAAGCTATTAACGGCGAAAGTTGGCAAGCATAATTTTATAAAAATCGAAAGTAAGGTGTTTGTAGGACAACAAGTCAGCAAATGGGGCGGGGTTGACAGTTTCAACCTAAATGCCCGAAATTTATTGCACCCGCGGCCCAAACAGCGTGTCGCACTCGTTCCTCCACCGACTCCCTACTTACAACAATGCTTCCCCGACGAGGCCTATTGGACCCCATGCACCCTTGGCTGCGCACCCTCCTGCTTTGGGCCGCTATCGGGTCTGTTCCGGCGCAACTCGCCTTTGCCGAGCAAAATACGCCTGATTTCAGGCTTCGGCAGCTTCTCATTGCCGACACCGAGACCAAGGCGAGCGCCATGCAAACGCAGCCTGCTGCTCCGTGGATCGTCGTGCTAGACGAGCCCCTGCTCGGGTCTGACGAATTTTCCGACCTACTAAGTGGTTACCGCGGCAAGCCGCTCACAGCCGACAGCATAAAGAGCATAGAACGCGACATCACGTCGTATCTAAAGGCGAAGGGACAGAAGCTTGTGGACGTGGTGGTGCCGGAACAGAACATTGCAAACGGGCAGCTTCGGCTCGGGGTCATGGTCGGCCGCTACGATCTGTTCCGTCTGTTGATAACCGGGGACGAGGCCAAGGCTTCCCACTACCCAACGCCCCTCGGGGCGGGGCAGATCGTTCTCGACCAGGCACCGGTCTTCGAGTCCCAAGACTTCGCGGTCGCGATGTCCCCCTACTTCGGGGGGGCCATCACTGACGAGACGGTCAAGCGACTGATCTCGAGCCTGTCGGCGTATCTAAAACTCCATGACATGCTGCTCGCTCATGTTTACATCCCAACGCAGGACATCTCCACGGGTGAATTTCGGATTGGCGTGGCCCTCGGCCGTTACCCGCTGCGCAGGCTCATTATCGCTGACACACCCAGCAAGGCGGCATCCGCGGCGCCCAGCGAAGGCGAGGGCCCGTTGGTCCTCAGGGATGAGCAAGTTCTCTCGACCCCGGAATTCTCCGACCTGGTGGCTCCCTATCTCGGCCAGCCCATCACGCACGAGTCGATCGAGCGTCTCCTGGCGGCGATCAACGGGTACTTCAGCCGCCATGACCGGCCGGTCGTCAACGTCGCTGTCGCCACCGAGAACCTCGGCAAGGGGGAGGTCAGGATCGCAGCGGCTGTCGGACACTACAAGGACCTGGTCTTCCGAGGTAACAAGTGGTTCGGTCAGGACGTTCTCACCAGCCGGCTCGGCATCAACCCCGGGGAGGAGGTCAGGACCTCCACCCTGGAGTCGGCCATCAATTGGGCCAACCAGAATCCCTTCCGGCAGGTCCAGGTTCTGATAAACACCTTGAACGGGCAGCCCGGCCTTGCCGACCTAAACGTGGCCGTCCAAGAGCGGATGCCCTACCGGTTCGCGGTTTCCTACGACGACACCGGCAACTCGGTGATCGGCAACAATCACTACACCGGCTCCCTGCAATTCGGCAACCTCTGGGGACGTGAGCACCAGGCCACCTACCAGTACACGACGACCGACGCCGGGCACCTCTACCGCTCCCACAGCGGAGAGTACCGGCTCCCCCTGCCCTGGCGCCACTACTTGGTCCTGACGGGCGCCTATGCGACCTTCCACCCGACATTCGGACAGGGGCACTTCGACGTCTTGGGAAAAAACTTGATCGCCGACCTGCGATACCTCGTGCCGGTGGCACGCGGCGCCTGGTCGCTGGAATACTCGGCCGGGGTCGACTTCAAGCAGTCCAACAACAACCTCCTGTTCGGAGGATTTTATCAAGTCTACGACACCGCGAACGATATCGCGCAGCTGACCGCCTCGGTTACCGCCGTTCGCCATGATACCCGCGGATCGTGGACCTTCGCGGGAAACGGCTACTTCAGCCCCGGGGGCTTCAACTCCCGCAACACCGATGCCTCCTTCAATCAGGCCCCCAACCTGGGGACCCAGGCCCGCTACGGCTATGCCACTGTGGTGGCGCAGCGCGTCACCACTCTTCCCAGGGACTTCCAGTTGTTTAACCGCGCCCAACTGCAACTGTCGAGCGCCCGGCTTCTCGGTAGCGAGCAGCTGTCGATCGGCGGCACGGCGACCGTGCGGGGCTATAACGAGCGTATCTATTCGGGCGACCAGGGGTGGATTCTGAGCACCGAGCTGCGCGGCCCAGACATGGCCTGGCAGGTTCCGATCCTCCCGAAAAACTTCCGTCCACTGCAGTTCCGCCCGCTCGTGTTCTGGGACTACGCCCGGGTTTCCTACAAGCACACGCTGATATCGGATTTCAACCTCGACCCTCTGATGAGCACGGGCGTCGGCCTGCGCTCGAACCTGGCTAGCAACTTCAACCTCTCGGCCGACTATGGCTGGCAACTGCTCGACACGACCTACCCCCAGCCCCGGCGCGACCGCGGTCACATCCAGGTTACTTTCGCGTATTGACCGGATGAAACGCGTCCACATCGGCCACCACTTCTTCGGGGCCGGTAACCTCGGCGACGACTTCATGCTGGCCGGGTTCTTCGCCGCCCTGGGTTCGCGGGCGTCTCGGGCAGCCTTCACCTGCTGCGTGCCCCATCCCTGGGAGCCCCTCGCCCGGCGTTTTCCCCAGGTGGACTGGCGCCCTTATGATGAGGACAGCCGTCGCCGGTCAATCGAGGCCTGCGACCTGTGGCTGGGCCTGGGCGGCTCGCCCTTCCAAAGCGCCGTGTCGAGCTGGTTTTCCGACCACCTCGAGAGAGAGACAAGACTTTGCGCCGCAGCAAGAAAACCCATGTATTTTCTGGGCGTGGGCGGCCAGGACCCGGCTGCCTACCGCGTGCCGGCCCTTCGCGCGGCAGCGCGCCAGGCCGAGGCGATCTGGACCCGCGACCCAGGCACCGCCGAAGCGCTCCGGGCCCTCGTTCCGACCTCGGTCCGGGCGGGTGCTGACTTGGCGCACGCGTTCTTTGAGGCGAATCCCCCACCCAAGACCCAGCCGGGGCGGCTGTGCGCCGTTTTGAACTTCGACTTTGCGCCGTGGCCGGGCCTGCCGTCGGCGCTGGAGGCGCTCGCGGCCATCCCCGCCTCTGAACGGGTCTGGATCGCCCAAGAGGCCAGGAACCTGCCCGGGGCCGAGCGGGCCTTGTACTCAGCTGTGTCCGAAACCGAAAAGGCCCGCTGGCGCCTCCACGCGGTCGACATCCCCGGTTCGACGGCCGCTGCGGCCCTCGCCAACTGGCCGGGCGGCGAATGGGTCCTCTCTTCCCGCTATCACGCAACCCTGGTGGCGGCCTGGGCGGGATCGCGCGTCGCGGTGCTGGCGACCAACACTAAGCTCAGCTCCGCGGCTCAGGAATGCGGCTACCCCGAGATGCCGCTCAGCGGCGACCCGGCGGCGCTGCCGGGGCTTCTGACCGCGGCCAGCCCGCCCCAAAGGTCGATCCTCCTCTCCCGAGCTGCGCTCGCCCGGCGCTCCTGCGCCGAGTTCGCGCAGGCCGCCGGCCTTTAGTTTTCCCTTTCCCTGCACGGGCTTCCGCGTTGTGGTAGGCAAGGCATGCCTCACACCTCGAACGGAAAATGGCCCAAGATCCTGCCGCCGCTCACCCCGGAGCAAGCGCGGATCAATGACGAGTTTATGAGGCTGTGGCACGAGGTCCTGCCCCGCCGATTCGGGATTGTCGAGCGGTTCAACCATAACTTTCCCGTCCGCCACTCCCCGCGGGGATTCCGCTCGACCCTCGAGATCGGGGCCGGGCTCGGGGAGCACCTCAACCACGAGAAACTCTCAGCCGAGCAGGAGAAAAACTACTACGCCCTGGAACTGCGCGAAAACATGGCTGAGAAGATTCGGGCTCAGTTTCCCCGGATCCGCACGATTGTGGGCGACTGCCAGGCGCGGCTGGACTTTGCGGACGGGAGTTTCGACCGGATCCTGGCCATCCATGTCCTGGAGCACCTGCCCAACCTTCCGGCCTGCATCCGCGAGTGCCACCGCCTCGTGCGGCCCGAGGGCCGCCTGATCATTGTCATTCCGACCGAGGGAAGCCCGGCCTACGGGCTTGCGCGCAAGCTCTCCGCGGAGCGGGTGTACAAGAAAAGATGGGGCGGAGACTACTCCTGGATCCCCAAGCGCGAGCACATCAACCTGGCCCCGGAGATCATCGGCGAACTCGAGCCGTACTTTTCCATTGAGAAGAAGCGCTGCTTCCCCCTGCCCTTCCTTCCGTTTGTCTTCTGCAACCTGTGCATCGGGCTTGTCCTCAAGCCCCGTCCGGCTCCCGCAACCGGAAATTCCCCATGAAGCGAGCCTTCGTAACCGGCGCCGCCGGATTCATCGGGTCGACCCTGGTCGACCGCCTCCTGGCCGACCAGGTCGAGGTCACCGGCTGGGACAACTTCTCCACCGGCCAGGAACGGTTCCTCGATAGCGCCCGGGCCCACGGCTCCTTCCGTCTGGTCCGCGGGGACAACCTCGACCTGGCCTCCCTGACAGCGGCCATGCGGGGCTGCGACACGGTCTTCCACCTGGCGGCCAACGCCGACGTCCGGTTCGGAACCGACCACCCCAAGAAGGACCTCGAGCAGAACACGATCGCCACCTTCAATGTCCTCGAGGCGATGCGCACGAACGGGGTCAAGACGATCGCCTTCTCGTCCACCGGCTCGGTCTACGGCGAGAGCCCGGTCATCCCCACCCCCGAGGACGCCCCGTTTCCCGTCCAGACCTCCCTCTACGGCGCCTCGAAGGTCGCCGGGGAGGGGATGATCTCGGCCTACGGGGAGGGATTCGGGACCGAGGCCTACATCTTCCGTTTCGTGTCGATTCTGGGCGAACGCTACACCCACGGGCACGTCTTTGACTTCTACAAGCAGCTGCTCGACCACCCCGAATCCCTCAGGATCCTGGGAGACGGGTCCCAGCGGAAGAGCTACCTGTACGTGCAGGACTGCATCGACGCGATCCTGCACGTCATGCGCCTGGGGACCGCGCGGAGCGCCCCCCACCGCACTCAGATCTACAACCTCGGGGCCCCGCAGTACGTTCGGGTGAACGACAGCGTGGGGGTGATCACCAAGACCCTGGGTCTCAAACCCGCCCTGAGCTACACGGGCGGCTCCCGAGGCTGGATCGGGGACAACCCCTTCATCTTCCTCGACACAAATAAGGTCGCGGCGACCGGCTGGAGGCCGAAGCTCACGATCGAGCAGGGAATCGTCCGGACGCTGCGCTGGCTTGAGGCCAACCGCTGGGTCTTTGAGGCCCGGCCCGGCGCCTGACCGTCCATGGGCTCTTCCGCGGATGAGCCCCGCAGCGCGGGGCAGGTGGCGGAAACCCCGGCCCGCCTGTCGGTGGGCTGGATCGACCTGGCGCTGTGCGCGGCCCTTCTCATCGGGGGCTTCCTTTACCTGGCGGACGCCCCCCGCTGGGCCGCCAACACCTACGTGGGGCAGGCCCAGTACGGCGACGCCCAGTTCTGGTGGGACGGGGCTCTGCATTTCTCACAGGGGATCATCGCAGAGAACCCGAACCTCACGTACCGCATGGGCTACGCGGCCTTCGCCGGGTCGTTCGCGGCGCTACTCGGTCCGGACTACTTCGCCTTCCACCGGGTGCTGATCCTCGTCTTTCTCGCGGCGGCCGCGGCCCTGTATCTTTCGGCAAAGTCGCTCTTGGGAAGGCCGGCGGCGGCCTTCGGGGCCGCCCTGCTCGTCTTCAACCCGTACACGGCCGAGTGGATCGCCGTGTCCAGTTCCGACGGGTTGGGGATGATCCTCAACCTGTCGGCCCTTCTCGCCCTGTGTGCCGGGGTGAGGTCCAGGCCGCGCCTGGGGTGGATCGCCGCGTCGGGCTCGCTGATGGCGCTTGCCTCGCTCACCCGGCCGCTCATGAACCCGGCGATGCTGCCCGCGGCGATCGCCGCGGGCGCCGCCGCGGGCTGGCGGCCGAAGGCGGTCGTTGCGGCCTGGGGGGCGCTCCTCGGGCCCTTCCTCGCCCTCACCCTGGCCTGGATGACCCTCATGGCGGTGACGACGGGCAACTTCGCGCTGACCGGGGCAAGCCAGGACTCCTCGGCCTTCTACGCGGCGAGCGACCCCCAGATCCAGGTCTGGCGCGGGGACATGTACGGGCCGGTCTGGAAGGCCGCCATGGACCGGTACCACACACCCAACCCCACCGCAAGCCAGCTCAACCGCGAATTCTGGACCCTCTCAGCGCAAAACTACCGGCGCCACTGGCGCTTCCACCTGGATCGGTTTTGGCCGCACGTCGAGCAGCTGGCGGGCTTCACCTCCGCCCGGTCCGCCTACACCGACCCGACCGCATCGCTCGCGCGAACCCTGATCAAGGCGGCCCTGACGGCCTGCCTGGCGGGGGCCGCCTTGTTCCGGAGGCGCTGGGCCGCAGCCGCCGCGGCCGCGGCACTGGGGGGCCTCTGGATCTATTGGGCCCCGTTCCAAATTGCCGGGGTCGTCGCGGCGAGCGGGGTCGGTCTGGCCGCCTTCTTCTGGGGAAACCGCTCCTGGTTTCTCCTGGCGAGCTACTGGTGGATCGGGGTCCTGGCCCTCTACCTCACCGGCGGCACCTGGGGTCCGCCCCTGGGCCCGACCCACGACATGAACGCCCTGGGCTACCGCCTCGGGTTCCAGTTCATCTTCGCCGGCGACCTGCTGATCGCCGGCCTCCTGGCCGGGGCCTCGCGCCTGCCGTGGCGCGGCGTTGCGGCGGAAGGCTCGGCCGGCTTGCTCGCGCCGAGCGCCCTAGCGGCGCGAATCCTGAAACTTGCAGCCCGCGGTGCGGGCGCGGCCCTGTGCCTGGCGCTTGCGGCCGGCTGTGCGCTCGTCGCCGTGCGCGGCGCGGCGCGGGCCCGCGTCGCGCCGGTGCGCTACCCGGCGCCCGGCGAGGCGCTCCGAGCGCTGGTCGGTCCGGGCGCGGACCTGCCCAAGTTGGCTGCGGACGCGCACGACCTGGGGACAAGGATCGAGGCCCTCACCGGCGAACCGGTCGCGGCGACGGCGATGAGTTCGGGCTTCGTGTGGAACCTGCCCGGGCAGCGGCGCAGCGTCCTCTATCTCTATCAGCAGGACCTGGTCCGGCCGATTCACATGCACCCGCACTGGTTCCTCGGGGAAATCTCCCAGCATGTTCCGGAGACCGAGTGGATGGAGCGCCAGGGCGTCTGGGTCTTAAGGTCGTTTCGCGACGCGGCCCCGCCGACCAACCTGCCGTACTATATAGAGGTGGCCGCGATCCAAGCCTTTGTTCCGCTCGCCTCCGACGGGCGCTCCTACGACCTGGAGCACGCCCGGGTGTTTCCCCTGTCCAAGTACGCAACCCAGCTGGCCGCGAGCGGGCAACTCTCCTTCCGGGGTTCGGAGCCGGAGTGGGTCGTCAATTCGGGGGCTGACAAATACCCGAGGCGGTTCGCCGTCCGGGCCAAGGCGGGCCCGGCAGGACCGCTTGAGATGGAGCTGGACCTGAGGGCCGCCCGGGGAAAAGCCTCGCTGCGGTTCGGCTGGCGCCTGGAGTCGGCCGGGATCCACGCCAAGGAAATCGGGACGCCGGCGATGAAGGCGGTCTCCGCGGGGCGAACCCTGTGGAGGGCGCAACTCGGCGGGCCGGGCGGGGACCTGGCCTGGGCGGAGATCCCTCTCGAGGGCGCAGGCTCCTCCGTCGTGCTCAGTTGCACGGGCATCGCCCCGACAGACACCCTGTGGATCTACGAGTTCAATTTGACCGCCTCAGACTTTTCCCGGTAGCCTTCACCCAACCCTCCCGTGTCCGTTCCCGCCGCACAACATAACCGCGAGATCCACGAGAACATCAAGGCCTGGGAGAAAAAGCCCGCCCTGCGCGAGGTCTACCGTGAGTTCCACCGGCTGATCGCCCGCAGCCTCATCGACTGCCCCGGTGCCGTCACCCTGGAGCTCGGCTCGGGAATCGGCAAGATCAAGGAGACGATTCCCCACTGCGTCACCTCGGACATCTTCCCCAACCCGTGGCTCGACCGCACGGAGAACGCCTACGCCCTGTCGTACGGGGACGGCGCCGTTGCGAACCTGATCCTCTTCGACGTCTGGCACCACCTGCAATACCCGGGAACGGCGCTCCGGGAATGCCGCCGGGTCCTGAGGCCGGGCGGCAGGCTTCTGATCTTCGACCCGGGAATGGGCCTGGCGGGCCGCCTGGTTTACGGCATGTTCCACCACGAGCCCCTCGGGTTCGGGCAGCCCCTGTCCTGGGAGGCCCCCGCGGGGTGGAATCCCCATCAGGCCCCGTATTTTGCGGCCCAGGCCTCGGCGCACCGCTTCTTCGTCCGCCGGGAGCGCACGGAATGGGAGGCCGACTGGTCGCTCGTGCGCCTCTGCCGCCTTTCTGGGCTGGCCTATGTGGGAAGCGGCGGCTTCCGGGGGCCCAGGCTTTACCCGAGCGCCCTGTGCCCGGCCCTGCGGGCCATCGACAGGGGCCTGTCTGCCCTGCCGGGTATCTTCGCGAGCCGCCTGCTGGTTGTGCTTGAGCGCCCGCCGGGCGCGCGCGAGGGTTAGACCCCATGCCCAGCCCGAGCACGTTCCCGAGCGCGCCCCTTCTTGAGAAGGTCAGGGCCCACTACGACGGCATGGCCCCGAGCAACTCCTGGGCCGCCCGGGGCTACTCGCGCTGGCTCGCCCGCTACTACAACCGGATCATCCCCGAGGACGCCTCCGTCCTTGAGGTCGGCTGCGGGGCGGGTGGGCTCCTGTCCGGCCTGAAGGCCCGCAGGGTGACCGGAGTTGATCTGTCCGAGCGGCAGCTCGAGGCAGCCCGGAAGGCCGTGCCCCACGGCCGGTTTTTCCGGCAGTCCGGCGAGCTGCTCGAATTGGACGAGCGCTTCGACGTCATCATCATCTCCGAGACGCTCAACCTGGCGGTGGACGTGCAGGCCCTCCTGGAGCGGCTGCACCGGGTGGCCGGGCCGAGGACGCGCCTGGTCATGAACTTCCCGTCGGCCCTCTGGCGCCCGGCCTTCGGCCTGGCGACAGCCCTGGGACTCAGGCCCCGGCATCCGCGCAGCAGCTGGCTGTCGACCCATGATGTCTCGAACCTGCTCTCTCTCTCCGGGTGGGAGGTCGTGTGGACCCAGTCGAGGATCCTCGTGCCCTTCGGCCTTCTCGGAGTGGACACCCTGGCGAACCGCTGGCTTGCCCCGCTCGTGCCATGGCTTTGCCTGTGCGTGTTCTGCTCGGCCCGGCCCGGCCGCAGGCCGCCTGAGGCGGGTGCGAGGCCCCCCAAGGTCTCGGTCGTCATCCCCGCCCGCAACGAGGCGGGCAACATCGCCGAGGCCGTCCGGAGGACCCCCCAGATGGGCGGGGGGACCGAGCTGATCTTCGTCGAGGGGCACTCCCGCGACGACACGTGGGAGCGGATCAGGCAGGCCCAGCGCGACCTCCCGGAACGCGAAATCAAGATCCTCCAGCAGGGGGGATCGGGCAAGGGGGACGCCGTCCGAGCGGGATTCGCCGCGGCCACCGGGGACATCCTCATGATCCTGGACGCGGACCTGACCATGCCGCCCGAGGAGCTGCCCAAGTTCTACGAGGTGCTCGCCTCCGGCCGGGCGGAGTTCGGCAACGGCGTGCGGCTGGTCTACCCGATGGAGCGGGAGGCTATGAGGTTCTTGAACCTGTGCGCGAACAAGGCCTTCGGAGTCGCGTTCTCGTGGCTTCTGGGCCAGCCCGTCAAGGACACCCTGTGCGGGACCAAGGTCCTCTGGAGGGCCGACTATGAGAGGATCGCCGCCAACCGGGCCTTCTTCGGCGAGTTCGACCCGTTCGGGGACTTCGACCTGCTCTTCGGCGCGGCCAAGCTCTCGTTGAAAATCGCCGACATTCCGATCCGCTACCGCGAGCGAACCTACGGATCGACCAACATCCAGAGGTGGCGCCACGGCTGGCTCCTGCTGCGGATGGTCGGTTTCGCGGCGCGCAAGCTGAAGTTTGTCTGAGATGAAGGGCCGCCATCCCATCGCCTCCATCAACCGCTGGCCGATCTGGCGCAGGGCGGTGCGCGTCTGGGGCTCGGCGGTGAGGCCGACCACGTTCGACCGGTGGCTGTACCTGTGGCTCAACCGGATGGGCGTCATGGGCCGCTCGGAGCGGGCGTTCCTCGAGAGCTGGCTCCGGCCCGGAATGCGGGTGGCCGACGTCGGTGCAAACGTCGGCCTCTACACCCTTCTCATGGCCCGGCTGGTGGGGCCCCAGGGCCGGGTCTTCGCGTTCGAGCCGGAGCCCGGGATGGCTGCGGCGCTCGCCCGGAGCGCCGAGGAAAACGGCTCCCTTCAAGTCCTCGTCCGCGAGGCGGCCGTGGGGGATACGCCCGGCACCGGGATCCTCCGGCAGAACCCGGTCAACTCCGGGGACGGTCGCATGTCGCGCCGCCCCTCGGGCGCGCCGCAGTCCGGGACCACCGTGCCCATCTGCACCCTGGACGAGGCGCTCGCCGGCCAGCGGGTCGATTTTGTCAAGATGGACATCCAGGGCTGGGAGTCGAACGCGCTCAGGGGCGCCCGGGAACTCGTGCGCCGGAGTCCCGCTGTTGGAATCTACTTCGAATTCTGGCCGTCGGGGCTCGCCGCGGCGGGATCAACGGCGGCCGAGTTAAAGCAGATCCTTGAGGGCATGGACCTCAAGGTGGTCCAGCCAAGGGCGGGCCGGGCGGGCGGCGCCGTCGACTTGGAGGCTCTCGCCTCGGGAATGAAGCCCGGGGCGTACGTGAACCTCCTGGCTGTTCCTGTGGCGGGGGCGGCGGCCGCGCTCCGAGAGTGAGGCCCGCCCCAGCGGCGGCCCGCGATTTTGACTGCCTTCCCCGACTTCAGCTGCATAAAGCTCCTTCAGTAGAAAAAGAACCCCAGCACAAAGGCCCGACATGAACCTCATCGTGACCGGCAGTTCGAGCGGCATCGGCCGGGCCCTCTCGGCCCGCCTGCTCGCCCAGGGTCACCGGGTCTTCGGACTGGCCCGGTCCGACCAAGCCGACTTTGCCGCCCTCTGGCCGGGGGCCTTCCGGGCAGCCCGGTGCGACGTCGCCGACTGGGCCCAGGTCGAACGGGCCGCGGCGCTCGTTTCCTCCGAATGGACCCACGCCGACGCCCTGGTGACCTGCGCCGGGCTCCAGGGCGAGGTCGGACGCGCGGTCGCTGCAGATCCCGCCCGCTGGGGCGCAACCGTGCGGGCCAACCTCGACGGAACCTTCCACGCGATCCGGGCCTTCCACGCCCTGCTCAGCCGCGCACCGCGGCGGGCCAAGATCGTGTGCCTGTCCGGCGGGGGGGCGACCAAGCCCCGGCCCAATTTCTCAGCCTACGGGTCCGCAAAGACGGCAGTCGTCCGCCTGGTAGAGACGATTTCCGAGGAGGAGCGCGGGAGGCCCCTGGACATCAACGCTGTCGCTCCCGGGGCGATCGCAACCCGGCTGACAGACGAGGTGCTGGCCCTCGGCCCCGACGTCGCCGGAAAAGCCGAGGTGGAGGCCGCCCTGAAAAGCAAGCTTCAGGGGGGGGCGCCGCTCGAGCGGGCGCTCGACCTGATCGCATGGCTCCTTTCCCCTCAAAGCGACGGGGTGTCCGGGCGGCTGATCAGCGCGCCCTGGGACCCCTGGCCCAGCCTGGACCCGAAGGGGCTTGCCGGGACAGACGCCTACACGCTTCGCCGCGTGACGCCCCAGTAGGCCGGAGCGCGCCTTAGACATTATAGCTGCGCGACGGGCCGCTAAATAACAGTGTGCTTGTCCCCGTTCACGCGGGCTACCTCACGGGCGTGGGGCCTATCCGCATGGATGTGGAGTTAACCAGTGATCCAATACCCGAGGGCAAGCACATGAA
>CAIOZY010000040.1 GCA_903862935.1 uncultured Opitutaceae bacterium
ACAGAAAAATGAAATTAATCCAGCGCCGTGCCTACGGCTTCCGTTCGTTCAACAACTACCGCCTGCGCGTCATCGCTCAATGCGGTTAACCTCAACTCAACCCCCCTCCACACACCCCGGTCCCCAAACTTTCCTGTAGACCCCCCACTTCGGCCTTATGCCACCTTGGCTGAGTGAAGATTGGTGCGGTCGGCGAGAATCGAACTCGCGAGACCTGCTTGGAAGGCAGGAGTTTTACCACTAAACTACGACCGCAGACGATCGATGGACGGTAGGCTCGCCCCGAGCGGGCTGGCAAGCCAAGATGGCGCCGGGAAAAATTTGGCTGAAGCGTTTTTCCCGGGACGGAAGCCTCCCTGACCCACCTTGCGCTTGGCACCCGGTCGCCGAGTCGATAGCATGATAAGACTAACATGATGCGTGTCTTCACGGGCTTGTCGGCCAGCGGGCGCTGGCTGGCTGGCTCCCTGGCGGCTCTGGCCATCGCCCGGGGCCTTGCAGGCCAGACCGACACCCTTTCGGTCTCCGTCGGGCAGGAGTTTGTCGTTGTGGATGGCGGCAAGGCGACCCGCCATCTGCCTTTTCTCGCCTCCTTCAACCAGCGGCAGATCGTCACCTTCAGCCAGCACCCCGACGCCGTCCTGTTTCCGACAACGGACGGGATGGTCGTCTCCTCCGACGGCGGGCAGACCTGGCCCGACTACGTCCAGAGCCAAAGCTTCTACATCTCCGGGATGGCCCGGCTCCAGGATGGTAGCCTTCTGGCCATGAGCTACATCACCCAGCGGGTCGGGCCGACCGACAACTCGGCGTACTACTGGACCTCGACCGATGGCGGAGCGAACTGGACGGCCCGGGTCGGCAACGTTCACGTGCCCCAGAGCCAGGTGGTCCGAGGGGCCAACTGGGGTGGATTCGTCTTCCACCGCTCGATCCTCACAATGCCCGACGGGTCGCTCCGAGCCACCATGTACGGCAACTTTGTCGGCGACTCGAAGTTCCGCTCGATCTGGGTGCGCTCGGACGACGGGGGCGCGAACTGGACGTTCGTCTCCACGATCGCCTACAGCTCGACCGTCGGATCGGAGGGGTTCTGCGAGCCTGTCGTTGTCCGCGCCGCCGACGGCTCGCTGCTGGTCGTCATGCGGACCGGGTCGACCTCCTACCCCCTGTACCAGGCGAGGTCGACCGACGGCGGACTCACCTGGAGCCAGCCGACCACGTTGCCCGGAATGGATCCCACGCAGACGCTGAGCGTCGACCCGGACCTCACCCTGATGGCCAACGGCACGCTGGTCCTCAGCTACGGGCGCCCCACGGTGAACCTGCTGTTTTCTCTCGACGGGAGCGGTTACTCCTGGGGTTGGCGAACCCTGCCGGGGTTCTCGGCGTCGGCATCGTGTTACACCGGCGTTCGCGAGGTCTCCGCAAACCGGCTGCTCCTGGTGACCGACAACGGAACCCGCACCGCTATCCTCGGCAAGTACGTCAATGTCATACGGACCTCCCCCCAGGTGAGCACGAGTCCGCACGCGGTGAACCTCTCCTCAAGAGGTTTCGTCGGCCTCGGCAGCCAGGCGCTGGTTGCGGGCTTCACGATCGACGGGGACGGGCCCGCCACAGTCCTTCTCCGCGCCGTGGGCCCGACCCTGCTGTCGTACGGCGTGAACGGCGTCCTCGTCCACCCGCTGCTGACGCTCTACGACAAGGACAGCGCCGTGATCGCGACCATCACCGGGTGGGGGGTAGCGCCGACGCCCGGGCGTTCCTCCGTTCCGAGCTTTCTGCAGCCGGCGACGGCGGACATCTTTTCCAGGCTCTACGCCTTCGCGCTGCCCGACGGCTCGACCGACAGCGCCATGGTCGTGACCCTGCCGCCCGGCTCCTACACGGCCCAGGTCACCGGTGCGGACGGCGGCACGGGAGTGGCCCTTGCGGAGATCTACGAGCTGCGCTGAGGGAGTCCGACCCCGCAGCCCCGGGCATCAGAGCAGGTCCGCAGCGAGCTCCGCGAGCCGGGAGCGCTCGCCCTTGGTCAGCTTGATGTGGGCCGCCATGAGCTGGCCCTTCATGCGATTGTGGCAGTAGACCAGGCCGTTGCTCCGGGAGTCCACGTAGGGGTTGTCGATCTGGTCGGGGTCTCCGATCAGCACGATCTTGGAACCCTCGGAAATGCGCGTGATCACGGTCTTCGCCTCGTGCGGGGTGAGCTGCTGCGACTCGTCGAGGATGAAGAAGCGCCGGGCGATCGAGCGGCCGCGGATGAAACCCAAGGCCTCGATCTCGACGATTCCCGTCCGCAGCAGCCGCTCGTAGGGCTTGACCATCCCCGGGTAGCTGTGGCCGTTCTGGGAAGGCTGCTGCTGGCCCGGGCCGGACAGGACCCTCTCGTCCCTGCGCTTCTGCTTTTTCTTGGAGACCTTCTTCAGGGCGAACTGCGGTTCCTTTGGAGGGTGCGACGGGATCAGCAGCTCCAGGGCGTCGTAATAGGGCTGCAGCCACGGCCGCATCTTCTCGTCTAGGGTCCCCGGCAGGAAGCCGATGTCGCGGCCCAGCGAGATCACCGGCCTCGAGATCGACAGCCCGTCGTAGCGGGAGAAGTCGTCGCAGACCTGGTGCAGGGCGCACACCACCGACAGCAGCGTCTTGCCCGTCCCCGCCTTGCCGAAGCAGGTGACCAGGTGGATCGACTCGTCCAGGAGCGCATCCATCAGGAACTGCTGCTCGAGGTTTCGCGGGCGGATCGGGATCCCGCCGGGCGCCTTGACGTACTCGGGGATCTTGAGCCTTCGCACCAGGCCCTCGGGGTAGACCCGGGCGGGCATCGTCTTGCCCTCGTCGGAGCGCAGCAGCACGTACTCGTTCACGAGGAGCCCCTTCGAGTCCTCGCGGCCCAGGCCGAACTGGCCCTCGGAGCAGAAGCGCTGCATCTCGTAGATCGTCAGCGGGATCTCCCGGTAGCTCGCCTCCTCCATGTCCTCAGGGACCTTGTCGTTGAGATAGTCCTCGGACTCCAGGCCCAGCGCCCGGGCCTTCAGCTGCACGTTGACGTCCTTGGTGACGAGAATCGTCGGCGGAGGGAACTGCTCCTGGACGTAGAGGGCCGCCGCGATGATCCGGTTGTCCTTCTTGGTCAGGTCCGGCAGGATCGTGCGCAGCCGGTCCATCGCGGGCGAGTGGCGGCCCGAGTCCAGCAGGGGGTTGATGATGATGAACAGGTTGCCCCCGTTGGGCAGCTCGATTCCCTCGTGCATGGACCGGGCGTCCGGCAGCAGCCCCTGGAGAATCCGGTGGACCCAGCGGGCGTTGCGGCCGCGCTCGGTGTTCTGCTCGTTCTTGATCGAGTCGAGCTCCTCGAGGACCTCGACCGGGATCGCGAGGTTGTTCTCCTCGAACTTAAAGACCGACTGGGGGTCGTGAAGCAGGACGTTCGTGTCGAGCACGAAGGTCTTAATTTTCGCCGAAACCTTTATCCGCGGTTTGAGGGCCGAAGCCCCGCGCAGGTTTTCCATCGGTGATTGTGAGCGGGTTACACACATCATGCACGATCCCGCCGATTTGTCGATTAGGAACGAAATTTATCGTGTCCCTAAGAGGGACTTCTGCAGAATCGTAACACAAAGGCCACGCCGCCTCCCCCAACTCTTCTCGCAGCCATGCCGACCCGAGCCGTTCCTTCCCTGTTCGCTCTCTGCCTGCGCACCCTGTGGATAGCGCCGATCCTAGCGTTTCTCTGCCGGGCCGCAGCCGGCGGAGTCGACCCGGCCATCCCCGCCTACCTCCCGGAGGGGCCTGCATCCGGCACGGTTTCCTGCTTGGGGGCGGACAATATGAACGGGATCCTGGACCGCTGGGCCCGGGCACTGGCGAGGATTCACCCGGGCCTCCGGCTCGAGGTCGCCCGCAATACCCGGCTTTCGGCCGAGGGTCTTGACGCGCTCCTCGAGGGCCGCACGCAGGTCGCGCCGTTTGTCCGAGAGATCTACCCGGCGGAACGCCGGCGGTTTCTCGAGCGGTTCGGGCACGAGCCCCTCCTGGTCTGGGTCGCGGGCGGAAGCTACGCCACCAAGCACAACACCCACGCGATCGCGATTTACGTCAACGCGGCCAACCCCCTGAAGGGAATCTCGCTCGGCCAGCTCGAGAGAATCTTCTCGGGCAGCGCGCCAGCCCCGATTCTGACTTGGGGCCAGCTCGGCCTCTCCGGCGAGTGGGCCGGCCGGCCGGTGCGCGCCTACGGGATGCCGCGCCTGCGCGGGACGGGGAACCCTCCGGGGATCGTCAATTACTTTGAGCAGCGGATTCTCGGGGGCAGGGAGTTCGGCGCCGGCGTGGCCGAAGTGCCCGACCGCGCCGGCGTGGAGTCCCTGGACGGCATCGTCCGGGCCGTCGCCTCGGACCCAGGCGGAATCGGCTACAGCGGGTTCGGAAACCGGACCGGGGGCGTGAGGGCCGTTCCGGTCGCCGAGGCCGACACCGGACCCTTTGTTGCGGGGACGCCGGAAACGGTCGCGGACCGCACCTATCCCTTGAGCCGGCAGATCTACCTGTGTGTCAACCGTCTGCCCGGGCAGCCCCTGTCCGGGCCAATCCGCCAGCTCCTGCGCTATGCCCTGAGCCGGGAGGGCCAGGAGGACATCGCAGCCGACCCGGCGGGCTTCCTGCCGCTGTCTGCTGCAAACGCCCTGGCGGAACGCGCAAAGCTCGACTGACAACCCGTTTCCGCCGGTTCGGACCTCTAAAAAAGATGGGCGGGCCGCCTACCCCTAAGCGGCCCGCCCTGATTTTCTTACTAACCCCAAATCTCCGCCGCTAAGCGGGGGAGAACGCACACTCTGACCGCCCCAGCCCCTAAAGGTTCCCCTGTCCTGGCCCATTCCCTCGAAAAAGTGGCCAAAACCGCAGAACTTTTGATCCGGGCCGGTGTCAGAGGCCCAAGTCCCTCGCCCTTTCTACAGCGACATTGCATTTTGACCGGGAAAAGGGCTAGGATTCCTCCCGTCTCAACCCGGTTAACCCGAACCCCCTCCATCCATGTGGCAAAAACTTAAGGAACAACTTCCCGGCATCCTGCTCACCGCCGTACTGATCACCGCGGCCGCCTTTCTCATCCACTACCAGACCGTTAAGGAGATGACCGCGCGCCAGGACGCGGCGCTTGCGCCCCTGCGCGAGCAGAACGAGGCCCTCAAGGCCTCGGCCGAGGACAACCGCCAGCAGATCGCAGCGACCAACCAGCTGCTCAAGAACGCGATCTCGAAGCGGGAGGCCGACCTTTTCCGCACCGACGAGGAGATCCAGAAGCTCAATAACGAGCGGATGAGCGCGCTTGCGGAGGCGATCGCCAAGAAGGTGCAGCCCTACAACCCGCTGCCCAAGTCGCCCGAGGAGGCGGCCCGCATGCAAAACGAGCAGGTCGACAAGGTGTCCTCGCGGATGGCCGACAAGATCAAGCCGATCCTGGACCAGATGGCCAACGACCAGCACCTGACCCGCGATTCGATCATGGATTACAGCCGCAAGATCTCCGACCAGGTCGGCGTGGTGCTCACCGCCGAGATGGCGAAGAACCAGAAGCTCAACAACAATCTCCAGCAGACCCAGGCCACGGCCCAGGACGCGATCGCCCTGTCCCATGAGATCACGGCGCTTTACCTGAGCTCCTTCAAGGACCAGGGCCTTATCACCCGGCTGCTCACCCTTCCGGCAAACGTCGTCAAGGACGCTACCAGCCTGAGCATCGTCAACAGCAGCGAGCGCAAAAAAATCGAGGCGAGCCTGTTCGATCGGATGAACCAGATCGAGAAGCGCCTGGGTGAGATCCAGGCCCAGAATCCGAAGAACTGACCGGCGCTGAGACGGCGCTAGCCCCTGAGATGCTGGCTATCCGGATCCACGAGATCGGCGGAGCCGACAAGCTTTGCGCCGATGAGATCCCTCTTCCCGTGCCAAAGCCCGGGGAGGTGCGCATCCGGGTCGAGGCCGCCGGGCTCAACTTCATCGACACCTACAACCGCAGCGGGCTCTATCCCGTGCCGCTGCCGTTCACCCTGGGCCAGGAGGCGGCCGGGATCATCACCGCCCTCGGAGAGGGGGTTTCTGGGCTCAAGCCCGGGGACCGTGTGGCCACCGCCGGGGGGTCCGGCTGCTACGCCCAGGAGGCTGTCGCCCCCGCGTCCCGCGTGGTGCGCACGCCCGAGGGGATCAGCTCCCGGCAGGCGGCGGCTGTCCTCGCCCAGGGGGTGACGGCCCACTTCCTCGCCTGCGACACGTTTCCCTTGAAGCCGGGCGACACCGCCCTCGTCCACGCTGCAGCCGGGGGCGTGGGGCTGCTCCTCGTCCAGATTGCCAAGCTCCGGGGAGCCCGGGTGATCGCAACTGCGGGGACCGACGAGAAGGCGGCGATAGCCCGGGAGGCCGGGGCAGACGAGGTGATTGTCTACACCCGGGACGACTTCGCCGCCGCGACCCGGCGCCTAACGGGCGGGCGCGGCGTCGACGTCGTCTATGACGGGGTCGGCAAGCAGACCTTCGCTGGGAGCCTCGACAGCCTGAGGCCGCGGGGCCTGCTTGCGACCTACGGGAACGCCAGCGGGGCGGTGCCGCCGTTTGCGCCGCTGCTGCTCGCGCAGAAGGGGTCCCTCTTCATCACCCGTCCTACGGCGGTCCACTACACGCAAACGCAGGCCGAACTCCAGGCCCGCGCCTCGGACTTGTTCGGGTGGATGGAGCGGGGCGAACTCAACGTCCGCGTGTGCGCCGAGTTTCCCCTGGCGCAGGCCGCGGAGGCCCACCGGGCCATCGAGGGCCGGCGGACTACGGGCAAGGTTCTCCTTGTGCCGTAGCGGCCGGCCCCGACGGGCTCAGTGCTTGTCCGGCCAGGTCGGAACCGGCGGGAGCGGAAGGGTCGGGCTCGCGGTCTTCAGGGCGTCCATCACCTCGGCGATGGCCCGGTCGAGCTGCTGGTCGTCGCCGGCAAACTCCTTGGCCGGGTCGTTGTCGACGTAGATGTCCGGCTCGACCCCGTGCCCCTCGATGACCCAGGACTTGCCGTCCTTCTGGTAGGGCCCGGACTCCGGGGTGGACAGGAATCCGCCGTCGGTGGCGATCGGTTGGAAGCCACGGATCCCGACGACCCCGCCCCAAGTGCGCTGGCCGATGATCTTGCCCATCTTCGCCGCGCGGAAGCGGTAGGGGAAAATGTCGCCGTCGGAGGCCGAGAGCTGGTTGGCGAGCATCACCATCGGGCCGACCAGCATGTCCTTGGGGTTGGGCACCGGCTGGCCGTTGCGGGAGATCTCGATCATGACCATCTCGCGGCGGAGCCGCTCGAGGATCATGGGCGAGACGAACCCGCCGCCGTTGCCGCGGTCGTCGATGATCAGGGCGCGCTTGCCCAGCTGCGGGTAGAAGTGCTTCACGAACTCGTCCAGGCCCTCGAGCCCCATGTCGGGGATGTGGATGTAGCCGACCTGCCCGCCGGTCTTCGCCGAGACGGTTTCGGTGTTGTGGCGGACCCAGTTGTAGTAGTACAGGGGGGCCTCGTCCCCGATCGGGACCACGGTCACATCGCGGGCGCCCTCGTCCGCGGGCTTTGAGTTAACCCGCAGGACGACCTGCTTGCCGGCGGTTCCAATCAGCGAGGCGTAGATGTTCTCCATGGAGCGCACGGGCTTCCCGTCGACCGCCAGGATGAAGTCCCCCTCCTTGACGTTGACCCCGATCTCCGTGAGCGGCGAGCGGGTCGCCGCCTGCCAGTTCTCCCCGCTTAAGATCCGGTCGACCCGGTAGGCGCGGCTCGCCGGGTCGCGCGAGAGCTCGGCTCCCAACAGACCCGTCCTGATCCGCGGCGCCATCGGCCGGTCGCCGCCGCCCACGTAGGTGTGGCCGATGTGCAGCTCCGCGATCAGTTCGCCGATCAGGTAGGTCAGGTCGTTGCGGTGCTGCACGTACGGCAGGAGCGCCGCGTACTTGGCGCGCATCGCCGGCCAGTCGACCCCGTGCATGTTGGGGGCGTAGAAGTAGTCGCGCATGCGCCGCCAGGACTCGCTGTAGATCTCGGCCCACTCGGCGGGGCGGTCCAGGTGCATCTCCAGCCCGGCGAGCGGCACCTTGTCCTTCATCTCGACCTTGGCCGCGGGCATGTCCACGAAGGCGTAGTCCTTGCCCTCCCTCACAAGCATCTTCTTGCCGTCGGCCGTGATCTCAAAGCGCTCGGCTTTGCCGATCTCGGTCTCCTTGCGGTCCTTCAGGCTGAACGATGCGATCGTCCCGCCGCCGGGGCCCTCCGCGTCCTCGCCACGGACGTCGAGCGGCTCGCTCATCGTCCGCAGATAGTAGACCGCGTCGCCGACCTGGCGCAGGCTCGAGTAGTTGGCCGGCGCGACGGGCAGCCCGACCACCCGGTCGGCCAGGCCGTCGACATCCACCTTGACCGACACCGGCTTCGGCGGGGCCTTCTCGTCCTTCGCCTCGGCGGGCTTGGCCGATTCCTTGCCGACGGCGACCTCGTCGCTCTGCGGCTTCAGGGGGGACTCGGTGTCCTTGGCAAGCGCGAGCAGGTAGACCCGCTGCATGTTGCTGTAGGAGTGGTTGAACTCGGTGTCGCTGAAGGTCGGATGGAAGTCGCGGCTCGAGGCGAACAGCAGGAACTTGCCGTCGTCGCTGAACCGGGGCGAGTCGGCCTCGTACCAGCTCTCGGTTGCCAGGTAGCCCTTCTTCGCCTCGAGCGAGTACAGGTGGATCCCCGACATGCCGTAGTCCTCCTCCTGGGTGTAGGCGACCCACAGGGAGTCAGGGGACCAGACGTACTGGCTGAACTCCCGGCTCGGGTTCGCCGCGACCAGGGTCACCGCCTTGGTGTCCACCTCGACGTAGCGCAGGCGCTGGGCCCGGTCGCCCCAGAGGAGCTTCTTACTGTCGGGAGACCACACCGGCTTGAAGTAGGCCGTGTCGGCGCCCCGGGTCACCTGCACCGGCTCGCCGCGGCCGTCCTGGGGCCGCACGTACAGCTCGGTCTCGCCGGTGGCGTCGGACACGTAGGCGATCCACTTGCCGTCGGGCGACCACGAGGCCCCGCGCTCGTGCACCGCCGGGGTGTCCGTGAGGTTGCGCACCGCGCCGTGCTTGGCCGGCACCGTGAAGAGATCGCCGCGGGCGACCGCGACCACCCGCTTGCCGTCGGGGGCCGGATCGACCTCGGTGACGAACTTCGAGACATCCGTCAGGCCCCCGCGTTGCAGGGCGAGATCCTCCTGGACCGAGATGGGAACCGCGCGGGCCACCCCGGTCGCCAGGTCAAACAGCCAGATGCGGCCCGCCTGCTCGAAGGCGATCGCTCCCTTGCCGAGCGAGGGGAACTTGATGTCGTAGTCGGCGAAGTGCGTGTGCTGGGCCGTCTGCTTGGTGGCTAGGTCGTAGGAGAACAGGTTCATCCGACCGTCCCGGTCCGAGATGAAGTAGATGCGGTTGTTCGGCGCCCACATCGGGATGATGTCCTGGGCGGGGTTGTTCGTGATGTTCTCCAGGGAGCCCGTCTTGAAGTCGAAGATCCAGATATCGTCGGCCTGGCCGCCCCGGTACTGCTTCCAGGTTCGGAATTCCCGGAAGATGCGGTTGTAGGCCATCTTGGAATCGTCCGGCGAGAAGGACATGAAGCCTCCCATGGGGACGGGGATCTGCCGGGGCAGGTCGGCGTCGGGCCCGACGGCGTAGAGCATGCCGACAAAGTCGTTGAACGAACGCATCCGGGAGCGGAAGACGACCGCCGGCTCCTTGTTCTTCCAGGCCATCACCAGGTTGTTCGGGCCCATCCGGTCGCTCAGGTCGTCGCGCCCGAGGGTCGCCGTGTAGGTCATGCGCCGCGGCGCCCCGCCGGAGGCCGGCATCTCGTAGACCTCCGTGTTGCCGTCGTACTGGGCGGTGAAGGCGAGGGTCGCGCCGTCGGGCGAGAACCGGGGGAACACCGCGTAGCCGGGGGTGTTCGTCAGGCGGCGGGCGACCCCGCCCTCGTTGCCGACGGTGTACAGCTGTCCGGCGTACGAGAAGACAATCTGGCTGCCGTTGGTGGTGGGGAAGCGCAGCAGCCGGGTCTCGGCCGGGGCCCCTGGGGTTTGGGCGGCAAGCGCCGCGGCCGAAATCGCCGCGAGAGCAATAAGGCGGGGGGTGTAACGCATGGGGCACATCCTGCGGCTCCCGCGGCGACTGCCAAGCAAATGTGGCGCCGCGCCCCCTCCCCCGTCCCGCTTGCCAGGGCCGCCGGAAACCTCAACCGTGGGGGCCGATGAAGCCATCCCTCCTTCTCGGCCTGGCCCTTGCGCTCGGCGCCGCGCGGGTCGCCGCGGCCGGCGAATCTCCCCGCCAATGGGACTACCCCCCGGCGCCCCGGGGCGGGGTGGTCGACGACTACTTCGGCACGAAGATCCCCGACCCCTACCGGTGGCTCGAGGAATTGGACTCCCCTCGGACCCGGGCCTGGGCGGCCGAGCAGAACACCCTGACGTTCGGCTTCTTGGCGGGGATCCCCCAGCGACCCAGGATCCTAGCCCGGCTGACCCAGCTGTGGGACTACCCGAGGTGCGGCCTGCCCTTCAAGGAGGGCGGCTCCTATTTCTTCACGCGAAACAGCGGGCTGCAGAACCAGGGAATCGTCTACACCCAGGCCTCGCTCTCGGCCGAGCCGCGGGTCCTGCTCGACCCCAACACGCTCTCTGAGGACGGGACGGTCGCCGTCACCTCCCTGGATGTCTCCCGCGACGGGCGATGGCTCGCCTACGGAGTCGCCTCCGGCGGGTCGGACTGGACCGAGTTCCGGGTCCGCGAGGTTGCGACCGGGCGCGACGCCCCCGACGTGATCCGCTGGGTCAAGTTTTCGGAGCCGGCGTGGACCCGCGACAACCGGGGGTTCTTCTACTCGCGCTTCCCCGAGGCAGCCGCGGATTCCGGAGGTCCCGGCGTCTTCGGGGAACTCTCCCACCAGCGCATCTATTACCACCGGCTCGGGACCGCGCAGGCCGACGACCGGCTCGTCTTCGAACTGCCCGGGCACCCGCTCTGGCTCTGCGGGACCTCGGTCACCGAGGACGGCCGCTACGCGGTCCTGACGGTCAGCCGGGGCGACTCGCACGACAACCTGCTGAGCGCGATCCCGCTCGGGGACCCCGGCTCGCCCGACGTGGGCGCAAGGCCGATCCCGCTCGTCGACCAGTGGAACGCGCAGTATTCCCTCGCCGGCAGCGACGGCCCGGTCCTGTACGTGCTTACGAACCTCGGGGCGCCGCGGCGCAGGCTCGTGGCGATCGACGTCCGCTCGCCGGAACCGGGGAAGTGGAGGACTGTCGTCGCGGAGGGCCCCGAGGTGATCGAGGCGGCGGGCCTTATCGGGGGAAGGCTCGTCTTGCGAACCATGCAGGGGGCGAGCAGTCGGCTTGTGACCTGCGGCACGGACGGGTCGGGAGCCCGCCCGATAGGCCTTCCCGGAATCGGGTCGGTGCCCGGCTTCAGCGGCCACGCCGACGACTCCGAGCTGTTCTTCAGCTACACGGACTTCACCACTCCGCCGGCGGCCTGCCGGCACGACCTGTCGACGGGCAGGACCGAGCCCTTCGAGGCCTCCCGGCTCGTCTTCGACCCGTCGGCCTACGACACCCGACAGGTCTCCTACCCCTCCCGGGACGGAACGCCCATCACGATGTTCATCACGTCGCGAAAGGGCCTCAAACGGGGAAAGCAGACCCCGGCCGTCCTCTACGGCTACGGGGGCTTCGACATCCCGATGACCCCGGCCTTCTCCCCCACGACCCTAGCCTGGCTCGAGATGGGCGGCATCTACGCCGTGCCCAACCTCAGGGGCGGCGGCGAGTATGGGCGGGACTGGCACGAGGCCGGGACGAAGGAGCGCAAGCAGAACGTCTTCGACGACTTCATCGCCGCGGCCCAGTGGCTGTTCGACCAGGGCTACACCTCACCCGGCCGCCTGGTGATCAGCGGCAGGAGCAACGGGGGCCTGCTGATCGGGGCGACCCTGAACCAGCGCCCGGACATCTGCCGGGTGGCCTGGCCGGGCGTCGGGGTGATGGACATGCTGCGCTTCCAGAGGTTCACGATCGGCCACGCCTGGATCTCCGACTACGGGTCGAGCGACGATCCGGCGGGGTTCCGCTACCTGAAGGCCTACTCCCCGCTGCACACCGTCCGCAACGGGGCCCGCTATCCGGCGGTCCTGGTGACGACCGCCGATCGGGACGACCGCGTCTACCCGGCCCACTCCTTCAAGTACACGGCCCAGATGCAGGCCTCGGCCTACAACGGTCCCGGGGCGCTGCCGATCTTCCTGCGCTGCGAGACCCGGGCCGGGCACAGCACGGGCAAACCCACCTCGAAACTGATCGAGGAGGAGGCCGACAAGCTCGCCTTTGCGGCGCACTTCCTGGGTCTTGAGGCGCCGCCGTGAGCCGCCCCGCTCACGGGTAGATCCAGAACTTGCGGTTCTGCTGCTGGAAGGCCCGGTCCTGGGCCTGCCAGGCCCTGAGGTAGGCCGCCACGTCCACCTGCGCCCCGTGGGCCGCGATGTCCCGGAAGAAGGCCGTCGATCCCATCAGACGCAGGAAGCCCTCGGCTGTCCCCTTCGAGGCGGCCGCAAACGGGTTCTTGGGCTCGAGCTTGCAGGCGAGCTTCATCAGGTAGAAGTCGAGTTCGGTCGGCCGCCACTCGTCCCAGTCGGTCACCTCCAGGTAGATGCCGGTCGCGGGCTGGCCGGTCCGGGCGTTGGGGACGCTCACGCGGCGGAACCGGACCCCGGAGACGGGCAGCGCCTCCAGTTCGCGCTCCAGCACGTCCAGCTTCACCGCCGGGTGATAGATTCCGCGGAACGGGTACTGGCTTCCGACCCCGTTGCTGAACTTTCCGAGCTCGGTCCCCAGGCCTGTCATGGGGTAGCCGACGACCGCCGAAAAATCCGGCATGAAGGGCGAGGTCGGCACCCAGGTGAGCCCGGTCTCCGGCCAGCGCATGCTCCGCCTCCAGCCGCTCATCGGGACAACCGTGAGCCGCCCGCGGACCCGGGAGGCCTCGGGGATCCTCAGGACCCCAGGCGTTCCCTTGGCGAACAGCGCCAACTCCGCGATCGTCATGCCGTGCACGTAGGGCACGGGCAGCGAATTGACCAGGTTCGATCCGACGCACTGCGGGTCCAGGAGCGGGCCGTCCGCCTTGAGACCCCCGAGCGGGTTCGGCCGGTCCAGGACGATCACCTCGACCCCGTTCTCGAAGCATCCCTCCATCAGCTGCTCCATCGCGCCCGTGAAGGTGTAGGAGCGAACCCCGATGTCCTGCAAGTCCACGACGACGGCGTCGATCCCCTTCAGCTGCGCCTTCGTGGGCCGGTGGGTGCGGCCGTTGTAGAGCGAGAAGACCGTGAGCCCCGTCTTCGCGTCGACCTGGTCGCCGAAGATCTTGCCTGCCGGCACCGTCCCGTAGATGCCGTGCTCGGTCGCAAAGAGGGCGACCAGCTTGACCCCCGGGGCCGAGTGCAGCAGGTCGACTGTGGGGACTCCCCTGCGGTTCACCGCCGCCGGATGGGTCAGCAGGGCGATCCGCTTTCCGCGGAGCACGAGGTAGTTTCCGGACTCGAGCACATCGATCCCCGGCCTGACGTCGCTGGGGACCTCGACAGAGGGGATCGCCGGGGAGGGCGCGGGCCGCTGCGCCAGCGCGGCGACCGCCGGGGCCGCCTTCGGGGCCGGGACCGGCTGGTTCGCATGGCAGCCGGACAGGCAGAGGACCACCAGAAGGGCCAGCCGGCCCAGGCTCTGGATCCGGGTGAATCGGGGCATCGGAGAGGTGCTCACGGGAAAAACGGGCCGGATCAAACCGCCTGGCGGACGGAGGCGGCCAAATTCGCGCCGCAGGCCTTCAGGGCCTCCGCCAGCGGGGTGCCGGGCGGGGTTATGGCGTGCAGAGACAATCCTGCCGGGGGCGCCCCCTGTTCAGCGACCTGACCGGCAAAGACGTGGACTGCCTTGCCGAGGGCGAGCGCCCTCGAGGCGACCGCCCCGGGCCCCTTCCCCTCGAGGGAACTCCGGTCGAAGCGGCCCTCGCCGGTGAGGACCGCGTCGGCCGCCGCGACCCGGGCATCGAGGTCGAGCCAGTCGGTGACCAGATCGAAGCCGGGAAGCAGGTGGGCCCCCGCCGCAACGATAAGCCCGAAGGAGAAGCCACCCGCGGCCCCGGCTCCGCTCGCCTCCATCAGCGACCGGTCCCTGCCGCAGTGCTCGCAGAGCAGTTCGGCCACGCGGGCCGTGCCGGCCTCAAGCCGGCCGTAGTCGCCGGGCTTGAGCCCCTTCTGCGAGGCGTACACGGCTGCGGCCCCGCGGGGGCCGAGCAGGGGGTTGGTGACGTCGCAGGCAATCCGAAGCGGCGGAATTGACGGGAAGGCCTCACCCTCGATCCGCTCCATTTCCGGCCAGAGGGCCGGGACCGGCGGGATGAGCTTGCGGCCGCCGGCGCCGCGGAACTCCAGGCCCAGAGCGCTCAGGGCTCCGAGGCCCAGGTCGTGGGTCGCGCTTCCGCCGATTCCAAGGATGACCGCCGCGGCGCCCAGCTCGGCCGCCGCCCGGATCAGCTGCCCGGTGCCGCGGGAACTCGCCTGCCACGGATCCCGCTGATCTCGCGGTAAAAGCGCCAGCCCGCTCGCGGAGGCCATCTCGATCAGGGCGACCTTGCTATCGGCGGGAATGTGGCCCAGGTCGAGCCGCGCCCGGGCGGCCGCCGGGATCCGGGAAAGGGACACTAGGCCCACGGGGGCCTCGACCAGCCCCCCGCGGGGGCCGGTCACCGGGAAGGAGACGAGCTGCCCGCCCGCGGCGTGGGTGAGGATGTCTGCAAAACCCTCCCCTCCGTCGGTCAGCGGACACAGGTCGAGCTCCCAGTCGGGGTGGTTCGCGCGGACGGCCCGGGCCGCAAGTTCGCAGGCCTGCCGCGCCGCCAAGGCGTCCTTGAACTTGTCGAAAGCTACGAGGAGGCGCATCGGTCGGTGTCGTGCAGGCTCATGGGGACGGCGGTCGCCGACGATCGGTTCCGGTCCGGGCGCCTGTCAACTCCCACATCAGGACGGCTGCGGCGGTGGATACGTTGAGGGACTCGACCGCGCCGGCGCCGGGGATCGTGACGAGCCGGGTGCAGGCCGCTGCAGTCTCCGGCGACAGCCCGCCCTCCTCGTTGCCCAGGACGAGGGCGAACGGGGGCGGGGGCGCCCCGCCGGGCCTCGGGGCTCCGAGGGACCGGGCGCTCTTGCCGCCGCTGGCGGCCGCCCCCACGACCTCGTAGCCGGCGCCTGCAAGCGCCTTCAAAAAAGCAGGCAGCGAGGAGACTCTCCTCACCTCGACACGCTCGAGTCCCCCCTCGGCGACCCGGTAGGCCGCGTCGTTCGGCCGGGCCGCGGTGGGAACGTCCGGGATCACGATCCGCTGGATCCCAAAAAACGCCGCAGTCCGCGCAATCGCGCCCAGGTTGTGGGCGTTGCCGATCCGGTCGAGCGCGAGGACTCGGTCGCCCTTTTGGGCCCAGGCCTGCGGCTCGCCCTCGACGACGGGCTCCAGCGCGGGCTCGTCCACGACCGCAACGATGCCACCGTGGTGGACCGTTCCGGCGACCTTCTCCATGTCGGCCGGCTCGAGGCAGCGGTAGATCTTGCGGGAGGCCGAGAGGGCGCGGCACAGGACCCCGATCTTGCGCCCGGTCGGGTAATCGAAGTAAAGCCGCCGGATCGAGCCCGCTTCCTTCTGGAAGCGAGCCCGCACGGCCGCCAGGCCGCAGATCTTCAGTTCGCCTTTTGTCGGTCTATCCATGCCGTGAGTGCGGTCCAGCCCATCGCTATTCGAGACGGCCGGCGATCGTAAACTCCTCGCGGTCGTGGAAAAGGTGCCGGATGCGCAGGCCGCTCAGCGCAGACAGCGGTGAGCCGGGAGCCCGCAGCTCCGCGAGGAGCCCCAGGGCGTCGACCCGGCCGAACTTGAGGTTCACGACGAGCCTCCGGCACCAGCGCCCCGCCACCCACGGCGAGACCAAGTCCTGCAGCACGTGGTGGGGATCCTCGAGCAGGTCGCAAAACAGCCAGTCGAAGACCTCCCCCGCGGCCGGCCGGAACCCGAAGGCATCGGCCCGGCGGTGGTCGATCCCGGGATGCCCCAGGGCGGCACCCTTCAGGGGCCCGTTGTCCACCGCGACAACCCGGGCCCCGTGGCGGGCCGCGCTGTAGCTCCAGCCCCCGGGGGCTGCGCCCAAGTCGGCCACCGTCTCGCCGGCCGAGGGCTCGGCCCCGAAAATCCCGTAGGCCTCCTCCACCTTCAGGTACGAGCGCGACGGGGCAGCGGGGTCGTCGGCCATGCGCCTGGGCCCGTTGATCCAGGCCGTGCGCGCGACCCACGCCCGGTCGAATCCGCCGAACCAGACAAAAAGCCCGCGGGCCGGACCGACCCCCCATGGTGTCTCGGGCGAGGCGAGCCGGGCCACCCGGGACAACCGGGATGAGAGCGCCTCGCCGAAGGCCCGCTCGACCGCGCCGGCGCGGCGGCTCAAGCCCACGGTCTCGGGCGGGGCCCCCCAGAGGCTCGGCCAGGAGCCCTCCACGCGCTCCCCGCGCAGCGCCTCGGCGAAGTACTCGAGGATCTGCCGGGAGAGCGCGTTCACGGAGTCGCCCCGTACCTCGACGGGCTCAGAGAGCACCCGGTGGGCGAAGGTGAGGTCCCGGAATGCGGGGGAAAGCTCCCCCGGCGGGACTTGCGCGCACAGGACCCATCCCGGCCCGCTCTCGGACACCGAGGCGCCCGCGGTTTTGAGCTCGCGCTCGAGCAGCCCTTCATAGCCGTCCTGGCAGGTGCACAGCATGGGGGTCAAAACTTCGGGTTGCAGTGGGGCTCGAACCGCCGTTTGAAAGGGCTGTCCATTGGTGTCGGTCTCTTTGCCCCCCGCCCATGAAAATTGCGATCCTGTTCTTCCTGATCGGCGCCATCGCCGGAGGTTACGCCATGCGTGTCTACGACGAGCAGCACGGGGGCTTTAACCCGCGGCCCGCGGCCGCGCGCGTCGCCGACTCCCTCTCCGAGAAGCTGCGGCAGTGGCGCCTGAGCCCCGAGGAGGTCAAGGCCGACCTCGCGCGCACCGGCCAGATCGTTCGGGCCAACGCCGTCGTCGCCGAGTCGCGGATGTCCGACGCCAGAATCGCCGCCGTGGTGAAGGCGAAGTTCTTGATCGACCGCGACCTGTCGGCCCGCGACATCGCCGTCCAGGCCGCCGGCGGCCGCGTGACCCTCTCGGGCACCGTGTCGTCCCCCGACCTCGTGGCCCGGGCCGTGGCCCTGGCGCTCGACACCGAAGGCGTGCGCACGGTCGAGGCCCGGCTGACCGCGGCGCCCCGACCCTAGCCCAGGGCCCTAAGGAGCCGCTCGACCTCGGTTTTCTTGGCCTGGAGCTCGGCGAGCTGCTTGCGCGCCCCCTCGATGACCGCCGGAGGCGCCTTGCCCGCGAAGGCGGGGTTGGAGAGCCGGGCCTGCGTTGAGGAGATGTGCTGGGTCAACTTCTCGATCTCTTTGGCGAGCCGCTGCCTCTCGGCCCCGGCGTCGACCGCGCTCGCCAGGTCCAGGTAGAGGGTCCCCAGGGGCGTCACGACGGCGGGGGCGCTGTCGACCTGGTCGCGCCGCAGGATCTCGGAGGCTCCGGCCATGCGCAGGAGCTTGCTCAAATTCGCCTCGATGGCGGCCCACCCCGGGTCCGCGGTTGTGACGAAGAACTTGGCGTCGCGCCGCCCCGCCAGGCCGTGCTCGGCCTTCAGGCCCCGGGCCTGGGAGACGAAGCCCTTCACCGACTCGACCGAGGCCGCCTGGGCAGCGTCGATGCAAATCCCGGCGCTTTTCAGGGCGAGCGCGAGCGCGTCGGCCGTCCCGACCCGGGCGTCCCGCATGAGCAGCGAGGCATCCGACCCCGTGTAGCCCAGCATCTGCCAGAGCTCCTCGGTGATGAACGGAATGAACGGGTGCAGGAGCAGCAGCGCCTGGCGCAGCACCAAGTCCTGGATCGACAGGCATATGTCCCGGGTGAGCTCGGACTGGAGCTTGGACTTGGAGACCTCCACGTACCAGTCGCAGAAGTCGTTCCAGAAAAACCCGTACAGGGCCTGGACCGCGGCGCTGAACTCGAACTGTCCGAGCAGCCTCTCGACGTCGCGGGTGACCCCGACCAGCCGCTCGAGGATCGCGTGGTCGTCCGCGTCGAACCGGGAGCTGTCCAGCCGGGCGAGGATCGCGCCCAGGGAGGCGTTGTCGCCGGCCGGCCCGCTCATCTGGCGGAAGCGCGAGGCGTTCCACAGCTTGTTGCAGAAGTTCTTGCCGGACTCGATCCGGTCCTCCTGGAAGCGCAGGTCCTGGCCCTGCGGGGCGATCGAGATGATCCCGAAGCGCAGCCCGTCGGCTCCGTACCGGTTGATGAGGTCCAGGGGATCGGGGGAATTGCCGAGCGACTTCGACATCTTCCTGCCCTGGGCGTCGCGGATGATGCCCGTGAAATAGACCTTCCGGAAGGGGATCCTGCGCTCGATCGGCTCGCCCGGCCGTATGAACTCGAGCCCGGCCATGATCATCCGGGCGACCCAGAAGAAGATGATGTCGGGTCCGGTGACCAGGGTCGACGTCGGGTAGAAGGCGTCGAAGCCGCTTTGCTCCATCGCGGCGGCGTCCGGCCACCCCAGGGTGGCGAACGGCCACAGCCACGACGAGGCCCAGGTGTCCAGGACGTCCTCCTCCTGCTCCCAGGTCTCGGGCTCGGGCGGGGCCTCCAGCCCCACGTGGACCTTGGCAGGGTCGCGCAGGTCGGCCTCGGAGAGGCTGTCGCGGTCAAGACCCTTGCGGTACCAGACCGGGATGCGGTGCCCCCACCACAGCTGCCGGCTGATGCACCAGTCCTGGATGTTCTCGAGCCAGTGCAGGTACACCTTGGACCAGCGCTCCGGGTAGAACTCGATCAGCCCGTCGCGGACGGCAGCCTTGGCCTCCTCTACCTTCGGGTAGCGCAGCCACCACTGCCAGGTGAGCCGCGGCTCGATCGGCACGTCGGCCCGCTCGGAGTAGCCGACATTGTTGGCGTAGGCCTCCTCGCCGGCGAGCGCCCCGGCCTCCTTCAGCAGCTCCACGGCCTTCTTGCGGCCCGCGAAGCGGTCCAGCCCGGCGAGCCCGGGGCCGGCCAGGTCGTTCAAGACCCCGTTGGGATGGAGGACGTCGATCACCGGCAGCCCGTGGCGCCGGCCAATCTCAAAGTCGGTCTTGTCGTGGGCGGGCGTGATTTTGAGGGCGCCGGTCCCGAACTCGCGGTCGACCGCCGCGTCGGCGATGATTGGGATCTGCGCCCGGTTGAGCGGCCGCCACACCGTGCAGCCGACAAGGGCCCGGTAGCGCGGGTCGTCCGGGTGGACCGCGATCGCGACGTCGCCGGGGATCGTCTCGGGCCGGGTCGTCTTGACCGTGACAAACTCGCCGGGGCGGCCGGCGACCTCGTAGCGCACCTGCCACAGGGAGCCGTTCACCGGCTTCATGATGACCTCCTCGTCGGAGAGCGCCGTCTGCGAGGCCGGGCACCAGTTGACCATGCGCTTTCCGCGGTAGATCTGGCCCTTGCGGAACAGGTCGACGAAGACCGCCAGCACCGCGCGCGAGTACGACGCGTCCATCGTGAAGTGCGTCCTCTGCCAGTCGCATGAGGCGCCCAGCCGGCGCAGCTGCTCGAGGATGATGTCGCCCTTCTCCTTGCGCCAGTCCCACACCCGGGCGACGAACTTCTCCCGGCCCAGGTCCCGGCGGGTCATCTTCTGCTTGCGAAGCTCCCGCTCGACGACCGTCTGGGTCGCGATCCCCGCGTGGTCGGTTCCCGGGATCCACAGGGCCGAGCGGCCCTCGAGGCGTGCGCGGCGGATCAGGATGTCCTGGAGCGTGTTGTTGAGGACGTGCCCCATCGTCAGGACCCCCGTCACGTTGGGGGGCGGGATCACGATGCAGTAGGTCTCCCGGTCCCCTCCCGCCTTGCCGGCGAAGGCTCCCGCGTCCTGCCAGGCGGCGTACCACTTCTTTTCGACCTCGCCGGGCTCGTAGCTCTTGTTGATTTCGGCCATGGGTTCTGTCCTGAATCGACGAGAAAACCGGCCGGCGCAAGCCGACGCAAGTGGTTAAAACGGGGAATTTCTCGCTTTGCGCGGGCAGCCACCCCGTGCACTCTGTACCGAATCCATGCCAGAAACCCTCACCCAGCGCGCCGGCGACCTCCTTGCCTTCGGCCCCGACACGCCGGCGCCGGAGCGCCTGGCCGCGTGCAAGCAGTTCCTCAAGGGCGAGGACGCGCTCCTTCGCGCGCGCCATGAGGCGGGCGCGCCCGGCCTGGAGATCGCCCGCACCAGGGCCGAGGTGATGGACACGATGGTCAGGAGGCTGTTCGACCAGGCGGTCGCCGCCTTCCCCCGGGGCGGGGACGCCCCTCCCCCGGCGGTCGCCCTGGTCGCCCTCGGCGGGTACGGCCGCGGCGAACTCTCCCCGTGGAGCGACCTGGACGTGATGCTGCTTTTCCCGGCGAAGACCAAGCCCGCGGTGATGGAACCGTATTGCGAGTACCTGAACCGGGCGGTCCTGTACGCCCTTTGGGACTGCGGCCTTAAGGTCGGGCACTCCAACCGCACTGTCGACCAGGTCTTCGCGGAGGCCGCCCGGGACATCCAGACGAAGACCTCGATCCTGGAGTCGCGCCTGGTCGCCGGCTCCTCGGGGCTGTACGAGTCCTTCGCGAAGGCCTACCGGACCTTCTACACGAGCGAGGCGCCGAAGGCCTACATTGCCGACCGGCTCGAGGACCAGGCCCACCGGAGGGGGAAGTTCGGCAACACCGTCTTCAACCAGGAGCCCGACGTCAAAAGCGGGGTCGGCGGGCTGCGCGACTACCAGAACGCCCTGTGGATGGCCCGGGTGAAGCTCGGGATCACCGAGATCGCCGAGCTGGCCGCCCAGAAGTACCTCAAGCCCGAGGAGGCCGCCGAGTTCACCAAGGGCTACGATTTTCTCCTGCGGGTCCGCAACGACCTGCATTTCATGAGCCCCCGGGCGACCGATATGCTGACGCTGGACTTGCAGCCGAAGGTCGCCTGGAACCTGGGCTACCGCCAGGCCGACTCGCTCACCCGGGTCGAGCGCTTCATGCAGGATTACTACCGGGCGGCTCAGTCGGTTTTCCGGATCGCGAAGCTGGTCGAAAGCCGGCTCGCCCTCACGATCGGCCGTGATTCCAAAGGGGCGAAGGTCCCCGTCCTGGAGAGCCTTCGGGCCAACCGCTTCCGCAAAAGCCAGCGCCTGGACGGCTTCATCCTGCGCGGGGGTGAACTCGCGGCCGGAAGCCCATCGGTCTTCGCCGAGGACCCCGTGCGGATGGTCCGGGTTTTCCGGCACTGCCAGCAGCTCGGGTGCTCGCTCGGGTTCGAGCTGGCCGAGCTCGTTCGCGAGTCGCTGCCCCTGATGGCCAACATCGCGGAGTCGGCCGACGCAGCCGTGTGCTTCCGGGCGATCCTGTCCGAGGTGGGGTCGGTCCACCCCACCCTGTCGAAGATGCATGAGCTGGGGGTCCTAGGACGGTTCGTGCCGGCCTTCGACGCGCTCACCTGCTACGTCCAGCACGAGTTCTACCACCGGTACACGGCTGACGTGCACACGTTGAACGCGATCCGGGAGCTCGACCGGATCTTCACGGAGGCCGAGCCGATCACCTTCCGGTATCGCGCGGTCTTGAGGGAGATCGAGGACCCGGCGCTGCTTTACCTGACGCTGCTCCTGCACGACATCGGCAAGGCCGAGGGCATCAAGGGCCACGCCGAAAGCGGGGTGCGGCTCGCCGGGCCGATCCTCAAGCGCTTCGCCGTGTCCCCGGCCGGGCAGGACCTGGTGCTTTTTGTAATAAAAAATCATCTCGCGATGGCACGATTCTGGCAGAAGCGTGATGTTGATGACCCCAGCACTGCCGCCGCATTCGCCGAAATCGTGGGTGACGCCGAGCACCTCAGGCATCTTTACGTGCACACCTTCTGCGACGCCCGCGGCACCTCTACGGACCTGTGGAACAGCTACAAGGACACCCTCCACGGGAAACTCTACCGCGCCACGCTCGAGCAGCTGAAGCTGGGCAAGGACTTGGAGGCCAGCCACAAGGCAAAGAAAATGAAGACCCAACAGGATCTGATCGCCCAGGCGATGCCCGGAATCAGCGACGACGAGATCGCCGCCCATTTCAGCCTGCTGCCCGACCGCTACTTTGTGAACACGGATCCGGGCGAGATCGCCCTGCACATCCGCATGGTCAACCGGCTTCTGAAGTCGATCGCCACGGCCGACAGCGTCGGCACGCTCCGTCCGGTCGTCGAGTGGCAGGACGACCTGAACCGGTCGCTGACTGAGGTCAATGTTGTGACCTGGGACCGCACGGGGCTGTTCTACAAACTGGCGGGTGCCTTCAGCGTGGCAGGCCTGAACATCCTGGGGGCCCGCGTCATCACCCGAAGCGACCACATCGCCATCGACACCTTCTCCGTGATCGAGCCCGGCCGCGGGGTCGTGCAGAGCGCGGCCTCCCAGGAGACCTTCACCAAGACGATCGAGGCGGCCCTGGTCTCGAACCGAGACCTCTACCCCGACATCGTCGCCCAGGCTAAGCGGATCGCGGCCACCCGGTACCTCTCACCTGTAAACCACGACGCCCTGCACAGCAGCTTTCCCCCGACGGTCGAGGTCTACCACGAGCTGTCCATGAAGCGGACCATTGTCGAGGTGCAGGCCCGGGACCAGCTGGGGCTTCTGTACCGGCTCGCCCGGACCATCTCCGAGCATGGCTTCGACATCACCTTCGCCCGGATCGGAACCGAGCGCGGGGTCGCGATCGACACCTTCTACATCGAGAGCGAGAACCACCAGGCAGTCGGCAACCCCGAGCGGCTCCACACCCTGCGCGCGGCCCTCGCCGAGGTGATCTCAGCGCCGCCGGCCGGCTCCTAGAAACACGTTGAGCCCGGGAGCGCGGGGCCCCAGTGTCGGCACCCGGTGGACGCCCGCGAGACCCTCCTTGACCTGGCCCGACTGGCCGCCCGAGCCGGCGCCGCGGACGCGGCCCTGGAGGAGATGCTGCGCCTGATCGCCGACGCCCTGCGCGCCGACAGCGGTTCGGTTGCGCTCCTGAACCCCGACACGGGCCGCCTCGAGACCGAGACCCGGCTGGGGCTGGCCGGCGAGCCGGGGCCGCCGCTCGTGCCCGGCCAGGGGCTCGCCGGCTGGGTCGCCCTCCACGCAAAACCCGCGCTCGCTGCCGACGCCGCGGCCGACCCGCGCTACCGGGCGGACCGGCCCGGGGTGCGCTGCCAGATGGCGGCCCCGATGCTCTCGGCAAACGGACAGGTGCTGGGGGTCGTCACCCTCGACCGGGACCGGCCCGGCGCCTACCAGCCCGCGGACCTGAAGACCCTCGCGCAGCTCACGGAGGCAGGATGCGCCTCCCTGAGGCGGCTGTGGGAGATCGGGCACCTGCGTGGCAAGGCGCGGCAGCTCGAGACCCTGGTCGAAACCGGGCAGGCGCTCGTCGCCAAGGTCGCCCCCCAGGAGCTTCTGGACACGCTGACCCGGGACGCCCGGCTGATCTTCCAGGCGCGGGGCTGCGCCCTTTTCCTGTGCGGCCAGGGGACCGTCCAGCTCTCCTCCTACTGCGGCGAGCCGGGCACCACGCCGGCGTCCGGAGAATTGCCCGCCGACTCGTGCCTGGTCGCCTCGGCGATACGCACCCGCCGGGCGGTTTCCTTCGGGGACATACGCTCCCCGGAGTCGCTCGACCTGGCGGACCTGCCGCGCGACCCGGCCGTGCGCTCGGTCCTCACCTGCCCGCTCGCCTGCGAGGCGGAAATTCTCGGGGTTCTGGCGATATACCTCGGCCGCGTGCACCGGTTTGACAACGACGAGAAGCGCTTGGCCTGCGCCCTGGCGGGCCTAGGCGCAGTGGCCCTTCAGAACACGCGGCTTTACGGCCGGGTGTTCGAGGTCGAGGAGACGCTGCGCAAAAACGAGCGCCTGACGACCCTGGGGCTGCTCTCGGCCGAGATTGCCCACGAAATCCGCAACCCGCTGACGGTCCTCAAGCTCCTGCACGGGGGCCTCGGGGCGGACCTGCCCGAGGGCGATCCGAGGCGGACGGATCTGCGCGTGATCGGCGAGAAGTTGGACCAGCTTGAGGGGATCGTGACCCGGGTCCTCGGAGTTGGGCGGGCCCCGGAGGGCTTGCAGACCCCGTGCTCGCTGGCCGAGATCGTCGAGGACACCCTGCTGCTCGTCCGGCTCAAGCTCGCCCAGGGCCGGGTCCGGGTCCGCTACACCCGCCCGGAACGGCCCCTGGTGGTCCGGGGCCGGAAGGGCCAGCTGCAGCAGGTGCTCCTGAACCTGATTATCAACTCCCTGCACGCGATGCCGGACGGGGGCGAGGTGGCGATCTCGGTCGGCCCGGCCGAGGGCTGCCCGGTCCCGTCAGCGGTGATCGAGGTCGCCGACACCGGAAGCGGGGTGCCGGAGGCGATCCGCCCGCGCCTGTTCGACTCGTTCCTGTCGGGCCGGCCCGATGGCACGGGGCTCGGCCTGGCGATCGCCCGGCGCATCGTCGAGAGCCACCGCGGCGAGATCGCGCTCAACGGGACGGGGCCCCGGGGGACCGCGTTCCGGATCACGCTGCCTCTGGCCGGCTAGGAAACCCCTCCCATGTTCAAGAAACGCACGCTTTACCTGCTGGCCGCTGTCTTAATCGCCGAGGCGGCCGTCTTTGTCCTGATGCCCAGTCGGATGCCCCGGGCCGCCCGGGCCATAGGCGCGGCGGTCAACGTGGCCGCGGCCGCGGCCCTGTGCCTGCTGGCCCGGCAGCGCGGGCCAGACCGCCCCTAGGGGCCGGTCACTCCTCCAGCTCGACATTCCAGTAGGCCAGGTCGAGGAAGTCCTTCCACAGCTCGTGGCGCTGGTTGCCCAGGACCAGCGAGATCACCGGGCGCCACTTCGGTCGCGAGGGCTTGCGGATCAGCCGCATGGAGGCCTCGTGCGGCAGGCGGTTCGCCTTGCGCGTGTTGCAGCGCACACACGAGCACACGATGTTCTCCCAGGTGGTCTTGCCCCCGTAGTTGCGCGGGATCACGTGGTCGAGGTTCAGCTGCTCCCGCGGCATGACCCGCGCGCAGTACTGGCAGGTGTTGCGGTCGCGTTCGAAGACGTTGTTGCGCGTGAGCTTGAGCTCCTTGCACGGGAGCCGGTCGAAGAAGGTCAGCAGGATCACCCGGGGAAGCCGGATCGTGCGGCTGGGGGTGTGCACCATCTCGACCTCCGCAAGTGGTGGGTTGCTCTCTGAAAAGTCGATCCAGTCGAGCATCGAGAACGTCCTGAAGTCATCCTCCTGGTGGTGAACCACCTGGGCGTGCCCCCGGGCGAGAAGCCCAAACGCCCGGCGCGCTCCGATGATGTTCACCGCCTGCCACAGGCGGTTTAAAACCAGCACCGGTTGGTCGAGGACGGCCTCCATACGGAGCCAAGGGGATAACGGCTAGGCGGCCCGAGTGTCAAGAGGGCCTCCAGTACGGGCTTGCTCGCGTAGTGGTCCAGCCGCGATGCTTCGGCCCGGGTACACCCACATGACCGAGCCCAACAAAGGCCCTTCGCTCAAGATCCTGCTCTTTGGGCGAGCCCGCTCGCTCGCCGACCGCGACCTGTTCCACAACCTGTCGCTGGTGGCGCTGCTGGCCTGGGTCGGCCTTGGAGCCGACGGGCTGTCGTCGTCGTGCTACGGCCCCCCGGAGAGCTTCAAGGTCCTCGGCGCAAATCCCCACCTGAGCGTCTTCGTGGCGTTCGCCTGCGTGCTGACGATCCTGGCGATCTGCGCGAGCTACTCGCAGATCATCTCCCTGTTCCCGACCGGCGGCGGAGGCTACCTGGTGGCAAGCAAGCTCTTGTCGCCCGCCGCGGGGGTCGTCTCGGGGTGCGCCCTCCTGATCGACTACGTGCTGACGGTGACGATCTCGGTCGCCAGCGGTGCGGACGCCTTCTTCAGCCTGCTGCCCGAGTCATGGGCCGGGTGGAAGCTCGCGGTCGCGGTAACCGGCGTGATCGGGCTGACGCTCCTGAACATGCGCGGGGTGAAGGAGTCGGTGATGGTGCTCCTGCCGATCTTCGGGATCTTCATCCTGACCCACGCCGTGGTCGTCTTCTACCCGATCGTCTTCCACGCCTCAGCCCTGGGCGGTGCATTCGGCGCCACGATCGGGGAGGTCCACGCCGTGAGCTCCCAGGTCGGGTGGGTGGGGCTTATCGCGATCCTGCTCAAGTCCTACAGCATGGGCGCCGGCACGTACACGGGCATCGAGGCCGTGAGCAACGGCCTGCCGATCCTGCGCGAGCCCCGCGTGCGGACAGGCCGGCGCACAATGGTCTACATGGGCACATCGCTGGCGATCACGGTCGCGGGGCTGCTGCTGGCCTACGTCCTGTATGCGGTCGGGCCCGAGCCCGGCAAGACCCTCAACGCGGTCCTGTGCGAGCGCATGTCCGCCCACTGGCCGGCCGCCCTGAGCAAGCCGTTCATCCTGGTGACGCTCGCCTCCGAGGCGGCGCTGCTGATCGTTGCCGCCCAGACGGGATTCCTCGGGGGGCCCAGGGTGATGTCGAACCTCGCCCTCGACCGGTGGTTTCCGACCCAGTTTTCCAACTTGAGCGACCGGCTGGTGACCCAGAACGGGGTGGTCCTCATGGGGGCGGCGGCCCTGCTGGTGATGGTGATCACCAAGGGCTCCGTGGAGGTCCTGGTGGTCCTGTACTCGATCAATGTCTTCATCACCTTCTCGCTCTCGCAGCTGGGCATGGTGGTCCACTGGTGGCAGGAGCGGCGGACGGAACCGGCGTGGCTGCGCCGGATCGCGGTCGCCGGCTTTGGGCTCACGCTCACCGTATTCATCCTGGTGTCCCTGACGGTCGTGAAGTTCTTCGAGGGCGGCTGGGCGACCCTGCTGGTGACCGCGCTTCTGGTCGCCGCCTCCTTTGCGATCAAGCGGCACTACCTGGCGGTCGGCGAGGAGCTGAAGCGCCTCGACGTCATCGTCGAGGCCGCCAACCTCGAGACCACCTCGCGCACCCCCGCCGCCGACGAGATCGACCCGAAGGCGCGGACAGCGATCATCCTGGTCAACGGCTACAACGGGCTCGGGCTGCACACGGTGTTGCAGGTCACCCGGGTCTTCGGGGACTCCTTCCGCAACTTCGTCTTCATCCTGGTCGGCGCGGTGGACGCCGGGAACTTCAAGGGGGCCGCCGAGATCGATGCGTTGCGCGCGCACACCACCGAGGGGGCCGAGCGCTACGTCGCCTGGCTGCGGGCCCGGGGCTACGGCGCGGACGCCTACACCTCGGTCAGCGCCGACGTCATGGGCGAGGTGATGGCCCTGGCGCAACAGGCCGCCGATCGGTACCCCAACCGGGTCTTCTTCGCCGGTCAGCTGCTCTTCACGTACGAGACGCTGACCAACCGGCTGCTGCACAACCACACGGCCTTCTCGCTGCAGCGGCGGTTCTTCCTTGCGAACCTGCCCTTTGTCATCCTGCCGATCCGCGTCGACTGGCAGCGCGCCTCCTAGCGCCCGCCTTCCCCTTGCGCCCGCTAGAAGCGGTAGACGCAGGCGTACATCAGGAGCGCGTTCACGGCGAGGACCGCCAGCGCGACCGGGGCCTGGGCCCTGATGACGGCGTGGCGGTCGTCCAGTTCGAGCAACATCGCAGGGACCACGTTGAAATTGGCCGCCATCGGGGTGAGCAGCGTCCCGCAGTAGCCGGAGAGCATGCCCAGGGCAGCCATGATCGCGGGGTTTCCCCCGTGACCGTGCACGATCAGCGGCAGGCCCACCCCGAGGGTCACCACCGGGAAGGCTGCGAAGGCGTTGCCGAGGCAGACCGTGAAGAGCGCCATCCCCAGGCAGTACGCCGCGACCGCCACGGCCGGGTACTGTGTGGGAAGAACCTGGGCGACGATCCCGGCCACGGTCTCCCCCACCCCGGCCCGCGCGAAAAGCCCCCCCAGGGCCGCCAGCAGCTGCGGCAGGATGAGGGCCCAGCCCACGGTCTGGACGAGCCGGCTTCCCTCAGCCGCCGGGGCCTGGGCCCGCGCCCGGGTGATCCTCATCGCCAGCAGAAGCGCCACCGCGGCCCCGAGCCCGACCGAGACGACGGCCGCGTTCCCGGGGAGAATCAGCCTGACTTCTCCCCAGTGCAGCCGGGACAGGACCAGGGTGCCGGCGACTGCGGTCGCCGGGATCATCAGGGCCGGCCAGAAGACGCGGTTGCCGAGCCGTTGCGCATGCGCAAGCCGCTCGTCGCGGGAGGTCGTCTCCTCGCTCGGGGTTCCCACCCGCCCCAAGGCGGCCAGGGCCACCAGGACAAGAAGGATGTAGCCCGTGACGACGGGAGGGATGGCCCTCCCGGCGACGAAAATGACCCCGAGCAGCCCCCAGAAGACGGCCGAGCCGACCCTCCGGCCATGGCGGGGGTCGGCAGCAATCCGCACCGCGATCACCCCGAGCATGAGCCCGGCCAGCACATAGAACCTCTCGAGAGTCAGCAGCGTCACGCGTCCCCCCCGGGTTTCCGCGCCGGATACCTCAGGCTGAGGCGCTGGTCCAGGGCTCGCGCCCGCCAGGCCATCGCAACGAAGGCGGCGATGGCTGTCGGGATCCCCCAAAGCGCCATCGACCAGACGCCCACCTCGATCCCCAGCCCATCGAAGAACCCCTTCATCAGGAGGATTCCCCCGACCGCGACAAAGATGTCCTCGCCGAAGAAGTTGCCGACGTTGTCGGCGGCGGCCGCGTGGGCGCGGATATCCTGCGAATCCTTGTCGGAGAGCTCCGGCGCCCTCACCCGGGCGGCGGCCTCCGCCATCGGGGCCACCAGCGGGCGCACCGCCCCGGCGTGGCCGCCGATACTGACCCCCAGGGCAATCGAGACCTGGCGTACCGCCGTGTACAGGAGGATGACCCGGCCGGCCGTGGCTGCCCCGGCGCGGCGGATCAGGGCCTCTGAGCGCTCCCTCAGGCCATGCCTCTCGAGAAGTCCCACCACGGGAAGCATCAGGATGATCGGCAGCGTCATGTAGCGGCTGTCGACGAAGAGGGCCCCGAACTGGGCGAGGATCGCGTTGAAGGACATTCCGGCGGCAAAACCGGTTACAAGCCCGGCGGCGACGACGACGAGCAGCGGGTTTGCGCGGAAGGCAAAGCCGAGCACCACCACCAGGATTCCGACGAGCTTGATCATCGCAGGAACGAAGCCAGGGGCCTGGCGCCGAAGCCGGCCGCCGCCAGCGCTGCCCGGAGCTTGCGGGCCAGCTCAAGCGCATGGGGCCCGTCGCCGTGGATGCAGAGGGTGTCCGCCTCGACCGGGACCTCGGTCCCTCCCCGGGCCAGGACCGTGCCCCGCTCGAGCAGGCGCACGGCCTGCTCCAGAGCGGCCCCGGGGCTTGCGAGCAGGGCTCCGGGAATCCCGCGCGGAGTGAGCGACCCGTCGGGCTCGTAGGAGCGGTCCGCGAAGGCCTCGCTGGCCACGCGCAGCCCGCGGGCGCGGCCGGCCTCGAGGAGCCGCCCGCCCGAGAGCCCCACGAGGATCAGGCGGGGATCCGACTGGAAAACCGCCCCGGCGATCGCGTCGGCGATCGCGCGGTCGCGGGAGGCGATCGCGTAGAGGGCCCCGTGCGGCTTGACGTGGGTCAGGGTGGCCCCCGACCCGGCCGCGATGAGGGCGAGGGCTCCCACCTGGGCCGAGACGAGGCTCGCGGCCCCGGCGGGGCTGACCGGAAGCTCCCGCCTGCCGAAGTTCTGCCGGTCGGCAAATCCTGGATGGGCCCCGAGCGCGACCCCGTGGCGGAGGGCGAGGGAAACCGCCTCGCGCATGCTCGCCTCGTCCCCGGCGTGGGCCCCGCACGCGATGTTGGCCGAGGTGACGAGCGGCATCAGCTCCGCGTCGGAACCCGCCCCCTCGCCCAGGTCCGCGTTGATGTCGACAAAAAGCCGGCGCGGCGCGGGGTTCGTTGGGGAGGAAGTCGGGGTCATTCCTGCGGCCTTGTGGGGTCGGGGCCGCTTCAGGCGAACTTTTGGGCGATTCCCCGGCGCAGCAAGGTGAAACTGTGCTCGCGCTCGATCGCCGCCGCGTGGGCCTGCGCAAGCCCGACTTCGCGGAAGCGGACATGGTCGTTCGGGCGCAGCTGCGCGAGCAGCGGCAGGTCCGGCCCTATCGCGTGCGCGGCCCGGGCATAGCCTCCGAGGGTCTGCGCGTCGGACAACAGCACGATCGGTCGGCCGTCGGGCGGGACCTGGACGGTTCCCGGAGCCACCGGGGCGGAGACAAGACTGCCGGCCGGGGGAGCCCCCGGAAGGGCCGGCTCCTCCAGGCGGATTCCCATGCGGTCGGAATGGGAGCCCACCCGGAAGCGGCCCGCGACCAGGCCCTGGAACAGCTCGGGCCCGGCGCTGCCGCGCAGGATCCTCACCACCGGCTCGGCGGAGTACTCCGGGATCATCCGGGGGTCGGGCGCCCAGCGCGGCGGGGCGGCCAGGCGCCGGACCGGCTCCCCAGCCCCCAGGAGGTCCCCGTCCCTCAGCGGCCTTCCCTGCCAGCCGCCAAATCCCGCCGAAAGGCAGGTGCCCCGGCCCCCCAAGACGGGTTCCACGGCGATCCCGCCGGCAACGGCTAGGTACCCGCGGCAGCCTCGGCGGCACGCCCCGAAGCGAAGCCGCTCGCCCGCCGCAAGCTCGAAGGGATGCCACGAGGGAACCCCGTCGAACTCCGCGCCGCAGAGGGCCAGGACCGTCCTGTCCGCAAACTCGAGCTCGGGCCCGGCCAGCGTGATCTCGAACGCCGCGGACGACTCCGGGTTTCCCACCAGCAGGTTCGCGACCCGCAGGGCGAATGGGTCCGCGGCGCCGCCGAGCGGCACACCGCAGGCCCGGTGCCCCGCGCGGCCCAGGTCCTGCACGGTCGTCAGCATCCCCGCCCGGATGACGGTCACTTCCATTTTGCAAACTCCCCCTCGGAGATCGGTCTGAAGCGCACGGTGTCCCCCGCGCGCAGGAGCGCGGGCTCCCCCCGGGCCGGGTCGAACAGGACAAGCGGGGTGCGGCCGATCAGGTGCCAGCCCCCCGGGGTCGCGAAGGGGTAGACCCCCGTCTGGGAGCCGCCGATCCCCACCGATCCGGCGGGGACTCGGGGACGCGGTGTTGCCCTGCGCGGCGTAGCGAGCCGTTCAGGAAGGCCCCCCAGATAGGGAAATCCCGGGACAAACCCGATCGCGTGGACCCGGTAGTCGGCCCCGCTGTGGAGCGCAACCGCATCAGCCTCCGAGAGCCCCGCCCCCGCGGCCACCTCGGGAAGGTCCGGCCCGGACCTTCCCCCGTAGCAGACGGGGATCTCGACCCGCCGGCCCCCGGGAAATTTGTCGCGACTGCCCGCGCTGGCCGCGCGGGCCTCGACCCAGGAACAGACCTCGTCAAATGGGGGTCTCCCTCCCTTTCCGAGCCGCAGCGGATCGTAGAAGACGGCGATCGTGTTGTAGGCCGGGACGATGTCCTCGATTCCCTCCGCTCGGGACGCCTCGAGGCCCTGCGCCAGGCCGAGCACCTGCTGGAGAATCTCCCCGCCGGTCCCCTCGCCCAAAACCACCAGGGCCGCCGCATCACCCAGGGGCTCGATCCTCACGGCCCGAGTCCCCCCGCCTGCTCCCTCGTCTCATTCATGCGCGCAGTCCCTAGTCCCTGGCGCAGGATCCGGCGACACATTTTATCGGGTGAGCCCCTACTCCCCGCGGCGAAACGCTCCCCTCATGCCCGCTGAGACGATCAGGAGCGTCACCAGGGAACTGCCAGGCATGAGGATCGCGGCAACCAGGGGGTTCATGCGGCCGGCCACGGCGAGCCCGACAGCCGCGGCGTTGTAGGCGACAGAAAAGGCGAGGATGAAAAACTGGGTCCGGCGCCGCCTCGCGTTGACCGCAAACAGGGCCCGGATTCCCCCGATTCCCTGGCCCAGGTAATAGAAGTCCGCGCGCTCCTCGAGGATTCCCCGGTGGATGACCGGGGTTCCCCGGCACAGAGCCCGGTCGAAGGCCAGGCTGTCGTTCGCCCCGTCGCCGAGCATGAGCGCATCCGAGGCACCGTGCCACCCCATCCAGCTCGCCTTGCCCTCCGGGCTCATCTCACCCAGGGCCCGGGTCGGTTCGATCCCCACCTGCCGGGCGAGCTCATCGACCTTGCCCTTGCGGTCGCCGCTCAGGATGAAGATCTCCAGGCCCGATCCGGACAGGGCCTCGAGTTCCGCCCGGACATCCGGCCGGGCGGTATCGCGAAAGACGAAGCGGGCGACGGGCTTTCCATCGCGGGCGAACTCGGAGCCGGCCTCGCCGTCCTTTTTCGTCCGCCACCCCGCCCTGCCCAGGCTCCACACGGTCCCGCCCTCGGAGGTCAGCTCCAGTCCAAAACCCGGGGTCTCGCGGACCTCGCCGGCGCAGGGCTCACCCGCCCCCGCCGAGAGCAGGTTCTCAAGGAGGCACTGGCCCACCGGGTGGGCGCTGTCGCGAACGAGGGCGAGCAGCGCTGAGCGCTCCGGCGGAGCGAGTCTCCCCAGCTCCTCCGGGTTCTGCAAAACGGGCGTCTCGAGGGTCAGGGTCCCGGTCTTGTCGAAGACAATCTTCCTGACGCTTCCGAGACTGGACCACAGTCCGGCGTCCCGGACAAAAACCCCGCGACGGCGGAGCGCGGTCGCGGCCATCTCGTCGGCCAGAGGGAACGCGAGCCCGATCGCGCAGGGGCAGGAGACGACCAGGACCGCGGTGGTGACCGACCAGGTCCGGGGACCGTCGCCGGTGCGGGCAAACCAGAAGATTCCCGCCCCGACCGCGGCAATGAACACCCCGATAAGGTAACCGCGGACGATCCGCTCGAGCAGCCGGTGGCGGACTCCCTCGCGCGAGGAGGGCTTGAGCAGCTGCGCCAGGAGCGACTCGCCCCAGGGCTGCAGGGCCTCGAGCTTGAGTTCGGAGCGCCCGACGTTCAGCGCCCCCGACGGCACGCGGGCGCCCTCGCGGCACAGCCGCGGCTCCGGCTCTCCGCTGACGGAGGCAAGGGAAAGGCTCCCCTCCTTGCCCAGCAGGCGCGACTCGACCGGCACGGTCTGGCCAGGCGGGATGAGAAAGCTGTCGCCTCGGACAAGGGACTCCGGGGGTACCCCCCTTAGGGCGCCCCCCGGACCCACGGCCTGGACAAGCGCCGGCTTCGGGTGGCGGCCGAGAAGGCGGCGGCGGTTGCGCTCGACTGCGGCGACCTGGGCCCAGCGCCCGATCAGCATCAGCAGGATGAAGGTCCCCACAAAGTCGAAGTACACGAACCGGGACTGGCCGGTGAGCCATCCGTAGACCGAGCCCAGGTAGGCGCCCAGGATCCCGACCGCGATCGGCAGATCGATGTGGAGTGCCCGAACCCTCAGAGCCCCCCAGGCCCGGGCCAGGAAATAGCTGCCCCCGACCAGGAAGGACAGGGTGGCAAACACCAGGGCGAGGACTCCGAACAGGCCCGCGTAGGGGAACGTCTCCTCCATGCCGAAGTACGCCGGCAGGGCGAAGAGCATGATGTTCATCGCGAAGGCCGCGCACAGGCCGATCCTGCGGATCAGGGCCCGGCTCTCGGAGTCCGACCTCAAGGGGTCCGGCGGCCCCAGCAGGTACCCGAAGGTTTGCAGCGTGCGCGCGAATTTTTCCGCCGAGAACTCCCCAGGCGCCCAGCGCAGGCGCATCGAGCCCAACTGGGCGTTGACGATCACGGACCGGCCCCCGGTCTCCTCACGGAACAGCCGCTCGATCAGCCACACGCACCCGGCGCAGGACACCCCCTGGATGTCGAGCTCGAGCTCGGGCCGCGATCCGGCCCCCTCGGCCGTGCGCTGCGCGGCCTCGAGCCAGGCATAGTCCCGGGGCTGGAAGACCGCGGCGTCGGCCGGGGCGGTCACGGAGTCCTTGATCCGGTAGTAGCCGTCCAGCCCGCGCTCGCGCACCAGCCGGTTCACGTAGGCGCACCCCGCGCAGCAGAAGCCCGACTCGCGCATCCGCTCGTCGATAAGCGGTGCCCCGCAGTGCCGGCAGACCGGGGCCGGCTTCGCTTTGGGTATGGCGCTCACGCAGGGCCGCTTTAGAAGCAGCAGACAAACGAGGCCGGGTCCGGCCCGGGCAGTCCCAGGGTCGCCCTCAGGCGCCAGGCAATCACAAGTGCGGCCGCCAGGCCCAAAGCCATCCGCAACCGCTGCGTCCACTGCGGCGACAGATGCCCCCCCGCCCAGAGGAAGCGCGATTGGACAAACCAAAGCAGCGGCACCGTGCCGAGCCCGAAGGCGAGCATGAACTCGACCCCCATCAGGGCCGAGCCGGACAGCAGCGCCAGTGCGAGGACCGCGTACAGGGGCCCGCAGGGAAGCAGCGGGGTCGCAAGGCCCAGGACGGCCGCGGCCCTAAGGGTCGAGCCCCCCTGGAGCCACCCGCGCAGCCTGAGAAGCGGTCCCCCCAGGGCCCCGATCCGGGACAGGTGCCGGTCCCATCGGAACGCGAGCCCCACGAAGAAAAGGACGAACACCCAAGGCAGCCAGCGCAGCGCCGAGTGGGACACCCACGACAGGGGCTCCCGGCCAAGTCCGCCGGCCAAAGCGCCAAGCGCCGAGTAGGAGGCCATGCGGCAGAGGTGGTAGGCGGTGCTCGCGGGGTGGCCGTCGTCGGTGCCGGTGCGCTGGGGCATGACCGCGCAGGCGAGCGGGCCGCACATGCCAGCGCAGTGAAGGCTGGTGACCAGGCCGGCCACGAAGGCCGTCGCCGGAGAGTTGACCGCTGCAAAATCCATAGAGTGGGCGTGGGGACTACCGGGCCGGGGAGCCTGCGACCGGCACCTCCGCCACCGGGTGGCGCGAGGCCAAGGTAAGCCAGGCAGCCCAAGCCGCAAGGTGCAACCCTATCGCGACGACGATCCAGATCCAGAATCGCGAGCGTTTGCCCTCAGCCATGGCCGCCCCCGGCCCGCTCGGATTCGTCCTCCCGCAGCAGCTGCGGGTCCGGGCCGAGGAATTCGGCCTGGCGCTCAAGTTGGAAAGTCCCCGCGCTGTCCTGGACGACCGTCCTGAAGGTGAAGGGGCCGCTGTAGGAGCCGCGGGGCTGCTGGAGGATCAGCGGCTCGACCACCTCTCCGAGGGCCGGGACCTCGACCTGCCCGGTGAGACCGGATCGGACGAGCCCGTCGGGGCCACCCCGCAGGCTCAGGGTGTAGCGCGCCGGCTCGGTGGTCTTGTTGACCAGGCGGACCAGGAACTGGTTGCGGACGAACCGGGCGTCGACGATGTACGGGGCCCCGATCATGCGGGTCACCCCGAGGACCGCCGGGTGCAGGGTCGACAGGCCCCAGGAGGCGACTCCCATCCCGACCGCCAGGAGGAAGGCGTACACGCCCAGCCTCGGGCGGATCCACCGGGTCGCCTTGCCCGCGAGCCCGTTGGGGGAGTCGTACCGGACCAGCCCCTTCGGGCGGTGCAGCCGGACCATCACCTCGTCGCAGGCGTCAATGCACGCCGCGCAGCCGACGCACTCCAGCTGGAGGCCGTTGCGGATGTCGATTCCGGTCGGGCAGACCTGGACGCACCGGTTGCACGCGACGCAGTCGCCCGGGGCCGCGCCGGGCTTCTTGTGGGCGTCGGTTACCGTCATGCGGGGCTCGCCCCGGCCGGCGTCGTAGCCGATCACCAAGGTGTTCTCGTCAACCAGGGCCGATTGCAGCCGCCCGTACGGGCAGATGACGATGCACAGCTGCTCGCGAAACCAGGAGAAGTTGAAGTACAGGATTCCCGTGGCGACCGCCATGAACACGAAGGTGCTCCAGTGCTCGGCCGGTGCCGCGCGCATCATCGCCCACACGTGCGGGATCGAGACGAAGTAGGCCAGGAACAGGTGGGCGACGCCAGCGGCGGCCAGAATGTAGAGCGCGTGCTTGGCCGTGGCCCTGAGAACCCTCGGGGCGGTCCACGGGGAACTCGCGAGCGCGCGGCGGCGCACGGCGTCCCCATCGATCATCCGCTCGATCCCGCGGAAGATGTGCTCGAGGAACACCGTCTGGGGGCAGGCCCAACCGCACCAGACCCGGCCCAGCAGCGCCGTCAGAAAGAACAGCAAAAATCCCAGCCCCGTGATGAGGAAGAACATCAGCCACACGTCCTGGGCCGCGAGCGTGAACCCGAACAGGTGGAAGCGGCGGGTGGCGATGTCCAGGAAGACGGCCGGGTAGCCGCCCACCTTGACCCAGGGAAGCAGGATGTAGACGGCGATCAGGACGGCCGCCGAGATCCGGCGTGCCAGGGTGAAGCGGCCCCGCACGTCGGCCGGGTAAAGAATGCGGCGAGACCCGTCGTCGCGGATCGTCGTCACCGAATCCAGGTTCGGGGACAGGTGGGTTGACATGGCCTGAAAGGGGCCGCGGCCCCGACGGGATCCGCCGCTACTTGGCGGCGGGCTGGACCGACATCGGCTCACCTTCCTGGTGGTAACTCAGGACGTAGGCGACGACTTCAGTGATTTTCTTCTGACCGAGAACCGGGCCCCAGGTGGGCATTCCCTTGACCAGGACCCCGTTCGTGACGGTGTGAACCAAATCCGTCGGCCGGCCGCCGTGGATCCAGACCTGGCGGCGCAGGTTGGCCCCGATTCCGCCGTCGTCGATCCCGCGCAGGCTCTCCTTGTGGCAGCTCACGCACATCGTCATGAACGTGGCCTTTCCGGCCGCGGTCATGACCGGGTTGCGGCTCATCTTCCACAGGCTCGCGTCGTCGAGCTGGCCGGAGGCCATCGAGGCGAGCTTGGCGGCCTCGACCTGGGCCATCTCGCGCTCGATCCGCTGGTGGTCGTTCGGGCCGGTGCGGAACCACTCGTAGTAGGCCCAGTAGCCAAGCCAGAACACGATCGTGACGTACAGGGTGACAAGCCACCAGTTCGGCAGGCGTTTGTCGAACTCCTGGATTCCGTCGAAGGAGTGGGGACGCAGGGCGTCTTCAGCGGTCGGTTTCGGCTGGTTGGGATTCATGGCTGGCCGGCGGGGTTGCGGCGTTGAAGGGTAGGTTTTCGAAGTGTTCGATCTGCGGGCGCTTCATGCGGATGGCGCGCCAGCACACCGTGAGAAAGATGGAGGCGGCCACGACGAAGGCCGCGATCGTGAAGATCGCGGCGGATTCGGCGTAGACCACGCGGGTGAACATGGCGTTTTTTCTTGTCAGTCGGCCAGCTTCGGCGCGGAGCCCGTGGGCTTCACGGCCTCGTACTTTCCGAGGTGCTGCAGGTAGGCGATCAGGGCGATGATCTCGCGGTCGGCGGCGACATAGGCGCCCGCCTCCCGCAGGTCCTTGGCGATCACCTTCTGCTGGGCGGAGACCGAGGCGGCGATCTGCGCGTCGGTCCAGGCCGGGTACGGGACCCCGAGCTGGCGTTGGACGGCGATCTTGCGAGGCAGGGTGCTCGTGTCCAGGGCGTTGGCCAGGAGCCACGGGAAGTTCGGCATGTTGGAGCCGGCCGAGATCGACCGCGGGTTCTCCATGTGGCGCAGGTGCCACACGTTGGGGTACTTGCCGCCCACGCGGGCCAGGTCAGGGCCATTTCGCTTGGAACCCCACTGGAACGGATGGTCGTAGATCGACTCGCCCAGGCGAGAGTAGTCGCCGTAGCGCATGACGTCCGGCACGAGGGTGCGGATCATCTGCGAGTGGCACAGGTAGCAGCCCTCCCTTACGTAGAGGTCGCGGCCAGCCAGCTCGAGCGGGGTGTAGGGGATCTGGCGGCGGTCCTCCACGTTGGCGGCCCTGTTGGTGATGACCGTGGGGATGATCTGGATCATGCCGCCGGCCACGACCGCCAGGAAGGTCAGGATCGTGAACGGCATCGAGTTGACGAGCAGCTTGTCGTACCAGTCGCCCCACTTGCGGCCGCGGGAGCCGAAGTGCGCGTAGGCCATGACCGTGCAGATCATTGCGCCCACAAGGCCCGCGATGCTCACGAAGTCGTGGCCGAACATCCACACGCAGACAAATCCCACGCCGAATACGGAGAAAAGGACCGGCGGGTTGAAAAACGATCCGACGAGCGACAGTTGCCCGGCATCGGCATGGGCGGGCTCCTCGGAGACCTCGATCGACCCGTTTACGGGCTCGGCCCCGCGCACCGTCTTCCACACGTTGAAGGCGAGCATCAGCCAGCCGGTGAGATAAAGCCCGCCGCCGATCACGCGCATGAGCATCATCGGCCGGATCGCATTAACCGTGTCCAGGAAGTTGGGATAGGCCAGGATCGTCCCGTTCTCGGCCGTGGCATTGAGCATCAGCCCCTGCGTGATGCCGCTCGTCCACATGGCGCCGACATAGAGGAGGATGCCGACCAGCCCGACCCAGAAGTGAAGGTTCGCGAGCGACTGGCTGTACAGGGGCTTGTTCCACAGGCGGGGCAGCAGCCAGTAGATCATGCCGGCGGCCATGAAGCCGTTCCAGCCGAGGGTCCCGGCGTGAACGTGGGCAATGATCCAGTCGGTGTAGTGGGCGAGGGCGTTGACGGACTTGATCGCCAGCATCGGACCCTCGAAGGTCGACATCCCGTAGAAGGTCACGCCAGCGGCGAAGAACTTGAGCACCGGGTCGGCCCGCACGCGGTCCCAGGCGCCGCGCATCGTGAGCAGGCCGTTGAGCATGCCGCCCCAGGATGGGGCCCAGAGCATGAGGGAGAAGGTCATCCCGAGGGTCTGGAGCCATCCCGGAAGGGCGGTATTGAGCAGGTGGTGGGGGCCCGCCCAGATGTAGACGAAGACCAGCGACCAGAAATGCACGACCGACAGGCGGTACGAGTACACGGGGCGCTCCGCGGCCTTCGGCACAAAATAGTACATGATCCCGAGGATCGGGGTCGTCAGGAAGAACGCCACGGCGTTGTGCCCGTACCACCACTGCACCAGGGCATTCTGCACGCCGCCGAAAAGCGAGTAGCTGTGGGTCCAGCTTGTCGGGATGGCCAGGTGGTTGACGATGTAGAGCATCGCCACGGTGATGATGGTGGCGATGTAGAACCAGATCGCGACATACAGGCTGGGCTCCCGGCGCCGGGCGAGGGTCCAGAAGAAGTTGACCGCGAAAACAACCCACATCAGGACGACGGCGACGTTGATCGGCCAGATTAGCTCGGCGTACTCCTGCCCCCGCGTCAGGCCGAAGGGCAGCGTGCACGCCGCCGAGACGATGATCGCCTGCCAGCCCCAGAAGTGCAGTGAGGACAGGAAATCGCTCGCCAGCCGGGCCTTCACCAGACGCTGGGTGGAGTAGTAGATCCCCGCGAACATCATGTTGCCCACGAGGGCAAAGATGGCCGCATTGGTGTGCAGCGGGCGCAGGTGGCTCCAGGTCAGCCAGGACGTGCTGAAGTTCAGCTGCCAGAAGTTGAGCTGGGAGGCCACAAGGACGCCGGCTAGCATGCCCACGGCGCCCCAAATGACGCTCGCAAGCAGGAACTGGCGGACGACCCGGTCGTTGAATTCGATCGTGATCTTTTTGTCCGACATGGGGGTAAGGAAAAAACGGGAATCAACTCACCGACCGTCGTGCTCCCGCTTGGCGAGCACGGGCCTCTCCTCGTCCAGCGGGAGCAGGGAGTCGCGCTCGGCGCTGCTCAGGTTGCCACGGGCGTGCTCGCGCAGGAAGAAGATGACGAAGGTGAAGACCAGGCACAGGCTGATCGTTAGCGTGAGCGGAATTACGGCCATGGAGGGAAGTAGGATTACGAGGAGAGGCGTTGCAGTTTAGTCACCCCTGCACAGTCGGTCTGCGCACGGGTTGCCTAGAACTGTGCAGATCTTGTTTGGGGCGCCTAACCTGCGGCCCCGGAAGCTCAGTCCAACTGCTGGGTTTCGACCCAGCGCACGGCGTGGCGGACGAGGGCTGTCGCATCCTTGAGCGCAAGCTTGCCCTTGATGTGGGCGCGGTGCACATCGACCGTCTTGGAGCTCAGGTGCAGCTGAATTGCAATTTCGCGGGTGCTCTTGCCCTGCCCGATCAGCTGGAACACCTCGAACTCCCGGTCGCTCAGCTTTTCGATCGGCGAGTGGGAGCCGCGGGGCTTCGGGGAAGACAGGCCGTCGAGGATCCGCTCGGACATCTTCGGACTCACGTAGATGCGCCCTGAAATCACCTCCCGGATGGCCGCGAGGAGGTTCTCCCCACCGGCTTCCTTCATAATGTAACCCCGGGCGCCGGCCCTGAGCGCCCGCTCAGCGTAGATCACCTCGTCGTGCATCGATACAACCAGAATCGGCAGGTCCGGTCGCGATGCCCTCAGGTCCTTGATGAACTCCAGCCCGCTGCGCCCCGGCATGGTGATGTCGCTCAAGACCAGGTCCGGGCGGAACCGGGTCACTTCGGCGGCCGCGGAGACCGGGTCTCCCGCCTCGCCCCCGACGACCAGGTCGGGCTGCCGGTTGATCAGCTGCGCGAGCCCCGCCCGCATGAACGGGTGGTCGTCCACGATGAGGATCTTCTTCTTTCGGGACGAGGCCTTCATGGGTTTCGCGAAAGCACACAAGCGACGGTGACCCCCTGGCCACGCTTCGAGATGACGGTGAGCTCGGCTCCGATGACGGCCGCCCGGTGCTTCATCACCTCAAGGCCCAGCCCCCTGCCCTTCGCTCCGGTGATCCCCTTGCCGTCGTCCCAGATCCGCAGCTCCACGCAGGCGTCGGTGTCCGCAAGCCGGATTGTCACCTGGCTCGCGTTAGAGTGCTTCATCGCGTTGTTAACGGCCTCCTGGGCGATGCGGTAAAGGTGGCCGGCGGCAACACGGCTGGGGATGGCGACCGGCGACGGGCAGTCCAGCCGGCACTTGAGGCTCCCCAACGAGTTGACCTGCTCGGCGAGCTCAGCCAGGCCCGCCTGGAGCGCGTCGGGCTCATCGCTGACCGGCACGAGCCCCCGGGCGAGAAAGCGGGTCTGGGCAATCGCCTCGCGCAGCATTTTGCCCATCTGGTCGAGCCGCCGGGAGAATTCCGGCTGCGCGCGGCCGGCGTCCGCCTTGAGTCCCGCGCACAGCAGCTCGATCGCCGTCAGCTGCTGGCCCAGCCCGTCGTGCAGGTCGGAGCCGATCCGGCGGCGCTCCAGTTCGCCGATCTCAAGCACCTTGGACTCGAGCCTGCGGCTCTCCGCATAGGCCTTCGCAAGGGCCTTCTCCTGGGCAAGGGTGCCCAGAGCCCTGCGAACAACCGCCGGGAGCAGGTCGAGCATCCCGGAGTCTTTCATCACGTAGTCGAGCGCCCCCTGCTTCATCACGTCGACGGCGACCTTCTCGTCGCCTTGGCCCGTCACGACGATAAAGGGAACCGGAGATGCCGCCTGGCGGAGCCTGCTCAGGAGCGCCGCCCCTCCCAGATCCCTCATCTTCAAATCGAGCAGCATCAGGTCCGGGGTGTGCTCTGCCAGCCACACCAGGGCCGCGGTCCCGGACCCGGCGGTGTCGACGTCGAAGCCGTCGCTGCGAAGAACCTCAGCCATGAGCACAAGCAGGCCCACGTCGTCATCGACGACCAGGATCCGTGGGGGCTTGGCGGATCCGGACATCCTGCGGACCTCCGCTCAGTTGGCGTGCACCGGGGGCACGATCAGCATGGACATGAACTGGCCCAGGCGCCGGATGGCGTCGGCAAACTTGTCGTAGTCTACCGGCTTCTGGATGTACACGCTGCACCCCAGCTCGTGGCACCGTGAGACCTCTCTTTGGTCGTCGGTCGTCGTCAGCATGATCACCGGCAGCTTCCTCAGTTCTGGGTCCGCCTTGATCCGGCGCAGGACCTCGACCCCGTCGACCTTGGGCATGCGGATATCGAGGAGCACCAGGTACATCTGCCCGTCCTGAATGGTCCGACCCGGGCCCTGGCGGAAAAGAAAATCGAGGACCGCCTGGCCATCGCGAAAATGCTCGACCCGGTTGTTCCAGCCGGCCGCCTCGAGATTCTGCCGGACGAGGATGGCATGCCCCTCGTCGTCGTCGACGATGAGAACCACGGGGGCCTTATTCATTGAGGTTCAAAGCGGTCGGTTGCGCCACGGGAAGGGAGATCAGGAATGTAGAACCAACCCCAACCCGGCTCTCAACGCAAATTTTTCCCCCCTGCCGCTCCAGCACGCGCTGGGCTATCGTAAGGCCCAGTCCCTCCCCCGGCGGGGTCCTGTCGGGATCCAGCCGGTGAAAAATCTCAAAGGCCTTGCTCTGGTGCTCCGGGGCGATGCCTATCCCGTTGTCGGCAATGGAGTAAATGGCCTGACCATCCTCGACGCGCCCCGCGATCGATATCCTCAAGGACCGGTCCGGGTCGCGGTACTTGACCGCGTTGTCAATCAGGTTGGCAAACACCTGGCTGGTCTGCACGGCGTCGCCGAGACAGGCCGGTAGCGCCCCGACACTCATCTCCGCCTTCGCCGCATCGAGCTGGAACTCCATCGAGGCGAGGACCCCGGCTACGAGCGAGTTCATCTCGAGCGGCTGGATCACGAAGGCGACGCGCCCTAAGCGCGAAAAACGGAGGAGCCCGTTGAGGAGCATCTCCATCTTCATGACGCCCGCCGTTATAAATCTAAGCGCTTGGGGAATAGATACTTCAACCGGATCATGGAGGACCTCCTGCGGCACCGCCCCCCCCTTGGCATCCGCCGCGGCCGACCGGATCCTCTCGCAGGCACGGGCAAGCTGCTTGCTGAACCCCTGCACGTTCACCAGGGGTGAGCGAAGGTCATGCGAGACAGTGTAGACGATCGTCTCAAGCTCCCGGTTCTTCTCAGCTAGGTCGGCGGCAAACTTGCGCAGCTGCTCCTCGGCGGCCTTTCGCTGGGTGATGTCGGTGCGGATGGCGACGAACTGGACGGGCTTCCCTTGGGCATCGAGCCGGGGATAGATCGTGGTGTCGACCCAGTACAGGGAGCCGTCCTTGGCCCGGTTGCGAATCTCCCCGTGCCAGGTCCGGCCCGAGCGGATCGTCTCCCACAGCACGCGGAAAAACTCCGCGGGATGGTGCCCGGAGTTGATGACCCGGTGGTCCCGTCCGATCAACTCCTCCCGGGAGTACTGGGAGACCGCGCAGAACTTGTCGTTTACGTTTGTGATACGCCCCTCGGCGTCGGTGACCGCGACGATCGAGTGCTCGTCGAGGGCTGCCTTGATGTCCTGCAGCTCTGCCAACGCCGCCCTCAGGCGCTGCTCGGCGGGCTCTGGTCCAGATCGTTTGGGTGCTGCCACGAGGGCGATGGCGTAGCAGACGGCGGCCCCAGAGCGCAAGGGCGGAGGAGATTATCCTAGGGAATTTCCCTACCCAGATATGGTCCGGGCTCCAATTTCCGTAGCCCGCCCCCTCTGCTATGGTCTGCCCATGCAATTGACCACGTCCCACATGCTCTCAGCCCCGGTCCTGGACCGGGCCGACCAAGACCTGGTCAGCCACCTGCAGAAGTCGGAAATCTTCCGCGACTATCAGAAGGCCTTCGAGGCCGCCACGGGACTCCCCCTCGCCCTGCGCTCCGCCGGTTCGTTCCAGGCGCCGCTGCACGGCTCCCGGATGGTCAATCCGCTGTGCAGCTTGATGAAGTCTGCCAACAAGACCTGCTCGGCTTGCCTGCAGCTCCAGCAGCAGGTGGAGAATGCAGCCCAAGACCAGGCAGCGACGATCGAGTGTTTCGCCGGGCTTGCCGACTCGGCCGTGCCGGTGCGCGTCGGAGAGCGGGTGGCCGCCTACCTGCAGACCGGCCAAGTGCTGCTGCGGCAGCCCTCGGAAGCCCATTTCCGCCAGGTCGAGCGCCAACTCGCCGCCTTGGGCGACGACCACGACCCCCGCAGCCTGCGGCAGGCGTACTTCAATACCCGGGTGGTTACCCGCCAGCAGTACGAGTCGATCCTGCGCCTGCTGGCAATCTTCGCCGAGCACCTTGCGGGGCTCAGTAACCAATTGATGGTCAAGACTGCTGCAGCCGAGGAGCCCGCTGTTGCCAGGGCCCGGGCCTTCATCGCCGAGCGCCAGAGCGAGCCGGTCTCCCTCTCCGAGGTCGCGCGCGCCGTGAACATGAGCGCCTTCTACTTCTGCAAGATTTTCAAGCGGGCGACGGGCCTGACCTTCACCGAGTATCTGGCCCGGGTGCGGGTCGAAACCGTCAAGCAGGTTCTCCTCGATCCGCACAAGCGGGTGAGCGAGGCCGCCTACGCCGCCGGCTTCCAGTCCCTTTCGCAGTTCAACCGCGTCTTCCGCCGGATTACCGGGGAGGCTCCGTCGGAGTACAAGCAGCGCCTGCACGGCACAACTAGCGTCCCGCTGGGCATCCCGGCGCGCCTGACGTACGCGGCCTGAACAGGTTTTTTTCGGCGCGCAAGCTCAGAAAAAATTTTTGCAATTATTTCTGTTCATTTCGCGCGAGGCAGTGGTAGTGTGCGCGCGGTGAGGACGATTTTGATTTTGATCAATCGCGGAGCGAGCCTGCAGGCGAAAACCTGCGCAGGCTTGCCCACCCTCGCGGCGGCCTGAGCGCCGCGAGAAAAAGCGAGGCGATCTCTACCCCTTCTCGGCAAAATTCTTTTTTCATGAACAGCTCTTTTCACTCGAACTCCCGCGTCCAACCCTCAGGAATCGGCCCCGCGCCGCTGATGAAAGGAGACCGCATTCTGAATCGCGCGATTGTCCCGGAGGCGCGCGCCGTCGTGAAGCGCGACGGCAGCCGTGCGCACTTCGACCTGAGCAAGATCACCCGCGCAATAGCGCTCGCTTTCTTCGACGTCCGCAATCCCGAGACACCGAACCGCTACCGTAACGACCCGCTCGCCTGCTACGGCCTCGACAGTGAAACGTTCGCAACGGTCAACGAGATCGCCTCGCACGTATCGCAGATGCTCGAGCTGTACTACCGAGACGGCAAGCACCCGACGATCGACCAGATCCAAGACGCCGTCGAAAAGTCGATCGCGGCCGCGGGACACTGGGACGTCGCGCGATCGTTCGTGCTGTACCGGGCACGCCACGCCGAGAGACGCCTGACGCGCTACACCGACAACGGCCTGTCGGACTACATCATGATGGCCAAGTACGCCCGGTACCGGCCCGAGCTTCACCGTCGCGAGACCTACGCCCAGGGCGTCGACCGGGTGCTCGACATGCACCTTCAATTCTTCAGCTCCAAGATCGGGCGGGCCGCACCGACCGAGTTGCCCGCCGACGTGGCCAAGCTCGCCGGGGCCAACGCAGAGATCCTTGCGTCAACCTGCACGGGGAAGGACTTGGGGCGGATCATACGGGACGTCTTCGCCGAGGTTTCACAGAAGCGCGTCCTTCCGAGCATGCGCTCCCTGCAGTTCGGCGGACCCGCGATCCTCACCAACCAGTCGCGGATGTTCAACTGCAGCTTCTCGAACGTGGACCGGATCGAGTTTTTCCGGGGCTACTTCTTCCTGCTACTCAGCGGCTGCGGAGTGGGCTTCTCGGTCCAGAAGCACCACATCGCGATGCTCCCGACGCTTCCGGCCAGGCGGCCCGAGCACGACCTGCCCGTTCTGCACTACACCATCGCCGACACGATCGAGGGCTGGGCCGATGCGCTGAATTCCCTGATCCTGTCCTACTACGAGGGCCGCAAGATCGAGTTCAACTACTCGGCCATCCGGCCGAGGGGTTCCCCGCTGAAGACCTCAGGCGGCAGGGCGCCCGGCCACCTTCCCCTAAAGGAGGCCTTGGGCCGCATCGACGGAATCCTCTCCCAGGCCGTCGGCCGCGCGCTGCGCCCGATCGAGGTCTATGACATGAACATGTTCATCGCGCGGGCGGTCCTGGCCGGGGGGATCCGTCGCTCGGCGACGATCTGCCTGTTCTCGCCCGACGACACCGAGATGCTTAACGCGAAGACGGGCAACTGGTTTGAGAAGCACCCGCAGCGTTCCGCCTCGAACAATTCCGCCGTTCTTTCCCGCAGCCAGGAGCAGGTCGAGCACTTCCGCAAGCTGTTCCAAGCCCAGAAGGAGTTCGGCGAGCCGGGCTTCTACTTCTGCGACAACCCCGATGCCGGCTGCAATCCCTGCGCCGAGATTGGGCTGGTGCCGGTGGTCAACTGGACCCTTGAGCCGGGCGAGCTGGAGAAGCTCTACGCCGGCGGCTACACTGGGGATTTCCCGGGCACGGTCCGGCTGTCGGGATTCCAGCACTGCAATCTGACGACGATTAACGGCGGGACGGTCAGCACCGCGGAGGACTTCTATCGGTCCTGCATCTCCGCCACCGTGATCGGCACCCTCCAGGCCGCGTACTCCGACATGCCGTATCTCGGCCCGGTGACGAGGCTTATCAACGAGCACGATGCCCTGCTCGGCGTTTCGATCTGCGGCTACATGGACAACCCGAAGATCCTCTTCGACGCGGATGTTCTGAACCAGGGGGCCCGGCTGTGCCGGGCCACGAACAAGTTCATCGCGACCCTAATCGGCATTCGGCCAGCCGCGCGCATCTGCACGACCAAGCCCGAGGGTACGGCGAGCCTGTTGCTCAACGCCGCGTCAGGTATCCATCCCCACCACGCCCGCCGCTACTTCCGGCGAGTGCAGGCCAATCGCAAGGAGCCGATCTACTCGTTTTTCCGCCAGGTCAATCCGCAGATGACCGAGTCATCGGTCTACAACCCGGACACCGACGACGTGATCACGTTTCCGGTGGAGGCACCCCGCCAGGCTATCATCCGCAAGGATCTCAATGCCAAGCAGTTCCTTGAACTCGTGCGGCTGGTTCAGCAGGCGTGGGTCCTCGTCGGAGCCGCGGATGACACCCGCAATCCTGAGGTCACCCACAACGTCTCGAACACCTGCACTGTCCGCAACGACGAGTGGAGCGAGGTCGCAGACTTCATCTGGGAGAACCGGGCCTATTTCACGGGAATTGCCCTGCTCCAGGAGGCCGGAGACAAGACCTACCCGCAGGCCCCTCGCGAGGAAGTGTTGACCGAGACCGACATCGCGCGGTGGAACTCGCTGCGCCCGCAGCGGGTCGACTACACCCAGATGAGGGAAGATTCCGATGAAACCGAGCTCAAGGAAACCGTCGCCTGCGCTGGCGGAGCCTGCGAGGTCGATCCGCTTATGCGGGCCGGTTCGGTTTCGAAATAGAACTCAGGCTGGCAGACTCCTTGCTGGAAAATTGGCGGCCCACGCGGGCCGCCCCACTTTGTTGGTGCTCGGACTCCCCCGCGGGGGCGTGCCTGTTGCCGCAGCCGTTGCGGAGGCCCTTGGGGCACCGCTCGATGCGCTCGTCGTCCGAAAACTGGGTGTGCCTGGCCACGAGGAGCTCGCCATGGGGGCAATCGCCTCTGGCGGAATACGGGTGCTAAATGAGCGGGTCCTCGCATCGCTGTGCCTCAGCCCAGCCGCGGTGGAGCGGGTGGCATCCCTTGAGTTGGCCGAGGTAGAGCGGCGGGAGCTTCAGTACCGGGGCGTGCGCCCCTTTCCCGACGTGCGGGGAAAAACGGTGATCGTTGTGGACGACGGCGCCGCCACGGGCGCGACGATTCGCGCGGCGGTGGCCGTCCTGCGGCGCTCCGGGGCCGGGCGGATCGTCGCGGCCGCTCCGGTCGCATCTCCCGAGGCGGCGGCACAACTGGCCCAGGAGGCCGATGCCTTCGTCTGCGTCATCTGCCCGGAGGACTTCGCCGCGGTCGGCCAGTGGTACGAGGATTTCTCCCCAACCCAGGACTCCGAGGTGCAGACTTCTCTCCGTGCAAGCAGTGCACAATAAAACGCAAAAGTTGCGCAGAATTGAAAGTCGACAGACCCGCGGGGCCGCCGTGCAGTTAATGAAGTCGCTCTCTATACAAACCCCAGGATTACCCACCATGAAAAAGACCCTCATCGTCACTTCTGTGATTTCGGCCCTGCTTGTTGGCGCGGCCTCCGCCCGCGCCGCCGAAGCGGCCGAGCTGTGGACCAAGAACTGCGCGGCCTGCCACGGCAAAGAAGGCGCTGGCAAGGCGAAGCTCGGCACCAAGGATCTCTCCGTCGCTGCCAAGCAGGACAGCTTCTCGGATGAGAAGCTCTTCACCGAACTCAAGGACGGCATGAAAGACAGCGACGGCAAGGTCAGGATGAAGCCCTTCGCCGCAAAGCTGTCCGACGCGGACCTGAAGGCGCTGGTCGCCTACGTCCGCACGCTGAAGAAGTGATGCAAGCGGCGGAAACCCCGCCTCCCTCACTCGCCGTCATCGGCAGCGCACGCCGGGATGGCAACACCGCAGCCCTCGTCCACCGGTTGGTGGAGGGGCTTAGGTGCGACATCATCGACCTTCAAGACACGCCGATGCTGCCGTTTTCCTATGGGCAACGGCAGCCCGAGGATCCGTTCTTTTCGATCGTCGAGCGCATGACCCGAGCTCCGGTCACGATCTTCGCCACGCCAGTGTACTGGTTCTCGTACTCGGCCGTGATGAAGGCCTTCATCGACCGGTTCTCGGACCTGGCGGATCCGAATCAGGATCTGGGGCAGCGGCTGCGGGGGCGGCGGTTCGTCCTGCTAGCCTCCGGTGCCGATCCGACGTTGGAGCCGGCGCTCAACCTGGCCTTCACGGAATTTTGCCACTGCCTCGGGGCCCATTGTCTGGCCCAGCTGTATGCGAGGGAGACGGGCCCGTTCATCGACGAGGCCTCAGTCGCGCTGGTGAGGCATCACTTGGGCGAGGGATCCTAGCGCCCTAGATCTTCCGGGTGAGGTCGAGGGTCGCCATGATCCCCCCGGTGAGGGGATCGGTCGACAGAATGAATCCATGCCGGCGGAAGATGTTCATCATCGGCCCATTGTCCGGGTTTACCTGACCCCAAAGGGTCGTTAGACCGCGACGGCGGGCCGTCGACACCAGGATACGCAGGAGCGCGGTCGCTATGCCGCGCCCTCTCATCGTCTCGCGAACGACAAAGGCCACTTCGGCGGACCGCCCTGGCGGCTCCAGGCAGTAGCGCGCAACGGCGTGGAAGACCTCGCCCCGCGGGCTGCTCGCGAAGACCCCCACGGCGCAATCGCGGTTCTGGTCGACGCCGACCAGCTCCGAAGCGCGTTCCGTGCTCATCTCCGAGATTTGGAACCCGTATCGCTCCTGGATCGTCTCCGGGGTGTGGGACTTGAAGAAGGCTTGGAGGCGCTTGTCGTCGCCAGCGTGAAGCAGCCGCACCCGGCACGGCGTCCGGCCGAACCGCACGGAAAACGGCTTGAACTCAAACTGGGGTGAGGGGTCGGCCATAGCGCCGGTCCTATTCTCCCCATTCCCCGTGTTCCCATCTCCGCATCGCTTTGGAAACACTGCGCATTTCTTGCAACTCGGACACGCGCCAAATTCCACGCAGCCTTGGCCAACTCCTGCGGAGCCAGACCGACGAGAAACAAGGAAGATCCACCCGTTGAACCTGCGTTATCTCCGCGCCTGCGAGGTTCTAAGCCCCGCGGTCCGATCGGGCTGGGAAGGGCTGCTGCGTGCGGACCCGGTCTGGTCCCAAAACGTCGAGCCAGGGGCAATGGAGCGGCTGATGGATAACGTCCTTGCGCAGCTGTGGTTGATGCTCGAGGCCCGTCCCGAGGCGAGACCAACACGGCCCAAGCCTAGCGTCGAATTTCCCAAGTGGAAAGGGGGCGGATGCCGGGTCGGCCCGCTGCTCGTTTTTCTTGGTCAAGGCAAGCGGGTACTCGAGTCCATCGCACAGCAGGCGGAGGCGGGCCTGACCGAACTCGGGACCTCCGAGATAGCCGGGCATCGTGCCGAGTTGCTCCTAGTGTACGACCTCGTGCTTCAGAGCGAGATCGAGCGGATCTGCGGCTCCTGCCGCGACGGCGCAGGGTGTCCGCTGTGCAGCGCGGGGCGGCACTGGTCCCGGGCTTAAAAATGCGGAGGCTTCACCAACGGATGCGCAATCCGCTGGGGGAGGATGTGATAGACTGTCAGGCTCACCATGAGAGCCTACACTCCCTCCTCCTTCTGGACGCGTATGCGCAGCAAGGCCGTATCGGCAGCAGACGCTGTGGCCACGCTAAAAAGCGGCACCTCCGTCTTCCTGCACGGTGCGGTCGCGACGCCGACCCCGCTTGTCGAGGCGCTAGCCGCCCGGCACGACCTGGCCGACGTGCGCATCTATCACCTGCACACCGCGGGTCCAGCGCCGTTCGCCGATCCCGGCCGCGAGGCGGAATTCCGCTCCGTGTCGCTCTTCACGGGGCAGCCTCTGAGGAAGCCGGTCGAGGAAGGTCGCGCCGACTTTGTTCCAATTTTCCTGTCTGATGTCCCCGGCCTGTTCATCTCGGGGGACGAGCAGCTCGACGCCGCGCTCCTGCAGCTTTCGCCTCCTGACGAGCACGGGATGTGCTCGCTGGGCACCTCGTGCGACGCGGCCAAGGCCGCCGCTGAGACCGCCCGCATCGTGATCGCGGAGATCAACGAACAGATGCCGCGCACCCACGGCAACAACGTCGTGCCCTTCAGCAGGATCCATTCGTTTGTCGCCACCGACCGCCACCTTCACGAGCACCATCCCGAGCCTGAGAGCGAGATCGAGGCAAAGATCGGCGAGTGCATCGCCGACCTGGTCGAGGACGGCTCGACCCTGCAGATGGGCATCGGGGGAATCCCGGACGCAGCGCTCGCGCGGCTCGGCAACAAGCACGACCTGGGGATCCACAGCGAGATGTTCTCCGACCGGGTGGTCGACCTCGTGCGCTCAGGGGCAGTGACGAACCGCCTGAAGGCCGTGGGCCAGGGCCGAATTGTCACCAGCTTCATCAACGGCACCCGGAAGCTCTTCGACTTCGTCAACGACAATCCCCTGGTAGCCTTCTACCCGTGCGACTGGACAAACGACACGCACATCATCCGCCAGAATCCGAAGGTGATCGCGATCAATTCAGCCGTTCAGATTGATCTCACCGGCCAGGTCTGCGCCGACTCGATCGGGCACCGGATCTACTCAGGGATCGGCGGCCAGATGGACTTCATCCGTGGCGCCGCATTGTCCCCAGGGGGAAAGCCGATCATCGCGCTCCCGTCAACAGCCCTCAAGGGCAAGACCTCACGGATCGTGAAAGAGCTCACGCCCGGAGCGGGCGTCGTGACGACGCGCGGGCACGTCCACTGGATCGTGACCGAGTACGGCGCAGTGAATCTCCACGGCAAGACCCTCCGGGAGCGCGGAGCTGCTCTGATCTCGATCGCGCATCCGGATTTCCGAAAGGAACTGGAGCGGGATCTGCGGGAAGTCCGCCACTTCGCACCCACGGCGAAGCTCTAAAGGCCCCACAATGCGCGCCGCCTAGTCGGCGCGCATTATTTCGATGTCCTTGCTCCCCGGCGCCTGCCGGTGAGCGCCGGGCCCGGCCAAAATATGCGCACCAAGACATGCATACGCTTGGCCAAGGGGCGCGGAGCCAGCCCCGCCTAGCCAAGCGATACTGCCACCATGCAAGCCTCTCTCGTTCGCGCCCTGCGAGCGCAACGCCCGCGGATACGCACCCGCTGGGAGGACTTGCTGCGGGCAGAGCGCTCGAACTCGCCGCTCGCCAATCCCGACACCCTGGTGCACCTGCTCGACATGACCCTTGACGAGCTGCTCGCGGCCTTCAGCGCCTCTGAGGCGCGGCGCAGGCCGGCACGCCACCCTGACATTGTGTGCATGTGCGGCCGGAACCCGCTGCTCGTTTACTTTGCATCCGGGCGGCAGGCGATCCGCGAGGCACTGGTCCTCGCGCAGGCAGCGATGCCCGCGCTGGACCCCGTTGAGCGGGATTCGGCCTTCGCCGATCTGGAGGCAATTTACGGCCACATCGCCCACCGCGAAATCGAGTCGTTCTGCGCCGTCTGTCAGTTCAGGCAGGGAGCCGGGTCGGCCCAGGCCGTCGCCGAGGCTCGCTGAGCGGGTCAGCTGTCGGCGTTCCGCAGGTTCCGCGCCGAGCCATCAAGGCGGTCGCGATAAACCGACGGCGCCTCTCCGGCCACCCGGCGGAAGACCCGGTTGAACTGGGACAGGGACTGAAAGCCGGCCTCGTAGGCTGCCTCGCTCACCCGCTTGTGTGGGTTGAGGAGCAGGTTCTTCACTTTCTCCACTCGGACGCGCGCAAGGTAGTCGGTGAAGGTGAGGCCCGTGGCCTTGCGGAAACTCTTGCAAAAGTAATAGGCGCTCATGTTGACCGCGCGGGCAACATCCGTGAGTGCGATCTCCTCGGCATGGTGCTCGGCAATAAACAGGCGGGCTCGGCCGACCGCGGGTGACTCGGTGGATTCCTCCTGCACCATGAGCCGGTTGCTCAGGGTGGCCAGGTGCTGGGCAAAGATGACCAGCAGCCGCAGGATCGACTCGTACTGCTTCCTAGTCACGACCCGGGTGTGGAAGAACGCCTCTTCCAGGCGTTGGAGATCGATGTCGGCACCGAACTTGAGCACGGTCCGAGCGGCGCGGTTAAACTGCCCGCCGTTCGGCTGCTGCAAGAAGATCTGGCCGGTCTGCAGGAAGGCGACGAGGTTCTCCCCCACCCGGACCGGTACCGCCGAGTCACACATCCCGGCAAAGCACCGGAGAGTCTTCGGCTCGATGCGGGCTTCCTCCTCCACCCTCTTTTGCAGCTGCAGGCAGGCCGAGCAGCTGCGGTTTGCACCGGCCATTATCGCACAAAACTCATTCTCCTTCGGGTCCCCGCGGTGGGGCAGATCAAAGGAATCCAGCGACCGCAGCGTCAGAGGAAGCCCTGTCGTCTCGCGGAAAGCCCGTTCGTAATCACGGTAAATCTGGGACCTGCGCAACTGCTCAACGAGGTTGCGCTTGTCGCGAACAGAAATATCCGGCACGGGCATGGCGTATTTCACCTTAGGGAGGAGGTTGCGAGGCCGCAAGCGCGTTATGCCAAAAACCGCCTAAAGGTTGCCAAACTGTGCGGAGACGCTCGGCGGAAGGCGCCCTAACCTCTTGTTCACCATGAAGACCATACTTGCCCCCGTGGACTTTTCCGGTGCCACTGAGACCGTTCTCGCGACTGCGGGCACCCTCGCGAAGGCGCTGAATGGACGGGTCGTCCTCATGCATGTCGTGCGGCCTCCCGCAATGATCAACGAGTACGCCCCCGAGATTGAGCGGCTCACTGAGCTAGCCGAGAAGACGGCAGTCGAGCAGATGGACCACTGGCGGGCTGACCTGCGCGGTCGTGGCGTCGAAACCGAGGTCGTTCATGCCGTTGGATCGCCCGTGGCCAAGATTCTGGACGAGGCAAACGAGCTATCGGCGGACCTGATCGTCATGGGCTCCCACGGCCATGGGGCCCTGTACGGGCTCCTGGTCGGCAGCACGGCGGGCGGCATCCTAAAGAAGGCCACCTGCCCGGTGATGATCGTGCCGCCTGCGGACAGGCCTCACGCCGCGGTGCCTGCGGAAGCTGTGACCAGCCACGCCCGGTGACCCGGCCGTAGGTGGTTTGAGCGGACCAAATCGGTTACTTCTGCAGCGAACGGACGTAACCGACGAGGGACTTGACCTCGGCGTCCGACAGGACGCTGCCGAAGGCCTTCATCTTCTCCTCGCCGTTATCACCCTTGTAGCCCTCTTTGATCCGGGCCGCGGCCTGATCATCGGTGAAGCTCTTCTGGTACTCAGCGCTCGTCATGTCCTTGACGTGCTTCATGTGACCGGCCTTGGTGTGCCCGGCGCCGTCCTTGCCATGGCAGGAGGCGCAATTCTTGGTCCAGAGTTCGGCGGACTCAGCAGCGCGTGCCACCGAGGCGCATAGGACTAGGGCGGAGAGTAATCCAGCGTACTTCGTGATCGATTTCATGATGTTAGTTTTGAGATTCTGGGGTTGGGTGACCGGCCACCGATGAAATGACCCGCAGGCCGCCTGTCGAGAGAAAGTGTGCGCCGGCCTCGGATTAGCCCAGTAATTCCTCTGGATCAGACCGCAAAATATGCGCTGAGATCCGCAAAGGATGGGAAGCCTCCCCCGGGGGCCTAGTCTAAGCTGGCCCCCGGATCCGATGAGCGAAGAATCCAAGACCTCCCTGGCCCTCGGCACCCTGACTGTCGTTTTCGCGGCGCTCGCGATCGCCTTTGCCCGGGTCCCTGCCCCGGTCCCGGCCCCCCCGCGCCAGCCCTTGGTCGTTCCCGCAAACCTGGCCGGCGTCCTGCCGCCGGGCACCGTCCGCATCTCGGCCGCGCAGCTGATCAAGAGCGGCGGGGACACCTCCGGGCTAGACTGCTACGCCTGCCACCACAAGGACCAGCCTCCCGTGATCAAGGTTGAGGCTGACCGCCGTATCATCCTCCCGAAGGAGCACTCCGACCTGATCTTCGGCATGCGCAACTGCGCCGAGTGTCACCCAGCCGACAAGCCGGTGAAGCTCGAATACGCCGAGGACGGGACCGTCGTCGTGCCCGAAGCACACCGCGGCCTCCTGGCCATGGCCCACGGGCGCAACTTCCGCAACGAGAACTGCTTCAACTGCCACGACCAAGACCAGCTGAACCAGCTGCACACCGCCGACGGCACCAAGGTCAAGTTCGAGGACGCCACCCTGCTGTGTGCCGGATGCCACGGGCCGACCTACCGGGATTGGGAGGCGGGCATCCACGGCCGCACGAGCGGGTACTGGGACCGCTCGGCCGGCCCGATCGTCCGTCAGCAGTGCGCCTCCTGCCACGATCCCCACGCCCCCGCGTTCACCGGGCTTATCCCGATGCCCGGCCCCCACTTCCGCGCCCGAGACAAGTAAACCAGACCGCACCATGTCAGATCCGTCCACCGACACAGGCGTCACCCGCCGCAGCTTCCTGCGCACCTCGACGGTGCTGGCAGCGGGCGCGGCGGCCGTGGCCGCCGGGATCGCCCCGCTCCGCAAGCTCGGCCAGTTCAGTTCCGTCGACGAGTTTCTCCAGAAGCACTACAAGGAGCTCACCCCCGAGGAGATGAAGACGGTGCTCTCCCGGATCGAGACCGAGGTCGAGCGCCAGTACGGCATTCGCCCGCACGTCCGCGACTATAAGCCGATGAACGGCGTGGAATACGTCTACGCCCTGAACCTCACCCGCTGCGTAGGCTGCCGCAAGTGCGTGCATGCCTGCGTCGCCGAGAACAACCAGTCCCGCAACCCCGAGATCCAGTACATCCGGGTTCTGAAGATGCCCAACGACGGCACCTTCGACCTGGAGAAGAGCGACCCGGTCTACACGGCAAAGGCCGTTCCGGAAGCGGGCTCGTTCTACATGCCGGTGCAGTGCCACCACTGTAAGAACCCGCCCTGCGTGAGGGTATGCCCGGTGAAGGCAACCTGGCAGGAGCCGGACGGCATCACGGTCGTTGACTACAACTGGTGCATCGGGTGCCGGTACTGCGAGGCGGCCTGTCCGTATTTCGCGCGCCGGTTCAACTGGTCCACGCCCTCGATCCCCAAGGAGCAGATGAACACCAATATGTCCTACCTGGGGAACCGCCCCCGGTACAAGGGCGTGATGGAGAAGTGCCACTTCTGCATCCAGCGGACCCGCGCGGGCCGGTACCCGGCCTGTCTCGAGGTCTGCCCCACCGGCTCGCGCAAATTCGGCAACATTCTGGATCCGAACAGTGAGGTCTCCTACATTCTCAAGAACAAGCGGGTGCTGATCCTCAAGGAGGAGCTCGGAACCCTGCCGCGCTTCTTCTACTACTTCGACGTCTGAGCGCACCATGAAGAGCTACCTGACCTTCCTCCGCCGCTGCTTCCAGGCCGCCTTCATTGGGGACTGGCGCTACTACACCTGGCTCGGGGTTCTGACCGTGCTGTGTTTCTTCGGCCTGAACGCGTACGCCAATCAGTTTGTCTCCGGCTTGGGCACGACCGGCATGACCGACCAGGTTTCCTGGGGAGTGTACATCGCCAACTTCACCTTCCTCGTCGGAATGGCCGCCGCGGCGGTCATGCTCGTAATTCCGGTCCACATCTACAAGAACGAGGACCTGCACGACCTGGTGATCTTCGGGGAACTCCTCGCGGTCGCGGCGATCCTGATGTGCCTGGCCTTCGTCACGGTGGACCTTGGCCGCCCGGACCGCTTCTGGCACCTGATCCCAGGAATCGGCATCTTCCATTTCCCCGGCTCGATGCTGAGCTGGGACGTGCTGGTGCTTAACGGCTACCTGCTGCTGAACCTCCACATCTGCGGCTACCTGATCTACTGCCGCTACTGCGGGCGCCGCCCGGGAAAGTGGTTCTACGCCCCGTTTGTCTTTATCGGCATCGGCTGGGCGGTCTCGATTCACACGATTACCGCTTTCCTCTATGTGGGCCTCGGCGGCCGGCCGTTCTGGAACTCCGCGGTCCTTGGGCCCCGCTTCCTTGCCTCGGCATTCACCGCAGGACCCGCCTTCATCATCTTATCGCTGCAGCTGATCCGGCGCTTTACCGAGTACCGGATCACGGACAAGGGGCTGATGGCGCTGCGCTCGATTGTTCAGGTGGCGATGCTGGTCAACCTCTTCTTGCTCGTAAACGAGGTCTTCAACGAGTTCTACACGAGCGACCGCGCAGCCGCCTCCTCCTACTATTTGTTCCTCGGGCTCCACGGCCACCATGCCCTCGTTCCGTGGATCTGGACTGCAGTCACCTTCAACGTAATCTCGGCTGTCCTGCTCGTGCTGCCCGTCTCACGCCGCATGGGCTGGCTTAACGTGGCGTGTGGCCTCGCCGTGGTCGGCATCTGGATCGAGAAGGGCATGGGCATGGTGATCCCGGGTTTCATTCCGACCCCCCTAGGGGAGATGGTCGAATACACCCCGACGCTCAACGAAGTCCTGGTCTGCGTCGGAATCTGGGCCTTCGGGCTGGCGTGCTTCACGGTGTTCCTGCGGATGACGATCCCTATCCTGACGGGCAAGGTTTCCTCGGAAAACGCGAAATGAGGCGGTCCCTTCCCCAGCCGACCCCCGCTCAGGCGCGCGAGTCGCTGAATGCCCACGTTGTTGCGAGGGGCGCAGAGCTCAGGCAGAAGTACGGCCCTCAGATCGGGATCGCCGAGTTGCACCGGATCCTCGCCGACCGCGACTTCGTCCGCTACCCGTGCGAGATTGCCTTCGACGCGGCACCCCTGGAGCCGGGGGAGCTGGCCTACCCGAACCCGAAGGGCGAGCGCCCCGAGGACGGGTTCGTCCTGTGCCTCCACCCGGACCTCGCGGCGCATCCCTTTGGGGTGCCGTTTATCGCGCTCTACCAGCTGGTCGCCGTCAACTATGGAGCCTTCGCGGCCCCGGACGACGCCGAGGCTTTTGGGGCCGCCGCGCTGGGGCTCGACAAGGAAGACTACTACCGTGCCCTGTGCGAATTGGCCGACGCGCTCGGAGGCGGCGAACCCTCCGACGAGGACTGCGGGTCGGGATGCGGGGGCGGCTGCTCCTGCGGCTCCCACTCCTAAGGATCGATCCCGGGGATTCCTGTCCCTCCGTCAGTGGGGGTGGTGGTGTTGCAGGATGTGCGGACGCTCCAAGCCGTGGGCGAGCATCAGCACCTCGTCGCCGAGAAGGGTGCGGGGCGGACCATCAGCCACAACCGAGCCTCCGTCGATCAGGATCGCCCGCGTGCACAACTCGACGACAAGCTCGAGGTCGTGGGTCGCGATGATCTTTGTGGTTGGAATGTTCCGCAGCAGCTCCTTGAGCTCCCGCTTGCCCCGCGGGTCCAAGTCGCTCGTCGGCTCGTCCAGGACCAGGACGCGCGGCGTGCAGGCCAGAACCCCCGCCAAGCAGACCCTCCTCTTCTCCCCCCCGCTCAGGTGATGTGGAGCCCTCTGCTCAAAGCCGCTCAGTCCAACCTTTCCCAGAGCCTCTGCAACGCGGCCGGGCACGGAGGCGTCGTCCCCAAACTGCTGGGGGCCAAAGGCCACGTCCTCGTAGACCGTGGGGCAGAACAGCTGGTCGTCGGCGTCCTGGAAGAGCAGCCCGACGTCCCGGCGGACGGCTGCCAGATTGTCCTCGGTCACCGGCCGGCCAAAAACGGTAACTGCCGGCACCGCCGGGAGCCGGTCTGGAAGAATCCCATTGAGGTGCATGAGCAGCGTGGACTTTCCCGCGCCGTTCGGCCCAATGAGCGCCACGCATTCGCCCTCGGAGACTGAGAAACTGATCCCGCGCAGCGCCTCCGCCCCGTCGGGATAGCGGAACCGGAGATTGCGCAGCTCGACTGCGGTAGGAGGACTCATCTCCACCCCCTTGCGCACATCGCGGCGTGAATCCGCTCCGCGCGTTCCGTGGACCGCACGAAAAGCCGGCCGACAACCGAGGCGAGCGACTTCCATGCGTGACTCCTCCCGACCCCATAGGTCCGGCAGGCCCTTGCCCGGCGCATCCGCTCTCCCTCCTCTGCCAGGACGAACAGGTAGCGGTACATGAGGGCTAGGGTTGTCACCAGGAGGGCCGGCACACGGACCCTCCTAAGGACCCGCAGCAGGTCCGCGAACGGCGTCGTGTTGGAGAGCAGGATCACGGTCAGCAGGCACAGCGTCGCCTTCACCACGATCAAGGCGAAGATGCGCACCCCCCCCTCCTGGAGGAGTGCCAGGAGCGCCACCCCAAGAGCGAGCGGCTCGAGGAGGAGAAGCCTCTTCAGCAAGAAAAGCACCGGGATCCGGCTTAAGGCGACCACGGCGATGAGCACCACGCCGACCGGGATAAACGCCCTCGGGGTTGTGACCGTCGCCACGAGAAGGGCCAGGGCCGCCGCCAGTTTGGCCCACGCCGGGAGGCGGTGGACCGGGCTGTCGATCCGGCTGTGGGGATCGAGGCTGAAGATCATGTGCACTCCATCAGCGGGGTTCCGTTCGGGTCCTGGGTATCAAGACCCGCGCAGTCACAAAGGCGAGAAGGAAGACGAGAACGGTGCCGATGGCCCCGGCAAAAGAGGTGGCCAGCGGCGCCGACCTTACCCAGGACAGCCGGTATTCGGCCAGAGGTGCCGCGGCGAGCGGGGCGGCGGCAGCGCGGTGGGCAAACCCGAGCGTCTCGGCAACCCGCTCCAGCCCATCGGGCCAAGCACAGGCAAACGGTGAGACGAACAACGCAAGCCCGAGCGAGATCAGCAACCCGTAGGCCGCGACCTGCCGATAGCTGAGGGGCCCGGAAGCCGGAGCCGACGGGTCGACGAGATCGGGGCGGGTTCTCTGGATGGCGACCACAACCAGGACGGTGATCGCCGCCTCGCCCAAACCGATTAGCAGGTGCACGTTGACCATCGCCGGGAAGACGATGGTCCACGGAGCCGTGCCGGAAAGCGCCAACTCCCCCGCGGCCAGAACGGCGGCGAGCACAGCCGAGCACCAGGCCGCGAAAGCGGCACCCATGATGACGCCGCGCAGCCCGCCCGCCAGCTTCTGCACGACCCGGTAGATGGCATAGCCTCCCACCCCACCCACAACCCCCATGTTGAAGATGTTCGCGCCGAGCGAGAGCAGCCCCCCGTCGGCAAACACCAGGCACTGGACGATGAGGACCGCTGTCAGGACCAGCACGGCCGCCCCCGGGCCGAGCAGGACCGCTATGAGCACCGATCCCAGGAGGTGCCCCGAGGTGCCCCCCGCGATTGGAAAATTGAGCATCTGGGCGGCAAAGACGAATGCCGCCGCGAGCCCCATGAGCGGTACTCTGCGCCGCGGCAGCCGCCGCCTAAGCTGGCGCACCGACAATCCGAGCGCACACCCCGACAACACGGCACCGGTGACCATGGTCTTGCCGTCGAGGAACCCGTCGGGGATGTGCATGGGCCGGTTATGCCGGGGTCAGAGAGCCCGATAAACCTAAAAAATAGGGGCCAGAACGCGGGAAAGGAGCCCGGTTCCGCTCAAGGGCCTAGGAGAGGATCTCCCAAACGCGGGCTAGGGCTTCGGAGAGACCCTCGCGGGCGGCAGCGGACAGACCCTGGCGGTATTCGAAGTCCCCAACGGGGACCGTCACCCACCAGGCCGGAGGGCAGCGCCCAAACAGGACCTTTGCAAGGCACAGAAGCGAGCGCGGGTCCGCGGCATGGGTCATGACCCCACCCTCCCCCTCCGGCTCAAGGGGACTCACCCGGACGGGCCCATATCCCCCGGCAGCTGCGTCAACGAAGACTACTCTCTGGGCAGTCGAGACGGCCGACGCGAGCTCAGGCCCCAGCTGGTGGCAGGCTATCGCGCTCAAACCCGGGCGTTCCCAAGCTGTCACCGCCGCAGCGGCCTCCTGTCCCAGACCATCGTCACCGCGAAGGGTGTTGCCGTAACCGATGACGAGGTCGGATCCCATCAGTCTCGGGAGGTCTCGCTCAAGACCTCACCTCCCGGGCCGACCAGCCGGACCTGAAGGGGCATCTGCCCCGCGGCATGGGTGGAGCAGCTCAGGCAGGGGTCGTAGCAGCGGATTCCCGCCTCGACCCGGTTGAGCAGCGGCTCGGTGATTTGGTTGTCGTGGAGGTAGTGGCGGGCGATTTGCGCCACGGTGCGGTTCATTGCCAGGTTATTCTGCCCAGTAGCAATGATGAGGTTCACCCGCTGGACGATGCCGGAGCCGTCGACCGTGTAGTGGTGGAAGAGCGTCCCTCGGGGCGCCTCACTCACGCCCACCCCGTCGAGCTGGTTGATCCCGGCGTCGGCCCTAAGGTCCCCGCCGAGGATCTCGGGGTCGGCCATGTACTGCTCGATCTGCTCCAGGCAGGCGACCAGCTCGATGAGCCGGGCGTAGTGGTAGAGGAAGGAGGAGGTGACAGCTCCGTGGCCGAGGCTCCGGAAGTGCCTGAGCTCCTTGTCGGCCCGCGGGGTCCCCATGCGGTCGCACACGTTCAGTCGCGCCAGCGGACCGACGCGGTACATCCCCTCGGAGTCCCCGAGCGGGCGGTAGTACGGGCTCTTGAGGTAGGAAAACGAGTGGACGGCCTCGCCGATGTACTGTGCGTAGTCGCGCGGCTCCAGCTGGTCGGCAATCACGTTGCGGCTCGAATCCACAAAACGCACCTTGCCCCCGTGGTGCTCCCAGCTGCCGTCCGGAGCCACAAGGCCCATGAACAGCGACGGGAAGTTGCCGAAGATCTTCACCTCGCGCTCATGGGTGTCGAGCACCCGCTTGAACAGCTCGAGCGCGGTGTTCGTCGTGGCATTGGCCTCGGGAAGCCAGTTAAGGATGCGGGCCCTGCCCTGCTCCGATAGCGAGCTGCGGACGCCGCCCGGGACGGCCCAAGCCGGATGGATCTTCTTTCCCCCCAGGATCTCGATGACTTCCTGGCCAAACTGCCGCAGACGGATCCCCGCGCGGGCGAGTTCCGGGTTGGCGGCGATCAGCCCGAAGACGTTGCGGGTCTGCGGCGGGGTGTCCCAGCCCAGCAGGAAGTCGGGCGAACTCAGGTGGAAGAAGCTCAGCGCGTGGGACTGGATCAGCTGGCCCAGGTTCATGAGACGGCGCAGCTTGTCCGCAGTCGGCGGGATGGCTACCGCCATGATCGCATCCCCGGCCCTGGCCGAGGCGAGCAGGTGGCTCACCGGGCAGATGCCGCAGATGCGCCCGCAGATGCCCGGCATTTCCGAGTAGGGCCGGCCTTCGCAGAACTTCTCGAACCCGCGGAATTCGACAACGTGGAATTCGGCGTCCGACACGTTGCCGGAATCATCGAGATAGATGCTGATCTTGGCGTGACCCTCGATCCGCGTGACGGGGTCGATTAAGATGTGCTTTGCCATGAATCGGTGTGCGGGGGTGGCGAATGCGGGGGCACTCAGCCAAATTTAATGTCCTTACCTTCAAGCTTGGGTGTCTGTCCTGCCAGGAGCGCGCCGACCAGCGCCTTGATACGGTCTGCCGGCGGCGGGCAGCCGGGCAGGTAGTAATCGACGTGGATGACCTCTTGGAGCGGCATGACATGCTCCAGAAGCTCCGGCACGATCCCCTTGAGCTTCGGGATACGGCCGGTCGAGTCAGCGAGCTCAATGTAGGCCCTCTGCAGGACGTTCTCCGCGTTGCCTAGGCCAAGTTGGTTGCGCATCGCCGTGACGTTGCCCGTGACCGCACAGTCGCCAAAGGCCACCACCGTCTTTGTCCGGCGGCGGATCTTGTGGGCCATCTCAACGTGCTCTTCGTTGCAGACGGCCCCTTCGATAAGCACCAGGTCTACTCCTTCCGGATACTCCTTGGCGTCCACGACGGGGCTGAAGACCAGCTCCACCTTGGGCGCGAGGTCGATGAGGAACTCGTCCAGGTCCAGAAAGGACATGTGGCAGCCCGCACAGCCGCCCATCCATACCGTTGCAAGTCTTAGGGGATCCATTGTTTTTTCTCCCGGGCCGTGATGATGAATTCGAGTTTCTCGCGGTCGTGCTCCATCTCGCCCACCGTGGCGCCGCGCTGGAATAGGGCCCCGGTCGGGCAGGCCATGACGCATTTGCCGCACGAGGTGCAGCTGTCCGCCTCGCCCCAGGGCTGGATTAGGTCGGCGATGATCTGGGACCTGGCGCCGCGCCCTGCCGTGTTAAGCGTCCCGGCTCCTTCCACGTGCCAGCACACCCGCACGCACCGCGTGCACAGGATGCACCGGTTGTGGTCCATGCCGTACCGCGGGTGCGTGGTGTCCACGGCCCACTTCGGGAACAGGTAGTCGTATCTGACGTGGTCCATCCCGTGGTTGTACGCCAGGGTCTGCAGCTCGCAGTGGTTGTTCGACACGCAGACCGAGCAGACGTGATTGCGCTCGGCAAAGAGCAGCTCGAGGTTGATCCGGCGGTACTTGCGGATCCGCTCCGTGTCGGTCCGCACGTTCATGCCTTCCACAACCTTGGTTGTGCAGGCGGGCAGCAGCTTCGGGATTCCGACCGCCTCCACAAGGCACAGGCGGCAGGCGCCTATGTCGTAGACGCCCTCCAGATGGCACAGGGTCGGGATCTTGATTCCAGCCTCGGTGGCCGCATCGAGGATCGTCGCGTCGTCCGCGGCGCTGACCTCGTTGCCGTCAATCGTGAGGGTTTTGGCGCACATGATTGTTCCTGGTGTTAGGTGGCCCTGGACCCCGCGGGGACGGCCGATTCTGTGCCGGGGCGTCCGAGCGTGTCGGGCTGGAGGCGTTCCGTGTATTCGCCGCGGAAAAACCGCAGCGTACTCATGACCGGGTTAGGCGCAGTCTGTCCCAAGCCACATAGGCTCGTGTGCTTGACCATGTCGCACAGCTCCTCGAGTTTCGCCAGATCCTCGGCGGTCGCCTTCCGGGCGACGATCTTGCTCAGCAAATGGTGCATCTGTGCGGTTCCGGCCCGGCACGGGACGCATTTGCCGCACGACTCGTCCATGCAGAACTCCATGAAGAACCGGGCGACGTCGACCATGTCGGTCGCCTGGTCCATCACGATCATGCCTCCCGACCCCATGATGGAGCCGAGCTTGCTCAAGGACTCGTAGTCAACCGGCGTGTCGAGAGACCCTGCCGGTATGCAGCCGCCGGACGGTCCACCCGTCTGCACAGCCTTGATCGTGCCGCCATCGGGGGCTCCACCGCCCATGTCCTCGACGATGTCGCGCAGTTTGGTCCCCATCGGTACTTCGATGAGCCCGGTGTTCTTGATCTTGCCCGCGAGGGCGAAGACCTTCGTCCCCTTGCTCTTCTCGGTCCCGATTCCCGCGAACCACTCGGCCCCGTTGCGAACGATCGCCGGGACGTTCGCAAAGGTTTCAACGTTGTTGATGAGCGTCGGGCAGTTCCACAGACCCTTCTCCGCCGGGAATGGGGGCCGCGGGCGCGGCGTTCCGCGCTTGCCCTCGACCGAGGCCATGAGAGCCGTCTCTTCGCCGCAGACAAACGCTCCGGCACCCAACCTTAGGTCGATAGTGAGATTGAACGGCGACTCGAAGACGCCACTGCCAAGCAGGCCGTACTGTTTTGCCTGTTTGATCGCGGTCTGAAGCCGGCTGATGGCCAGGGGGTACTCGGCGCGGACGTAGATGTAACCCTGGTCGGCGCCAACGGCGTAGGCCGCGAGGGCCATCCCCTCGAGGACCGCGTGGGGGTCGCTCTCGAGGACACTCCGGTCCATGAATGCGCCCGGGTCGCCCTCGTCGGCGTTGCAGATTACGTACTTCTTGGTTCCGGTCGATTTGGCGACCGTTCCCCATTTGAGGCCGGTCGGGAATCCCGCCCCGCCGCGGCCGCGCAGCCCGCTGCGGACGATCGTGTCGGTGACCTCCTTGGGCTCCATCTCCCGCAAGGCGTTGCGCAGGGCAAGATAGCCGTCCGCGGCGATGTAGCTGTCGATTCTCTCCGGGTCGACGATCCCGCTGTTGGCGAGCACGATCGACATCTGCCGGGTGAAGAACGGGTGGTTAAGGTCACCCTGGGACACCTTGGCCTGGCCGCCCTTGAGCGCGGCAACGATGGCGGCGGCGTCCTCCGGCTTTACCCGCTCGTAAAGGATCTCCGCGGGGTCGGCCTGCACCAGGGGGCCCTGGCAGCACAGCTTCAGGCAGCCGACTCCCCGGACCTCGACCTCGTCCTTGAGCCCGGCGGCCGCCACGGCCTTCTCGAGCTCGTCCTTGAGCGACTGCGCGTTGGACGACATGCAGCCTGCGGCCATGCAGCACCGCAGAACGTACTTCTTGCGGGACGCCAGCTCGCGCTCCTTAATTTGGATCAGATCATTCAGAACCATTTGTGAGCCATCCCTTTAATTGTTGAAGCGCTGACTCGGGAGTCTGCCGTGCGTTGATGGTGCCGTCGTAAACCGCCGCGGGTGCAAGTCCGCAGGCCCCGATGCATCGGGCGATCAGGAGGGAAACCGACTTGTCCGGCGTGGTCTCACCGGGCCGGATCTTCGCCTTGTCCTGGACGGCCGCGAGGACGCGGTCAGCACCCTTGACATAGCAGGCGGTGCCCATGCACACGACGCACGTGTGCTTCCCGTGGGGCTTGAGCGTGAAGAAGTGGTAGAAGGTGGCCACCCCGTACACGCGGCTGGGAGGCAACTTGAGCCGGTAGGCGACAAATAGGAGCAGGTCGTTGTCGAGAAAACCGAACAACTCCTGAGCCTTATGGAGCACCTCGATCAGCGCGTCGGCCTTGTACTGGTGACGCTTCATGTGCGTCTCAAGAATCTTGAAACGCTTGTCTCCGCTCGCGTGCTCCATCACTGCGGCAACCCGCTTGGTCCTGTCCTTGGGAAGGGAGAGTGGCATCCTGCGTATGCTACCCTATCACCATTGCAGAAAAACCGCAGTTCTTGGTAAACGCTGATCATTTATTGGTTATTAGCCGACTCAATGTCTTCAATCAGTAACCCCCAAAAGACCGCAATTTCGAAGCCAGGCCGACTTCTTGAGGGCCGGATTTCACAGGGAAATTCAGCGAACGCCGCGCACGGCGTGATTCCTCACCCTCACGCCGGAGGCGATGCCGGCCGCCGAAGGCGCGAAGCCTCCGGCGGCCGGGGATTACGCCTTCCTCACGCTAGCTGTTCGGCAAGTTGCCGGACCGAACGCACGGTCTCCATGACAGAGGCCGCGACGGCGGGGGAGAGTTCCATGCACATGGGCTTTACCGTCTCGACGGCAATCGTGCACAGATGCACATCGGGCAACCGCCCCACGAGGGCGGCCGCGGCAAAGAGGTCCTTCAGTCCAAAGTCGTGGGCGCCCAAGCCTTGGGGCAGGTCCACCACCCGGTCGATTCTTCGGTGGCGCAGCGTGCCCGCGGGGGAGCCGTCGCGTGTTGCGTCAATGAGGATCACCGCCGCGGAGCCGGCGAACTCCCCGAGCAGATTCACGCCCCCCGTCCCTCCGTCGAGCAGCCGCACCCCCTTCAACGGGGTCTCGCGCTCGAGCTGCCGGAGCACGTGGACGCCAACGCCCTCATCCCCCATGAGGACGTTGCCGATCCCCAACACAAGCACCCTGGATCCCGCCTCATCAACCGGGGAAACCCGAGGTCCCCCGGCCGCGAGGGCGGAATCCAGCAGTTGGCTCATTTGGCCGGAGGAACGCTCTGGCTGGCAACCGGGACCGCGGTCTCCCGCTTGTCCATGAACTTCCAGCCGCTGATGATGCCCGACAGGCCACCGTGGCCGTCGACGTAGTCGGTGTAGAACACCATGTAGACGTGGACGACCGTGAACAGGATGAACAGCCAATTCGCGGCGTAGTGGAATGAGCGCAGCGTCTGCTCGCTGCCGAAGAGCGGCATCACCCAGCTGAACAGTCCGGGCATCCAGCCGTGGCTCATCGCGGCATACAGCCCGAATCCGCTGATGACCTGGAATAGCGCCAGCAGGAACAGGACCGCGTACGTGAACGACGAAACCGCGTTGTGCCCCAGGGGCTCTATGGTCTCATCGCTCACCTGGAAGATCTCGATCTTGGCGACGCGGACCGCCTCCTTCCACTCCTTGGGCGTCAGCAGGACAAAGCTCCGCCAGCGGGCGAACTTGTTTCCGACGAACGCCCAGTAGATCCGGAACACCAAGGCGACCACGAATGTGTAGGCCGCCACGAAGTGGGTGAACCGGACGATGCCGAACCAGTAGCCAAACGAGGCCTCGGTCGCCGTCATGTATCCCGGGGGGTGGGCTATCAGGTAGCCAGTCACCCCCAGCACGACGATGCAGGCCGCATTGATCCAATGGGTGAGGCGCACGGGGAGCTCCCACACGTACACCCGTATGAAGTTGCGCGGCTGATTCATGGAGAACCTCCGGTTCAGTGCACCGCCAGATCGCTGCGCCCGATTTCCTTGTCGTCCTCGTAAAGGTGGACGGCGCAGGACAGGCACGGGTCGAACGAGTGGATGGTGCGGATGATCTCGAGGGGCTGCTTGGGATCGTGGACCGGAGTTCCGATCAGGGACGCCTCGTAGGCGGACCGTTGACCCTTGGCGTCGCGAGGCGACGCGTTCCAGGTCGACGGGACCACGAGCTGGTAGTTGTCGATCTTGCGGTCCTTGATGACGATCCAGTGGGCCAAGGCCCCACGGGGGGCCTCGGACGTGCCGACGCCGCGGGCCTCAGCAGGCCAGGTCGCCGGATCCCAGTTGTCGGTTGCGGCGGTGCGGGTGTCGCCGTCCTTGATCAGCTTCATCAGGCTCCCGTAGAAGTCCAAGTTCCACTGGGCAGTCAGGCGTGCCTCGATGCCGCGGGCGGCCGTCCGACCGAGGGTTGAGAACAGCGCCGAGGCGGGCGCCTTGAGGGCGTCGAGGGCCTCGACGACCGCGGACTTGATCTCGTCCTGGCCTGAGGCGAAGCCGACCAGCATGCGGGCGAGCGGGCCCACCTCCATCGCATGACCCTTCCAGCGCGGCGTCTTCAGCCAGCTGTACTTCTTGTCGACGTCCAGGTGCTCGTACGGGGGCTTCGGGCCGCTGTACTTGAGGCGGGTCTCGCCCTTCCACGGGTGCAGGCCCTGCCCCGCGGCGACCGAGTACTCGTACCAGGAGCTGTCGATGAACTCCTCGATCCCATCCTGGGTGTCGCGGGGATCCACCGGCAGCACTTCCGTCAAATTCCGGCCGAGGATCGCGCCCCGCTTGAACTTGTAACTGTCGAGGTTGTTGAACCCGTTCGTCGGCAGGTCGCCGTAGCACAGATAGTTCTCAAGTCCTCCGCCAATACCGGCCCAGTCCAGGTAGTACGGGGCGACGGCCAGCAGGTCGGGGTAGTAGACCTGCTCGACGAAGTCCTTGGCGTCCTTGAGGAGCTTGCCGACCATCGCCAGGCGCTCGGCATTGATGGCGTTCTCCTCGTCGAGGTTGATCGCGCACGGCATGCCGCCCACTAGGTAATTCGGGTGCGGGTTCTTGCCGCCGAAGATCGTGTGGACCTTGATGATCTCCTTCTGCCACTCCAAGGCCTCCAGGTAGTGGGCCACCCCGATCAGGTTGATCTCGGGCGGCAGCTTGAAGGCCGGATGACCCCAGTAGGCGTTGGCGAAGATGCCCAGCTGTCCGCTGCTGACGAAGGCCGTGAGGCGCTTTTGCAGGTCGGAGAAGTATCCCGGCGAGCTCTTCGGCCAGTGCGAGATGCTCTGGGCGATCCGGGAGGTTTCCTTCGGGTCGGCCTTCAGGGCGCTCACGACATCCACCCAGTCCAGCGCGTGCAGATGATAGAAGTGGATCACGTGGTCCTGCACGTTCTGCGTGCAGTACATGATGTTCCGGATCATCTCCGCGGCCGGCGGAATCTTGATCTTGAGGGCGTCCTCGACCGCCCGGACCGAGGCGAGGGCGTGCACCGTGGTGCACACGCCGCAGACGCGCTCGGTGAATGCCCAGGCGTCGCGGGGGTCGCGGCCCTTGAGGATGATCTCAAGTCCGCGCACCATCGTGCCCGCGCTCCAGGCGTCGACAATCTTCCCATCCTTGACCTCCGCCTCGATGCGCAGGTGCCCTTCGATGCGGGTGACGGGATCAACAACAATTCGTTCGCTCATGACGCACCTCCCTTGTCAGCTTCTTGGTTAGATTTTTCGGCGGCCTCGGCGTTCTCGCCGGGCTGCTCGCCGATCTCGTGGCGCTTGCGCACATTCGTCATGGCGGCGTGGACCGCCAAGCCCGCGACGGTGATGCCGCCGAGGGTCATGCCGATCTGGTCGGCGGTGGACTCGATGCCGAAGCCGGGGAAGTTGGCGATCCGCTGGTAGAACGGACCGTTGTCCCAGAACTGCGCCTCGGAGCATCCGATGCAGGGGTGCCCGGACTGGATCGGGTAGCTCGTCCCGTTGTTCCAGCGGATCACGCCGCACGAGTTGTACGTTGTGGGGCCGCGGCAGCCCACCTTGTACAGGCAGTAGCCCTTCTTCGCGTTCTCGTCGTCGAAGGACTCGACGAACAGGCCCGCGTCGTAGTTGGGCCGGCGGTAGCAGGTGTCGTGGACCCGGCGCGAGTAGAACGCCTTCGGGCGTCCAAGATGGTCGAGCTGCGGGATCCGGTCGAAAGCGAGCAGGTGGACCAGGACGCCGGCCATGACCTCGGCGATCGGGGGGCAGCCCTGCACGTTGACGATGGGCTTGTCCTTGATGATCGCGTTGATCGGGGTGGCGCGGGTGGGGTTCGGGTTTGCGGCCTGGACACAGCCGGCGCAGGCGCAGTTGCCCCAGGCGATGATCGCTTTGGCGCCCGCGGCGACCTCGTGCACGGTATCGACCGCGGACTTGCCGCCCACGACGCAGTAGACGCCGTCGGCTCCCAGCGGGACCGAGCCCTCGACGAGCATCAGGTACTCGCCCTTGTACTTGGTGATGGTGTCCTGGAGGATCTCCTCGGCCTGGTGTCCGGCGGCCGCCTGCAGGGTCTCCGTGTAGTCGAGCGACACCTTGTCGAGCAGGATGTCAGCGACAATCGGATGGGAGGAGCGGATGAAGGACTCGCTGCAGCAGGTGCACTCCTGGAAGTGCATCCACACCACCGGGATCCGGCGACGGGTCTCCAGGGCCTTGGCAATCTGCGACACGCCTGTGTTCCGGAGGCCGAGGTAGGCGCTCATCCAGGCACAGAACTTCATGAAGTCGCGGCGGCTGACACCGCGGGAGACCATCTGCTCATAGATGGTCGGTGCACGCTTACTGATATCTACAGGCGCAATCATGGCTAGGAATGCTCCTTAGTTTTGGGTTTGGGGATTAAAAAAAATGCCGAGGGGTAACGGCGCGCTAATCGGGTACGGCCGCGAGATTAGCCGTTTTCGTCAGACCCGGGGCCGCATTTCTTGCGTTTCTATGATCGTTTTTTGTTGGCTCGAATCGATCTCGCGTTCCGGCGGACAGAATGGGAAAATACCGGAGGTTCCCTCCTGACATGAAACTGCGCTTCTCGATTATCGATGAACGGAATCCACTTCGCACGCGCTCGATCCTAGACCTGTGCGACTACCTAACGGAGAAGATGCTCGTCCCCCGCTTCGCCGCGAGCCGGGCGGAGTGGGACCGGCGATTCATGGATTTCTTCACCTTCGACAACACCTGCGACCCGCTGCAGCCCACCGGAACGATCCAGTTCACGGTTCCGCCGCTGTTCGCCGGGTGCGCGAGCTCCCTCGAGCAGGCGATCGTCGAGAAGCTCGGAAAATTGGGGATCAAGACCGGCCCATTCACACCGGTCCCGTCCGAGAGCCCCGGGGGCGCGCTGGTCCTCAGGTTCTCCGTCCTGGAGAACCCGACCGCCCTGCTCCAGCCCCCGGAGGTGAACATGAACACGACCCGAGGACGGGTTGTCCTGCGAGACCTGCTCGGCTATCAGCCGGCAAACCTGAGGTACCGGTTTTCCGCTGACGACGTGCTGCGCCGAATCGCCCAGGCAACCGACGAGAGGATTGCCGAGTGCACGGCGAGCCCCGTCCGGGACGCCCAGGGAGGGGTCAAGCGCGCTCCCAGTGTGGCCAGCATGCGGGCGGTCCGCCGGTGCCTGGAGGAGCTGCGCTCGTTCGCCGAATGGGCCAAGGCCCAGGGATTCCAGCAGCTCGAGGCAAGCGCTGCCTACTGAGGCCCAAACACGGGGGCGGGCCGGGCCAGGAATTCCCTTGCGCGGGCAGCCACGCGGACTGCGGCAGGCGCCACGGCCCCGGCAACGCCCGGGGTAAGGGAAGTCCCTAAGGTGAAAGGATCGGCGACCTCGATCGCGAAGACCGCGACCTCACGTGGCATCTTCAATCCCAAGAGGCCACCGAGCGCGAGGGCGTCCCCCACCCCGACAAAATGCGGCGTCCTCGGCCCCTTGGACTCCCGGACCTGGGCCGCCGAAAACTCATGAATCTGTCCCGGCGGGGCGTTCCCGGTCTGGACCGAGTCGACCAGGACGAGCCCCTCCCGGCCCTCCATCTCGTCGAGAAGCGCTAGCCCCATCTCTGTGGTCGCCCTGACCTCCACCTCGGGCTCGTTAGAAAGGGTCTCCCGCACGGCGGCGGCCACCCGAAGCCCTACCGCGTCGTCGGTCAGGACGTCGTTTCCGAGCCCGAGGACGAGGATCCTGGGGACAGGCCCGGCCATGGCGGGGTGGCCTACTCGCGGACGAGCTCGCGCAGGAGCCCGCCGCGCTGGTCGTGGATCCTGACCTTGAGCGGGGTGTGGCCCGGGAGCGAATGCGTCGCGCAGCCTAGGCAAGGATCGTAGGCCCGGAAGGCCATCTCCACCTTGTTGAGGAGCCCCTCCGTGACCCGGCCCTCGTGGATCAGGCCCTTTGCGGCCCGCTCCACGCTCATCGCGATCCGGGCGGCGTTGTGGCCGGTCGCCACGATCAGGTTGGCCATCGTGACCAGACCCCGCGCATCCGTCTGGTAGTGGTGAATCAGCGTCCCGCGGGGAGCCTCGACCGCCCCTGCGCCCTCGGAGGGCACTTCCGACGGGATGCGGCGCACCTTCGGGTCTGTGATCTCCGGGTCGGCGACGAGTTCGACCATGCGCTCGGCCGCGTAGATCATCTCGATCACCCGGGCCCAGTGGGTGGCGAGCGTGTGGTGGACCGGGCGGCCGCCCAGGATCTTGAAGAACTCCTCCCGGGCCGCCTGGGCGTTCGGGGTGGCCATGGCGTCAGCCGCGTTGATCCGGGCGAGCGGCCCCACCGCGTAGACAGGGGTGTCCGGCCCCTCGACAAAGCCGTTCCATCCGCGGCTTTTCAGGAATGTGAACTTCATGTAGCTCCAGGGTTCGACATGCTCGGCCAGGAACTCTCGGTAGCGCGCCACGGGGAACTTGCACACCTCGCGCCCGAGGCAGTCGACGACCCTAAGGTCCCCGTCGTAGAAATTGACCCGGTTTTCCGCGTCGACCATCCCCATGTAGCAGGTCTTGTGGGTGAACGCATCCGAGTGGATCATCTCCACGTACTCGGTGCTCCCGAGGACGATCTTGCGGAAGATCTCCAAGGTCCACAGGGCGAAGTCCAGCCCATCGGCCGCCAGCTGGCGAAACTTCGGGAGCTCCTGCGGATCGAGCGCCTTGCTCACACCCCCGGGTAGGCCCAGGACGGGATGGACCACCTTGCCCCCAAAGTACGCGATCAGCTCCCTCAGGCGCCGGCGGGTGTCGATCACCCGGCGGCCCGCCTCAAGGCCCACCTTGCCGATCACCCCCACGATGTTGCGCTCGGCCGGCGGGGCCTCCGGGCCCACGATGAAGTCCGGACCGCCCAGCACGTAGAAGTGCAGCGCGTGGTCCTCCAGCATGAAGGTGTGGTAGACCAGCCCCCGGATCTTGCGACCCGCACCGGTGGGCTCGACCCGGTAGAGATCGTCCAGGGCCTTCGTTGAGGCCATGTGGTGGGCCGTCGGGCAGACCCCGCAGATGCGGCTGGTGATCTGCGGCATGTCCTCGGCCGGGCGGCCCCGGCAGAACACCTCGAAGCCCCTCAGCTCGGGAACCTGCAGGTACGCGCGCTCCACCTCTCCCTTCGGGTCGAGGAAGATGTCGATCTTGCCGTGCCCCTCCAGCCGAGTGACCGGGTCAATGATCACGTGGCGCTTCGCGGCCTGGTAGGCTGCGTTGGCCCGGATGTTGCCGGGGTTGAAGGCCTTCGCGAGAACTTCGTCCATGGGAAAGGGACCCTACCCTCCGTTGAGATCGACCCGGCGCCTCAGGATGCTCTTCGCCATGCCGTACCGATAGAAGGTGCCGACCGGATCGGGAATGCCCTCGAGCACTCGGTCGATGTCCGGCGCCTCCTTCGCCTCCAGGTTCGCACACAGGGACGATAGGATCTTGGCCCCCTGGTCGCGGACCCGAGAGGTCGGGCCAAAGCATCCCGTGCACGGCATGTTGCCGGCAGGGCACTGCGCCCCGCAGCCGCCCCGAGTTGCCGGTCCGAGGCAAACGACCCCCTGGGCGAGCAGGCACTTTTCGGGGTCGAGTAGCGCCTGGTGGGGCCGGCGGAACTGGGCGAAGGAAAGGTCGGCGGGCTTGCCCACCTTGCGCGGGCACTCCTCGCACAGGGCCGTGTCCGGGGCGAGTACCGAGCCCTTCGGGGGCGGCGCGTCACCCAGGAGGGCGGCCAGCGCCTTCTTGGTGATGAGCGGAGTCGGCGGGCACCCCGGGATGAAGTAGTCCACGTCGACCACCTGGTCCAGGGAGCGCACGACGCGGCTCTGTTCCGGCAGGTGGGTCTTGCGGCCCTCCTCCTCGAAGGAGAGCTGCGGGCGGGTCCGCGGCCCATTCACAACCGAGGGCGCATCCTCGTAGTTGAACTTGAGGATCTCCTCCCGAGCGAACCCGTTGGCCAGGCTCGGGATCCCGCCCATGCAGGCGCAGGACCCGTACGCCACGAGTACCCGGCTCTTGCGGCGAAGCAGGCGCGCCATCTGCTCCTGCTCGGTGCTCCGGATGGCGCCGTTGAGCAGCGTCGCGAAAATGGCCCCGTCCTCCATGGCCTCCACGTCGGCGTACTTGAAGTCCATCGCCACGGGCCACAGGACGATATCGAGCTTCTCGACGACCCCGAGGATGTCCTCGGCGAGGTCCACGACCGTCTCCTCGCATCCCCCGCAGGAGGCGCACCAGTAGAAGGCAACCTTCGGCTTAGGCATGAACGGCCTCCCGTTCCGCGGTCAGCTCCGCGTCCCATCCCTTGGCCTTGCCCGGCAGGTTGAGTGGGCCCAGAGCCGAGAGCTGGGCGGACATCTCGTTGATGACGAGCTTCACCTTGTCTCCCTCGGCGGCCGAAATCCACTCCAGGCGAACGCGCTCGGGCTCGATCCCCATGTCGGAGAGCATCCGCCGCAGCAGCCGGAATCGCCGGAGCATCTTGTAGTTGCCCTCGACGTAATGGCAGTCGCCGGGATGGCAGCCGCCGATCAGAACGCCGTCGGCCCCCTTGCTCAGGGCGTCCAAGATGAACTGGGGGTCGACCCGCCCCGAGCACATCAGGCGGATCACGCGCACGTTCGGCGAGTACTTCAGGCGCGACACCCCGGCCAGGTCGGCCGCCGTGTAGGTGCACCAGTTGCAGAAGAACGCCACGATCCGGGGCGTCCACTCGGCCGCGGGCGGCGTCCCAGTTCCGGCGGCTGCCGCCTTGTCAGTTGGGTTCATCGGCCAGCACTCCTTGGATTTCGCCGAACACCTCCTCGTCATCGAACAGGTTCTGTATGATCGATCCCGACGGGCACGAGCCGACGCAGGTCCCGCATCCCTTGCACAGCGCCTCGTTGATGACCGCCTTCTGCGTTGCGGAGTCGAAGGCGATGGCGGTGTAGGGGCACAGTGGGATGCACGACTTGCACCCGCTGCAGTCGGCCAGTATCCGCGCCGTGTTCGGCTCCTGGTCGATGTGGCCCCGGTCGATCAGGGCCATGGCCTCCGCGGCGGCCGCGCCCGCCTGGGCGACAGTGTCGGGGATGTCGCGCGGGCCCTGGCAGCAGCCCGCGATGAAGACCCCGTCGGTGTAGGTGTTGACGGGGGCGAGCTTGGGGTGGCGCTCCAGGAAGAATCCCTCGGTCCCGCAGCTCATGTTGAACATGCGGCGGACCGACTGCGCGTCGGAGTGCGGCTCCAGGCCCGTCGACAAGACGACCATGTCGACCGGGATCCGCCGGACGAAACCTGCCAGGGTGTCCTCAACACGGATCACGAGCTTGCCCTCCTCCTCGGGGGTCATCGCCCAGTCGGTCACCTCGCCCACGCGGCCGCGGATGAAGTGCACCCCCTCCTCGTTCAGCTTGTCGTAGAACTCCTCGTAGCCCTTCCCGGGCGCCCGGATGTCGATGTAGAAATTGTACACCTCGGCCCCGGAGTGCTCCTTGAGGAGATGGGCGAGCTTCATCGAGTACATGCAGCACACCCTCGAGCACCAGCGGTTGGTCTTTCGGTCGCGCGAGCCGACGCAGTGGATGATCGCGATGGCGTTCGGGTGCCTTCCATCGCGCAGGACAACCTCGCCGCTCGTGGGCCCGGAGGCGTTCACGAGCCTCTCGGCCTCGAGGGCCGTGTAGACGTTCGGATAGGTGCCGTAGCCGTACTGTGGAACCCGCTTCACGTCGAAGGGCTGGAAGCCCGTCGCGACGATGATCGTGCCGACCTTGATCTCCTTCAGCTCCTCCTTCTGGTTGAAGTCGATCGCCTTGCGCTCCGCACAGGCCTCGACGCAGGTCTTCTTGCACTTGTCCGTCAGGACCCCCCGCTTGAAGTTCAGGCAAACCTCCGGGTCGATCAGGACCACCTGCGGGGTGGCTTGCGGGAACGGGATGTGGATCGGCTTCCTCTTTCCCAGACCCTCGTTGAACTCGTCGGGGAACATCGGCTTCTTGTAGACGCAGCTGTCGATGCACTCCTGGCAGCCGACGCACAGCTCCTCGATCACGTACCGGGGCTTGCGTCTGACCGTGACGGTGTAATTGCCGACATAGCCGTCGGTCTTAACCACCTCGGAGTAGCTCCACAGGGTGATGTTCGGGTGGGACCGCACGGCCGACATCTTGGGTGTCAGGATGCAGGCAGCGCAGTCCAGGGTCGGGAAGGTCTTGTCGAACTTCGCCATGTGGCCGCCGATCGACGGCTCCCGTTCGACCAGGTAGACCTTCTTCCCCGCCGAGGCCAGGGTGAGCGCCGCGTGGATGCCGGCGATGCCACCGCCGACCACCAGAACGTCCGGGTGGATCGGCACCCGCTTCATCTCCAGGGGCTGATGGTGGGCCACGCGGCGTATCCCCGCTCGCGCGAGGGCCTTGGCCTTCTCGGTGGCGAGTCTGCGGTCCGTGTGCACCCAGGAGTCGTGCTCCCGGATGTTGACCATGTGGAAGCAGTAGGGGTTCAGCCCCCCGGCCTCGGTCGCGCTGCGGAACGTGTGCTCGTGCAAGAGCGGCGAGCACGAGGCGACGACGACATGGCTCAGACCCAGTTCGGCGATGTCGCGCTTGATCAGCTCCTGGCCCGGGTCGGAGCACAGGTACTTGTAGTCGCGGGAGACGGCGACGTTGGGCAGGGTCGCCGCGTAGGCCGCCACCGCCGGGCAGTCCACCATGCTCGCGATGTTGTGCCCGCAGTGGCAGACGTAGAAGCCGATGCGGACACCGTTGCGCGGCTCGGGCATGGTCTTCAGGCGGTCACAGCCTCTTTCGAGGCGGGGGTCGGCACTGGCTCCGGGCGCCAGTCGAGCCGAATTGCAGAGCGGTTCAGCCCCAGCTCCTTCTCGGGCAGGCCGAAGGCGAGCCCCATCAGCTGGGTAAAGTAGACGGTCGGCACCCGCACCGGGCCGTACTGCGAGGCAACCTTCGCGTGGTAGGCGTCGAGGTTGAACTGGCACAGCGGGCACACCGTTGCCAGGCAGTCGGCACCGCGCTTGCGGGCCTCGTTGAGCAGGATGTAGACCATGCGCATCCCCGCCGCGGGAACGGTGCCGGTGAGGCTCCCTCCGCAGCACTTGGTCTTAAGCGGATAGCGTACGACGGTGGCCCCGAGGGCCTCCAGGAGCTTGTCCATCGCCGTCGGATTGTACTGGTCGTCGAAGGTCGCGTACGGCCGGACGATCTGGCAGCCGTAGTACGGGGCGACCTTCAGGCCCTTTAGGGGGCGCACGACCTTCTGGCGGACCGCCTCCAGCCCGACGTCAGTGAGCAGCACGTCGAGCGGGTGCCTCACCGCCGTGTCCCCGTCGTACTTGAGCCCGATCGCGGCGAGCGCGTGGTCCATCGTCTTCTTGATCGCCGGGTAGTCGTGGAAGTAGTGCTTGGCCTTGTTGAGCACCAGGTAGCACGCGGCGCACGGGGCCATAAGCTGCTGCTGGCCGGTCTTCTCCGCCAGGGCCAGGTTCCGGGCAGCAAGCACGCAGGCCTTGACCTCGTCGACCGCCATGTAGGCGGTGGCTCCGCAGCAGTTCCAGTCGTCGAGCTCGACGAGCTCCACGCCCAGGTGCTTCATGACGGGCAGCAGGGACTCCTCGTAGGCGCGGCCGAGGCCTTTGAGCGAGCAGCCGGGAAAGTAGGCGAGTTTCATGGGTGCTTTCCGTTTCCGGCGTCGATCGCGGCGAGCATCCGGTCGACGTCTCCCTTGTGGCGGATCCTCTCTGTCCAAAGCGTGAACCTGCCCGTGCGCATCAGATCCAGGCCGAGCCTCCAGTTACCCAGGGCACCCAGCCAGTCGGTCTTCAAGAAAAGCCGGATCACGAGCACCAGCTCGGTGATCCGCCCGTGCTTTCGGACCATCTCGGAAAACTCCCGGGCGAGGACCGGAATCGGGAAACGCCGGACGTAGACCCCCTCCCGCAGCGCCCGCTGCTTGAGCTCGTACATGATGTCGGTGATGCGGATCTCCTGCGGGCACTCCACGGTGCAGGCGTAGCAGGAGGCGCACAGCCAGATCGTGTGGCTGCGCAGGACCTCGTTCTTGAAGTCGGCCCGCGCCAGCGCCATCACCTGGCGCGGCGTGTAGTCCATGTAGATGCTCAGCGGGCACACTCCCGAGCAGGTGCCGCACTGGATGCATCCCTCGAGCTTCTCGCATCCGGGGACCTTCATCAGGTCCCGCCCGAAGCCGGGAACCCGGTCCGACTCCAGCTTGATCGTCCGCTTGATCTCCATCGCCGGATCGCCCCGGAGGACGGGCTTGGGGTTAGCTTTCGCTCCTGCGGGCCTGGGGTTGGTCCGCTCGGCAGCGGTTGCGGGAGGAGCAGTCATCGGTAACCGACCTGACTTGGGGTGAACCTACCTCGCAGATACCATCTTAGACCTTCGGAGGTGCCTCCGAAAACGCATATTGTGGCAATCATTGCGCGTTTCTTGGTAAATCGGTTCCGCGTGCTGGACCCAACCGGAGCTCCGGATTTAGTTGGGGCAACCCCTTTGAGATGCACGAAATCGGAATCATGTCCTCGGCGATGGACAGTGTCCTGGCCCAGGCCCGCGCAAACAGCGCAAGCCGCGTCCACCGGATCGTACTGCGGATAGGCACCCTCTCCGGCGTCGACCCCGACGCCCTGCGGTTCGCCTTCGACGTCGTCGCCCAAGGGACGCCCGCGGAGGGGGCCTCCCTGGAGATCGAGACGGTCCAGGCCCGGGCGCGGTGCCCCGACTGCGACCTTGAGTTCGGGGTGGCCTCGGGCTTCATCTTCACCTGCCCGAAGTGCGAACGCCTGTGCAGCGAGCTGCGCCAGGGCCGCGAGCTGGAGCTCGCGCGGATCGAGATTTCCTAAAGACCCAACCACCCACTCCTATGCCCCCGGAAACTGACGCCGAAGAGTCCCCCTCGTTTCAGATCAGGCCGATGAGCCCCCCTCCCGCCGCGCAGGATCCGAAGGGTTCGCTGCGCTCGCTCGAGCTCAAGGCGTCGCTGCTGGACAAAAACGACCGCTTGGCGGAGCGAAACCGCCGGTACTTCAGGAGCCGGGGGCTGCTGGCCCTGAACCTGGTCTCCTCACCCGGCGCGGGTAAGACGACGCTGCTGGAGCGCACGCTCGACGAGTTTGGCCTTCAGGTCCGGTGCGCGGTGCTGGTCGGGGACCTGGAGACCGACAACGACGCCCGCCGGCTCCACCGGCCCCACGCGCCGGTGGCGCAGATCACCACAGGCGAGGCCTGTCACCTTGAGGCGGACATGGTCGCCCGGGGCGTCGAGGCGATCGACCTCGCGGGGGTCAAGGTCCTCTTCATTGAAAATGTCGGCAATCTGGTCTGCCCGGCATCCTTCGACCTGGGCGAAGAGGTCCGGGTCGTGCTGCTTTCGTGCACCGAGGGCGAGGACAAGCCGCTCAAGTATCCGCCTATCTTCAAATCGGCCCACGTCGTCCTCCTGACCAAGGTCGACGCCGCGGCTGTCCTGGGCTTCGACGTCGAGGTGGCCTCGAGGAATATCCAGCGAATCGCCCCGCAGGCGCGCCTGATCCGGCTTTCGGCCCGCAGCGGCGAGGGCATGAGCGAGTGGTACGAACTTATTCGCTCCCTAGGTCCCAAGGCAATCTAGCGATGGCGGCCTCCCCCGGATCCCCGAAGCGCGATGCCGACCAGGCCGACGTGCTGGTCCGGGTCCGCGGGATCGTGCAGGGGGTGGGCTTCCGTCCTTTCGTCCACCGCGTGGCCTCGCGCATGCGGCTCCGGGGGTGGGTTCGAAACGACACCCAGGGGGTTCTGATCCGGGCCTCGGGCGAGGAAGAAGCCGTCCAGGCACTCGTCCGCTCGCTCGAGTCCGAGGCTCCGCCGGCCGCGCGGGTCCTATCCGTGGAGCGGGCAGACTTCGGGTCCCCGGTGCCGGACTCGATGGCGGCCTATGGGATGCCGGCCGGTCCCGCCGGGGACGGGTTCTCCATCTTGCCGAGCGAATCGGGAGGCATGGTGGTTGAGGCGGCCGCCCCTCCCGACCTGGCGCTGTGCACGGACTGCCGCCGTGAGCTTCTGGACCCGGCCGATCGGCGGTTCCGCTACCCGTTCATCAACTGCACCCAGTGCGGCCCCCGCTACTCCATCCTTGAACGGCTCCCCTACGACCGGCCCCGGACGACGATGCGGGCATTCCGCATGTGCCCGGCCTGCCAGACCGAGTACGACGACCCGGCCAGCCGGCGCTTCCACGCCCAGCCCAACGCGTGCCCGGTTTGCGGCCCGCAGGCCTTCCTGGTCGACGAGGCCGGGCAGGAGTCCGCGGGCGAGGAGGGACTCGAGCGCACCGCGGCGCTGCTCTCGGCTGGCGGCATCATCGCCGTCAAGGGTATCGGCGGCTACCACCTGATCGCCGACGCCGGGAGCGAGGGGGCCGTCGCCGAGCTGCGCCGTCGCAAGCACCGCGAGGAAAAACCCCTGGCGGTCATGTTTCCCTCGATGGAGGCGATCCGAGAGGCGGCCGAGGTTTCCCCGGAGGCCGAGGCTCTCCTCCTGTCACCCGCGGCCCCGATCGTCCTTCTGAGGCGCAAGCCGAAGGCGAGGCTCGCGCTCGGCATTGCCCCGGACAACCCCTGGGTCGGGGCGCTGCTCCCGTACGCGCCGCTTCAGGTCCTGCTTCTGGAGGCTTTTGGAAAGCCAGTCGTGGCAACCAGCGCCAACCTCTCCGACGAACCGCTGTGCACGGACAACCACGAGGCTCAGCGCCGGCTCTCGGGCATCGCCGACGCGTTCTACGAGCACAACCGCCGGATCGCCCATCCGGTCGACGACTCGGTCGTGCGTCTGTGCGCAGACGGCCCGATCCGGCTTCGCCGGGCCCGCGGATATGCACCAATTCCCCTGATGCTGCCCGGCCGGGTCGGTGGATGCCTGCTGTGCGTGGGGGCCCAGATGAAGTCGACCCTCTCCGTCGCCGCGGGCGACCGGGTTGTCGTCAGCCCCCACATCGGCGACTTGGACGGCCCGTCGACCCGGACGGTCTTCCAGCGGACAGCGGACGTTCTGGGAGCGCTCCAAGGGTCGGACTTCACCGCGGTTGCCTGCGACCGGCACCCGGACTATGCCTCCACGCGGTATGCCGAGGCGACCGGGCTTCCCCGGGTTGCAATCCAGCACCACCTGGCGCACGTCCTGTCGTGCCTGCTGGAGAACAGGCACCCGGCCGACGGCGTCCTGGGGGTGTCCTGGGACGGGACGGGCTACGGCGAGGACGGCACGGTGTGGGGAGGCGAGTTCCTGCTGCTCAGGCAGAACACGGCCCTGCGCTTCGCCCGGGTCCGGCCCTTCCGCCTTGCGGGCGGCGAGGCCGCGATCCGCGACGGGCGGCGCTCGGCCCTCGGGCTCGTGCACGCCGCCGCCCCGGGGCTCTTCGACGCAGCCGCGACGGCTCTCAGGGTGTCTCCGGCTGACGCCGCGACTCTCAGGACCATGCTCGCCCGCGGGCTCAACTCTCCGGTGACCTCAAGCGCAGGCCGGCTCTTCGACGCGGTGGGGGCCCTCCTTGGACTGGGCGGGCGCAACCAGTTCGAGGGGCAGACCCCGCTTGCGGTCGAGGCCGCGGCCGTCCGGGACACGGGCGGATCCCGGATCCTGCCGCTGCCGCTGCGCGCCGTGCCCAAGGGAGGCAGTGCCGTCTGGGAGCTCGACTGGGAGCCCCTGCTCGACGAGCTCCTCGGATCCAAGACCCGGGTGACTGAGGCCCCGGCCCTTGCGGCCGGCTTCCACCGCGGGCTGGCCCGCGCGATTGCAGCCGTCGCCCGGGAGGCGGGGGTCGGCACGGTGGCCCTGACCGGCGGCTGCTTCCAGAACGCCCTCCTTTCGGACCTGGCGAGCTCGGCCCTGCGCAAGGACGGGTTCACCGTGCTGGCCCACAGGGAGCTGCCCCCCAACGACGGAGGAATCTCCGCTGGCCAGGCGCTCGGGGCGCTGTTAAGCCTCTCCTGCGTCCAAATGCCCTGATCGGCAGTTGGAACTCAATAAACCACTCCCCCTTTCTCCCATGTGCCTCGCCGTTCCCGGAAAAGTCCTTGATATCCAGGGAGATGACCCCCTGCTTCGCAGCGGCCGCGTCAGCTTCGCCGGCGTCGTAAAGAATGTGAGTCTCACCTGTGTGCCCGAGGCCAAGGTGGGCGACTACGTGCTGGTCCACGTCGGCCTGGCGATCAGCGTCGTCGACGAAAAGGAGGCCGAGGAGACCTTCCGCTACCTGAAGGAGATGGGCGACCTGGACGGGCTGGAGTCGGCTCCGGCCTCCCCCACCCCGCCATGAAGTTTGTCGACGAGTACCGCGACGCGGCGCTGGTCCGCAGCCTGACGGAGGCGATCGCCCGGGCCACGACCCGGCCCTGGACCGTGATGGAGATCTGCGGTGGGCAGACCCACGCGATCGTGAAGTTCGGCCTGGACGAGCTCCTGCCAAAGGGGGTCACCCTCGTCCACGGACCCGGATGCCCGGTGTGCGTGACCCCGGCCGAGCTGATCGACCAGGCCGTGGAGCTTGCGCTTAACCACAAGGCGATCCTGTGCTCCTTCGGGGATATGCTTCGGGTACCGGGCAGCGGGATTGACCTGCTGACCGCGAAGGCCCGCGGCGGGGACGTGAGGATTGTCTACTCGCCGCTGGACGCCGTGGCGCTCGCCCGCGACAACCCGAGCCGCGAGGTCGTCTTCTTCGCCGTGGGATTCGAGACGACCGCCCCTGCGAACGCGATGGCGGTCCTGCGCGCAAGGCGCGAGGGGCTGAGAAATTTCTCGGAGCTGGTCTCCCACGTCCTCGTCCCGCCCGCCATGCGGGCGATTCTCGGGGCTCCGGACAACCAGGTGCAGGGTTTCCTCGCGGCGGGCCACGTGTGCGTCGTCATGGGCACCACCGAATACGGCCCGATCGCCCGCGAGTTTAGGGTGCCGATCGTCGTCACCGGCTTCGAGCCGGTCGACATCATGGAGGGGCTCCTGCGCTGCATCCGCCAGCTCGAGGCGGGCAAGTGCGAGGTCGAGAACGCCTACGCCCGCGCCGTGCGCGCCGAGGGCAACACGCCGGCGCAGGCCATCGTCCGGGAGGTCTTCGAGGTCGTCGACCGCAACTGGCGGGGCTTGGGGCCGATCCCCGGGAGCGGCTGGGGCCTGCGGGCTGATCTGGCGTCCTACGACGCCCCGCGCAAGTTCGGGCTCAAGCCCGCCGAGATGGGCCCGGCCGGCGAGTGCATCAGCGGCGAAATCATGAGGGGGGTTAAGAAGCCCCACCACTGCCCGGCCTTCGGCACCCGCTGCACCCCGGAGCACCCGATTGGGGCCCCGATGGTCTCCAGCGAGGGCGCCTGCGCCGCCTACTACCGGTATCGCCACCACGCGGGCGCCGCCGCGACCTGACAGCGGCCTCGCGCCCCGCGCGCCTTTGCCCCGCCAGCCGGTTGACACCGAAAGCCGGAGGCGGAAAAGTCCTCCCACAACGCATGTCTTCGATCCAGACCAGCGCCGCCGAGCTCCGGGACCTGCTCGTCTCCTGGGCAGAGATCAATTCCGGAAGCAGCAACAGCGAGGGTCTCTCGCGCATGTGCTCGGCCCTCAGGACTGAGTTCGGGCGCCTGCCCGGCGCCGCCGCGGAGGTTGTGCCCCTCGGGCCCGGACTTCCGCAGGCCCTCCGGGTCAGGGCCCGGCCGGAGGCTCCGCTCCATGTTCTTTTGTGTGGGCACTTCGACACGGTCTACGGCCCGGAGGACCCATTCCAGCGCTGCCGTTTCCCGGATCCGCATACCCTGAACGGGCCCGGGGTCGCCGACATGAAGGGCGGCCTCGTCGTGATGCTCGCGGCGCTCCGGGCCTTCGAGGCCTCGGAGCAGTCGTGCAGGCTGGGATGGGAGGTCCTGCTCACCCCCGACGAGGAAATCGGCTCGGCAGGGAGCGCGCCCCTGTTCGCTGAGGCGGCTCGCAGGCACCGCCTGGCGCTTGTCTTCGAGCCGGCCCGCGCAAACGGCGACCTGGTCCGCGGTCGGATGGGCACTGGAATCTTCACCGCCACCGCCCGCGGCCGCGCCGCTCACGCCGGCCGCGACCCGAAGGCCGGCCGCAACGCAATTCTCGCCCTCGCCGAATTCCTCCCCCTGACCGAGGGGATCAAGGGCGACCTGATGATCAACGTCGGCTCGATCCGCGGCGGCGGGGCGGTGAACATCGTCCCTGACTTCGCCCAGGCCGAGATCAACGTCCGGGTTACCCGCCGCGAGGACCAGGACTCGGTCCTCGAGCGCCTGCGCGAGCGGGCGGCCCCGATCAACGCCCGGGAGGGCTTCAGCCTCCAGATCGAGGGCCGCTTCAACCGGCCCCCGAAGGAGATCACCCCGGTCGAGGAGCGGCTGTTCGAGGCTTGGCGGGACTGCGGCAGGGAGGCCGGCGCCCATTTCTCCTGGCAAGACGTCGCCGGGGGCTCGGACGGTAACCTTCTGGCCGCAGCGGGGCTCCCCTGCTTGGACGGCCTGGGCGTGGTGGGCGACCACCTGCACAGCCCCCGGGAGGTGATCCGGGTTTCAAGCTTAGCTGAGCGGGCCCAGGTTGCCGCGCTGTTCCTGTCGCGGCTTGAGCGCGGGGATATCCCCCTCTGACTCCGGCCTCCCGGACCTGCCCTCAGCAGATCCTCGGGAGCTGCTCGCCGCTCAGGCGGTCGAGGATTCGCTCGGCTCCGATCACGCTGCGCAGGGTGACCCGGCCCGAGGGCGCGGCCCTTACGTGGCCGATCAGGGCCGGCGGTCCGCCAGGGGCTGTCCGGGAAAGAATCTCCAGGGCGGAGGCGGCCTGGGCCTGGGGAAGGATGCAGACGAATCGCCCCTCGTTCGCGACGTAGGCAGGCTCGAGCCCTAGGATCTCGCAGGCCCCCCGGACCAGCTCGGTCACCGGGATCGCGGTCTCGTCGATCGCGAAGAGCAGGCGGCTCGACTCGGCCAGCTCCACAAGCGCTGTCGCGAGCCCCCCGCGGGTCAGGTCCCGCATGCAGTGAACCTCGAGGCCCGCCGCCAAAAGCGCCTGGACCGGGGCCACGAGGGGCGCGCAGTCGCTCTCAATCGGGCTCTCGAAGGCGAGCCCCTCGCGGGTCGCCATGATGGCCATTCCGTGGCGGCCGATGTCGCCGCTCAGGACCACCGCGTCGCCCGGTCGGATGCTCGCGGGGCCGACCTTGAGCCCGTGCTCGATCAGCCCCACGCCGGCGGTGGTGACATAGAGCCCATCGCCCTTCCCACGCTCGACGACCTTCGTGTCGCCGGTGACGATCCCTACCCCGGCGGCGGCCGCAGCCTCAGCCATCGACGCGACGACCCGCTCCAGGGTCGCAATCGCGAGGCCCTCCTCGAGGACAAACCCGGCGCTCAGCCACAGGGGCCGGGCCCCACACATCAGCAGGTCGTTGACGGTTCCGTTGACCGCTATCTTGCCGATGTCACCCCCCGGAAAGAAGAGCGGGCTCACCACGTGGGAATCGGTCGTGAAGGCCAAGCGGGCCCCGCCCGCGCTCACCACGGCCCCGTCGTGCTGGGCCTCTAGCTCCGGCCGCGAGAAGGCGGGCCTGAAGACCCGGTCGATCAGGTCCTGGGTCAGCTTGCCGCCGCCGCCGTGGCCGATCGTGATCTCGGTCCGGTGCGGCAGGGGCACGGGGCACTGCACGGCTATGGTCTGAGGCTGCGCCATTTGTCCTGAGGCACGGCGGAAAGCGCGATCAGGGCGAGCTGGCTCGCGACAAAGGCGATCAGCCCGTAGAAGGCAGCGTTGGTGAAGCCGTAACTGTGCAGCCCGACACCGAGCATGTTGGTGCCGAACCAGCTCCAGCTGGTGACAATGTTGCCGAAGACGGCCAGGGCCATGAGCCCGCGCTGCTTCACGATCCCCGCCCAGCGGCAGTGCAGGATGACGGCGTTCCACAGGACGATGATCAGGGCGCCGTTTTCCTTCGGGTCCCATCCCCAGAAACGACCCCAGGACTGGTCGGCCCAGATGCCCCCGAGGACCGTCCCAATGAAGCTGAAAAACGTGGCAAAGCACACGATCCCGTAAACCATCCGGGTGAGGGCGTCCGCGGTTGCGCGGTCGAGCGAGCGCGTGAGCACCCCCCTCAGGATGTAGATGATCGCCAGGAACCCCGCGAGGAAGGTCGAGGCATAGCCGGCCGTGACGGTGACGACGTGCGTCGAAAGCCAGAAATTCGAGTCGAGGACGGCACGCATCATCTCCATCGTGTCGCCGCTGAGCGACAGGTGGTGGGCAATCACCAGGGTGCCGAATCCGATGAGAGAGCCGGCGGCGCTCGCGACCGCGTTGCGGTGGATCTGCTCCAGGACGAGGCAGAGCGCGACCGAGCCCCAGCCGATGAACAGCGCCGAGGAGTACAGATTCGTGACCGGCGGCCGCCCCTCAAGCCACATCCGGGAAAGGATGCCCGCGGTCGCCAGGGCAAAGGCGACCCCCATCACGTAGAAGGCCGAGCGCCCGAGGGAGTCGGGCCACTTGAGCCAGGAGGCTGCGGCCAGGAGGAAGGCGGCGACGTACAGGACCAGGCTCGTGTAGAAGGGCTCCGCGCGGTTGAAAAGATCCTCCAGCGCGCATCGGCGCATGGCGGGATTGAAGCGTTCGGTAAGCTCGTCCCCGAGGGCGCGGACAACCGGGTTGAAGGCCTCGGGCTGAAAGCCCCTCCAGGCCTTGCCGAGGGCGGCGTACGCCCGGACCTGGGGGTCCACCTCGGCCGGGGAGGAGGCGGCCAGCAGCGCGCGCCCCGCGTTTCGCCATTCATCGGTCCGGCCCCCCGCGCGGGAGGGTGGGATCAGGCGAAGCGGACTGAAGGTGTCCATCGCCTCGAAGCCGGGCCGGGCTGCCTTGAGCGCGGCGGCGTCCTTGAGGGTGGCAAAGAGGTCGGCCCCGTCCGGCGCTTGGGCGCTGAACTTCAGGCGCTGGTAGTACTCGACGTGATCGCGCAGCTCGATCACCGCCCTCTGGAACGCGCTGCGGACGGGGGCCTCGACCGCCGAGGCGAGCTCGGCCTGGTGATCCAGGTCTTGGAGCCCCGCCTGGAGCTGGCTGAAGGAGAATCTCACCTGACCGGAGGCGGCCGTCAGGCTGAAGAGCGAAAGGACGTCCGCGTTGTCGATCCGGAAGCACGGGTATCCATCGGAGACCTCGGGCCGGTAAAAGACGTCCAGGAGCCATTCCTCGGGCGAGACCGAGGTCTTGCCGTCGGCGGCGACCAGCCTCTGGCGGCCCTGGATCATGAGGAGCCCCGTGCGGGCGATCGTGTCCAGGGGTTTGATCCGGCCGTCGGCGAGGACGGGCAGGCGGCCGAATGCCGCCAAGTCGAAAGCGCCTCTGTTTCTCTGGGGAAGGAACGTCGCAGCGACGCAGGCGAGCGCCAAAACGAGGACCGCAAGGGGAAGGTATTTTTTCATGACATCACGGCCTCCGGCTCGGTTTTCCGCCTGGAGAAGAACCCGAACAGGTGCATGCTGAACTCGATCACGAGCCCGACGGCGATCATGGCGCAAGACAGGTACGGGATCTGCCAGCTGGGATTGCGCACGACCTGCAGGACCGACGTCCGGTCGTTGTTGTCGTACCCGGCCTGATAGAAGGCCCGGCCCCCATACCGCAGCGGGTTGTTCATGTAGATACGCACCTCGCGGTCGGCCTGGCCGTCGTCGCTCTTGAGGTGGATCGTGCTGGCAAAATCCTTGGGAATGTCTGTCCCGGGGTACACGTCATGGGTGAACTTCTTGAGCGTGACCGCGAACGGCAGGTAGTCGCGCTTCGGGCGCAAGACCAGGCTCCACGAACGCCCCTGGAAGGACAGCACCTGCGGCTCGACCAGCATCGTCGAGACCAGGTATGTGCCGAGCGAGCCCTCGGGGCCCACGAGCTCGATATAGGCGGTCGGCCAGTTGTTCTCGTTGTCCTTGTAAGTCACCGGAAGCGGCTGGACCACCATCCCGGTCCCGTCGCCGGCGGTCGCGACGGCCGGGGGCGGGTTGGACAACTGGCTGCGCATGCGCATCGAGGCGTTCGGATAGTAGGCGACCGTGCGGACGGCGAAGGGCATCTTCGGGTGCTGGATGGGCTCGGGCTGGTCGAGCCGCTCGAAGGGGATCGAGACCACCTCGTCAAAGCCGGGGTTGGCGGTGTTGGTTACGGCCAGCTCGGTCTCGCGGAAGCTCTCCGTGTACCGGCGGGTCTGCCCCACATCGATCCGCATCTGGTTGTCCTGCTGCATCATTCCGGAGAGGCCCTCGCCGATGAGCAGGAGGATGAGTCCCGCGTGGGTAAGCCAGATGCCGCATTTCCTCCAGCCGAAGCGGAACCGGTAGAAGTGCGCCGCCATCAGGTTGATGAGCAGGACCCATCCCAGCAGGTAGCCCGCGGGGAATATCGGGACGGACACATTCGTTCCGCTGATCCGCGCGTACACAAAGAACGAGCGGAAGTACTTCTCCTGGACGCCCCAGACCCCGAGATGCACCTGGTCGAGGGTGGCCGCGAAGACCAGCAGGATCGACAGGACCAGCAGCACCACGGTCAACCGCAGGGAGGTGAACAGAGCGACGATGCGGCTCCAGGCTGATTTCATAGGGGAATTCACGGGGCCTTGACGGTCTTCAGGAAAGTGAGGAATGCGGGCTTGGCGCGCTCGACCGCGTCCGGGGGGCCGGTGAGCTTGAAGAACCAGGTGACCCCCTGCCACGGGAGCAGCCCGGCCATGATCCGAGCCGAGGACCCCGCCTCGTCGACAACGGTGAAATGCAGCCCGTTGGTGTCGATGGCCGCAACGTGCCCGCCTAGGTCGGCCTGAGAAATCTCGGGCAGCCCTACTTGGCCCCGCCAGCGGTTGACGTTGGCGAGAACTCCGCCCACGTCGCCCGGGAAGACCGTGATCGCCACCTCGGCGCCTCCGACCGAGTAGCTGGCCTTGCGCATCGAGCTGGCGGGCTTGGCCGCCCAGTCCCCCGGCGCCTGCCAGCGAAGGGTCGGCACCTCCGCTGTCTGGACCGGCATCGAATCCATGCCCGAGGGGCTCCCCGCGGCGGCCGGAACCCCGGGGTGCCCAGGCGGAAGGTCATTTGTACCCCCCTGTGCGGAGCCCGGCAGAGACGAGGGGGCGGAGCTTTCCGGAGCCTTCTGGGGCAGTCGAAACGAGGCGAGGAAATCCGCAAAGGCCTTCTTCTGGGTTCCCACGAGGTCGGCCGGGCCCATCATCTTGATGAACCATACCTGTCCTCCATCGCGAAGCCACGCGCCAAGGATGCGCTGGGATGCCTTGCCCCCCGCGGAGGGCCCGGCGAGATCAACGACCGCGAACCGGCCCGCGGTCAGGTCCAGGCTCTGCACGGAGTCGGCTAGGGCCCGCTCATCGATCGGCTGGAGCTGCAGCTGATTGCGCCAGCGGTTGACGTTTGCCAGATCATCGCCGCCGCTTCCCGGAAAACTGACGACTGAGACGTCGGCGCTAGTGCCGCCCGCGCCAGACACCCGGAAGCTGCCCAGACGCATGCCTGAGGCCGCCTGAGTTTCCCATCCGGCCGGGGCTTCCCAGCGGGGCCCCGCCTGGGGCTCTGCCGCGGGTCCGGAGGCAGCAGGTGCGGACTCCGCCTCCTTGGGAATCCGGTAACTCGTTACATCACGGTCCTTGCAGCCGGCCAGGCCGGCTGCAAACGAGGTTACGACAAGGAGGAGGATCTGGCTTCGGATCGGTTTAGGCTCGGGCATACTGCAAATGAGTGGCCCCGAACTTGCACCGAACTTCGGCGCAGATCAAATCCGCACTGCAGTTATCTTCAGCTCAGGGTACGCGCCCTGCTCAGAGCGCATACTGGATGGAGAAGTAGAACAGCGGGCCGCGGTAGTTGGTGAAGCCGCCCGTTGTGTCGCTCTTGCTGTTGAAGTAGCCCACCTTCCCCTCGCCCACGAGGTGGTCGTTGAACTTGTGCTTCACGCCGATGTTGACGTTGTTGATCTCGTAACTTGCGCCGTAGGGGATGCCCCCGAGCGAGATCTGCGGGTTGTAGTTGTTCGCCCGCTGCCACATGCCCTGAAGCTGCATGTCGGTGTTATGTGTGAGAACAAAGCCGACAAGGCCGCTACAGGTGACGCTGTTGTTGTCCGCGTTCTGGAACGGAACGGGGATGTTGGACGTGGTCGAAACCACGACGTCCGGGTACGACGTCTGGATGTAGTCGTAGATCATGTTCAGGTTGCCCTGAAGGTACAGCTCCTTGGTCGGCGCCCAGTCGATCGACTCGCTGATCATGTTGATCCTCGACTTGCCGGAGGTGATCTCGTTGCCGGAGCCTCCCGTAATCGCAACGTCGCCCAAAACGGACATGTCGCCGTACTGGGGTTGAAAGCGGGTCGTGAACGAAAGCTCCGGGGTCGGCTTGACGACGAGGGTCAGGTTCACCCCCGTGAAGTTGTAGCCCGTCGCGTAGTAGGCTCCGTAGCTGGCCGCCCCGACGACATCGTTCGAGCCGATGAACTTGTTCTGGTGCTCCTTGCGGAAGACCTCGGCCCGGAACGTGAAGAAGGACGAGGCGTTCCAGTTGGCGCCGACCTTGGCGTTCACATAGTCCTGATTCGCATCCTGGAAGAAGATGGCCGAGCTCAGGCTGGGAAGGGCCGTCGTGACCACCCCGGTGCCCGTGGTCGTGACCGCGGCGTAGGGGTTAACCCAGTGCTGGCTGCCGTGGTTGATCCGCTTGTCGAACGAGGCATAGATCGAGAGCTTGTTAATGCCCGTGTACTGCAGCGAAACCTCGGGGGTCGCGACGTGGTCGACCAGGTGCGAGTAGGTCAGGTCGGTCGCCGTGTTCGTGTTCGCGGCGTTGATGACGGTCTGTCCGGACGCCAGGCTCGTCACGATGAAGCTGCCCCCGTCCGAGATGACGTTGTACTCGTCGCGGAAGCCGAGATCCATCTTGAAGTAGCTTACGGGCTCGAACTTCAGGAAGACGTTGCCGACGTAGTCATCGACGCGCGCGTTGGTGTAGATGTTGCCGGCGGTGACGGTCTGGAAGATCGCCTTCGCGGTTGTGTTGTACGCGGGCGTTATCCACTGGCCGCCGTCCTCGGCGGATACCCGGGAGTAGTTCAGCCCGATCTCGAGTGAAAGGTTCTCCATGATGGGGGCCACGATCTTGTCGGTCACCCGGAAGGTCTTCGAGGTCACCGTCTCCAGATCGTCGACGACCGCGACGGTCGGATCGGCGATCACGCCCAGGGCATTTCCATTCGGGTAGCGGACATAGGCCCTGCCGTCGGTGTTGCCGACCCACTCGAAGGTGACCTTGAGGTCCTCCTTGACCTTTCCAACCGTGGCCTGGGCACCGGCCTCAAGTGTGCGGTGACGCTCGGACACTGTCATGACATTGGGCTGGATGAACGGCGTGTTGGCGGGGGCAGCCGTGCCAACGAGAGCTCCCGCCGTGACCACCGCTGCGGGGTTGACGATCGCCCCCCACTCGGAGGAGTCCTTCGTCCCGGTGCGGACGTCCTGGTGAAAGCTGACCGTGAAGACCGGCATGTTCGGCCGGGCGAACTTCGCGTCGAAAAAGAAGGAGCCGCGGTCGATGTGAAGCGCCTCGGGCCCCATCGTCTGGAACAGGCCAGTGAGCGGGAAAAAGCCGCCCACGCCGTCGTAGAAGGTCCGGAAGCGCTTGTAGCCGACGTCCACGGATCCGACACCGTCCTTGGAGAGGTTCAGGTCGAACAGGTAATCCTCGGCCCCGACGAGGGCGTGGCCGTTCATCTTGATCGCAACGCCGTTGGACCCGTCCTTGGAGTAGAAGAAGTCCTCGACGCCCCCGGAACCGGAGGTGCTGAAGCCGTTGCGGGGAGCAAAGGCGGCCTTGTCCCCGTGTATGGCGGGGGCATAGCCCGAGAACTTGATGTAGCTGTCAAAGGTCGGGAAGGCGTCGGGATTTTTGTCCGAGTCGGCGGCCCAGAGGCCCGGAAGGGCGAGGACCGCGCCGACACAGGCCAGGCCGGCGCCGCGGAAGAGAGTGCGAAGAGTCGTTTGCATGGCAGTTCCTTCGGTAAGTAGGTTAGGGCCTCAGGGAGGCGTTGACGTTAGATCCGTGGACTCCCTCGTGGCAGGCAGCTGACCAGCAGGTGCCCTCCGAGAGGCGGGAGCCCACCGCGTTGCCGTGGGCGCCACCGCTGCGGTAGCCGCCGATGTTGACCCCGGCACCCATCGTGGAGAGATGGCACCTCAGGCACAGGTTGGCGTCGCGGGCGAGAAGCATCTTGTCATTGACCGTGCCGTGCGGGTTGTGGCAGGCCGTGCAGCCTTCCTCGCGGATCGCGCCGTGCTCATAGACATACGGGCCGGCCTGCTGGGTGTGGCACTTCAGGCAGGTCTCGGTCGAGTTTGCCAGGGAAGCGCCGCCTCCGCGGACCGCCTCGCCCTGGTGCACGTCATGGCAGTCGACGCAGGTCACCTTGCCGGACATCACCGGGTGGGTGTGGGGCAGGCTGAACTGACCGCGCTTGTCCAAGTGGCACTGGAAGCACGTCTCAGGCGACTTGCGCGGGTTGATGATCGAGCCGGCGCCGCCGCCCGCTTCAACGTGGGCGCTGCCCGGGCCGTGGCACGCCTCGCAGCTGGTGTCGCCGACCTTGGGATCGGAGAACGCAAACTTGCTGTGCGTGGCTCCCGCGAAGTGATCGACGGTGTCGCTGTGGCACTGGGCGCACGTCTTTGAGCCGACGTACTGGGCGCCGGCGATTTTCGGGGGTGCGACGACCGTGCGGTCGACGGTAATGCAGGACACTAGCAGGAAGCCCCAAGCGGCAAGGCCGCCGAGCATCACTGTGGTTTTGGACCAGCGCATTTTGAGGCTCATGGTTCGATTGGTGTAGGAAATTTGTGGAACGTTGGGTTGGTTTAGGTCAGCTCAGGCTTTTTTCTGGCGCGCGTACTATCCTAAAACTGGGGCAAGGGCGGCTACGCAGCCTTTGTCATGACTTGCGCGTTTATTGGTTTGCCGTTGTCTATCAGCAAAACCATTGACGCCTATAATGTTTGCGAATGCCGGGTTTCCCCGGGGCTGAATGTCGCATCGAAGCGCATCGCCACCACTCGCAGGAGCGGCCCGCCCCGCGGCGTCACCGTCAGCCCTGAGGCGGTCCTGACCACGATCCCGTCGGCCTCAAGGTCGTCCAGGCTTGCGATCTCGGGGGCGTAGGCATGTGCGACGTCGACTCCGATCTGCCGGGAAACGGCTGCGTAGTCGAGCTGCCGATCGCACATGATCTTCATGATCAGCGTCCTGCGGCGGCGATCCTCGTCGGAGAGGACCAGGCCCCTCTCGATCGGCAGCCGCCCGGCAGCAAGCGCCCTCCGCCACTCGGGCAGGCCCTTGAAGTTCTGCCGGTAGGTCGTGGGGGTAGACGAGATCGAGGTCACGCCGAACCCGTAAAGGGAGGCCCCGGCCTCCGTGCTGTAGCCCTGGAAATTGCGGTGGAGGGTCCCGTTGCGCTGGGCGATTGCGAGTTCGTCGTCGGGCCGGGCGAAGTGGTCCAGCCCGATGTCGACATAGCCCGCCGCCGTGAGCAGCCGATGGGCCACAGCGAACATGGCGAGCTTCTCCTCGGGCGTGCACAGCTGGCTTCGGGACTCGAAGATGCGCTGGGCCGGCCTGATCCACGGGACGTGGGCGTAGCTGAAAACCGACAGGCGGTCGGGCGAGAGAGTCAGAACCTCGTCGATCGTCCGGGCAAAGGACTCGGCCGTCTGCAGCGGCAATCCGTAGATCAGGTCGACGCTCACCGACTGGAAACCGGCATCGCGGAGCCAGGAGACGGCCTGGATATTGAGTTCCTGGGGCTGCCAGCGGTGGATCGCCTTCTGCACCTCCGGGTTCGTGTCTTGGACGCCGATCGAGGCGCGGTTGGCGCCGATCACCCGGAGGGCCTGCACATGCTCCGCGGTGAGCCTGCGGGGGTCTATCTCGACCCCGAACTCACACTCCGGATGGACGGAAAAGTGCTCGTGGATCAGAAGCCCCAGCCGCGCCAGCTCGTCGGGCGGCAGGAAGGTCGGCGTGCCCCCCCCGAAATGTAGCTGGCGGACCTGGCGTGCGCTAGCGATCCGGGAGGCCGTCAGCCCTATCTCGCGAGCCAGGTCGTCAACGTACTCGGAAGCCGCCTCGCGGCGGCGCGTCACCACCGTGTTGCACCCGCAGTACCAGCATTGCGTCTCGCAGAACGGGAGATGGAAGTACAGGGAGAGCGGGCCGCAGCCCGGGCGGTTGTCGTCCAGGATCGCGTCCTCGAGCTCCCGGGCCTCACCGGGAAACGTGAACTTCGTCGCCGGGGGGTAGGACGTGTAGCGGGGGCCCGCGATCGAGTATTTGCGGATGATCCCAAGATCGAGCGCGAGCTCGATACCGGAGGAGGAGTTTTCGTGGGGCAGGATCATGCGGGCAGAGTGTTCGGGCACTATCACCCGTATCGGGCGGCCTCGCTGCGCGCCGCTTGGCCAAACCTGCGCAGATCTTGCGGGGGCCCTGGGGCCCCCTCCCCGGCGGGCTAGTTGTCCTGGTTCTTGCCGTTGTGGCAGCCCGTGCACAGCATCCCGTCGGGCACGTCGCCGGCGGGGTGCTTGAAGGGGAATCCCTCGGGGGCCACCCTCGATAGATCGGCCCCGGCACCCTGCGCAAGGATCGTGTGGCAGGTGACGCACTCGGTCGAAAGCCCCTTGGTGCGGTCCCCGACCAGGTTGTGCTTGCCGTCGTGGCAGCGGAAACAGCCGTCGGAGTCGAGGTGCCCGATGTTGTTCGGGTACTTGCTCCAGTCGGCCTTCATCTCCGGGAAGAAGTTGACCCGGTAGATCCGCTGGGCGGCGACAATGGTGGCGTCCAAGCCGGGCTTGCCCGCATAGCGCTGCCTCAGCCCCTTGTCGATCGCAGCCGTGGCCGCCTCCTCGTTTGCGTAGGTCTTGGTGAGCAGATCGACGACGGCGCGCTTCACGCCGGGGAGCGTCCGGTCGATCCGGTTGAGGTAGAGGGCCTCGTCCACGGAGTCGTTGGGAGAGGAGTAGTTGTGGGCCGGCCGGTTGTGGCAGTCCATGCAGTCCATCTGCCGGACGGCCTTCGGGTCGGGCTCGCCCTTGAAGTCGTCCGTGCGGAAGACCTTCACCGAGCCGTCGGGCGAGGTCACCTTGATCCACGGGATCGTCTGGCGGCGCAGGTCGGCCGCGTAGTACTCGACCTTGTTTGAGACGAGCATGTGCCAGTGGATTCCGCCCACGGGCCCGTGGGCGGCGCTGCCGCCACCGACGTGGACCAGCAGCCGGACCGTGTAGGGGGTGTTTTCCTCGTCGGCCAGGAACCGGTGGTGGGTGACCTCGATGCTGCCGGAGTACTTCTCGGGCCAGTGGCAACGCTCGCAGGTGTCCCGTGCCGGGCGCAGGTTCTGCACCGGGGTCGGAATCGGCTGCTCATACTTGTGGAAGAGGACCGAGTAGACCTGGTACAGGCCGCTGACCTTGGCCTTGACGTACCAGGCGGCCCCCGAGCCGATATGGCACTCCACGCAGGCCACCCGGGCATGGGCGCCGGCCTGGTAGGTGGTGAACTCGGGCTGCATGACCTTGTGGCAGACCTCGCCGCAGAACTCCACCGACTCGGTGTAGTGGAAGGTTTGGTAGCTGCCGACCGAGGTGAGCAGCAGGAAGGCCACGGTGCCGACGCTGAACCAGATCAGCAGCCAGCGGTCGTGCGGCCGGGCGAGGTCGATCGCGAGCCGGGGCGCGGGGCCGTCCGGGGTCCGGGTCCGGAGCCGGTGCTGCTGCCAGGCCCCTCCGAGGACCAGGGCGATGCCAAGAATGAGGAAAGCCGGCGCCACCAGATAGCACAGGATGCCCAGATAGGGGTTGCGCTCGCCCTTGCCGGCCAGGTCGAGCGTGAGCAGGAACAGGAACGCGAAGAGGCTGCCGGCCGTGATGATCGCGCCGGCCAAGCTGATCCAGTTTTGCCAGACGGACTGCCGGGCGGGAGCTCCGGGCGCGGCGGGAGGGGTAAGGTCGCTCATAGAGAAGAATCTAGATTGGCCTGTCTCTAAGCCCACTCAAAAACAACGCGAGCCGGAATTGCGCATCAGTTGCGCCTGCGCCCTTTCATAACGGGTGTGCATACCCGCTATAACCTGCGGCCCGTTCCCGCTGGCCAGGCGGAGCCCTCCGGGGCTCGTCCAGGACGGGCCTTGGGCCAACTGGGCGCTAGACCTTCCAGCTCTGGAGGATCCTCTGGTAGTTCGCGCGCTCGAGAGCCGCCGGATCCGGGCAGCGCTTCAGGTTGAGCGCTCCGCGCATCTCCTCGACACTCTCATAGTTGTGGTCGGCCATCCAGCGCTGCAATCCGGCCAGCAAGGTGGAGACGTATCCCGGTCCGTTCTTCAGCAGGACCGAGACCAACTGGACCGCATGGGCACCCGCTAGGATCGTCTTCACGGTGTCCTCGGCGGTGTGAACCCCTCCGGTCGCCCCCAAGGATCCCTTCATGTGAGGGGACAGGATCGCCAGCCAGCGCAGGCGCAGCAGCAGTTCCGAGGAGTCCGACAGCTTGAGCTGCGGCTCGACCTCCATCTCCTCCAGGTTGAAGTCCGGCTGGTAAAACCGGTTGAAGACGACGACTCCCGAGGCGCCCGCGTGCTCGAGGGCCAGGCAGTACTGGGGAAGCGCCGTGTGGAAGGCGGAGATCTTGACGGCGACCGGGATTTTGACCGAGGTCGCCACGCGCCGCACGGTCTCCAGGACGTCGGCCTCAGCCTCGTCCGCCGACAGCTCCGGATCGGTCACCAGCTGGTAGAGGTTCAGCTCGATCGCGTCCGCACCGGCCGCCTCGAATTTTCGGGCGTACGCGGTCCAGCCGCCGGGCCGCACCCCGTTCAGCGAGGCGATGACCGGGATCGTGAGCGAACCCTTGAGCCGCTCGATCTGCTTGAGGTACTGGTCGGGCGCGAGCTGGTATTCCTCGAAGCGGGGAAAATACGAAGAGGCCTCCGCGTTGCTGTCCGCGGCGGTCTCGACGTGGTGCACGAGGGCCTTCTGCTCGTAGTCGATCTGCTCCTCGAAGAGCGAGCGCATGACGATCGCGGCGGCGCCCGCGTCCTGAAGGGCGCAGGCGGCGTCGACCCGGTCGCTGAAGGGGGAAGCCCCCACGACGATCGGGTTTCGCAGATTCAGTCCGAGGTATCGGGTTGCAAGGTTCATGGCGTGCGGGCTGCGGGATTCTGGACGGCGGGCTGGGCGTTCGCGTTGCCGGAGGGCGGTGCCGCGAGCTTCTGATATAGGGCGTAGTGGCTCCTGACGTCGGCCTGGGCGATCGCCCCGAGCTCGGCGGCCCGCTCGGGCGCGACGTTCTTGAGGATCCCAAACCGGGTCTCGTTTGCCATGAACTTCGCCAGGTCCGTCTTGGGAGCCCCGGAGTCGAGCTTCAGGCCAATCTCGCCCTTGGCCACAAGGCGCGGGTCGTAGCGGAAGAGCGGCCAGTAGCCGGTGTCGACGGCGAGCTTCTGCTGCTCCAGTCCCAGGTGCAGCGGGAAGCCGTGCGCAATGCAGTGCGAATAGGCGATCACGAGCGCGGGGCCGTTGTAGGAATCGGCCTCGCGCAGCGCGGCAAGCGTCTGGCTGTCCTTCGCACCGAAGGCGATGCGCGCGACGTAGATGTTACCGTACTGCATTGCGATCAGCGCCAAGTCCTTCTTGGCGACCGCCTTGCCGCCGGCGGCAAACTTGGCGACGGCGCCCATCGGGGTCGACTTGGAGGCCTGTCCTCCGGTGTTGGAGTAGACCTCGGTGTCCATGACGAGCACCTTGACGTTGGCCCCGGAGGCGAGCACGTGGTCGAGCCCGCCGTAGCCGATGTCGTAGGCCCAGCCGTCTCCGCCGAGGATCCAGACCGACTTCTTGACGAGGTCGTCGGCGAGAGCCTCAAGGCGCCGGGCGTCGGGGCCTTGGACCCCGCGCAGGGCCTTCTTCAGAAGCTCCACGCGCTTGCGCTGCTCGGCGATCCCGCTCTCCGTCGACTGGTCGGCCTCAAGGAGGCCCTTCGCGAGTTCGGGTCCGACCCGCTCGGCGAGCTGGCCGAGGAGCAGGCGGCCCGTGCTGACGCGCTGGTCGACCGCGAGGCGAACCCCGAGGCCCGCCTCGGCGTTGTCCTCGAACAGAGAATTGACCCATGTCGGCCCCCGTCCGTCAGCGTTGGTGCAGTAGGGGGTCGTGGGCAGGTTGCCGCCGTAGATCGAGGAGCAACCGGTCGCGTTAGTGATCAGGAGCCGGTCGCCCACGAGCTGGGTGAGCAGCTTGATGTAGGGGGTCTCGCCGCAGCCGGCGCAGGCGCCCGAGAATTCGAACAGCGGGGCCAGGAACTGCGTGCCCTTGATCGCGGAGGTGTCGATCTTCGTGCGGTCTGGGTCGGGCAGCTTCAGGAAGAAGTCCCAGTTCTTGCGCTCCTTCTCCAGAAGCGGCGCCTGGGGAGCCATGTCGATCGCCTTGTGGCGGGGGTTGGTCTTGTCCTTGGCGGGGCAGACCTGCACGCACAGCGAGCATCCCGTGCAATCCTCGGGGGCGACCTGCAGGGCGTAGCGTTGGTTGGGGAATTCCGTCGAGCGGAACGCGGTCGTGACAAAGCCCTCGGGGGCGCCGGCGAGCTTTTCGGCCGGGAAGAACTTCGCCCGGATCGTGGCGTGCGGGCAGACCATCACGCACTTGTTGCACTGGATGCAGATCGCCGGGTCCCATACCGGGATTTCCAGGGCGATGTTGCGCTTTTCGTACTGCGCGGTCGCCGTCGGCCAGCAGCCGTCGACCGGCATCGCGCTGACAGGCATCAGGTCGCCCTGGTCGGCGAGGAGCCGAGCGGTGACCTTCTGGACGAACTCGGGCGCCGAAGAGTACGACGGCGGCACGGAGGCGACCGCCTCCTTGTCGGGCTTGGCGGGGATCTTCACCTCATGGAGGCCCGCCAGGGAGGCGTCCACCGCGGCATAGTTCATCTTGACGATCTGCTCGCCCTTTTTCCCGTACGTCTTGACGATCGACTTCTTGATCTGGGCGATGGCCTGGTCCTGGGGCAGGACCCCGGACAGGGCGAAAAAGCACGTCTGCAGCACCGTGTTCGTGCGCCGGCCCATGCCGCTGTCGTGGGCGACCTGGGTTGCGTCGACGACGAAGAGCTTCAATTTCTTCTCGATCAGGGTCTCCTGCCACTCCCGCGGCAGGCGGCTCCAGGTCTCTTCGGCCGGGTACGGGGAGTTCACGAGCACGGTGGCTCCCGGCGCGGCCCAGCCCAGGACGTTGGCCCTGCCGATGAAGCTGAACTGGCTGCAGGCCACAAAGTTAGCCTGCCGAATCAGGTACGGGGCGCGGATCGGGCGCGGGCCGAACCTGAGGTGCGAGGTCGTCAACGAGCCCGACTTCTTGGAGTCGTACACGAAGTAGCCCTGCGCAAAGTTGTCGGTCTGCTCACCGATGATCTTGATCGAATTCTTGTTGGCGCCAACCGTGCCGTCCGCGCCGAGGCCGACGAAGACGCACCGGCGCACCTCGCGGCCCTCGATGTCGAAGTCCGGATCGTAGGGGATCGACGTCCGGGAGACGTCGTCGAGAATTCCAACGGTGAAGTGGTTGCGCGGCTCCTTGGAGCCGAGGTGCTCGAACACGCCCCGGACCATGCCGGGCGTGAATTCCTTCGATCCCAGGCCGTAGCGGCCCCCGATGACGCGGGTGGAGGCGAACAGGGGGTGGCCCTCCTCGCTCAGGGCCCCGACGACGTTCATGTACAGGGGCTCGCCGAGGGATCCCGGCTCCTTCGTGCGGTCGAGGACCGCGATCGCCTCGACCGTTTTCGGGAGGGCCTCGATGAAGGCGTCCACGTTGAACGGCAGAAACAGCCTCACGGCGATGACGCCGACTTTCTCGCCCTGGGCGAGCATCCAGTCGACCGTCTCGGAAATCGTCTCGATCGAACTTCCCATCGCCACGATGACCCGTTCGGCCTCCGGATGGCCATGGTATTCAAAGAGTTGGTAGTTGCGTCCGGTCACTGCGGCGAGCTTTGCCATCGTTTCCTGCACGATGCCGGGGAGGTTCTGGTAGTAGCCGTTCACCGCCTCGCGGCCCTGGAAATACACGTCGGGATTCTGGGCCGTCCCGCGCAGCGTCGGGCGATCCGGACTCATGCCCCGGGACTTGAAGGCGGCGATGTCGGCCTCGTCGATGACCGCGCGGAGCTGGTCGTCGTTCAAAAATGAGATCTTGGAAACCTCGTGGGAGGTGCGGAACCCGTCGAAGAAGTGGATGAAGGGGACCCGGGAGCGCAGGCTCGCCGCGTGGGCGACCAGCGCCAGATCATGAGCCTCCTGGGGCGAGTTGCTGCACAGCAGCGCGCATCCGGTCGCCCGGCAGGCCATGACGTCCTGGTGGTCCCCGAAGATCGAGAGGGCCTGGGCCGCCAGGGCCCGGGCGCTCACGTGGGCCGTGAACGGGAGCAGTTCCCCAGCAATCTTGTAGAGGTTGGGGATCATCAGCAGCAGCCCTTGGGAGGCCGTGAAGGTGGTCGTCAGGGCCCCTCCGAGCAGGCCGCCGTGGGCGGTCCCGGCGGCACCCCCCTCGGACTGCAGCTCGACGATGCGGGGAATCTCTCCCCAGAGGTTGCGCCGGCCGACGGCCGCCCACTCGTCGCACGACTCGGCCATGGCCGAGGACGGCGTGATCGGATAGATCGCGATGAGCTCGTTCAGCCGGTATGCGACGGAGGCGACGGCTTCGTTGCCATCGAAGATGGCGTGGGTGGGAGCGGAGGGCTTAGTAGACATGGAGGAAGTGGCTTGAATGCCGCCGGAGCTGTGTAGTCTCCGATGGCTTGCGCCAGCTTACCAAGGGGTGCCCCGCGGTGCTGCGCAGAAATTGTCATTCCCGGGGCGCGAATTGCCGATCTAATACACGTCAAGATCTGCGCAGGAATCCCCAAACAATGCACTGCGCTTGGGGGAGTCCGGTGCTAGGCTGTCCCCGAAATGTTGAACAACCTGATCATTGGCATGGCCGGTTCGGGAGGCGATGGCATCGTCTCCGCGGGGGAGTCGCTCATCGGCGCCTCGGCCCGGGAAGGCTACTATGCGATCCTGACCAAGAGCTTCGGATCCCAGATCCGCGGAGGCGAGTCGTCCTGCCGCCTCCGGGTCTCGAACGATCCGGTCCTGAACCCCGGAGGGGCCCTGACGGCCGCGATCGTGCTCAACTGGGAGGACTTCCTGCGCTTCGGCGGTGAGCTGCCCGTCACCGAGAAGACCGTGGTCATCTACGAGCTGAAGACGGGCGTCGCCCCCGACGCAATCCCGCTGGGCGGCATCAAGCCCGCGATCGTTCGGGCCGTCCCGATGGAGGAGATGGCGGTCAAGGCCGCAGGGACCCTCCAGGCAAAAAACAACGTCGTCCTGGGCCTGGTCGCCGGCTGGTTCGGACTGGCCCGCCAGAGCATCCTCGAAGGAATCCGCAAAAAGTTTGGCAAAAAGGGCGAGGCCGTCCTTGCGGGCAACGAGCGGGCCTACGCCTTGGGGCTTGAGTACGCGGACAATAACCCCATCGGGCCCGAGTGGCGCCTAGCCCCGCCCAAAGCCGGCGGCGCGCGGATCCTGACCGACGGCAACACCCAATGCGGCGCCGCCGCGCTGTTTGCCGGGTGCAAGTTCTTCGGAGGCTACCCCATCACCCCCGCAACCGAGATCATGGAGTATCTGCAGCGGGAGATCTGGAAGCACGGGGGCTCGATCCTGCAGGCCGAGGACGAGATCGCCGGCATAGGTGCGGCCGTGGGGGCCTCATTCGCGGGGCGCAAGTCCATGACGGCGACCTCCGGCCCCGGTCTCTCCCTCAAGTGCGAGCTGCTGGGTCTGGCGAGCGTTGCAGAGCTGCCGCTGGTGTGCGTGAACGTCCAGCGCGGCGGCCCCTCGACCGGGCTGCCGACCAAGCGCGAGCAGGCGGATCTTTTTGCGGCCGCCTTCTCGGCGCACGGGGACACCGTGCGGCCTGTGCTTGCTCCGATCGGGGTCGAAGACGCCTTCGCCGTGACGGTCGAGGCCTTCAACATAGCTGAGCAGTACCAGACGCCGGTCGTGGTTCTGACCGACCAGGAGATCGCCCAGCGCAAGGAGATCATCGCGCCGGTCGACACCTCCAAGCTCCGCCTGATCGAGCGCCTGCGGCCCTCCGAGGAGGACCTGAAGGACTACAGCCGCTTCCGCTTCACCGAGTCAGGGGTAAGCCCGATCAGCCACCCCGGCATGAAAGGCGGCAACTACCTCGCCGCCGGGATCGAGCACGACGTCTACGGGGCACCGACCTCTAGCGGGGAAATGCACACCCGCATGAACGACAAGCGCCTGAACAAGCTCAACCCGCTGAAGCAGCGCAGGGACCTCTTCGTCGTGACGGGCGACCCGGAGGCCGAGCTGGGCGTCATCAGCTGGGGCAGTGTGGCCGGGGTCGCCCTCGAGGCGGTCAACGCCGCCCGCGCCGAGGGGATCCGCGTGAAGCTGCTCGTCCCGAAGCTCCTCTACCCGGTCGCAGAGGAAATCTACAGCGACTTCTTCCGCACGCTCAAGCGCTGCGTCGTCGTCGAGCAGTCCCACCAGGGACAGCTCCACCGCGTCATCCGTATGTGGGTGAACGTCCCACCGGACTTCACGGCCCTCGCCAAGAGCGGAGCAAACCCGATCGCGCCGGAGGAGGTCCTCGAGCGCCTCCGCGCGATGAACCTCAACCCTTCGACCGCCTCCTGATCCCATGAGCTCCGCCTGCGACTGCCCCCCCACCCCCGAAACCTACCAGGCCCGGGACTTCAAGAGCGACCTGAAGCCCATCTGGTGCCCCGGCTGCGGCGACTACGGGGTCGTGACCGCGATCTACCGGGCCCTGGCCGCGATCAAGCGGCCCCCCCACGAGATCGCCTTCATCTCCGGGATCGGCTGCTCGAGCCGCATCCCCGGCTACACGACGGCCTACGGCTTCAACACCGTCCACGGGCGGGCCCTTCCGATCGCCCAGGGGATCAAGATGGCGAACCCCGACCTGCTGGTCCTCGCGGCCGGCGGCGACGGCGACGGATTCTCGATCGGCGGCGGCCACGTGCCCCACGCGATCCGCCGCAACCTGAACATCACCTATATCGTGATGGACAACCAGATCTACGGCCTGACGAAGGGGCAGCTCTCGCCCACGACCCCGCGCGGCACGAAGACTTCGTCGTCGGCCTACGGGAGCATGGAGAACCCGATGAACCCGCTCCTGTTCGTGCTCGCTTGCGGGGCGGGTTTCGTCGCCCAGGGGGTGCCCGCGGACATGGACGGCCTGGCCAAGATGATCGAGGCGGCGATCCGCTACCCCGGCTTTGCCTTCGTCAACATCCAGTCGCCCTGCGTCACCTTCGGAAGCGCCGACACGCAGATGAAGGTCCAGAAAGCCTCGATGAAAAAGCTCGAGGCCGAGGGGCACGACACATCGAACCGGCTGCGGGCGATGGAGCTTGCGCAGGACTACGGGAAGACCCTGTACACGGGGATATTCTACCGCAACCCCGAGCCCCCGCCGACCTACGATAGCCTGATCCAGAAGCTCCAAGCGGACATGGCCCCCAAGGCCACCGCCTAAGAGACGGACGGGGTCGACCCGGGAACCCACACTAATCCCTTGCCGCGCCAGCGTTAGGCGGTTTGACCTAGGTTCCCGATGATCCAGTTCGGAATCGATCTGGGCGGCACGAAGATCGAGGGGGTGGCCGTCGACTCGGGAGCGCCCGACAGGGCGCTCTGCCGGATCCGGATCCCGACTGAGGTCGACTGCGGCTACGATCACGTGATCGGCCGGATCGCCAGGCTTGTCATTGAGATGGAGAGGGCCACGGGCCTCCCGCGCCCGGCCCGAATCGGCTTCGGCACCCCGGGCTCGACGGATCCGGCGACGGGGCTGCTGAAGAATTCGAACAGCACCTGCCTGAGCGGCCGCCCGCTCCGCGACGACCTCTCGAGGGCCCTTAACGTGGAGGCAAAACTCGCCAACGACGCCAACTGCCTCGCCCTGGCCGAGGCGGTCCTCGGCTCGGCCAAGGGGCGCCCCGTCGTCGTCGGGCTCATCATCGGAACGGGCGTCGGAGGGGGAATCGTCGTAGGCGGACGGGGTCTCGACGGCCTGCACGGGATCGCCGGGGAGTGGGGGCACAACCCGATCCGCGGGGAGGAAGCCCCCTGCTACTGCGGGCGCATGGGCTGCGTCGAGACGGTGATCTCGGGGCCGGCCCTGGAGCGGTACTACCGGGAGCGCGCGGGGACGGACGCCCGGCTCCCGCAGATCGTCGAACGCGCCAGGTCGGGGGAACCGGACGCGATCGCGACCCTGGAGCGGCTTGTGTCGAAGTTCGGCGAGGCGATCGCGGCGGTGATCAATATCGTCGACCCGGACGCGATCGTGATCGGCGGGGGCGTGGGCAACGTCGAGGCCCTCTATGGCGCGGGGACGCGCGAGGCGATCCGCCGCCATCTGTTCAACCCGGTGCTGCGGACCGAACTTCTCAAGCCCAAGCTCGGGGACAGCGCCGGCGTTTTCGGGGCCGCCATGCTGGTCCGCTAGCGATACCGAGCGCTCAGGTGAAGTTGGCGGCCTTCAGGGCCGCGAAAATCCGCTCCCCGCCCCCGCGGATGTGCTGCATCATCACGTCGCGGGCTGTCTCCGCATCGTGCCGGGCGATCGCCTCGGCGATCGCGCGGTGTTTGGCCGAGGGGTTGCGCGGGTCGCGCTGACGGCCGACCTTCATGTAGGTGGGGCGCTGGTAGAGGTCCAGGGCGGACATCACGATGTTCTCGAGCATCGGGTTGCGGGCAGCCCGGACAACGCACAGATGGAAGCGGGCGTTCGAGCGGCAGTAGTCGACGAACCCGCGGTCGTCTTCGGGGTCGTAGGGAAGTAAAGCGCAGGCCCGCAGCTCAGCGACATCCTCGGCCGTGGCGCGCTCGGCGGCGAGCGCGGCGGCCTGGGGCTCGACCATGGTCCGCAGCTCGATCAGGTTGCGGAATCCTTCGAGGGTGATGGGGGCGGCCCGGTAGCCCGCGTGTGGCTGAAAGGAGACCAGCTCCTCGTGGCTGAGGCGGTTAAGCGCCTCGCGCAGCGGGGTTCGGGACACGCCGAGCTCGGTGCAAAGCCTTTTCTCGACGAGGCGCTCGCCGGGCCGCAGGTCGCAGGAAAGGATGCGCTGCTTGAGGACCGCGTACACGTGGTCCGGCAGCGCGGATGGGCGCGTGGTGTGCGGGGTGATCTCGATGAGAGAGGGTCGTGCAACCTGGGGCATTCGGGGGAGTGCGAGCCTACGGGTGTGACGGGGGCCGGGGGCTCTGGGCAAGAGACTAGATGAAAAATGAGCTTGTATACAAGTATACAATCACACTCAATGGCAGTCCTACCTCTCCCCAAGACAGCCCCATGGAGTCCGGCCTCATCACCCCATCGGCAGACCTGAAGCGTGCGCCGTCGCTTGCGCACTCCGTTCTGGCCGTTGTCGGAACCGCCCTTTTGATCTGCGTCGGCTTTGCCATTTTCAAGGTGCGGGTCGAGGTGCTCCTGATCGCGGCAACGGCGCTTCTGGGCTGTCTCGCCAAGGGGCTGGGGGTCCCGTGGAAGGAGATGCAGGCGGGAATGCTCAAGAGCATCCACAAGGGGATGCCCGCCCTGCTGATCGTCATGGTCGTCGGGGCCCTGGTCGGCAGCTGGCTCGCCTCGGGCACGATCCCGATGATCACCTACTACGGGCTGGGGCTCATCTCCCCGCGCATGTTCCTGGTGACGGCCTCGCTTGCGGCGGGCATCGTCTCGCTGCTCACAGGCACCGGCTACGGAACGATCGGAACCGTGGGCGTGGCCTTCATGGGGATAGCCCACGGCCTGGGCATCGCCCCGGGGCCCGCGGCGGGAGCCCTGGTCGCGGGGGCCTACCTCGGGGACAAGATCTCGCCCTTCGCAGGCAACGCCAACTTTGCCGTCGGGGTCGTCCACGCCAACATCTACGACCACATCCGGCACTGCCTGTGGACCACGGTGCCCGCGTTCGCCCTGGGCCTGGCCGTGTACGCGTTCGCCGGGGGTTACGCGGCAGGCGGCTCGGGCTCGTCCCTCGCCGACGCGGAGGCCCTGAGGCAGGTGTTGGCACGGAGCTTCGTCTTCAGCCCCTGGCTCCTGCTGCCGGTCGCAATCACCCTGTGGCTCTCGGCGGGAAGCCGTCCGGTGCTGCCCGGGATGCTGCTGTCGACCGCGGTGGCAACTGCGCTCGCGGTCCTCGTGCAGCACGTGCCGCTCGTCTCCGCCCTGAACATCCTGATCACCGGTCCCGAGGCGCACACGGGAAGCGCGCTCGTCGACAAGCTCCTCGGGCAGGGCGGCATAGACAAGATGATGCACGTGACGCTGATCGCGATCTGCGCATTTGCCTTCAGCGGGCTGCTGCAGAAGGCGGGGCTTCTCGAGCCCCTTGTGGCGCGCCTGTCCCGGTTCACAACGACGCCCGGCCGGCTCGTGGGGGCGACCGTCTCGAGCTGCCTGGTGGTGGAATTCATGACGGGTGCGGCCTACGTAACGATCCTGCTGCCCGCCGAGCTGCTCGCCCCGTCCTACCGCAGGCTCGGCCTGGCGGGGAAAAACCTCACGCGCGCGATCGGCGACAGCGGAATCGTGGGCGTCCCCCTGATCCCCTGGAGCATTGCCGGGGCGTTCATGAGCGGCGCCCTTGGCGTGCCCGTCTCGGCCTACGCGCCTTGGGCGGTGTTCTGCTACGCCGGAATCCTTTTCACCCTGGCCGCGGGCTTCACTGGCCTGACGATGGCGCCCCTCAAGAACGACGATGAGACCCAACCGGGGAGCTGACCGATGACTACGCTTGCGATCCACGGAGGGGCCGGGGCCCTGCCCCGCAGCGAGATGACACCCGAGCGGGCGGCGGGATTCCACGCGGCCCTGCGAGCGGCCCTCGGCGCAGGCCATGCCGTGCTGGCGCGCGGGGGGTCGAGTCTCGACGCCGTCGAGTCGGCAGTCGCCTCGATGGAGGACTGCCCGTTGTTCAACGCCGGGCGCGGGTCTTCCTTCACCCGAGAGGGGAAGATCGAGATGGAGGCTTCGATCATGGACGGGGCCGCGAGGAGGGCCGGCTCGGCCCTCCTTCTGCGCCACGTGCGCAATCCCGTGAGGCTCGCCCGGCGCATCATGGAGAAGACCCCGCACATCTCGCTTGGCGGGGAGGCTGCGGAGCGGTTTGCCGCGGCGCAGGGGCTCGCCCTGGAGTCCGAGGACTACTTTTACACACAGCACCGCTGGGAGGCGATGGTCCGGCTCCGCGCCACCGGCAGGACCGCGCTGTCCGAGGACATCGTCGTCCCGGCAAACCCGTCCGGCCCGGATGCCGCGGGCACGGTGGGCGCCGTGGCACTCGACGCCTCGGGGCACCTCGCGGCGGCGACTTCGTCCGGCGGCACGACGAACAAGTTTGCGGGCCGCGTGGGCCAGGCGGGAATTGTGGGCTCGGGCACCTATGCGCTCGACTCGACCTGCGCTGTCTCCTGCACCGGACAGGGAGAGGCCTTCATGCTGATCACCGCAGCCAGCGACCTCGCGGCGCTGGTCGAGCACTGCGGCATGGCTCTGCCAGAGGCCGCCGACTCGGTGATTCACAAGCGTCTCCCCGGCAAAGGCGGCCTGATAGCGGTCGACCGGCAGGGCCGCTTCGCCCTGCCCTACAACACCGAGGGCATGTACCGCGGCTGGATCGACGCCGCGGGAAACCTCTCCACGGCGATCTACGACGCCGTTCAACCCGGGCCCACACCATGACACGCACATTAAGAGGCATCCTCGGCATCCTCGCTTTGGCACTCCTGCTCGCGCCCGCGCGGAGTTTCGCAGCGGAGGCGCACGAGCACTTCGACTTCGTCCATTCTGGCAAGCACATCAAAGTCTGGTTCTACGAGGCGCAGGGCGCGACCCCTCAGGCGCCGGTGGTCATCGTGATGCACGGCGTGGGGCGAAACGGGGATGACTACCTCTCCGACTGGATCCCGCTTGCGAAGGAGCACCGCTTCCTGCTTGTCGTGCCCGAGTTCTCCAAGGAGGAATTTCCTGGCGAGCAGGCCTACAACTACGGCAACACGGTCGACAACGCGGGCCGCCCCGTGCCCCGAGAGCAGTGGAGTTTCAGCGCGATCGAGCCCGTCTTCGACGCGGTGAAGTCCCGCACGGGCAACCGGAGCGAGCGCTACCGGCTCTACGGGCACTCGGCCGGCGCCCAGTTCGTGCACCGGTTCGTGTGCTTCGTTCCTGGCGCGCGGGTCGAGCGGGTGGTGGCTGCAAACGCGGGCGCCTACCTACTGCCCGACTGGGACAGCGGGTTCCCCTACGGGCTGAAGGGCAGCGCGGTGACGGAGGCCGACATCAGGAAGGCCTTCTCGCTCCCGTTCACGGTTCTGCTGGGCACCGCGGACACAGACCCCAACTCCCGGGCGCTGCCGAGGACGCCGGAGGCGGAGGCGCAAGGGCGCTACCGTTTGGCGCGGGGGAAAAACTACTACGCCCACGCCCAGGCCGCGGCAAAGAGGCTCGGCGTGCCGCTTGCCTGGCACTTGGCCTTCGCCCCGGGCATTGCCCACAGCGACCGCGGCATGGCTCCCTTCGCCGCAAAAATTCTATTCCCGATTCCCATCAACACTGAACTGACCAAACCATGAACCTACCCCGAATCCACATTCCACGGACCGCGGCCGCTGCGCTGCTGGTCCTCGGCCTCGTTCCAGCGACAGGCCTCGCGCAGAAGGCTCCGGCTCCCGCCGACGAGCAGGTCATCAAGCTCGAGGCTTTCTCCGTCACGGGCTCCAACATCAAGCGCCTTGAAATGGAGAAGGTGCTGCCCGTCACGGTGTTCGACAACGCGACCATCGACGTGCGCGACGCCTCGGAGGCGGCCGACCTATTGACCGCGCTGCCCGAGGTCACGGGCCTGCCCGGCAACGAGACCGCGTTTTCCGGCGCCGCCTCGCGCGGTGACAACGCGACGGTGTCGATGCGCGGACTGCCGTCGGCCAACACGCTGATCCTGCTCGACGGCCGCCGCGTCGCACCACACCCGATCACCCAGTCTGAGGCGGGCACGCCCACGCTATCGGTCAACGTCAACCAGTTGCCCAACCGGGGCATTGACCACATCGATGTGCTGCGCGACGGGGCGTCCTCCATCTATGGCACCGATGCGGTGGCGGGCGTAATCAACTACCAGATGAAGAAAAATTTCCGCGGCACTGAACTCTCGCTGCACTACGGCGAGAACGTCTACCACGATGGCGCCGAGTACCGGGCGACCCTGACCCACGGCATGGACTTTGCGCAGGGCAAGGGCCGCATGATGGTGGTTGCCGACTACTACGACCGCGGAGCGGTGTTTTCCCGCAACAGGGATTTCTCGGCCAACCCGGACAACTCCTACCGGGCTCCCGCCCCGTGGAACACTCCGACCGACACGACCTTCAATCTGATGTCCACGTCGAGCTCCTATGGCGCCTACATTGTGGGCACCCCGACGGCCACCGACCAGTACGGATCGACCAGCACCTTCTCGGGGGCGCGCCCCTCGGGGGTGCCGACCACCTTCACGTCGGCCACGGGCACGTTCTACCTCGTGCCGCTCGCCGCGGGCGGGGTCGGCTTCGCAACGGCTGCTCCGGCGCGCACGGCAACGGGGCCCGGGCACGACTACTACTGGAACAACAGCGCCTACCGCGTCATCCAGCCCGAGAGCAAGCGCACCAACCTGTTTCTCAACAGCGAGTATGACATCAAGCCCCGCATCACCGCGTTCACCGATCTGAGCATGTACCAGTCGCACTCGACGACCTACCGCGAGCCGGACGCCTACTCGCAGAGCACCGACGGCTACATGATCGTCCCGGCGACCAATCCCTACAATCCCTTCGGCACACGCTTCTGGGACCCGAACGGGGCACCCAACGCCGACGGCACCGCCCGCCTGAAGGGTACGCCCTCCGCGGTCTCGATCACCAACAAGCGCTTCATCGACTTCGCCGACCGCACGGACCGGGTCACCGACTCGGTGTACCGCGGGGTCGCCGGGCTGCGCGGCAAAATTTTCGATTCGTGGTCCTGGGAGGGAGCCCTGCTCTACTCGGCCGCCCGCGGACTCGAATACGAGGCCAACTGCACCCGGCGGAGTCTCCTCGCGGCCGCGATTAACCAGACCGATCCCACCAAGGCCTTCAACCCCTTCGGCCAGAGTTTTGCGGTGCAGAACGGCTCCCTGGTCGTGACCGGGCCCTACCAGAACTCGCAGAGCGTCATTTCCTCCTTCTCGGCCCCCTTCATCCGAAGCGGAATCACCAAGCTCGGAAGCGGCGACTTCCACGCAAGCGGCGACGTCCTTCCCCTGTGGGGCGGCAACTCGATCGGCGGCGCCTTAGGCGGAGAGTTCCGCTACGAGGCGTACGATGACTACCGTCCGCCCTACGCGGGGCTCAACCCCCCGGGCTCCGGCTTGGATCCGACTGGCGACGACTTTGTCAGCTTCTCGCCCAACTCCGACACGCACGGCAACCGGCACGTGTCGGCGCTCTACGCCGAGGCCGTCCTGCCACTGGCGGGAAACAAGTTCCGCCTGCCGCTCGTCGAGTCGCTGGAGGTCACCGCCTCCGCCCGCTACGAGAACTACACCGACTTCGGCTCCACAACGAAGCCGAAGATCGGCGTTGACTGGAAGCCGCTGTCCTGGGTCATGGTCCGCGCCTCCGACAACGAGGGCTTCCGCGCCCCCAATCTCGCCCAGCTGTTCACGGGCACGCTGGTTCGCACGCTGCTCAGCAGCACCGACACCTACCGCAGCATCGTTACGGGCCTTCCGACGGACGGCCCCTCCAACCGCCGCAGCGTGGCGCAGGGCAACCCGAACCTCCAGCCCGAGACCTCGAAAGGCAAGTCAGTCGGCGTCGTCGTCGACGTGCCCCACATCAAGGGCCTCTCGGTCTCCGTGGACTACTGGGAGATCGCCCGGCAGAACGTGATCGTGGCCGGCGGCGGAATCGCGGCCGACACCGCCGCCCTGCTCGCTGCAACCCAGTCCGCGGTTTCCTCCGGCCAAAGCGTAGGCAGCATTGACCTAGGCTCCGGAACGGCCAACTACAAGGGCGACCCCTCGGTTGCTCGCCTGCCCGTCACCGCCGCGGACATCGCGGCCTTCGCCGCCTACAACGCCACGCAGGCCCCGGGCAACCAGCGGGCGGTCGTCGGCGCCATCAATTATGTGAGCAGCAGTTACTACAACGAGTCCCGGCAGTTCGTAAACGGCTTCGATTTCGACCTAAACTACCGCGCCCCGAAGTTCTCGCTCGGCCAGTTCACCTTCGACACAAACTGGACATACTTGAACGACTTCCACGCCTACACGACCAACGGGGCGTCGCGGACCGACTACCGCGAGAGCAACGCCTCCACGGTCGGCGGCGCGACACCGGCCTGGCGCGGTTCCACCACGCTCACCTGGATCCGCACCATGCCGAACCATGACCAGCTGGGCGCGGGCCTGGGGTTCTACTACGTTGGCCGCTACACCGACACGGGGGCCACGACGACCTTGGCGACGTGGAACTCGCTCGGCAACCCGACTTACATCCAACCCGTCTTCACCGCCGGGGCCTATTCCTACCGCTACGTCGTCCACGACACGAAGACCTACAACCTGTTCGTCAGCTACCGCCTCGGAGCCAAGTCGGTCTGGCTGCGCGACACCCAGTTCCGCGTCGGCGTCGACAACGTCCTAAATGTCGAGCCCCCTCTTGTCTCCGGAAGCTCGCAAGGATATGAGACGAGCCTTTACAACAAGATGGCCCTGGGCCGCATTTACTCGGTTGAGGTAAAAAAGACCTTCTAACCGAAATCGGCCCGACTCACGCCGGCCCTTTCTTCACGAGGAAGGGCGGGCAGCGCCACCGGGGGTTTCGCCAGGCGGTCTCCTGGCAGGTTGCCCGAAAACCGAATATGTCGACACGCACGTCCATCCTCCTGTTGGCGGCCGGCATGGGACTGGCCTGCCGCGCCTCCGTCCCGGTTCCGCCCGTCTCGGCGGCGCACGGGATCGTCGTTGCCGCCCATCCCGAGGCCGCGGCGATCGGGGCCGGCGTGCTCAGGAGCGGAGGCAACGCGATCGACGCCGCGGTAGCCGTCTCGCTCGCCGTAGGCGTCGCCGAGCCCTACGGCTCCGGCCTCGGGGGGAAGCTGATGCTGCTCTACCGGGAGGCGGCAACCGGCCGCACCTACGCCGTCGAGGCCATGGACGCCTGCGGCTCGGCCCTGGACGTGGCGACCGCGCGGCGCCTATCACCCGACGCCCACAGCTACGGCTACCGCTCGGTTTGCGTGCCCGGCCTAGCGGCCGGCCTGTGGGCCGCCCACCAAAGATGGGGGGCCAAGCCGTGGGCCCAGGATGTCGCGCCCGCGATCGCCCTAGCCCGGAACGGGTTCGAGGTCCTGCCGAAGACGAGGGACTTCTTCGACGAGCAGTGGAGCAAGCTGAGGCGCGGCGACCCCGAAATCGCGCGGCTGTACTTGGTCGCGGGCGAACTGCCGGCCGTCGGGATCCGCCTCAGAAACGAGGATCTTGCGAAGACGATGGAACTGCTGGCCGAGCGCGGGCGAGACGGGTTCTACCGGGGACCGGTGGCCGAGAGAATCGCCGAAGCGTCGCGGCGCGGCGGCGGCGCCATCACGCTCGCGGATCTAGCCGGATATCAGGCGCGCATCGTCGATCCGGTGGCCGCGGATTTCCGCGGCTATAGGATCGTGAGCGCGCCGCCCCCGGCCCGGGGGGCCTCGCTGTTCATGCCCGTCCTGAGGGCCATCGAAGGAGACGCCTGGGGCAGCGGGCCGCTGCGCACCGCGGCCAGCCTGGACCGCATCGGGCGCCTGTGGTGCGCGGTGGCTCGGCGGGAGCGACCGCTGATCGGCGACTCGCCCGACGCCCGGGCGCATTTCGAGCAGCTCATGTCGCCGGAGTCGATCCGGGCAATCCGTTCCGAGGCCGAGTCCGGCGGCGCCCCGCGGTCTGCCAGGGTGTTGGAGGAAGGGCCCTGTTACCAGAGCCCGATGGCCGCGACGACCCAGTGGATCATCGTGGACGGGGCGGGCAACATCGCCTGCGCCACCCAGTCGCTGAGCATGCACTTCGGGGCGGGCGTCGTCCCGCCGGGAACCGGGGTCGTCCTGAACGACTCGATGAGCAACTTCGACTACTCCGATCCCTCGAGCTCCAACTTCGTTGCCCCCGGGCGCCGTCCGCACAGCACGATTTCGCCGACAATCGTGGAGCGCGGCGGCCGTCCGCTCTTCGCAATCGGAGTCCCCGGAGCGGCCCGCATCCCCACGGCCATGCTCCAGGCCCTGATCGACCGGCTGGCGCTCGACCGCCCGCTTGCCGAGGCAATCGGCGACACGCGGTTTCACATCGTCGATCCGGAGCGTCCGGGGGACGGGCGGCTGTTCGAGGCGGAGCAGTCCCTGCCCGCCGAGGTTGCGGCGGGCCTTCGCGCGCGGGGGTGGAAGGTCGCCCTGCCTGAGGAGGCAGGCCGCGGCCGGCACTTCGGGGGCATCAACGCGATCGAATTCAACGCCGACGGCTCGCTCACCGGCTACGCGGACCCGCGGCGGACCAATGCCGCCGCCGGCTACTAAACCGGGTGCCTACTCCCTCGAACGCCCTTATCCATGAATGATGCCGGTCAGAATCCGCAGCCTGCGCCCGCGCGCATTCCTCCCCTGCTCTGGGTCTCGCTGGCCCTGATCCTCCTCGGAGACCTCGGGGCCTGGTATTTTCAGACCGATGGCGGAAGGATCGACGTCGTTGGGATCAAGCTGCCCACGGAGAACGGCCAGTGGATCACCGCCGACCTGTACCGGCCGCAGGGGGCGACCGAGAAGCACCCCGTCCCGATGGTTGTCCTGTGCCCCGGATTCGAGCGGAGCAAGGAGTCACTGGACAGCTACTCAATCGAGCTCGCCCGGAGGGATGTCGCCGTCCTCACGATTGATCCGTACAACCAGGGGGCCTCCAGCTCGACGCATCAGAAGCGCTCGGCCTCGGTCGAGGGCTACGGCGTCATCCCCGCGGTTGAGTACGTTTACGACACCCCCAATCTGAACTACGTCGACCGGACGAGGATTGGGGCCGCTGGGTACTCTGCAGGAGGGAACGCCGTGATCCAGGCGGCCTCCGTGTTCGGGGGAAGGCCGGTCCAGGCCCGCCGTGCCAGGGCCTCAGAGTCGAAGAGGCCTACCGCAGCAGGGGCGGAAGTTCCTCCGGTCCGCCCCCCCAGCAAGCTCGCCGCCGTATTTGTCGGCGGCTACGTGCTGAGCTTAACCCCCGAGGTTCTGGCCTCGGTGAATTCGAGCGTCGGCATGGATTACGCAGAGCACGACGAGGGCGCCTACCGGAACGTGAACGGCACCGCGGACATGCGCCTGGCCCCCGAGGCGCTGCGGCTGGTGAATTCCGGCCTGGATAGGGACAAGCAGGTCTCGGAGGTCCAGATCGGAAGGGCGTACGGCGACCCCGCTAAGAGGACCCTGCGGATCGTCTACAACACAAGGGCCAATATCCATCCCTTCCTGCCCTACGACCCCCGCTCGGTCGCCCACCTCATAGACTTCTTCTCCACCACGTTCGGGCTCACCCCGTCGATTCCATTCTCCAATCAGACCTGGTTCTTCAAGGAGCTGGCCACCCTGGTTGCGCTGGTCGGCTCGCTCCTGTTTCTGCTTCCCTTCACCTCCCTGCTGCTTCGTGTCCCCGCGTTCAGCGGGCTCGCTAACCCAGTCCCCCCGCCGTTGCCCAAGCCCAGTTCGGGCGGGAAATGGGTGTTCTGGGCCGTTTTCGCCCTGTCCGCCGCCTTGGCCTGCTGGTTATTCGTTCCGATGATCCGCGCAACGGCTGCCCTGTTCCCGGCCGCGAGCGCCTCCCAGCAGACCTGGTGGTTTCCGCAGAGGATGAACAATGCCGTGCTCCTGTGGGCTGTTGCCAATGGCGCGATCGGCATCGGGATCTTCTTCCTCAACTACATCCTCTTCGGGAAAAAGAGCGGAACCTCGCCCGACATGTGGGGCATCCGGACAACGGCGGGAGAGCTGGCGAGAACCCTGGGGCTGGCCCTCGCTGTGTTCGGGGCCTACTACGCGCTCGTCTTCGCCTCCTACGGGATCTTTCACACCGACTTCAGATTCCTCTTCATCTCGGCGGCAGCCTCCTTTCCTGTCCGCATGCTACTCGTCGCCCTGGAGTACCTGCCGCTGTTCTTTGTCTTCTATTTGGCTAATTCGATCCGGGTCAACTCCGCCAGCCGCTTTGAGGGCCAGAGCGAATGGGCGAGCATGCTGATCATGGGCCTGGGCAATTCGGTCGGGTTGATGGCAATCCTCGCGATCCAGTACGGCAACCTGGGCTTTTCGACGACGGTCTTCTGGACCAACGAATGGATCTACATGGATCTGCTCTTTGGGGTGATTCCGATGATGTTCATCCTGCCCTACTTCAACCGCTTTTTCTTCAGGATGACGGGCCGGGTCTATCTGGGGCCGATGGTCACCTGCCTAGTCTTCATCATGATGATGCTGACAAGCAACGTCTGCTATATCCCGCTCCGCTAGCACAGACGGAGTGCGCCCTTCGGCCGGATCGTCAACCCGCCGCGTTACTTCTTGGGCGCCGCCTTTGCCGCCGCCTCGAACTCGGCGATCCGCTTCTGCGCCTCAGCCAGCTTGGCGTAGACCGTCGCAATGTAGTCCCCCGCTCCGTTGAGCTGCCTTGCAAGCTGTGAGGATTCGTTCGTCACCCGGTTCAGGTCGTCCTGCATCAACCGAAAGCGCGCGTCGAATTGGTCGACCTGGCTCTGCAGAAAGGTGATTCTCGTCCTGGCCTGATCGACATCGGTCTTCAGGCTCCTATTGACGGCGGCGGCCTCGTCCAGCCTGGCGCCGAAGGACGAAATCTTGTCCTGCGCCTTGGCAAGCTGGACTCTAAGGCCGGCCGCCTCGTCCTGGGCTTTCCTCAGCCGAAACTGCACCATATCCACGTCCGCTGCGGCCCGGTCCAGCTGGGTCTGCTCTGCAGCGACCTTCTTGTTGGCTTCTACCAGGCTGGTCTGGAGCTTGGCCGACCCGGAGTACAGATCGAGCGCCAGTGCTGCCAGGGCCAGGATAACGGCAACGCACAGATAGAGCGGCCATTTCGGCGCGCGGGGCTGATCGGGATTGGGACGGGCTGTTTCACTCATAGGATCTCTCTCCGAGTTGGCTCGGGGCGGTGCGTAGGCCACCATACACGGATCGTGTCTGTGCGTCGAGCCCACGCTCGAATGACGGCTCGCGGGTCGATGCGGACCGGCAAACTCGCGTTGGAGCGGAGATGCTCAACCGTAGCGGAGATTATTGAGATCGTCAGGCCACGAGCTCCCAGTCGGTGAGGATGCAGCACGGGGATGTGAGCAGGGTGTGGGCCCTGGCATCATACCTGTAGGTCCTTGGCATAGATCTTCGGTGGCCAGCAAGGGGCGGAGGCCCCCCTCTCGCAATATTGCCCCCCCGCTGTCCAAGAGACCCAGCCGGTAGGCGACGGTTCAGGGACGCGCACGCGCCCTTTGATCTTCCCCACTCTCGACTAGGGTCACGATCCTGGGCAGCGTCGCTCCCTCAGCCAAGACCTCGAGCGTTATCCGGTCGCCGGGCTTTCGGTTGATCAGCGCCTTATTTAGGTCACTGCCGCCGTCGAAGCTCGCGACAAACTCCTGCACCGGTCTTCCATCTATCTTTTCAATCGTCGTCAGGACGCCGAGGCCCGCCTGATCCGCCGGAGAATCGGGCAGGATCTTGTCGATGGTCACCTTTTCAACCATGCCGGTCTCACGATCCCATTTAACGCGGACACTGAACCCAAAGCTGCCGAGCGGCACCGCCTTCACGGTGATCTGCTTCAGCAGCGCGGGATCACCAGCGTCGGAGTGGTCGGCCAATGGCAAGTCCGCTCCCCGAAGGATGGTTCCGGTACCAAGGGCGAAAAACGCCAGGGATAGTGCTGTAGGTCTCACAGGGATGGGGCAAAAATCCAGGACCCGCTCCGGTCGGACCTTCGGAGTGGCGAACCCGGGAGTCAACGACTAGGTCGGGGGGGCCAGAGAATCAACCGGGAGATCTGATCTGGGAGACGCGGAGCCGTCGCCCCTTTCGTGGGGTTGTTTCCACCGTGGCTGATTGACTTGCCGCAGCGGGCCCCGGTATATGTTTGAATCTCATTTCAATCGAATGCGCGAAGACCGTGCCACCCGGGGGGCCATCGGACATCCGGTTGATTGACATTCTTTTGCCATGATGTCCGCCGGTGCCACGAGCCCTGCCCTTCTTGTTGTTGAAGACGATTTGTATGTGCGCGAAAGGACCGCCGATCGGCCTAACCTGACCGGGGCTGATGTGCGGACCGCAACCAGCGGACGGGAAGCGTTGCGGCTGCTCGAAGACCATCCGGTAGGCCCGGTCGTCGCCGATATATCGATTCCAGACGGCGACGGGAACCGGCTGATAGCCCAGATGCGCCCTTCGCCGAACCTGCGGCAGATGGCGGTGGTCATCATGTCGGCCCATGCCGAAAGCGAGAGCACCGGCGCCAGGTTGCAGGCCGGCGCCGACAACTTTGTGGTCAAGCCACTCGATTCCGCACGGCTTCTGGTAACTGCGGGAAGATATCTACATCCACCACCTCGCAACATTCCCGCCCGGCAAGCGCGTGTCTGAGGGCACGGTATCCCCCTAACGCCGCACCAGTTTTCCATGATGATCGGACAGCCCAGAGATGATCCGGCCGGCACGCGGCTTAGCCTATTGTGGTGGATCCTGCTGCTCTCGGCCCTCGCCGCCTTAGCGGACTGGTTTGCGCCTCCCATCTTCTTCCACCACTCCCTCGTGCTTGGGGTGGTTTTTTATTGGATAGGTCTGCGCCGATTTGGTCGCATTCCCGCGTTGCCGGTCCTGATTGTGAGCACAGCAGTTCTGACGCTCAAATGGGGCCAACCCTATTCAGCCTTGCTTGTCACGCTGGAGGGGTTGTGGGTCGGTTGGCTTTGGGGCAGAGGGCGTAATCCCCTGCTTGTCTGTTTACTTTATTGGGCGGTGCTTGGGACGCCCGCTTCGTGGTTTCTCTACACCCATGTTTACCTGATACCGCATCCCGCGTTTGAGCAGGCCCTCGGAGTGCAGGTGGTTAACGGACTCATTGCCGCCTGGCTCGCCCTGGTGATTAACGGCCTGGTCCCCGGAGTGGGTTCCAGGTCTGCGCCTGGAGAGCTCGATAGCTTCCGCGCCTTCCTGATCAAACGCTATGTCGCCTTTGGCACCATCCCCCTGCTGGCCGCCGGGTTGCTGGCAGCCCGGCTTTATGAGGAGGATGCCGTGGAAGAGGCAAACAACAGGCTTTCGACCAGCGCCCAGCTTATAGCGGCGGAGGTGAATCAGTACGTGGCGAACGGCCTCTTTGTCGTAAACGACCTCGCCCTCCGCACATCGGCGCCGACGGCATTTGGCTCCACCGAGCAGCTCGAGGCTGACTTGGTATCGGCTCAGGCCTCTTCCACGTTTTTCGTGACGATGCTCGCCGCTGACCCTCGCGGCATCATCGTTGCCGCCGCGCCCCGCCCGACGCCCGATGGCCGCCCGCTGGCTATTCGAGCTGATCCGGTAGCAGACCGCGAATATTTCGCGGTTCCGATCAAGACCAACAAGCCCTACGTGTCAGACGCGTTCCTGGGGCGCAGCTTCGGTAACGACGTGCTGGTCGCTATCAGTTCCCCGGTCACCGCCCGCGGGGGGGAGCGCCTGGGAATCATTGAAGGCTCAATGCGGGTCAGTGACCTTGAGGCGATCCTCCGCAGGAATCTGCCGAACGCGTCATGGCGGATGCTGCTGACGGACCGGCAAATGAGGGTAATCAGCGCGGTGGGCGCAGATTCTCCGCCACTTAGCACATTGGTAGGCACCCCCTTGGGGAGGCTGATCCACACGGCAGCCGGAAAGCCCTCGAGATTCAGCGCTGAGGTCGGCAAAGAACGGTCCAGTTTTCTGTCCGTCAGCGTGCCGGTGCCGGGATTGGGATGGACGTTCACCTTGCAAAGAAGTTGGGGCGATGTGATTGGCCCGATCATCGGCGTCTACGGAGTGGTCCTGGGGGTTGCACTGGCTGCGGTGTTGGTTGCGGTCCTATTCACCACCTGGTCAATTCACGACTTTCTCAGCGCCTGGAATACCCTGATCGCATTCGCCCAGAATCCGATCAGCGGCGATGCGGACTTAGAACGCACATCCCGGCTCGACCTGCCGCGGGAATTCCACGAACTGTTCCACAACCTTTCGGCCATGGCAAAGCGGCTCGCATCCGCTCAGAGCCAGCGCGAGCAGCTGCTCCACGAACTGGAAGACCGGGTCCAATCACGTACCCTTGAGTTGCAAAAAGCCCTGGTGGCAGCGCAAGCGGCGGACCGCGCCAAGTCCGCCTTTCTCGCCACCATGAGCCACGAGTTGCGCACGCCGCTCACCGCCATCATCACCGGGACCAGCCTGCTGAAGATGGCCCACACGGGAAAGTCGGCTCTGGAGATGCGCACCTTGTCGACCCTCGAAAAGTCCGGGCAGGTGCTCATCTCCGTCATTTCGGACGTGCTGGATTACTCCAAGCTGGAGGCCGAGGGCGTGACCATCCAGCACGGACCTTTCCGACCGGCGGAGTTGCTCTCGGATGTCGCGACAATCTTGACTCCGGTCGCCAGCCAAGCCGGCCTCACCTTGAGCTGTGACGTCAGGCACGCACCCGATCTGGAGTGGAGCGGCGACAGGGCGCGCCTCCGGCAAGTCCTCATCAATCTGGCAGGCAACGCCGTAAAGTTCACGGCGGAGGGCTTCGTGAAGATCTCCTCTTCAGTCGCCGAGGCGACACCCACTGCACCGCGTCGGCTCTGCTTCGTAGTGCAGGATTCAGGGCGGGGAATTCCAGAGGAAAAACTGGCGGCAATCTTCGAACCCTTTGTGCAGCTGGAATCCGAGAGGGTGAAGTCCCAAGCCGGGACAGGCCTAGGTCTGACCATCAGCCGCAAGCTGGTCCAGATGATGGGAGGGGGCCTCACCGTTGCCAGCCGCCTCGACGAGGGTGCGACATTCGCATTTTGGATTCCAGAGAACGGAAACACGGGGCCAGTCTCGCCGATCTGAGGTGGGTGTGGCCGGCGAGTCTCTCGCATCGGGCCGCCACGGGGCGATTGGAGAGGAACGGGGCAAAACCCATCCCTGGCCAGTCCAAGAACTCGGCCGATAATGGCAAAGGCCTGGTCCTCGCTTGGTGCGCCGTGTCCCCTTCCCTGTCTGCGCCAAGGCAACGCACAGCATTAGTGTCAGAGTGAGAAAAATGTTCTATCTCCGGGAATGTGCAGCCATCAGGAACACGGACATTACCCCCTCCCCCAGAAAGAATCTTACGGCCTGTTCTAACCCCTATGCCCCCTCAGCGCCTTAACCCTAATCGGGTGTGTTGTCCTATCTCCGCAAGGGCGTACCAAGGGAGGACGATGCACATGCGAGTTTTTAAGCAAAAGGGGAGCCGCGTCTATCGGGCGCGGTATCGGCTCAACAACGGGCCAAGAATCTACGATGTGCCCCTCCACACCCATATAAAGGAGGTAGCTGAGGCTAAGGCTCGTCTCATGGTTGAGGAGCAGGAGAAGGAGCTTCTCGGCCTTCTCCAGCCGAGAAAGCTTCGGGAGGCAGCCGAGCAACCGATCTCGGGGCACTTGACCGCTTTCGTGGCCCAACAAAAAGAGCTCAATAGATCTGAAGATCATGTTCGTCACACTTACGAGCGTGTAACGGCGCTGTGTGCGGCTTGCCGGTGGCAACGGCTTCGCGATGTTAGTGCCGAGCGCTTCCTTAAGTGGAGGTCACAGCAGACTGCGCTCTCGGCCCATACGCTTAACGATTATCTCGGTCATACTGCGGCGCTCTTTAACTGGCTGGTTCGAAACGAACGTTTCACGCACAACCCATTGAAGTCGGTGATGAAGCTGCCGACCGAGGGCGCGCAGACTTTCAAGCGGCGGGCGCTGTCCCGCGATGAGTTTGGGCGATTGATGGAAAACGGTGGAAAACGTCGGCTGGTGTATTTCGTCGCGGCCTGCACGGGGCTGCGCCGAGGGGAGTTAAAGCAGCTTCGCTGGGGCGATCTCGACCTAGACTCCCCTACCCCCTCCTTGCGGCTCCGACCAGAGACAACCAAGAACAAGAAGGGAGGAACCATCCCGCTAGTGCCCGCTCTTGCGGATTTGCTGCGGGCTGAACGAGTCAAGCTGGCTGATACAGCCGGACAGGTATTTCCGCGCGGTCTGCCAAGTGTTGGCACGCTTGCGAACGATTTGAAGGCGTGTGGCATTCCGTTTGAGGATGAACGCGGCTATCGCATGGATTTCCACGCACTGCGGCACACGTTCGCGAGCCTTCTGGCCGAGGCAGACGTTTCCGATTTGGTCAGGAGAAAGCTGGCCCGGCACGCGTCGTTGAAAATGACAGACCGCTACACAGATGAGAAAAGCATACCCCTAGCTAACGGGATTGCGAAACTCGCCGCCACCTTACCTTCCTCAATAGCTTCCCTAAATTCTGGGAATTCGTGTCCAAAGGAGGGAAACACTGTCCCGGATCAACCGGAGAAGAGCACCGAGGGCGGTGGTGGCAACGTGTTAGCTTGTAGCACGTTGTCCATTGCTGTCCACGTATTGGATACGCAAGTACAGAGTGCCCGAGGGGGGCATCGAACCCCCAAGGCCTTTCGGCCGGCAGATTTTGAGTCTGCTGCGTCTGCCAATTCCGCCACCCGGGCGCTGTGGAAAGAAACCGTCATGGGATCGCGCAATTGCGGAGGCAAGCCGGGAATTGTCCCCTTCCCGTGGTGTAGGGTTGCACCGGCCCGTCTCCACCGGTAGTTCCGGCGTCGTCCCATGCCCGACTTCCGCGTCCACTGCACGCCGGCCACGGCCGAGCCCGCCGAAATCTCCCTATCCCCCGAGGAGTCCCACCACCTCGTGTCGGTCAACCGAGCCCGCTCCGGCGACACGGTCACCGCCTTCGATGGCCGCGGGGCCGAATGGATCTGCACCCTGGTGGAGGCGGACCGCAAGGCGGCCCGGCTCAAGGTTCGCTTCAACCAGCGGGCGAAGCCCCTCGCCTACGAGATCACGCTCGGCCAGGCGCTGCCCAAGGGGGGCGGGATGGACGCGATCGTGCGCAAGGCAACCGAGCTCGGCGCGGCCCGGATCGTGCCCCTGGAGAGCGAGCGCACCCAAGTGCACCTGGACGGCGACCGCACCGAGCGAAAGATCGAGAAGTGGCAGGTGGCCGCGCTCGAGGCGGCCAAGCAGTGTGGGAACCCCTGGCTCCCCCAGATAGCCCCGGTCCAGGCGGCCTCCGCCTTCCTCGAATCGGCCCGTGGGTTTGACTTGAAGCTGATCGCCAGCCTCCAGCCCGGAGCCCAGTCGCTCAAGGCCGTGCTGGCGGCCTACCGGACGGCGAAGGGCCGGCCCCCCAAGACGGTCCTGTGGGTCGTTGGACCCGAGGGCGACTTCACGCCGGCCGAGCTTTCGCTGTCGCGCAGCTGCGGGTTCGAGCCGGTGACCCTGGGGCCGCTCGTCCTGCGGTGCGAGACGGCGGCCGTGTACGCGATCAGCGTCCTAGCCTACGAACTGCAAAACGGCTGAGGCCTCAGGGGCCTACCAGACCAGGAGCCCGCCCGCGTAGGTGAGCCCCGCGCCGACGCTGGAGACGACGATCTTGTCCCCGGGGACGAAAATCCCCTCCTCCGCCGCCCAGCCCAGGGCCATGGAGACGGACGCCGCGCTCGTGTTGCCGTACTGACCGATCGTCACGATGAACTTCTCGTAGGGGATCCCCACCCGCTTGCTGACCGCCCGCAGGATCCGCTCGTTGGCCTGGTGCGGAACCACCCAGGCGACGTCCTCGGGCTTGAGGTTCTCGCGGGCCAGTGTGTCGTCGATCTGCTTGGAAAACCCGATGATGGCGTGCTTGAAGACGGCCGGGCCGTTCATCTGCAGGTAGAAGTGGTCCAGGTCCTGGCCATCCAAATCGGGGACCAGTTTGACGGCCCCGCCTCCCTGGCGCTGGATCGCTTCGTACTGGTCGGCGTTGCCCGACAGCCCGATGCGGTGCAGGCGGTGCCCCCCGTCCTCCGGAGTCAGGACCGCAGCGCCGGCGCCGTCCCCGAACAGGAAGGCCGTGTCGTGGTCCTGGGGATTGGTGATGCGGGACAGAAGCTCGGCTGTCACGACCAGCAGGTTCCGGGCTGTGCCGCTTCGGATGAAGGTTCGGCCAACCTCCAGGGCATAAAGCCAGCCCGAACACGCCGCGTTAAGGTCAAAGGCCAGGACATGCGGCATGCCCAGCAGCCTGGCTAAGGCGCTCGCCATCGATGGCACCGGCTGGTCCGGAATGAGGGTCGCCATGATGATTCCGTCGATCTGGGCTACATCGATGCCCGCCTGCTCGAGGGCGCCGCGGGCGGCGACGGCCGCGAGCGCCGTGGCGTTCTCATCCTCGCTCGCGTGGCGCCTCTCCCGGACTCCGGTCAGCCGGACGATCTCGTCTTCAGTCCGGCCGGGGAAGGCCTTCAAGATCTCGCTGTTGGCGCAGATGCGCGCCGGGACGGCAAAGCCCACGCCAGCGATGCGGACGGTATCAGCGGTGACGGGCGGCATCGGGTTCAGCTCGGGGACGTCTTGCGGGCCGCGATATAGCGGGCGACATCGTCCCCGGAGACGCGGTTGCCCGGGCCGGTTGCTTTGATGTCGGCGATCTTGGCCGGGTCCAGCCCGGCTTCCTGGGCAAGCTTCGTGGCCCTGGGGGTCCAGACCGGCGGGGCGGCCTGCGCCGGCGCGGAGGCGGGGGCGGCCGAGGGCCCGCCCTTGGACTCCAGGTGCCTCAGGGATTGGTCGCCCGTCTCGATCCGCAAGAAGGCTCCGCCCGAGGGCTTCACGTCGCCCGCCTTCGCGAAGACCTCGCGGACGACCCCGTCGCACGGGGACTCGAACTCGAAGACTGACTTGTCGCTTTCCAACTCCGCGATCTTCTGACTGCGGGTAACCCGGTCGCCCGGGCCTACCCTGAGGCTGATTACCGTGAGCTCGTTAACGGTCGCGCCCATAGAGGGCATCGGGACGTCGATCAGAAAGGTTTCCATCTGGGATCCGGGGTTGGGACAGTGCACAGGGATCGGGATTCGGTCAAGTGGCCGTTGCCAGCCGCGGGCCCGGCGCCCTGACTGTGAGAAGCTCGATTTTCTCGGCCCGGGCCATGGACGCCCCGATCTCTATGAGGGCGCCTGAAATCCTGACGTCCTCGGTTGCGACCTCGAATCGGCGGGGCATCCCGTCCATGAACTTGGCGATGACCGGCTCGACCTGCCGGCCGAGGACGCTCGCGTAGGGCCCGGTCATGCCCACGTCGCACAGGAACGCCGTCCCCTTGGGCAGCACAGTCGCGTCTGCCGTGGGCACGTGGGTGTGCGTACCGAGGACCGCGGTCACCCGGCCGTCCAGATGCCAGCCCATGGCCTGCTTCTCGGAAGTCGCCTCGGCGTGGATCTCCACGATGATCGCATCGGCCTGGCCCTTGAGCCGTTCAATCATCCGGTCCGCGCACAGAAACGGGCATTCCGCCTTGAGGTTCATGTACTGCCTGCCCAGGACGGTGAAGACCGCGACCCGGAAGCCCCGAGACTGGATCACCACGTGGTCCCAACCCGGGCAGCTTGCCGGGAGGTTAGCCGGGCGGCATACCCGGTCGATCTGCCCGATCTCCGACTCGAAGCCGCGCTGGTCCCACACGTGGTCGCCTAGGGTGATTGCGTCTATTCCGCAGTCCAGGAGCGACTTGGCTATGACCCCGGTGATACCGGCTCCCGCGGCCGAGTTCTCGGCGTTGGCGATCACAAAGTCCAGCGCCAGGTCCCCCCTGAGCCTCGGCAGCTGCGAGGCCACGATCTCTCGGCCCGGCCGGCCAACCACGTCCCCGATGAAGAGCAGTTTGAGCATGGCTTTAGGGGAAGTTTGACCCGCGGGCCGCGGCGGACGCCAGCCTTTATGCTGGCCTTACAGCTTGCCAGCGCCTCAACCGCATCTATCTAATCGCAGGCTTTTTTCCTCCCGCTATGAAAACCAAAGCCTCCCGTGCGAAGACCGCAAAGGCCGACACCGGCCCCGAAATGAAGGGCGCCGAGGCCGTCGTCGAGTGCCTCATTCGCGAGGGGGTCGACGTCATCTTCGCGTACCCCGGCGGCGCATCCCTCGAGCTGCACCAGGCCCTGGCCAAGACCGAGAGGATCCGCACGATCCTGCCCCGCCACGAACAGGGCGGCGCCTTCGCGGCGGGCGGCTACGCCCGGGCGACGGGCAAGGTGGGCGTGTGCATGGCGACCTCGGGCCCCGGGGCGACGAACCTGGTGTCGGGGATCGCGGACGCGTACATGGACTCGATCCCGCTGGTTGCGATCACCGGGCAGGTGTACTCGAAGTTCATCGGGAAGATGGCCTTCCAGGAGACCGACTTCTTCGGGATGACGCTGCCGGTCGTGAAGCACTCCTACCTGGTGATGGACGTGCGGGACTTGCCGCGGATCTTCCGCGAGGCCTTCCAGCTGGCCCGCTCAGGCCGGCCAGGCCCGGTCGTGATCGACCTGCCCAAGGACGTCCAGCAGACGAAATTCACCCCCGTCTTCCCGGCCGCAACAAACTTCCGCAGCCCCTACGTGAGCATCGAGCACCGAGCGAGCGACGCCCAGCTCGAGGAGGTCATCGCCCTGGTGGCCGAGGCGAAGAAGCCCATGATCTACGCCGGGGGCGGCATTCTCTCTTCCGAGGCCCACCGCGAGCTCAAGGCCTTCGCGGAGGCGGCGAACATCCCAGTCGCCACGACCCTGATGGGGGTCGGCGGCTTCCCGGAGTCGCATCCCCTGTCGATGCGCTGGTTCGGCATGCACGGCAGCGCCTACGGCAACTGGGCCGTGGACGAGTGCGATCTGCTGATCGGCCTGGGCGTGCGCTTCGACGACCGGATCACGGGCGACACGCACAAGTTCGCCGCGCGTGCCAAGATCGTGCACGTCGACATCGACGCCTCCGAGCACCACAAGAACAAGCGGGTCAACTTTCCGATCCTAAGCGACGTGCGTTACGCGCTGGGGCGGCTCAACGAGCTGCTCGCGGCCCGCAAGTTCAAGCCGCCGGTGACAAAGCCCTGGCACGACCAGCTAGACGCGTGGAAGCGCGACTATCCGTTTCGCTTCGACGACAGCCGCTACATCCAGCCCCAGGAGGCGGTGAAGCAGCTCTACGAGCTCACCAAGGGCGATGCGATCATCGTCACTGGGGTCGGCCAGCACCAGATGTGGTCCGCCCAGTTCTACCAGTTTGATGCCCCGCGCCGCTTCATCAGCTCGCTCGGCCTGGGCGCGATGGGCTTCGGCTTTCCGGCAGCCCTTGGGGCCAAAGTCGGCCGGCCCGACAAGCCGGTCATCGACATCGACGGCGACGGCTCGTTCCTGATGAACATCCAGGAGCTCGCGACCGCCCACATCGAGAAGATCGCGGCCAAGGCCATGATCCTCAACAACCAGCACCTGGGCATGGTCGCCCAGTGGGAGGACCGCTTCTACGGGAGCGTCCGCGGCAACACGATCCTGGGCGACGAGAATAGGATCGGCGGCCCCGACAACCCCGCCGACCTGTACCCGGACTTCGTCAAAATCGCCGAGGGTTTCCACGTGAAGGGCCGCCGGGTGATCCGCCGCTCGGACCTCAAGGCGGCAATCCGGGAGATGCTGGATTGGGACGGCCCGTACGTCCTGGATGTCATCGTCCCGTACACCGAGCACGTCCTGCCCATGATCCCAGCAGGCAAGTCCGTGAAGGACATGCTTTTGAAGTGATTCCAGTCGCGTTAATAAAAAATTAACCGCCGGGGCGGTTGGCATCGGTCTTGCTACATAAGCCTGCCTAGAACCACATCTCCTCGCACCGTCCCACAACCCACAAACCTTCACTCATGACACCCAAAGAAGTAATCAACCTGGCCAAGACCAAGGAGGTCAAGATCGTCGACCTCAAACTCTGCGACATCCTCGGGACGTGGCAGCATTTTGCTATCCCGGTGTCCGAGCTGACCGAGGAGGTCTTCTCCGAGGGGCTCGGCTTCGACGGCTCGTCGATCCGCGGTTGGAGGGCGATCAACGCCTCCGATATGCTGGTCTTCCCGGACGCCGCCACCGCCTTCATCGACCCCTTCGCAGCCAACACGACCCTGTCGCTGTCCTGCGACACCTACGACCCCCTCACCAAGGAGCCGTATGACCGCGACCCTCGGGTGATCGCCAAGAAGGCCGAGGCGTATCTGAAGAGCACGGGGATCGCCGACTCGGCCTACTTCGGGCCCGAGGCCGAGTTCTTCATCTTCGACAGCGTCTCCTACGACGCGACCTCGAACGCCTCACACTACAAGGTCGACTCGATCGAGGCGGTCTGGAACCGGGGCCGCGAGAAGGAAGAGAACGGCTCCCCCAACCTGGGCTACAAGATCCGCCACAAGGAAGGCTACTTCCCGGTGGCTCCGGCCGACAAGCTGATCGACATCCGAAACGAGATGATCCTAACCATGATCGCCCTCGGGATTCCGATCGAACGCGAGCACCACGAGGTCGCCACCGCGGGTCAGGCCGAGATCGACATCGTTTTCGACACGCTTCTGCGGACCTCCGACAAGATGACCCTGTACAAGTACATTGTCCGCAATGTCGCGTACAAGTACGGGAAGACCGCAACCTTCATGCCCAAGCCCCTCTTCGGGGATAACGGCTCCGGCATGCACACCCACCAGTCCCTGTGGAAGGACGGCAAGCCGCTCTTCGCCGGCAACGGCTATGCGGGCCTGAGTGAGATGGCGCTGTACTACATCGGCGGCATCCTCAAGCACGCCCCGGCGCTTTGCGCGATCTGCAACCCGACGAACAACTCGTACAAGCGGCTGGTGCCCGGCTACGAGGCCCCCGTCAACCTCGCCTATTCCGCCCGCAACCGCTCGGCCTCCGTCCGCATCCCGACCTACAGCGCAAGCCCCAAGTCCAAGCGGATCGAGTACCGCACGCCGGATCCGGCCGCCAACCCCTACTTGGCCAACGCCGCCATGCTGATGGCAGGCTTGGACGGGGTCCTAAACAAGATCCACCCCGGGGAGCCCCTAGACAAGAATCTCTACGAGCTGCCCCCGGAGGAGAAGGCCAAGGTGCCGCACGTTCCGGACTCGCTGAAGGGTTCAATCGAGGCCCTGAAGAAGGACCACGCCTTCCTGTTCAAGGGCGGGGTCTTCTCGCAGGACTTCCTCGACAACTTCATCGAGATGAAGACGGCCGAGTACGACGCGGTCCGCCTGCGCCCGCACCCGTACGAGTTCCACCTGTACTACGACGTCTGAGGCGGCGCACGCATTCCTTCAGGCCGGCCCCCGAAACGGGGCCGGCCTTTTTTTCGTGCCGGATCCCATGGACCTGCGGCATACTCCGCCACTCCATCCTCCCATGCGGAAATTTCTCCTGGTCCCGGCGCTGGCAGCAATCCTGGCGCACTCCGCCGCCGCGGCCCCGCGCCCCTACGAGCCGCAGCCGGTTGCCTTCCCCGCTGGCGCCGCCTATCTCTCCCCCACGGGGGAGATCTCGATCGTGGGCTACAATGACATGCAAGGTCTCTTCGAGGCCTGGGACCGGCTGTTCGCTCAGGCGCACCCGCAATTCCGGTTCAACCTGGTGCTCAAGGGGACTCGGACCGCCGCCCCCGCACTAGCCGCGGGGCGCTCTGCCCTGGCGCCGATGGGCGCCGAGATGACCGAGGCGGACCTGGCGGCCTGCCTTCGGGGCCTCAAGGCCTACCCGGTGCCGTTCCGCGTGGCCCACGCCGCGGTGGATCCCCGGGCACTCTCCTCTCCGATCGCCGTCTACGTGAACTCCGCGAACCCGCTCGCGCAGCTGTCCACGGACCAGGTTGCCCGCATCTTCACGGCCGGGAGCAAGACTGGGGACCTCATCCTCTGGGGGCAGCTCGGCCTTACCGGGGATTGGGCCGGGCGGCTTATTCACCCGGTTGGGCTCGGAGCGGATACCGCACTCGGGGTCTACATGCTCCGGCACCACTTCGGCGGGAGGCCCTTTGCGGCGCGCTTCCAGGCGCTGCGGCAGTCCCGCGCCGTCGTCCAGCAGGTGTCGGCCGATCCCCAGGCGATCGGATTTGCCGACTTGAATCTCGCGCGCAGCGGGGTGGCCGTCGTCGCGGTCGACCCCGGGGACGGACGGACGCCGTCCCGGGGCTCGGCCGAGGACGTGGCCTCCGGGCGGTACCCCTACGACCGCCACCTGCTCGTCTACGCCCCCCGGCCCCTGGATCCCTGGGTGCGCGAATACCTGCGGATGGTGTATTCGAAGGAGGGCCAGGCGGCCGTCGCCGCAACCCCCCCGGGGTACATCCCGCTCAATCCGGGCGAGGTGGACGAGGAACTCGCGAAACTCGAGCGCTAGGATCCGGCCAGTCCAAGGATGAGCGAGGCTCCCTCGGCCGTCTCGGCCCGGAGCAGCAGGGGGTCGGACTTGAAGCGGGCCGCGTAGGCCGCGGCGACGCGGTCCGCCTCCGAAGCGCCGAAGCCGGACGAGGCGAGGGCCATCACGGCCCCGCCAAAGCCCCCGCCGCTCAGCCGGGCTCCGTGGACTCCGGGGGAGGCCGCCAGGGATTCGACCAGAAAGTCTAACTCCGGGGTGCTGTTCTCAAACCAATCCCGCGAACTCGCATGGGATTCGCACAGCAGTCTCCCGACTCCTGCCAGATCTCCCGAGCCCAGCAGGCGGACGGTTTCGGCCACCCGGGCGCATTCGCCGATAATGTGCCGCGCCCGCCGGTAGGCGGCCTCGCTCATGCGCGGCCTGGCCGACGCGAGTCCCTCCTGCGTCGCCTCGGCGAGAAGCGTGACGCCCAGGGCACGCGCGGCCTCCAGGCACTCGCCGTGGCGCCGGGCGTAAAGCCCGTCGGAGAGGGCGTGCTTGGTGTGGGTGTTGAAGATCCACAACGCGCAGCCCAGCGGGACTGGCACCGTCGAGAACATGGGTCCCCTGCAGTCGATGTGGACCAAGTGCCCCGCGCGGCCGAATCCCGACACGGCCTGGTCGAGGATCCCCACGGGGACCCCGACAAACTCGTTCTCAGCCCGGCGCGCAGCGCGCACGAGGTCCCCGCGCGGCAGGTCCTGACCCGCAGCCTCGAGGAAGGCGAGACCCGAGGCGAGTTCCAGGGCGGCGCTGCTGCTTAAGCCCGCCCCGATCGGCAGGTCCGCCATCGTGAGGAGGTCAAATCCGGCGGGCACCACCAAGCCCATCTGGGCGAAAACGGCGAGCATGCCGACGCTGTAGTTGGTCCAACTGGCGCTCCCCGACGCCCGCTCGACCCTGTCCGGCGGGAGCGAGACGACCGTTCCGGTCTCCCCGCTTGAAAAGCGCCGGGGCTGCCCCGGCCTCCGGGCAAGCGCCACCCACACCTCCCGGCTGATCGCCGCCCCGAGGACGGGCCCGCCGTTATAGTCGGTGTGGTTCCCGATGAACTCGATGCGTCCGGGCGCCCGGGCAATGACCTCCGGGTCGGTGCCGTACAGCTTCCGGAACCGCGTGATAATCGGACCTGTCATTTCCCGTCGCCGTCCCTGCGCGCCCTCGCGACCAGGACCAGCATGGCCGCGGCGAAGGCGAGCATGACCAGTCCCCAGATCAGATTGATGTTGATCCCCAGGGAACGCGCGTTCAACGCCGGGTCGCCGAGGACCCCAGTGAGGACCAGGAGCAGGCCAAAGACGCCGAAGATGAGCCCGAGCGGAAGCCTCAAGTCGAAGTTCATGACGGTTTAAAGGAAGATCAGGTTGAGACCCAGGGTGGCCAGCAGGACGATCGCTCCGAGGACGACCGGCCTCTCGAACCAGGGTTCGCCTGGATCCTTGGGCCGCGGCGTGAGCGAGTAGACCAGGCCCCCGAGCTCCGCATCGGAGCGGGTCGGCCGGGTCGCAAGCGAGACGCCGACCGTGACCAGGAAGCAGGCCGACCAGGCCCAGATCGCCGTCCAGAAGTTTTGCGCCATCTCGCTCGGGTAGAGGTGGAGCGCCGTCCCGAGCCAGGCGCCCTTGACTCCGGCCGCGGTGCCGGCGGGCAGCGTGAGCCCGTGGTGAGCGGCCGCCGCCAGGGTCCCCGTGACGAGCCCGACGAAGGCGCCGTGCCCCGTAGTGCGGCGCCAGAACATTCCCAGCAGAAACGTCGCGAAGAGCGGGGCGTTCACGAAGGCGAAGATCAGCTGCAGCAGGTCCATGATGTTGTTGAACCGCGAGGCGAAGTAGGCCGCTGCTACGCTCACCAAAATTCCGAAAACCGTCGCCGCCCGGCCCATCCACAGGTAGTGCGCGTCCGATTTGTCCGGCGCAACGTAGCTTTGGTACAGGTCGTACGTCCACACCGTGTTGAAGGCCGTGACGTTACCCGCCATGCCCGACATGAAGGAGGCCATCAGGGCGGTGAACCCGATCCCCAGCATGCCCGGGGGAAAGTACCGCACAAGCAGGGTCGGGATCACGAGATTGAAGTTGTACGAGGATCCGTCGGCCGGGAGCGTCAGCCCGCCCGACTGGACCAGGGCGATCGCGGCCATCCCCGGGAAGATAACGAGAAAGGGGAAGAGCATCTTCGGAAACGCGGCAATCAGCGGCGTGCGTCGGGCCGCCGAGACCGACTTTGCGGCCATAGCACGCTGAACAACCAGGAAGTCCGTGCACCAGTACCCGAACGACAGGACAAATCCCAGGCCCATGGCCAGGCCGAACCACTCGATTCCCATCGGGTTCGCGGCGGGCGAGCCGAGGTGGCCCCACGACTGGGTCCAGGTCCCCGGGGCGAAGCCGGACTTCGCGGCGACGCCCCCGAGCTTCGCCTGGAGCCCGGCCCATCCGCCGGCGTCACGAACCGCCAGGTACGACAGCGGCGCGAAACCGAAGACGATCATGAAGAACTGGAGCACCTCGTTGTAGATCGCCGAGGTGAGCCCGCCGAGGAAGATGTACACGAGAACGATCCCCGCGGACAGGGCCACGCTGAAGTTGAAGTCCCAGCCGAGGAGCAGCTCCAGCAGCTTTGCCAGGGCGTACAGCGAGATGCCCGAGGAGAAGACGGTCATCACCGCAAAGGAGACCGCGTTGAAGCAGCGGGTCTTCTCGTCAAATCGCAGCTTCAGGTACTCCGGGACCGACCGGGCCCGGGAGCCGTAGTAGAAAGGCATCATGAAGACGCCCAGGAACACCATCGCCGGGATCGCCCCGATCCAGTAGAAGTGGCTCGTCATGATGCCGTACTTCGCGCCGGAGGCGGCCATGCCGATCACCTCTTGGGCCCCCAGGTTTGCGGACAGAAACGCGAGCCCCGTGATCCAGGCGGGAATCGAGCGGCCGGACAGGAAGAAGTCCGTGCTGCCGCGGACGCGGCGCTTGAGCGCCCAGCCGATTCCAATCACGGAGCCAAAGTAGATCAGCAGGATCGCGTAGTCTACGGGGCGGAAGGAGAGGACGCGGGTCATGGGGGTATCAGGGTTGGGATATAAAGGCGGGTTGTGTCAGGGGCCGGCTTGCCCCCCAACGCCGAAGCCCTGTTCAGCGGATTTGCGGCGCGGGGAGATTCTTCGGACCGCCGTGAATTTGGCCCGGAAAAGCTCGTCCAGGAGATTCCGGACCTCCCGCGGCACGCGCTCGACGAGGCCCCCGAGGGCGGGCAGCCCCGCCTCGGCCGCCTCCTCGTCCCGGGCGGGCGCGCGGTCCGCCGATTCGGAGGCCTGCTTCTCGGACGACTCCGCGAGGAAGGCGGCCTCATCCGTTTCCCCGGGCCAGGCCGGGGCGGCCTCATCCTCTTCGGCCCCGTTCGACTGGGGCGCACTCGCCAGAGGGCCGGCTTCGGGCCTCACCCCAAGGGCCGAGGCGAGCCGCTCCTCGAGCCGGTCAATCAGGTCTTTTTTTTTTCGTCCCCGGCCGGGGCCTCGTCCGCGAGGGCGGCGAGTTCCTTGATCAGCGTATCGATAGAGCGCGAGCGGCTGGCCTCGACTGCCTTGAGCAGCGTGACCTCGAAATTGATTTTCTCCGCAAGCCCCAGCTTGACCCCGCCCTCGCCCTCCCGGAGGGCGTCCAAGAGCCGGGTCAGTTGCTCGGTCGTGAGGGCGGACCCGAGGCGGTCGCTCTTGCCGCCCTTGGCGATCGCGTCCAAGAGGGCCGAGCGCACCAGGGCCTGCAGGTCGGTGAGGAGCCGGACCAGGTCCCGGCCGTTCTCGTCGAACTCGTCCACCAAGGCGATGAGCTTCCGGTCGTCGCCGGCGGCGACCGCCGCCGCGAGTTCAGCGACCTTCCCCTCGGCCACGAGCCCGTAGACGTCTAGGACATCGGCCTCCGAAATCTCGGTGCCGCAAAACGAGATCATCTGGTCGAGAATCGACTGGGCATCGCGCAAACCGCCGTCGGCCAAGCGCGCGATGCAGGCGAGGGCCCCGTCCGAGGCCTTGATCTTCTCGCTCTCGGCGATCCGGCGCAGCCGCTCGGCGATCAGCTCCTGCGGGATGGGCTTCAGGTCGAACCTCTGGCAGCGCGACAGGATCGTCGGGATCACCTTCTGCACATCCGTCGTGGCAAAGACGAACTTCACGTGAGCCGGCGGCTCCTCGAGGGTCTTCAGGAGCGCGTTGAAGGCCGAAGCCGACAGCATGTGGACCTCGTCGATGATGAAGATCTTGAACTTGCCCTGGGCTGGGGCATAGCGCGCGGTCTCCCTCAGGTCGCGGACCTGCTCGACGCTGTTGTTGGAGGCCCCGTCGATCTCGATCACGTCTAGGTGGCTGCCCTCGGCGATCGCCACCGCAGCCGGGTCGTCCAGGGGGAAGTCCACGCGCGGGCCCCCGGAGCAATTCAGGGCCTTGGCAAAGATACGCGCCATGGAGGTCTTGCCCGTGCCGCGCGGCCCGACGAAGAGATAGGCGTGCGCGATGCGGTTCTTCTGGATCGCGTTCTTCAGGGTCCGGACGACGTGCTCCTGGCCCACGACGTCGTCAAACGTCTGGGGCCGCCATTTGCGCGCTATGACCTGGTAGGAGGAAGACACCTCAGGACAGAGACGCTGGAAGCTGTTCGAAAAAAAAGGAAGCCGATTCTGGTTGCGCGAGACCCCTTCCGGGCCATGTTACGCCTCGGCCAGGTGCCATGCATGGGCAGGCGCGTGAACTCCGCCAGGGCCGGAAGGCAGCAACGGTAACGACGTTCTTCCAGTGCCGTGGAGTGCCTGGCCACTATTTTTCCGCCCCGTCACGGGGCTGGTGCGGGAGGCGGGCCTACGGGTCCTTGCGTTGGACGGTCCGCTGCGGCTCCGGGGCGCGGGACTGCTGCTGCTGCTGGATGTAGCGCCTCATCCGGTCCCGGGCGGCCTGGATCAACTCCTCAAACCTGGCCTTCTGCTCGGGAGTGAGAATTGCCGCGACCTGGTCTTGCATGCGCTCGATCTCGAGCTGCCCGGAGTGGAGGGCGTCGCGGCGGAGGCGGCGCAGGGATTCTGCCGTCTCCAGCACAATCGGCCGGACCTTCTCCCGCTGCTCGGCGGTGAGGGCGAGCTTGTCCGACTGCACCCAGCGGCGCATGAGCTGGACACTGAACTGCTCCGGGGCCGGAGGCTCGCGGCGCAGGAGGGCCGGGCGGGCGTACCGCAGGACGCAAACCGCCCCGACCGCGGCGCCGAAGAGGAAAACGGCGGCAAAGGCGGCGGCGACCCGCCAGCCAAATCTGGCGCGGACCTGGGGCTCGGCGGTCATGATCCCACCTCCAGCAGCTCCGCAACCGGATCGTCGTTTGCCTGCGGCTCGTCCTGGAAGAGCCGGGCGAGCAGCGCGTAGTTCGCGGCCGTCACCACAACCGCAAGGGCGCCTGCGACGATCATGGCCTTGAGCGAGATCGCCTCCGCCAGGCTCAGACGGGGGCGGCGGTCCTCGGCGGCGAGCGCAGCGACCCGGGACGAGAAGCCCAGCGGGGCTGAGTCCGGCCCCCCATCGGGGGCCCGGCGGGCGGCTACAATCAGGCGGTGCCAGGCGTGTTCGTGTCGGGTGTTCACAGGGTTTCCTCGCTTTCCAAGGCCAAAAAGAGCTTCCGCAACTTCCGCCTCGCCCGGAAGGCGCGCACCTTGACGAGCGGGCGGCTCCATCCGGTGAGGGCGCTCACTTCGGCGACGCTCTTCCCCTCGAGGTCGAGCAGCTGGACCACCGCCCGGTCTGCGGGGTTGAGCTGGCCCAGAAGCCGGCCCACCAGCTCGCGGGCGGCAAAAGCCTCCCCCGGCGCCTCGGCCTCGCCGTCGGCCATCGCCGCCTCCAAGGCAAGGCTCTCGGGCTCGGACAGGTCGGCCCAGCGAATCTCCGGCCTGCGTTTCTGAGCCCGGAGGTGGTCGATGCAGGTCGTGATCGCGATCCGCGACACCCAGTGGTCAACGGGGACCGCTCCGCTGTACTGTGCGATGCGGGTGAACATCTTCAGGAAGATCTCCTGGGCCAGGTCCTCTTCGGGGACCCTGCGGGGCAGGTGCGCGCGAACGATGCGGATGACCCCAGGGTAGAGGTGTTCGACCAGCTCCCGCGCGGCAGCCTGCTCGCCGCGCCGGGCGCGCTCGAGACAGCCGGCCAGGTCGAAGGGCCGCTCATCAGGCATAAGGTGTCGAACTCACAGGCACTCACACGGTACAAGACGAACCGGCCGGAAAAGGGTTACAGCCGCCCGCCTCCCCCCAAGAGCCTCCTTGACTCCTCCGGGGGGGCGCCGGTACAACCGCCCTCCCCAGAAATGGAGAAGCTGCCTCAGGCCCTTCGACTTACGAACGCGCACGACCGCTAAGGACGCCGCCTAGCGGCGGGTCGTGCGTTGGCCTGAACTCCCCCCTTCCGCCGCCGCCCCCGGGCGAAGCCGGCGTTGCGCTCCCCTCCCCGTTTCAGCCATAATCCTCAGACTCCGCAGCCATGCAGCCCGCCCCCGTAACCAAGTACCGGCCATTTCCCCCCGTGGCCCTGCCCGACCGGCAGTGGCCCAACCGCACCCACACGCGCGCCCCGATCTGGTGCAGCGTCGACCTGCGCGACGGTAACCAGGCCCTCGCCCAGCCGATGAGTGTCGAGGAGAAGCTCGAGTTCTTCGAGCTGCTGGTGAAGGTGGGCTTCAAGGAGATCGAGGTCGGATTCCCGTCGGCCTCCCAGATCGAGTTCGACTTCACCCGCCGGCTGATCGACGAGGGCCGCATCCCCGAGGGGGTCTCGATCCAGGTCTTGTGCCAGTGCCGGGAGGACCTGATCACGCGCACCCTGGAGGCGGTCCGGGGCGCCCGGAGCGTCATCTTCCACCTGTACAACTCCACCTCCCCGGCCCAGCGCAAGTACGTCTTCGGCCTGGAACGCCCCGCGATCCGCAAGATCGCGACCGACGCCGTGGCGCTGCTCAAGCGGGATGCGCCGGCCCTCGCTAAGGCGGGCACTGACATCAGGCTCGAGTACTCCCCGGAGAGCTTCACGAGCACCGAGCTCGATTTCGCGCTCGAGGTCTGCGAGGCGGTCACCGACGTCTGGCAGCCGACCGTTGAAGACAAGATCATCCTGAACCTGCCCGCCACGGTCGAATACGCGACCCCCAACGTCCACGCCGATCAGATCGAGTGGATGTGCCGGAACCTGACCCGCCGCGACCGGACGATCGTGTCGCTGCACACCCACAACGACCGCGGAACGGGGGTCGCAGCGACCGAGCTGGCCCTGCTGGCCGGGGCCGACCGCGTCGAGGGGACCCTCTGCGGAAACGGCGAGCGCACGGGCAACCTAGACATCGTGACGGTGGCCCTGAACCTGTACACCCACGGGATCCACCCAGGCCTGGACCTGAGCGACATCAACGCGATCCGGGACGTCTACGAGCGGTGCACCCGCCTGGAGGTGCCGCCGCGCCAGCCCTACGCCGGGGAGCTCGTGTTCACCGCGTTCAGCGGATCCCACCAGGACGCGATCAAGAAGTCCCTGTCCCAGCAGAAAAGCGGGTCCCCCTGGGACGTCCTGTACATCCCTGTTGACCCGGCCGACGTCGGGCGCAGCTACAAGGCGATCATCCGCATCAACTCCCAGTCGGGCAAGGGAGGGGTCGCCTACGTCCTCGAGCACGACTTCGGCATGACCCTGCCGAAATTGATGCACAAGGAGATCGGCCGGATCGTGAACGACCTGGCTGACGCCAAGGGGACCGAGCTCACCCCGGCGGAGATCCACGCGGCCTTCGAGGCCGACTACCTCAATCGCACCTCCCCGGTCTGCCTGCAGCACTTCAAGACGGCCGAGCGCGACAGTACGGTGCACTGCGACGCCCGGGTCTCGGTCGACGGCAAGGTCCACGCGCTGACCGGTTCTGGAAACGGTCCGATCGACGCCTTCGTGAAGGCGCTGGCCGGCACGCCCCTGCCTAAGTTCGACGTCGTCAGCTACTCCGAGCACTCGCTCGGCCGCGGGGCCGAGGCCCGTGCGGTCAGCTACATCCAGATCAAGACCGAGCGCGGCCGGGCCCTCTTCGGGGCCGGGATCGACACCAACATCGAGCTCGCCTCGATCAAGGCGATCGTGAGCGCGCTCAACCGGGCGCTGGCCAAGCGCTAGGGAAGACCCCGAGCCCCGTGAAGCCCGCGCTCACCGGAGAGACGCTGGATTCGATCTCCGCCCGGCTGGCGGAGCGGGGCGAGCCCGCCTTCCGCGCGGGCCAGATCCTGGACTGGGTCTACAAGAAGCGCGCGCGCAGCTGGGAGGAGATGACGAACCTGCCCAAGGCCCTGCGCGGTTGGCTGGAGGAGACCTTCACCCTCATGCCGGCGGCGCTGGTCCTGACCCGCCAGTCCGTCGACGTGACTGACAAGCTTCTCCTGGAGCTTAGCGACCGCTCGCTCATTGAGACGGTGATCATCCGGGTGCCCCAGGACGGGGTGGGACTGGACCACTCCCGGAAGACGATCTGCATCTCGACGCAGGTGGGCTGCGCCATGGCCTGCGCCTTCTGCGCAAGCGGCCTGGCGGGCCTCAAGCGCGACTTGACCGCCGGGGAGATCGTAGCCCAGCTGCTCCAGGTGTGCTACCTCGAGGACGCGCGGACCCCGAGGGCGCGGGCGGAGCTGGCCTCCTTCGACAACATCGTCGTCATGGGCATGGGGGAGCCGCTCGCCAACTACGAGGAGCTCATCCGGGCCCTGACGATCGTCAACGCGGACTGGGGCCTGGGGTTCGGCGCCCGGCGCATCACGATATCCACGAGCGGGATCGTGCCCAAGATCCTGCGGCTGGCGGACGAGCCCCTGGGGTTCCGGCTCGCGGTTTCGCTCCACGGGGCAACCGACGAAGTGCGCGGGAAGATCATGCCGGTCAACCGCGCCTACCCCCTAGCAAAGCTTGTGCCGGCCGTGAAGGCCTTCTCCGAGCGGCACGGTCGCATGGTGACCTTGGAGTTCATCCTGATCGAGGGGGTGAACGACGGGCTGGATCAGGCGCGGGCCCTGCGGGACATCGCGCTCGACGTCCACGCCCACGTTAACCTCATACCCTACAACGCCGTGGAGGGGCTCCCCTGGAATCGGCCCACGCTGGAGCGCCAAGAGGCGTTCGCCCGGATCCTCGAGCAGGCGAGGCTGTCGGTTACGCTGCGCCGCGAAAAGGGGCACGACATCGACGCCGCCTGCGGGCAGCTGAGGCTGAAGACCGAGAGGGACCGCCCGGAGGCGGCCTGAGGAACACATTTTCCTTGCCGAATCACCCCTCTCAACTACTTGGGAACATCCCGGGGCCTGCGCCCGTCTCAAGCGTTTCAGCCCCGGCACCTCTCTCATGATCGAAGTCAAAGGCCTCGTCAAAAATTTCGGATCAAAACGCGCCGTCGACGGCGTCAGCCTCACCGTCCGCAAGGGCGACATCCTCGGATTTCTGGGGCCCAACGGGGCCGGCAAGTCGACAACGATGAAGATGATCACGGGGTTCCTGCGCCCGGACGCGGGCAGCGCCTGCGTCGACGGAATCGACGTCGCCGTCGATCCGGTCGGGGTCAAGTGCCGCGTGGGATACCTGCCCGAGAACGCGCCCGCCTACCCCGAGATGACCGTGGAGGAGTTCCTGGGCTTCATCGCTGAAGTCAGGGGCTACCGCGGGGCCGAGCACCGCGCCCGGGTCGACCGGGCCGTCGGGTTAACCCACCTCGGTCCGGTCCGCAAGCAGACCCTCGAGACCCTCTCCAAGGGCTACAAGCAGCGCGTGGGCTTCGCTCAGGCCCTCCTTCACGACCCGCCGACTCTGGTCCTGGACGAACCCACCGACGGCCTCGACCCCAACCAGAAGAACGAGGTCCGGACCCTGATCAAGAGCATGGCCTCCGAAAAGGCCGTGATCTTGTCCACCCACATCCTCGAGGAGGTGGAGGCCATCTGCAACCGGGTGATCATTATATCGCGGGGCCGGGTCGTCGTGGACGAAACCCCGGCAGAATTGCAGGCCCGCCAGCCCAGCGCGCGCCTGGACGAGATCTTCCGCAGCCTGACCCAAACCGATCAATGAAGCGGTCCCAAATTGCCCCTGTATTCAAACGCGAGTTCCTCGGATACTTCCGCTCGCCCGTCGCGTACGTCTTCCTCGTGGTCTTCCTCGTCGCGAGCGTGAGCCTGGGCTTCTTCGTGGGCCAGTTCTTCAAGGCGAACCTCGCGAGCCTGGAGCGCTACTTTGTCTTCTATCCCTGGCTGTTCCTGTTCCTGATTCCGGCAGCTGGCATGCGCCTGTGGTCGGAGGAAAAGCGTTCGGGAACGATCGAGCTGCTGTTTACACTGCCGATCACGACCGTCTCGGCGGTCCTGGGCAAGTTCCTCGCCGCATGGCTGTTTCTGACCCTCGCGATTCTCCTCAGTTTCCCCATGGCGATCACCGTGGGCTACCTGGGCAGCCCGGACTGGGGGGTCGTGGCAGCGAGCTACCTCGGAAGCATCCTCATGGCCGGCGCCTACCTGGGGGTGTGCTCGCTCATGTCCGCCCTGACCAAGAGCCAGGTTATCAGCTTCGTCCTGAGCGTCCTGGCGTGTTTCGTCCTACTCTGCCTGGGCTGGAACGTGTTCAGCGGGTTGCTGACCTCCGTCCTGCCGGTCCCTGTGGCCGACGCCTTGGCGAACTTCAGCTTCATCACGCACTTCGACCCGTTCACCAAGGGGATCGTCGACCTGAAGGACGTGGTGTTCTTCCTGTCGCTCACCGGCTTCACGCTGTTTCTGAACGTCGCCGCCCTGGAGAAATAACATGAGACTCGGCAAGACAACCCTCCTGGTCGCCCTGCTCGCCGCGGGCCTGGTGTTCGTCAACTACCTCGCCTCCGTCGTGCCGGCCCGCTTTGACGCGACCGCGGCGAAGGTCTACACCCTGTCCCCGGGCACCCGGGCGATTCTGGGGAAGATCAGCGAGCCGGTGCAGCTTGAATTCTACTTCTCCCGAAGCGCCCCGGGCGTGCGGGTCGAGATCAAGAACTACGCCGAGCGCGTGCGCGAGATGCTCCGCCAGTACGCGAGCGCCTCGCGGGGTCGGATCACGCTGACCGTCATCGACCCGGAGCCCGACACCCCCGAGGAGGAAAAGGCGACGGCCGCGGGCATCCAGCCGCAGCGCCCGCAGGTCGGGGCCGAGGCCTACTACTTCGGGGTGGTCGCGACCCTCGCCGACCAGCAGCGGGCCATCGCGGCCCTGACCCCGGACCGGGAGCAGTTCCTTGAGTACGACCTGTCGGAGCTCCTCTACCGGGTCCAGCAGGTCGACAAGAAGAAGCTCGGGCTGATTACGAGCCTCCCCCTGCAGGGCACCGCGGGCAACCCCATGATGGGGCAGCAAGGACAGGAGGGGCAGTACATCGTGACCGAATGGGAGGACACCTTTGACATCGTGCCGGTGGAGGCTACGGCCACCGAGCTGCCGGCCGGTCTCGACGTCCTGGCGGTCGTCCATCCGCAGAACCTCGCGCCGAGACTGCAGTTCGCGGTCGACCAGTTCCTGCTCTCCGGCAAACCCGTCTTCATCGCGGTGGACCCCTCCTCCCAGTACTTCAAGCGGATGGGCGCCCAGGCCATGATGTACGGCGGCCCCCCTCCCAACGTCTCGAGCGACCTTCCAGCCCTCTTCGGGCCCTGGGGCATCCGATACGAGCCGGAGAAGGTGATCGGCGACAACGGCTCGGCCACCCAGGTCCAGCTGCAGAACGGCACCCTGGCGCGCGACCCCCTCTGGATCAGCCTGAGCCAGGCGAACTTCAATCCGAAGTCCCTGCCGACCGCTCAGCTCGCCTCGATGCTCTTCATCGAGGCGGGAAGCGTGGGGCTCAAGTCCGGCAGCGCCCTCACGCTGGTGCCGCTGGTCGAGACCTCCCCGCAGGCCGGGGAGGTGGAGTCGGCCTCGCTGCAGTTCGTCCAGCCCGACGACGTCGCCCGGCGCGTCAAGCCGTCGGGCAAGAAGACCGTGGCCGCCCTTGTCACCGGGAGATTCACGACGGCCTTTCCAGACGGCGCCCCGAAGGAGGACAAGCCCGCCGACAGTGCCGCGGCCAAGCCCGCCGAGGACAAGTCCAAGGGCAAGACGGCCGCACCGGCCCCGCTCAAGGCCTCCTCGGGCACCTCGACCCTGATCGTCGTTGCCGACACCGACTGGCTCTTTGACGACTACAGCCTGAGGAAGTTTAACGTCCTGGGAACGACGGCGGCCGAGCCCCTCAACGACAACCTCTCCTTCGCCGCTAACTCGCTCGACTTTTTGTCCGGGTCCCAGGACCTGATCTCGATTCGCGGAAAGGGCACCTCGATCCGGCCTTTCGCGGTCGTCGAGGCGATGGCCGCCCGAGCCGGGGAGAAGTATCGCGAAAAACTTGACGCCCTCGAAGCGCGGCTGAACGAGGTGCAGGCCAAGCTCTCGGAACTGCGGGACCGCAAAGGCGAGGCCGGCCGCCTGGTGGCAACGCCCGAGGCAGCGCGCGCGATCGAGGATTTCCAGAGGCAGCAGGCGACGCTTCGCGCCGAGCGCCGGCAGATCCGGCTCGCCCTCCGGGAGGGGATTGACGCCCTTGAGAACCGCCTGCTCGCGATCAACCTGCTCGCTTCCCCGATCCTGGTCTGCGCATTTGGCCTGTGGTTCTCGCGCCGGCGCAGGCGCTAGCATAGCGAAGTCTCACCGCACCCGGGCAAACCAGCCATGAAGCTCAAATCGATCGTCATCGCCGTGGCCGTACTCGCGATCCTCTCGGGGATCGCCTACCGGCTGAACCGCTCGCAGAAACCCGCGGAGTCCAACCCCCGCGTGGGCCGCCCCCTGGTCGAACCCGCGGCAATTGCCGGGGTGCAGCGCATCCATTTGAGCGACCAGGGAAAGACCCTCAACCTCAGCCGGCAGCAGGACGGAACGTGGGTCGACGACGGCTACTTCGGCCTCCCCGCCGACTTTTCAAAGCTATCGAGCTTTGTGGCGGACCTGACGGGGGCGAAGGTCCAGCGCCTGGTGACGGAAAATCCCGCCCGCCTGGCCCGGCTCGAGTTCAAGGACAGCCGGATTGAGTTTCTGGACAGTTCCGGCCGCGCGCTGGCCTCGGTCACCCTGGGCAAGATGGGCGAGAGGGCCGGGCGCTTCGTGCGGTTCGGCAACGAGCCCCGGGCCTATTTTTCCGACCTGAACCTGTGGCTCGACCTCGAGCCCAAGGGATGGGCTCTGACGACGCTCGTCGACCTGAAGCCTGACGCGGTGAGCCGGCTCGAGATCGGGTTCTCCTCGGGGACCCCGGTCGTCGCCGCCCGCGAAAAGAAGGGCGGGGTCTGGAAGGCCGAACCTGCGCCGGCGGGGCAGGTCCTGAAGGAAGACAAGGTGTCCTCCGTTCTGGGCTACCTGGGCTCGCTGCGCTTCTCGGACACAAGCGAGCCGTCGGACCCGAAGGCAATCGAGGCCCGCGCCCACAGCCGCACGTTAAAGGTGAGCACGTTCGACGGGACGATCTACACCGTGGTAATGGGCCGCAAGCCCGAGGAGAAGAAGCCGAAGGCTCCCGCGCCCAAGCCGCCCGAGGGCAAGGCGAAGGACCAGGCGACCGCAACCGCGAAGGAGCCCGAGTTCGAGACGATTCCCGCGGGGCCGGTTTATGTCTGGGTTACGAGCTCCGACGCCAAGGCCCCCGTCAATGCCCTGATGGCTCGGCGTTCCTTCCAGATCGACGACTATGTCTTCACAGGGCTCCCTGAGAAGGCCGCAGACCTGTTCGAGCCGGGTCCCTCCGCCCCGCCGCCGGAGCCGCAAAAGAAAGGCTAGCACGCCCAGGTTCGGGTCCAGCGGCCGAAAGTAATTTCTTTACACATATCATTACTTTATTATATGTTGATATGTTGTGGAAAAAGACCGGCCCATTTCTGATCTCTTCGCCCTCGGAAACCCGCTTCGCTCGCTCGAATTCTTTCCCCCGAAGGACGACGCCGGAATTGAGGCCCTCAGGCAGACGGCAACCGCGCTGAAGAAGATCAACCCCGACTTTGTCTCCGTCACCTACGGTGCCGGGGGCTCGACCCGGGACCGGACGGCCCGGATCAGCGCGATGCTGCGGCGGGACCTCGGCTTTACGGTGATGCCCCACCTGACCTGCGTCGGGCACTCCCGTTCGGAGCTGAATGCTGTAGCAGACCAGATTCACGCTGAGGGCTTCCGCAACATAATGGCCCTTCGCGGCGACCCCCCAAAGGGCGGGGTGGGCTTCACCCCTGTCCCCGATGGACTGGCTCACGCGAACGAGCTGGTCTCCCTCCTACGCGCTCGGCATGGCGACTTCTGCCTGGGAGTCGCCGGCTATCCGGAGAAGCACCCCGAGGCGCTCTCTGCGGAGGCCGATCTCGAGGCCCTGAAACGCAAGGTTGATGCGGGGGCCGGCTTCATCACGACCCAGCTTTTCTTTGCGAACGAGATGTACTGGCGCTTTGTCAGCCGCTGCCGCGCCGCCGGCATCACGGTGCCGATCGTGCCCGGAATCATGCCGGTTCTCTCGCTCAAGCAGATCACCCACTTCACCGCGATTTGCGGGGCGACCCTTCCCGAAAGGCTGATCCGAAGGCTCCAGGCGGCCGGCGACAACGCCGATGTCGTCGAATCGATCGGAACCGACTGGGCGCTGACCCAGATCCGCGGCCTGCTTGAGCACGGGGCCCCCGGTTACCATCTGTACATCCTGAACCGGGCGAAGAGCGCCCTGGTCCTCGCCGCCGGACTCGCCGCCTAGGGCGTCCCCCGCTCACCCGCCCGCGAACACGGGCCGGAATCCGGCCTCCGCGAGGATCCGCGCGACGGTCTCCCGCTGGTCGCCCTGGATCTCGATCCGGCCGTCCTTGACCGTGCCGCCGCATCCGCATGCCGCCCGCATCGCCTTCGCAAGCCCCTCCTTCTCGGGCCCCCCGATCCCGCAGAAGCCGGTGACGACCGTCACGGTCTTTCCCGCCCGACCGCCTGTCTCCCGGATGATATCTACCCGCCCGCGATTCCGCGGGGCAGCCGCGGCCGGGGCCGGCGGCGCGGGCCGGGGCTGGGTCGAGCCGGCGGGAAGCCCTGCACTGCTCAGGGCCCCGAAGGGATTATGGCCGAGTCCGGGACCCCCGTCCGTGGGAACATTGCCGGCGCCGCTCATACCCGCCCGCCCAGGAGGGCCAGGGCCTTCGAATAGCTGCGCCTCTCCAGGAAGTGCTCGAGCTGGGCGGGGAGCTTCCCGCGGCCCTGCGCAAGCAGCGTGTCGAGCCGGGCCGTCTCCGCTGCGACCACATCCCCATCAGAATGGTTGATGCCGCTCAATAACAGGATAAGGGATTCTTTGATCTGGGTCTCCATGGGCAACACGCACAAATTCTTATCCTGGCTAGTACGCAGATTAAGACGGATTGCAACCTCCCGGACAGGGGGAGCGCGCGCTTGAGTTTGCCCGCCGGATCGGCAGCTTTCCCCACCCCTTTCGATGAACGCGACGACTTTCCCAACCCGTGCCAACGCTGAGCTGATCGAGGAGATGTACCGCTCCTGGCTCGAAAACCCCGATTCCGTGGACCCGACCTGGCGGGCGTTCTTCCAGGGATTCAACCTCGGAAGCGACGGCGCCGCCCTGTCGACGGCTCTCCGGGGGAGAGACTCCGCCGGCATCTCGATCGTCGACAGCCTCAAGCAGGCGCACGTTCTTTACCTGATCCGCGCGTACCGGACGATCGGCCACCTGCAGGCCCACATCGACCCCCTGAGCCCTCCCCCTCCCCCGTCTCCAAAGCTTGATCTCTCGGAGTTCAACCTGAAGGAGGAGGACCTGGACACCTCGTTCGACGTCGGCACGTACCTGGGCGGGGGCCAGATGAAGCTGCGCGACATCATTTCGTCCCTGGCGGATACCTATTGCGGCCATGTCGGGGTCGAGTACGCCCACATCCAGGACAGGGAGTGCCGGACCTGGCTTGAGCACAGGATCGAGTCGACGCGGCTCAAGCCGGACTTTTCCACCGCCCGCAAGGTCAGGATCCTGCGGCACCTGCACAAGGCGGAGCTCTTCGAGAAGTTCCTGCACACCAAGTACGTCGGCCAGAAGCGCTTCTCGCTCGAGGGCGGCGAGACGATCATTGCGGCATTGGACGCCCTGATCGACCACTGCCCCGAGGTCGGGGTCGAGGAGATCGTCATGGGCATGGCCCACCGCGGACGCCTGAACGTCCTGTGCAGCGTGATGCGCAAGTCCTTCGAGAAGATGTTCGAGCAGTTCTCGGAGAACTACATCCCCGACTCCGTGGCCGGCGACGGCGATGTGAAGTACCACCTGGGCTACGAGTCGCTGATCCCGACCACGAGCGGCAAGAAGGTCGAGGTGCGCCTCTCCGCGAATCCCTCCCACCTGGAAATCGTGGGCCCCGTCGTCGAGGGAAAGGCCAGGGCGCGGGCGCGGATCCGAGGGGACATCGAGAGGCGACTGCTTGTACTGCCGCTCCTGATCCACGGGGACGCGGCGCTCGCCGGACAGGGGACCGTTGCCGAGACGCTCAACTTCTCGCGGCTGGTGGGCTACCGCACCGGCGGCACCGTCCACTTTGTCATCAACAACCAGATTGGCTTCACGACCGACCCGTCGGATGCGCGCTCGTCGTACTACTGCACCGATGTGGCTAAGATGATCGAGGCTCCGATCTTCCACGTGAACGGCGACGACCCGGAGGCGGTCTGCATGATTGCAAAGCTCGCGCTCGAATTCCGCGTGCAGTGGAAGCGCGACGTCTTCGTCGACATGGTCTGCTTCCGCCGCCACGGCCACAACGAGACCGACGAGCCCTCGTTCACCCAGCCGATGCTCTACCGGAAGATCTCGGCCCACCCGCTGGTCTCCTCAATCTACACCCGCAATCTCGTCAGCGAGGGCTCGATCACCGCCGCCAAGGGCGAATCGATCACCGCCGAATACTCGGCCGCCCTCGAGGATAACCTGGCGAAGGCCAAGGCGAAGGAGGCCGCCAGGGCCGCCAGGAACGCCAAGCCCAGCGACCCCTACAAAGGCTCCTCGGCCGTCTTCCAGCCGGCCTACGACCATACGCCCGTCGAAACGGCCGTCCCGGCGGCGGTGCTCGGGCGGGTCGCCCACACCCTCACCACGGTCCCGGAGGGCTTCAAGCCCCACCCCAAGATCAAGCGGATCCTCGCGGGCCGCGCCCGGGCGTGCCAATCCGGAGGTCCCATCGACTGGGGGCTCGCCGAGGCGCTGGCCATGGGTTCCCTGCTCATCGAGAAGATCGCTGTCCGCCTAAGCGGACAGGACTGCGAGCGGGGCACCTTTAGCCACCGCCATGCGGTTCTCGCCGACGTGGAGACCGGAGAAAAGTACGCGCCCCTGAAGCACCTCGACCCCGACCAAGCCTACTTCTGCGTCTACAACTCGCTGCTGTCGGAGGCCGCCGTCCTCGGGTTCGACTACGGGTACGCTATGGACTACCCGGACATGCTCTGCCTGTGGGAGGCCCAGTTCGGGGACTTTGCGAACGGGGCCCAGGTCGTGATCGACCAGTTCATCGTCTCGGGCGAATCGAAGTGGCAGACGACCTGCGGGATCGTGCTGCTCCTGCCCCACGGCTACGAGGGCCAAGGTCCCGAGCACTCCTCGGCGCGGCTCGAGCGCTTCCTGCAGTCCTGCGCGGAAGGAAACATCCAGGTCGCGAACCTGACGACACCGGCCCAGTACTTCCACATCCTGCGGCGCCAGGTGAGGCGCTCTTTCCGAAAGCCCCTGGTCCTGATGGCGCCCAAGTCGCTCCTGCGCCACCCGGCCGCGGTCTCGAAGATGGCGGAGCTCACGGCGGGCTCCTTCCAGGAGATCCTCGATGACCCGCGATTCGGCGAGTCCGGCCCGGCTGCCTCCCGCCTGATCCTGTGCTCGGGCAAGGTGTACTATGACCTCGTGGAGTACCGCGAGAAGAACGGGATCGGCGACGCGGCGATCGTCCGGATCGAGCAGCTTTACCCGCTGCGGGATGACATTCTCGCGCAGATTGCCAAGCGCCACGCCGGCGCCCGGCTCGTATGGTGCCAGGAGGAGTCCCAGAACATGGGCGCCTGGTCCTGGATCGCCCCGCAATTGGAGGTGATCTTCGGACGCAAGCCCGCCTACGCGGGCCGAGACGCTTCCGCCTCGCCCGCCGTCGGCGTGCTGGCCCTCCACCGGCAGGAGCTCGCCGCGCTCGCCACGGACGCCTTTACACTCTAAGTCCAACCCCCGAACAATTTCCGAACCATGCCTGTAATCGAAGTCAAGATCCCCCCGATGGGTGAGTCCATAACGACGGGCTTATTGTCCCGCTGGCACGTCACCGACGGCGACTCGGTCGGCAAGGACCAGCCGATCTACGAGCTGGAGACCGACAAGATCACCTCGGAAGGCACCGCCGAGGCCGCCGGAAGGATAACCTTCAAGGTGGCCGCCGGGGCAGAGGTGAAGATCGGCCAGGTCGTGGCGTCGATCGATACCGACGCCTCCCCGGTCCAGGCGGGGCCCCAGAGGTCAGAGGCCGCTCCGCAGCCGGCCGCGGTCGCCTCTCCGGCGGTCCGGAGGATAGCCTCCGAAACCGGAATCGAGCCGGCCTCCGTGACCGGAACGGGCAAGGGCGGCCGGGTCACCAAGGGCGACATGCTCGCCGCATCATCGAAGGCGCCAGCGCCCTCCCCCGCCCCGGCTCCGCAGGCGGCGCAGCCGCCCGCGGCGGCCCAGCCCACGGCCGGGGCGCGCCAGACCCGGCGCAAGATGTCGCCCCTGCGCCAGCGGATAGCCGAGCGGCTTGTCACCGTGCAGCACGCCGCGGCGCTTCTGACAACCTTCAACGAGGTCGACATGTCGGCCGTGATCGCCCTGAGAGCCAAGTACCAGGACGACTTCGTCAAGAAGAACGGCATCAAGCTCGGCTTCATGTCGTTTTTCACCAAGGCCGTCGTCGGGGCCTTGAAGGAGGTCCCCTCGATCAACACCCAGATCGATGGCGACACGATCGTCGAGAATCACTTCTACGACATCGGGGTCGCCGTCTCGACGGAAAAGGGCCTCATGGTGCCCGTGGTCCGGGGCTGCGACAGGCTCGGCATGGCCGACATCGAGAAGGCGATCGCCGACGCGGCCAAGCGGGCGCGCGAGGGCAAGATCAAGCTCGAGGACCTCGACGGCGGGGTCTTCACCATCACCAACGGTGGGATCTTCGGCTCGATGCTCTCGACCCCGATCATCAATCCGCCGCAGAGCGCCATCCTGGGGCTGCACTCCATCACCGAACGGCCGGTCGCCATCGCCGGCCAGGTCGTCATCCGGCCGATGATGTACCTGGCCCTCACCTATGATCACCGGCTCGTGGACGGCCGCGAGGCGGTCACCTTCCTCGTGAAGGTCAAGCAGGCGATCGAGGATCCCGCACGGCTTCTGCTGGGCGTCTGAACCCATGGACACCTTTGACCTGATCGTGATCGGCGCGGGCCCCGGCGGCTACGTGTGCGCGTTCCGCGCCTCCCAGCTGGGCCTGAAGGTGGCCCTGGTCGAGAAGCGGCCCTCCCTGGGGGGCACCTGCCTGAACGTCGGCTGCATACCCAGTAAGGCGCTCCTGCACTCCTCGGAGCAGCTCGCCTTCGCCCGCGGCCATGCGGCTTCCCACGGGATCAAGCTTTCGTCGGTCGAGCTGGACCTCGTCGCCCTGATGCGGCGGAAGGACTCGGTCGTTGCGAAGCTGGTCGGGGGGATAGCCCAGCTTGCGAAGGCGCGCAAGGTGGAGGTCGTCCCCGGGGAGGCTTCCTTTGTCGCGCCCGGAACGGTGGCTGTGGGGGGCCGGAAGCTCTCAGCGAAGGCCGTCGTGATCGCGACCGGCTCGGCGCCGGTGGAGCTCAAGGCAGTCCCCTTCGACGGCAAGACGGTGGTCTCGAGCGACGAGGCGATCGCGTTCGGCCAGGTGCCGGGCCGCCTGGTGGTCGTCGGGGGAGGGGCGATCGGACTTGAGCTCGGGTCGGTCTGGGCGCGCCTCGGCAGCCAGGTTACCGTGGTCGAGTTCCTGCCGAAGATCGTCGCAACCTTCGACGACGACATCGTGCGGGCCTTTTCCCGCGCGCTTGAGAAGCAGGGCCTGAAGATCGAGACGAACGCGAAAGTGACCGGTTTTTCCAAGGGAATCCTCACCGCGGAGCGGGCCGGGCAGAAACTCGAGTTCGCAGCGGATAAGGTCCTTGTCGCCGTCGGGCGCCGCCCGTACACCGACAAGCTGGGCCTAGAGAAGGCCGGAATCGCGCTCGACGAAAAACAGCGGATCAAGGTCGACTCCCGCCTTCGCACCACCGCTCCCGGGGTATGGGCGATAGGCGACGTGGTCGCCGGTCCGATGCTCGCGCACAAGGCCGAGGAGGACGGAGTTGCAGTTGCCGAATGGATAGCCGGCAAGGCTGGACATGTGAACTGGGACCTCGTGCCAGCGGTTGTCTACACCGACCCCGAGGTCGCAAGCGTGGGGCTCGGTGAGGATGCTGCCAAGGCCAGGGGCCTGAGCGTCCGGGTGGGAAAGTTTAGCTTCGCAGCGAACGGACGGGCCATCGCCGCGGACGCGGCCGAGGGGTTCGTCAAGATCATCGCTGACTCGGCGACCGACCGAATCCTGGGAGCGCAGATCCTGGGCCGCGGCGCGAGCGAGCTCATCAGCGAGGTCGTGACCCACATGGAGTACGGCGGCAGCGCGGAGGATCTGGGCCGGACGATCCACGCCCACCCGACCCTAAGCGAGGCGGTGCGCGAGGCGGGTCTTGCGGTCGGCAAGTCGGCTATCCACGCCCTCTAGGGGCCTCCGGGAAGCGGGCTCCAGTCAGGTCCCGAAATCCTGGCTGATCGCGAAGACCTTGCCGTCGCGGAACTCGACCCTGAAACGATCGTAGGTTTGGACCGGGCCAATGGGATACGGGGCCGGGCCCCAGAGTCCGCCCCAGTGCCGGTGGCCCCATCCGCCCCAGTACGGGCCCCCGTACAGGTAGGCCCCGTCATAATACACCGTCTCCAGGTAGTGCCAGATCTGAGTTTGCCCCTTTCCGTCGGTCCTCACGGTGATCCGGTCGGGATCGCCCAAGGCAAGCTTGACGGCCTGCGGGGTGAAGCCCACGCCCACCTGCCCCGACTTGACCAGGGTCTGTTCCTGCGGGGTGAGCTGCGCGAAGATCTCGGGGTTGTTCTTGATGCGAGTTTCCGGGCTGGTGCAGCCGGCGAGCAGCACCGCGGCTGACGCCGCAGCGAGCGTGAAACAACGTCCGATCGTGTTCATAATGGTATCCTAGTTCGGGGAACTTGATTCTGCAAACGTGTAGACGTATAGGATGGGGGTTTGTTTCACATGAAAATCCTGCTTCTCTGGGATATTGACGGGACGCTCACCAATTCTGGCGGGGCGAGCAGGCGCGCCCTGACGGCGGCGCTTCTTAAGCAATTCGGAATCAGTGGCTTGTTAGATGACATTGACTTTGCCGGCAGGACCGACCGCTGGATCATCCGCCAGATCTTCGCAAAGTTCGGGGTCCCCCCCACAGAGGAGAATTTCACCGGATACAGCGAGGCCTACCTCGGGCTCCTGCCGGCCGAGATGCACACCCCCCAGGCCAGGGTATTCCCGGGGGCCCGCGATCTGGTGGAGGCGGCCGGGCGCAGGCCCGGCGTGGCCCAGGGGCTCCTGACGGGCAACTTCCGCCGAGGAGCCGAGGTCAAGCTCTCCCACCACGGGCTGTGGCGGCACTTTCCCTTCGGGGCCTTTGGCGATGACAGCGAGTTTCGAAACGAGCTCGGGCCCCACGGCCTGAGGAGGGCCCGCGAGACCCACGGGGTTGATTTCCACCCCAGCCGTGTCTGGGTGATCGGCGACACCCCCCACGACGTCGCCTGCGCCCGCGCGATCGGCGCCAACTGCCTCGCTGTCGCCACCGGCCGCCACAGCGCCGCAGACCTCGCGGGGAGCCGCCCCACGGCGGTGATGTCCGACCTCGCCGACTCGCAGGCTTTCTGGAACATCATCGATACCCCCTCTCCCGCATGAAGACCTTCACGATCGCGATCGGCTCCGACCACGCTGGATACAAGTACAAGGAGGCCATCAAAGCCTGGCTCTTGTCCGAGGGCCACACGGTCCGCGACTTCGGCACCAACTCCGATGCGGCCTGCGACTACCCCGACTTCATCCGCCCTGTCGCGCAGGCCGTGGCCCGCGGGCAGTTCGAGCGCGGGATCGTCATCGGGGGCTCCGGCAATGGCGAGGCGATCGTCGCTAACCGCATTCCCGGCATTCGATGCGGGCTGTGTTGGACCGAGCAGGTGGCGTTGTGGAACCGGTCCCACAACGACGCCAACTGCCTGTCGCTGGGAGAGCGGACGATCTCACTCGAGCAGGCCCTTGCGATCGCGCGGGTCTGGCTTGCGACGGAATTCGAGGGGGGGCGCCACCTCACCCGGATCCGCAAGATCGACCAGCCCTGAGACTTTTTCCAAGTCTGTATTGTTATGCGCATCACCTACCTCGGCCACTCCGGTTTCTCGGTCGAGACGGCGGGCTTGCGCCTGCTGATCGACCCGTTTTTGACGGGCAACCCGTCAGCTCCCGTCCTGGCTTCAAAGATCAGCTGCGACTACATCCTGTGCTCCCACGGGCACGACGACCACATCGGCGACGCCTTGGAGATCGCCCGCCGGTGCGGCGCCACCGTGATCTCGAACTTTGAGATCTCGGAATTCCTGGGCGAGCAGGGCGCAAAGACCCACGGCATGAATCCCGGCGGAACCCACGATTTCCCTTTCGGCCGGGTGAAGCTCACGCTCGCCCACCACAGCTCAAGCCACATCGAGGGCGGAAAGATCACCTATCTGGGAGAGCCCTGCGGGATCCTCATCAGCTCCGGGGCGCGGACTCTCTACCACGCCGGCGACACCGCGCTGTTTCTGGACATGCAGCTGATTGCCCGCGCGGGGATCGACGTCGCTCTCCTGCCGATAGGCGACAACTTCACGATGGGCCCGGCGGACGCCCTCGACGCGCTGGATATCCTCAGACCCAAGGTCGCGGTGCCCATGCACTACAACACCTGGCCCCTGATCGCCCAGAACGGGGCGAAGTTCGCCGCCGAGGCGGCCGTCCGGGGGCACGCCGTCCGCGCCCTCAAGCCCGGGGAGTCCCTCGAGGTCTAGGCAGGGGGCTGGGGCCGGGAGGGAAACTCGCCCTCCCAGCGGGCAACGACCACGCAGGCCAGGCAGTTGCCGACGACGTTCACCGAGGTCCGCGCCATGTCCATAAGGGCATCAACCCCGAGGATCACCGCGACCCCCTCGGCAGGCAGGTTGAAGGAGCGCAGGGCCGCGATCAGGACCACGAGCGAGGCCCTCGGGACCGCAGCCACCCCCTTGGAGGTGATCATCAGGGTGATCATCAGCATTAACTGCTGGCCGATTCCGAAATGGGGCGCCCCGGCCGTCTCCGCAGCCTGCGCCACGAACACCGAGGCGAGCGCCAGATAAAGCGTGCTCCCGTCGAGGTTGAAGCTGTAGCCGGCCGGAATCACGAACCCGGCGATCTGCCGAGGAACCCCCAGCTCGACCATGGACTCCATCGCCTTGGGCAGGGCTGACTCGCTGCTTGCGGTCGCGAAGGCCAGGGTGAAGGGTTCGCGCACGGCCTTCCAGAAGGCCCGGATCGGGAGCTTTAGAACCAGCCCCGCCACCCCGAGAAGGATGACGAGGAAGATGACCAGAGCCCCATAGAGGGAGACGACGAGCAACCCCAGGTGGGTCAGGACCCCCGGGCCCTGGCGGGCGATCGTTACGGCGATCGCCGCCCCGACCCCGAGGGGCGCCAGGCGCATGATCAGGTCCGTGAACTTGAACATCACCTGCATCACCGACTCGCACAGGACGACGACGGGCCGGGCCTTCTCGCCGACAGCGGCAACCGCGAGCCCGAAGATCGCGGCGAAGGCGACGATCTGCAGCACGTCGCCGGTGGCCATGGCCTCGACGACGCTCACGGGAAAGGCGTGCACCAGGGTCTGGGAGAGAGTCATCGGCCCGCGGGCCACGGCGGAGGCCGCCAGCGCGGACCCGGCCTGGAGGACCACTCCCCTGCCGGGGTGGACAACGTTGGCAACCGTCAGCCCGACCGCGAGGGCCAGGGTGGTGGCGACCTCGAAGTAGATGATCGCCTTAAGACCGAGCCGCCCCACTTTCTTTGCGCTGCCTCCACCCCCGATTCCCGCGACCACGCTCGAGAATATGAGCGGGGCGATTAGCGACTTGATCAGGTTCAGGAAGATGTCCCGCAGGAAGGCCGTGTGCAGGGCCCATGAGGGCTTCACGACGCCCAGAAGGCAGCCCAGCGCGAGGCCGAGCAGGATCTGCTGGGTGAGGGAGGGTCGCCAGGGCCGACGGGGGGGTTCCATGGGGTGGAGCCCGGCGAATCAACCGGATTTGGCGGCCCGTGGCGAGCCTGTTGCTTTCTTCGGAAAATCTCTCCTCTTGCCCACCCGGCGGCCCGCCGTCAGCTTTGGAGCGCTTGGACACGCAGTTCCCAACCCCGCCCGACATCCTGGCGGCGCGCCACCTGCTCCCCGCGGAGCTCGAGAAGAACACGGACGCCGCCCTCGTGCGTATCTTTGTCTGGATGCATTACGCCCGGACGGTCGACAACCGGATACTGGAGCTATTCCGACAGGGCCTGGTCAAGGGCACCGTCACCGGAGGCCAGGGGAACGAGGCGCTTATCATCCCGCTGGCCCTGCTGGCAGACAAGGGGATAGACATCGTGTCCTTCAGCCACCGGGGCCTCGGCGGGCACCTCATCTGGAGCGGGCACCTCTGCGATCACCTCAACCAGTATTTTGCCAACGCCGGCAGCCCCACCAAGGCCCGCGAGGGCAACGTCCACCGCGGCGACCCCTCCCACCGCTCGCTGCCGATGATCAGCCACCTCGGGGCGATGTGCGGGCCTGTCCTGGGCTCCACGGACTCCCAGCGCCGCAAGGGGCTCAAGGCTGTGGGCTTCTCCTTCTTCGGCGACGGCGGATCCAGCACGGGCGACGTGCACGAGGCGATGAACCTAGCCTCGCTCCTGTCGCTTCCGGTCATCTTCGTCATCGAGAACAACCAGTACGCCTATTCGACCCCGGTCCGCGAGCAGTACGACCAGCGGGTCGAACTGTGGCAGCGCGCTGCCGGCTACGGGATCGAGGGCCGAGTGGTGGATGCGACCGATGCCGAGGCCTGCGCCCGCTCGCTTTGCGCCGTCATTCAGGAGGTCCGCGGGACATCGCGCCCGATCCTCGTCGAGGCCAGGACCCTGCGCCTGCGGGGCCACGCGGCCTACGACACAGGGGACTACCTTCCGGCGGGGGCCTTCGAGGAGTTCGCGCGCCGCGACCCCCTGCCCCGCCTGCGCACCCGCCTGGCGGCGGGCCTGGGCGAGGCCCGGATCGCCGGAATCGAGGCGGAGCTCGGGGAATTCATCGAGCGCTGCATCAAGGTCTCGCTCCCGACTGCCCGGCCGGACCCGGCCGGAATGGAAGCCGACGTCTTTGCGCCGCCGGCCCCGCCGATTGCCTGGGTGCCCCGGGTCGGCTCCGACCCCTCCGCACCGGCCTCCCCCGAGACCCTGACCTTCGCCCAGGCGATCAACAAGGCCCTCCGGAAAGTTCTCTCCGAGAGGCCCGAGTCCCTGATCATCGGCCAGGACATCGCCACCTACGGGGGCGCCTTCAAAGTGACGGAGGGGCTGCTCAAGGACTTCGGCCGGCCCCGGGTCTTCAATGCGCCCCTCGCGGAGAGCGCAACGACCGGCTACGCAATCGGGCTTGCGCTGAACGGCCATCGCCCGATCGAGGAGTTTCAATTCGCCGACTTCGCGACCGAGGCGATGACGCAGATCACGCTCAACGCCGCGACGATGCGCTTCCGGTCGGGGGCGGCCTGCCCCCTTGTCCTGCGGCTCCCCTGTGGAGGGGGGCTCACCTTCGGCTCGTTTCACTCCCAGGAGCTCGAGGCACTGTTCCTGTCGATGCCCGGGATCAAGGGGCTATACCCCAGCACGCCCCAGGACGCCTTCAACGCGGTCCTGGCCGCGTTCGAGGACCCCAACCCGGTAATTCTCTTCGAGCACAAGGCCCTCTACCGGCGGGGCAAACAGCCCGTGGCCTGGGATCCGAACTACCGCGACGTTTGGAAACCGAGGCTCGTGCGGGCCGGCGACTTCGCGACCCTGCTCACCTACGGGGAGATGACTCATGTCGCCGAGGAGGTCTGCGAGTACCTGGCGACCGAGTACGAGGTCTCGATCGAGCTTTTCGACCTCAGGGGGCTCGCTCCGCTCTCGCTCGGCCCGGTCGAGGCTTCTCTTGGAAAAACGGGACGCCTGATCGTTCTTCACGAGGGGCGCCTGACCCACGGTTTCGGGGCCGAACTCGTCGCACGCCTGGGTGAGGCTCACTTCGGGAGTCTGAAGGCCCCTCCGCTCCGAATCGGGTCGCTGGACATACCGGTCCCGTTCGCCCCCGAGCTGGAGGCAGCGTTCCGGCCGAACCGGGACAAGGTTATCGCCCGCATAACGGAGTGGATGGGATGAAGCCGCGCCCCGTAACCCGCTCCCAGTGGGCCGCCATCCGACTCCTTGCGATGGATGTTGACGGGGTCCTGACGGACGGAACAGTCGGGATCGGCCCGGGCGGGGAGGTGAAGTTCTTTTCGGTTCTGGACGGAATGGGGCTGGCCCGGGTCCTGAAGGCGGAACTGGCCGTCGCGTGGATCAGCGGCAGGCCGAGCCAGGCGACCTCGATCCGCGCGCGGGAGCTGAAGATTCCGCACGTCATCCAGGGACGAGTGGACAAGAAGGAGGCCCTGAGCGAACTCGTAGCCCGACTGGGCTTGGCCGCGGACCAGTGCGCCTACATCGGCGACGACGAGATCGACGAGCCGGCCCTGCGCTGGGCGGGGATCGGAGTCGCTGTTCCCGGGGCCACAGCGGGCCCTCTCCGGGCGGCGCGGTACGTGACCTCCCGGCCCGGGGGCCGCGGCGCCGTCCGCGAGGTCTGCGACCGGATTCTGGCGGCACGGGGGGCCGCGCGTCCGTGACGTCTCCTGCAGCCCTGCTGGGGCTCGCCCTGCTCGCCGCGCCTGGATTTGCGCTGCTCGCCGCACCCCCGGCGCCCGCGGCCGAGGACTCGAGTGTCGCGGGGCTCGCACCCGCGAAGAACTGGGTCCTGCCTCTTTTCACCAAGGAGGGCTACCATTCCCTGACTCTGAGCGGCGACGAGGTGCACCCTGTGAGCGCTGAGCGGATCGACGTCGTCAATATCCTGATAACGGCGTTCGCGGGAGGGGCTGCCCCGCGGGTCGACTATGTCCTGGTGAGCGCGGCGGCGAGCTACTTTCCCAAGCAGGGGCGGGCGAGCGGGCCCACCCGCGTGAGGCTGATTCGCGACGACGGCGAGGTCACCGGCGAGGACTGGAGCTACGAGCAGAAGGGGGAAAAGATTTCCATACGCCGCGACGTGCGCGTAGTTTTCAAGGAAAAGGTGACCGACATCCTCCGATGAGACCTGCATCCTTGCCCCTCAGAGCCCTCGCTTTCCTCGCCCTTCTTGGGGTCCGCGCCCTGGCCGCGGCGGAGGAGACCCAGCCGACCGTCATCACCTCGGACAGCCTGGAGGCCCGCAGCACCGATACTCGGACCTACTCGACCTTCTCCGGCCACGTCGTCGTGGCCGGCACCAACATCAAGATCACCTGCGACCGGCTGGAGGTCATATCTACCCGGTCCGGAGGGAAGGCGGAGGCGATCGGCACCCAGTCACAGTTCGAGCATCTCGAGGCCATCGGGCACGTGCTGATTGCGCAGGGCGACCGCGAAGCGACCTGCGGCAGGGCCGAGGTCCTCCCCCGGGAGGACCGGATCGTCCTGACCGACAGCCCCGTGGTGACTGACCACAGCAACGGGACCCGCTGGACGGGAGAGGTGATCACGATGCTGCGCAACGAGCGGCGGGTTATCGTGGGCCATCCCAAGGTGATCGGACCGCCGATCAAGGACCTGGGATTTGACAAGAAGGAGCCGGCCCCGCCGCAGCCCGCGCCTGCCCAGAAGCCATGACGAGCTGCATTCAGACCGAGGGCTTGGTCAAGACCTACGGGGAGCGCTCGGTGGTCGACGGCGTGAACGTGCGCTTCGGCGCCGGGGAGGTCGTGGGGCTGCTGGGACCCAACGGGGCCGGAAAGACGACGACCTTCTACATGATCGTCGGACTCATCCCCGCGACCGCCGGGCGCGTGCTGCTCGACGGGCGGGACATCACGGCTCTGCGCATGCACGAGCGGGCCCGCCACGGGATCGGCTACCTGCCGCAGGAGCCGTCGGTTTTCCGGAAGTTGACCGTCGCCGAGAACATCCTGGCGATCGTCGAGACCCAGGGGATCCGCCGGCCGGAGCGCGCGGCCGTGGTCGCGCGCCACCTTGAGGAGCTGAACCTCGCCCATGTCGCCCACCAGAAGGCCTACACCCTGTCCGGCGGCGAGCGCCGCCGCCTCGAGATCGCCCGGACCCTGGTGACCCAGCCCAAGTTCCTGCTGATGGACGAGCCCTTCGCCGCCATCGACCCGATCTCGGTCGCGGAGGTGCAGAAGATCATCCTGCAGCTGAAGAGCCGCGGAATCGGGGTCGTCGTGACCGATCACAACGTGCGCGAGACCCTCCGGATCGTCGACCGGGCCTACCTGATCCACAAGGGCAAGGTCCTGTCCGAGGGGACGGGGGAGTTTCTCGCGCAGGACGAGAAGGCCCGAAAGTTCTACCTCGGGGAAGACTTCAACCTGTGACGCGGCCCGGGCCTCAGCCCTTGCCGCCAAAGCTCACGTAGTCGTCGAGGTCGAGCCTCTCGAAGAAGGTCGAGATGTCGGACCGTTCCGGGGCGAGCTTCGAGATCATGTCCTTGAATCGGCCATGGGCATCGGCTGCTCCGGGGCCCCGGTTCTCCATCCATGAGGACCATTGCACGACCTCCTGCGGCAGGCGCTTGGTGTGAGCGTTCACCCAGGCGAGCAGCTGCGAATCCGACTTGCCGGACTTGACCGCGGTCAGGAACGGCTTTTCGCCGATCCCGGTGAAGTCGAAGAACAGCCGGTCCAGGGGGCAGTTGTAGTTGTACTCGCCGTTCTTTTTCGCGGCGAAGGCCCGGGCCTTGTCGATCAAGCGGGGCAGGTGCACGTAGCCGCCCAGGCGGACGCGGGGGCTGCGAGGCGGAAACTGGGTGAGGTCGGGAGAGAAGAGTTTGAACATGGTTGGAGGGGGGGATGGGACAGCATGCTAGCCGGCCCTGGGTCTTTAGCAACCGCGCCCCGGCCTTCTTTTGGCGTGCCAACCGGGGGGGCCTTGTGCTGGACTGCCGCTCATGCAACAGGCCATCCATGGCATCACGGTCGCCCACTTCTTCGAGACCTACCGCGACAAGCTGAAGCTGGAGATGGTGACCGGAGAGGGGGGAATGCACCGGCTGATTCGCGAGGGAAGCATCAACCGCCCGGCCCTGGCGCTAACAGGCTTCTTCAAGTATTTTGCCAACAAGAGGATCCAGGTCATCGGGGCGGCGGAGATGACCTACCTTAAGACGCTCGATACCGACCATCAGACCCAGATCCTCAGGCAGATGGTCAAGCGCGTGATCCCGTGCCTGATCCTCACCCGCCACTACAATCCCACGCAGTCCATGCTCACCGTTTCCCGGGAGATGCGCCTGCCCATCATCCGCACGCCCATGATCACGATGAAATTCGTGAACATGGCCACCCTGTGCATCGACAACGAATTCGCGCCGAGTTCGATCGAGCACGCGTCGGCGATGGACATCCGCGGTGTGGGCGTGATGCTGCGCGGCGATTCGGGCGTGGGAAAGAGCGAGTGCGCCCTGGCCCTGATCGAGCGCGGACACTCGCTCGTCGCCGACGACCTGACCGTCATCAAGCTGCTGGATGAGCGCGAACTGATGGCGTCGAGCCGACCGCTCAACCGCGGGTACATGGAGTGCCGGGGGATCGGGATCATCAACGTGGCGGAGATGTTTGGTGTGAAGTCCGTGCGGCGGGAGAAGCGGATCGACCTTGTGGTCACCCTGCGGGAGTGGACCCCGGAGGTGATCGAGGAGCGGACGGGGCTCGAGGAGCACTACTACACGGTCCTCAACATGAAGGTGCCCCACATCGAGCTGTACGTGCGGCCCGGCCGCGACATGGCGCGGCTGGTGGAGGTTGCGGCCCTCACGCAGGCCCTAAAACGCATGGGCCACGACCCCGCGAAGGACTTTAACGACCGCCTGATCGCCGCCATGTCCGAGCAGGGCGGCGAGGCAACGACCCAGGTCAAGCCCGTGGAGCGCGAGGAGCGGATCCCGGGGAACCTGCCGGCCGATTAGACTCATGACCCAGACCCCAGAAACCCGCATCGACGGGCGCCGAGCCGACCAGATGAGGCCCGTGTCGTTCCAGGCCGGGGTCGCCCCTCACGCGACTGGCTCGGTCCTCGTGCGCTTCGGCGCCACCCAGGTGATCTGCGCTGCCACGATTGAGCCGAACGTGCCGACCTGGATGAAGCAGCAGGGGGTGAAGGGCGGCTGGCTGACAGCCGAGTACTCGCTGCTGCCCTACTCCACCCTCGAGCGGAAGCCCCGGGACATCAGCAAGGGCCGCCTCGACGGCCGCACGGTCGAGATCCAGAGGCTGATCGGCCGAGCGCTGCGCGCGGTGCTCGACCTGGGCAGGCTCGGCACCAACACCTTGTGGATCGACTGCGACGTCCTGCAGGCGGACGGCGGGACGCGCACCGCCGCCATCACCGGGGCCTACCTCGCGGCCCGGCTCGCCGTACAGAAGCTGATCGACGCTAAGCGAATCCCGGAGAACCCCCTGGCCGACTCAGTCGCGGCGGTGAGCGTCGGGATCTGCGGCGGCAGGGAGCTTCTGGACTTGGCTTACGTGGAGGACAAGGACGCCGAGGTCGATTGCAACGTCGTCATGACCGGTCAGGGCCGCTACGTTGAGGTGCAGGGCTCGGGTGAGGAGTCGACCTTCTCCCCGCAGGAACTGGCGGGGATGCTTGAACTGGCCCAGAAGGGCATCCGGGAGCTCGCCGGACTGCAGGCTGCATTCCTGGCCAAAGAGCTTCTAAGGACCTGATCCGAAACGCGATGGACTAGATTTCCGACCCTGGGACGATAAGTCCCATGTGGTCGGTCGTATGGGCGGTCAAACGATCCCTTCTAACGTGGGGCTTTGACTCGTTTTCGCGTGTCCTTTGGCAGGTCTTTTTTGCACAATCGGCCCTTTCTCACCTCCATGAACATCCACGAGTATCAGGCAAAGGCCCTCTGCGAAAAATTTGGCGTGCCCGTCCCCAAGGGCGCGGCCGCGACCTCGGTGGCCGACTTTCCGACCGCCCTCGCCCAACTCCCTGAAGGTCCAACCATGGTCAAGTCCCAGATCCACGCCGGCGGGCGCGGCAAGGGCACCTTCACCAACGGCTTCAAGGGCGGGGTGAAGTTCTGCAAGACCAAGGCCGAGGCCCGCGAGATGGCCTCCGCCATGCTCGGCAACACCCTAGTGACGGTCCAGACCGGGCCTGCGGGCCGCAAGGTGCAGACCGTTTACTTCACGGTCGCGAACGACATCAAGAAGGAGTATTATCTGGCGATCCTCCTGGACCGGCGCACGTCGCGGCCCGTGATCATTGCCTCGACCGAGGGCGGCGTTGAGATCGAGAAGGTCGCCAAGGAGACCCCCGAGAAGATCTTCAAGGTGTTCATCGATCCGGCGTACGGGCTGGCGGACTACCAGGTCCGCGAGCTCGTTTTCGGGCTTGGCTTCAATCCCGCTGAGGCAAAGAACGCCTCCAAACTGATCCGCTCCCTGTACGCGATGTACTGGGCGACCGACGCGGCGATGGTGGAGATCAACCCCCTCGTGACGACCCCGACCGGAGAGGTCCTCGCCCTGGACGCCAAGGTGTCGTTCGACGACAACTCGCTGTTCCGCCACCCGGAGATCCTCTCCCTGCGGGACCTGAACGAGGAGGACCCCAAGGAGATCGAGGCCTCGAAGCACGAACTGAACTACATCGCCCTGGACGGCAGCATCGCCTGCCTGGTCAACGGAGCTGGACTCGCGATGGCCACGATGGACATCGTCAAGCACTTCGGCGGCAACCCCGCCAACTTCCTCGACGTCGGCGGAGGCGCCTCGAAGGAGCAGGTCGTTGCGGCCTTCAAGATCATCCTCGGAGACAAGAACGTTAAGGGGATCCTCGTGAACATCTTCGGCGGGATCATGGACTGCGACGTGATCGCCAACGGAATCGTCGAGGCGGCCAAGGAGGTGGGCCTGAGCCTGCCGCTGGTCGTCCGGCTCGAGGGCAACAACTCGGTCGCAGGCAAGGCGACCCTCTCCAAGAGCGGGCTCGCAATCACCACGGGCGACTCGATGGCCGACGCCGCCCAGAAGATCGTAAAACTCGTCGCATAACTCCCATGGCTATCCTCGTCACTCCACAAACCAAGATCATCATCCAGGGCATCACCGGGGACTTCGGCGGCCGGCATGCCGGCCTGTCGCTCGACTACGGCACCCAGGTGGTCGCCGGCGTCACCCCCGGCAAGGGGGGTAAGTTCTTCGAGTACAAAGACCAGAAAGTGCCCGTCTTCAACTCGGTCGCCGAAGCGAAGAAGGCCACCGGGGCCACCGTTTCGGCGATCTTCGTGCCGCCGCCCTACGCCGCAGACGCGATCCTCGAGTGCGTCGACGCCGGGCTCGACCTGGTCGTTGCGATCACCGAGGGGATCCCGATCAAGGACATGGTCCGGGTGAAGCGCGCGATGCAGGGCAAGCCCACGCGGGTCATCGGCCCGAACTGCCCCGGAGTCGTGACCCCGGGTGCGGGGAAGGACTCGACCGGCGGCTGCCGGATCGGCATCGCCCCGGGCTACATCCACAAGAAGGGCCACGTCGGCGTGGTCTCGCGCTCGGGCACCCTCACCTACGAGGCGGTCTACCAGCTGACGACCCGCGGAATTGGGCAGACGACCAGCGTCGGGATCGGCGGCGACCCCGTCAACGGCTCGTCCCACCTCGACATCATCAAGATGTTCAATGAGGACCGCGACACTCGCGGCATCATCATGATCGGCGAAATCGGCGGGACGGCCGAGGTCGAGGCCGCGCGCTGGATCAAGGAGAACTGCAAGAAGCCGGTGGCCGGGTTCATCGCCGGGGCGACGGCCCCAGCGGGGCGCCGCATGGGCCATGCCGGAGCCATCATCGGAGGCGCCGAGGACACCGCGGCCGCGAAGATCGCCGTGCTCAAGGAGTGCGGGATCGAGGTCGCCGCGACGCCCTCGGACATGGCCGACGCCCTGATCCGCGCCGCCAAGGCGAAGAAGGTCAAGCTGAGCTAGTTTCACCCTCAGGGGTGGCACGCAAAACGGGGCGCCCGCTTCACAAGCGCGGCGCCCCTTTTTTTGGCCTCTACCGGCTCCCCCACTCTGGGGTGGGCTCAGATCTCGTCTGGGATGATGAGCGGAATCCTCTACCAGCGGTAGCGCCGGCAGCCGCGAAAGCGCTTGTCCAACGTGAGGACGACCGAGTCGGCCGGCTGCCATCTGAACGCGTATTCGCTCGTAGCAGACAACGATTGTAGCAAGGTTGCGCGGTGGCCGCCTCCCCGAAATCAGTCTCCGCCTCCCTAACGGTCAGGGAAGGGCCGGTCCCGAACCTCTGCCCCAGTGGAGGCTCCCTCCCCCAAGAAGACCCTTTCGGAGCAGACGTCTTGCGCTCCCCACAGCGGCCTCGAGGGTGCGCCCCTGCGCAAGCCCGGCCGCGATGGCCGAGGCAAGCACGCATCCGGTTCCATGCGTGTTGCGGCTGCGGATGCGCCTTCCGGAAAACCGCTGAACTCCCCCCCCCCGGGTAGCGAGAATGTCGACGCAGGACCCGCCCTTTCCGTGGCCGCCCTTGACAAGGACCGCTCCGCACCCCGTCTCAAGGATCTTCACTGCCACCCTCTCGGCGTCCCGGAGGGTGCGGACGGCAAACCCTGAGATCGCCGCGGCCTCGGGCCAGTTGGGTGTGACCAGGGCCGCACGCGGCAGGAGCCTGCGCTTCAATTCCCGGACTCCGGAGCGGTCGAGAAAGCGCGTCCCGCTCGAGGACCCGAGGACGGGATCGATCACCAGCGGCAGCCGGGGGTGCGAGCCAAGGGCACGGGCCACTGCGCGGACCGCCGCGGCTCCGGGGAGAAGCCCGGTCTTCACAGCTCCCACCGAAAAATCCTTCAAGACCGCGGTCATCTGCCGTGCAATCAGGGAGGGCGAGACCGGATCCCAGGCCTCGACGCCCCGGGTGCTTTGGGCAGTGACGGCGGTGATTGCCGTGAGGGCGTGGCAGCCCGAAGCCCGGATCGCCCGGGCGTCCGCCTGGACCCCCGCGCCGCCGCCGCTGTCAGAGCCGGCAACCGCTAGGACGCAGCGCGGCCTCAGCTTGCGGACTTTTCCCATGAGCTGAAGCCCCCGCGCAGGCTCTTTGCCTCCTGGAAGCCGTGGTGCTCGCGAAGCGCGCGGGCGGCCCGGATGCTGCGGTATCCCGCCGCGCAATAGACTACCGTCAGAGCCTTGGGGTCCAGCTTCGCCAGGGCGGGACTCCCTTTCCCGAGTTCGCCGAGCGGGATATGGACCGAACGTTCGATCGAGCCCTGGGTGCGCTCCCAGCCCTCCCGAACGTCGACCAGCTGAACCGCTCCGGACGAGGCGATCCTCGCCCGCAGTTCCGCGACATCGATTTCCTCACCGGGCTTGGGGCCGAACAAAAATCTGAACATAGGCGAGCCAGCCTGAGCGATTCCCGGGCTGCCCGTCGAGTCCGGGGTTTGCACCCCGCAGGTCTCGCCGTAGCCCTCCGGGGGAAGATCCCTGATGCCGCGGCTCTTGGGATCGGCCGGGATGCCGATGGTTTGGACGGAGCCCGACAGGGCGTCCCAAATGAGAAGCCTCCCGCTCAAGGGCTCGCCGATCCCCGTGATCAGCTTTATCGCCTCGCACGCCTGCGCAGTCCCCACAAGTCCGGGGAGGACCCCGAGGACCCCGGCCTCGGCGCAGTTGGGCACCGCGCCGGGTTCCAGCGGCTCGGGGAAGAGACAGCGGTACGTGGGCCCACCCCTCCAGTTGAAGACGCTCACCTGCCCCTCAAAGCCCTGGACTGCCCCGTACACAAACGGCTTTCCCTCGAGGACGCAGGCGTCGTTGACCAAGTAGCGGGTGGCAAAGTTGTCCGATCCGTCGACCACGACGTCGTGCCGGGCCACTAGGGCCCGCGCGTTTGCCCGGCTGAACCGCTCCGCCAGGGCCTCGACCGAGACGAGCGGGTTCAAGTCCCTGAGGCGCCGCGCGGCCGCCTCCGCCTTCGGCTGGCCCTCGTCCGCAGTGCCGAAGAGCACCTGCCGCTGCAGGTTGGAAATCTCGACGCGATCAAAGTCGACGACCGTGATCCGGCCGACCCCGGCGGCCGCCAGATAGAGCAGCGCCGGGCAGCCAAGCCCCCCGGCTCCGATCACGAGGACCGATCCGGCCCTGAGCCGCTCCTGGGCCTCGGGACCGAACCCGGCAAGTGCCAGGTGGCGCTGGTAGCGGCGGACCTCGTCCCGGGAGAACGTCATGGGCTTCAGGCCCCGGCCGCGAGGCGGCAGCCGTCATAGGTCGGGTCCCAGTCTTTCCAGACCGGCTCGTAACCCTGGCTTCGGAAGAACTCGGCGACCTCGCGGGGGCTTCGGCTGTCGTCGACCGCAAACTGCTCGAGGGTCTCGGGGGCGATCGCATAGCCGCCGGGGTTGGTCTTGGAGCCCGCGCTCATCGAGGTGAATCCAAGCTTGAAGGCCCGGTTGCGGAAGGCCGAGCTCTCGCGGGTCGAGAGCGACAGCTCAGCCTCGGGGCAGATCAACCGGAAGGCGCAGGCCGCCTGGACAAGGTCGCGCTCGTTAAACGGCGTGAGCGCGATGTCGCCCCCCTCGTGCGGCCGGAGCCGCGGGAAGGACACGCTCATGCGCGACCTCCAGTGGTGCTTTTCCAAGTGGCGCAGGTGCAGGCCTACAAACCAAGCCTCGGTCCTCCATTCGCTCAGGCCGTAGAGGGCGCCCAGCGCGATCTTCTTGATCCCAGCCCGCCCCGCGCGGTCGGGCGTGTCGAGCCGGTAGGCCATGTCCGCCTTCGGTCCCTTCAGGTGGTGCTTGGGGTAGGTCTGCGCGTCGTAGGTCTCCTGGTAGACCGCGACTGCACTCACCCCCTCCGCACACAGGGCGACGTAGTCACCCTCATCGAGGGGCTGGACCTCGATCGAGATGTTGGAAAAGTGCGGCCGCAGCAGCCGGGTCGCGTTCGCCAGATACGGCACTCCGACCCGGCCCGCCTCGCCGGTGACGAGCAACACGTGGTCGATTCCGAGCCCCTTCAGCGCCGCCGCCTCGGCCCCTATTTCCGGATCGCTGAGGATCTTCCGCGGAATCCTGTTCTGGGCGCTGAAGCCGCAGTAGGTGCAGATGTTGGCGCAGACGTTCGACAGGTACATCGGCGCGTAGAGCTGCATCGTGCGGCCGAAACGCTCCACCGTGCGCTGGTGGCTCAGCTGCGCCATCTGCTCCAGGTGCGGCACGGCCGACGGCGACAGCAGGGCAGCCAGGTCGTCCAGGCTGAGCCCGGCGCGCACGCGCTCCAGGGCGCGGAGGACGTCGGCCTCCGTCTTGGACTGGATCGCCCGCCCGGCCTCGCCGAAGTCGTGGCGCGCCCAGACCTTTGAGAATGTCTCCGGGCCGCTCACAGCGGTGCCTCCGTCAGAAACGCTGTGAGGGGCGAGGTGGCCTGGGCCCGGCCCCCACCCTCCCTCGCCGGCAGTCCCGCCTCAAAGGCGAGCCGGCCGGCCTCGACCCCGCGGCGGAAGGCCTCGGCCATGGCGACCGGGTCGGCCGCAGCCGCAATCGCCGTGTTCACGAGGACCGCGTCTGCGCCCATCTCAAGGGCAGCCGCCGCATGCGACGGGGCCCCAAGTCCTGCGTCGACAACCACGGGGATCCGCGCCTGGGCGATGATGATCTCAAGGAAGGCCCGGGACTCGAGTCCGCGGTTCGTGCCGATCGGGGCCCCGAGAGGCATCACGGCCGCTGCGCCGGCCTCCTCGAGCTGCTTGCACAGGACCGGGTCGGCGTGCACGTACGGCAGGACCACGAAGCCCCGCTTGGCGAGCTCCTGGGTCGCCCTCAGGGTCTCGCCGGGGTCGGGCATCAGGTACTTCGGGTCGGGGTGGATCTCGAGTTTGAGCCAGTTCGTCTCCAGCGCCTCGCGCGCCAGCTCGGCGGCAAGGACGGCCTCCTTTGCGTCGCGGACCCCCGAGGTGTTCGGCAGGAGCCGGTAGCGGGCGGGCTCGAGGTGGGAGACGAGGTCGTCAGGCGCCCCGTCGGTCCTGACGCGCCTCAGGGCGACGGTCACCAGCTGGGTGCCCGAGGCCGCGAGGCTTTTCCTCATAATCTCCCCGGAGCTGAATTTTCCCGTCCCGACGAAGAGTCGAGACTCGAAGGTTACTCCGGCGATGACGAGGGGATGGGCGCTCATGGATTGAAGGGGGTTGCGGGCACTGTGGCCCAGGCCTCGAGAAAGGCCCGCACGTTCTTGTCCACCGTTCCGTCGCGCAGAAGGGCCGAGCAGACGGCGCTGCCCGCGACCCCGAGGCTCTTCAGGACCGGCACATCGGAGACCTCGATCCCCCCGATCGCCCAGCCCGGGATGTCGCCCAGGATCGCAACGAGGCCCTTGACGCCCTCGTAACCCTGCAGCGGGGCGAGCTCTTTCTTGGTGCGCGTGAAGCGAAGAGGCCCAACGCCCACGTAATCGAGGCAGCCGGCCTTGGCCGCCTTCTCCGCCTCCCAAGTGTAGTTGACCGTTCCGCCCAGAATCCGGTCGGGGCCGAGCCTTTTGCGGGCTTCGCGCCAGTCCAGGTCGGTCCGGCCGAGGTGGGCTCCGTCGGCGCCGACCTCGAGGGCGATGTCGACGCTGTCGTTGATGATGCAGATCGTCCCGTGCCTGCGGCAGATCGCGGCGACCTCCCGGGCCGTCTCGAGCCACAGCGGGCGGGGAGTGTCCTTCATCCTCATCTGGATCCAGCGGACCCCCGCGGCGCACAGCCGCGAGACCTGCTCGGCCTGGGGCATGGGATCCCCGCTCTGGGTGATGGCCATCAGGCGCTGGCGGCGTGAGGGATCGAGGGCCATGGAAGTCTCAACCTCCCTGGGTCGCCTGGATCAGGAGCACGCGGTCTGCGTGTTTGAGGCGCCGGTCGGGCCACTGGGACCGCGGCACGACCGAACCGTTGACGGCGACCGCTAGCCCCCGCTTACCCTCGAGCCCAAGCTCGCGCAACAGCTCCTCAATTCCGGCCCCCTCGGCCAGGGGCCGCGGGCGGTCGTTCACGGTGATCGTCCCCGGGGTGCTCATTTGACGTAGATGTCCCCGCCCTCCTTGCGGAACTCGTCGGCCTTCTCCTTCAGGCCCGCCTCGAGGGCCTGGGTCGTCTGCAGTCCGTGCTCCTCGGCGTAGCGCCGCACGTCCTCGGTGATCTTCATCGAGCAAAACTGCGGGCCGCACATCGAGCAGAAGTGCGCGGTCTTGGCGCTGTCCTGCGGCAGAGTCGCGTCGTGGTACTCGCGTGCCCTTTCGGGGTCGAGCGAGAGGTTGAACTGGTCCTCCCAGCGGAACTCGAAGCGGGCCTTCGAAAGAGCGTTGTCCCGGTACTGCGCAGCGGGGTGCCCCTTTGCCAAGTCCGCGGCGTGGGCCGCGATCTTGTAGGTGATGACTCCCGTGCGGACGTCGTCCTTGTCCGGCAGGCCCAGGTGCTCCTTGGGTGTCACGTAGCAGAGCATCGCCGTTCCGTGCCAGCCGATGATCGCCGCGCCCAGCCCGCTCGTGATGTGGTCGTAGCCCGGGGCGATGTCGGTCGTGAGCGGCCCCAGGGTGTAGAACGGGGCCTCGTGGCACCACTCGAGCTGCTTGCCCATGTTCTCGGCGATCAGGTGCATCGGCACGTGGCCAGGCCCCTCGCACATGACCTGGACCCCCAGGTTCCAGGCACGGGTGGTGAGCTCGCCCTGGGTCTTCAGTTCGGCGAACTGCGCCTCGTCGTTGGCATCGGCGATCGAACCGGGCCTCAGGCCGTCCCCGATCGAGAAGGCGACGTCATAAGCCGCCATGATCTCGCAGATCTCGTCCCAGCGGGTGTACACGAAGTTCTCGCGATGGTGCGCCAGGCACCACTTGGCCAGGATCGAGCCGCCTCGGCTGACGATTCCGGTCATGCGCCGGGCCGTGAGTGGGATGTAGCGCAGGAGCACGCCGGCATGGATCGTGAAGTAGTCGACGCCCTGCTCGGCCTGCTCGACCAAGGTATCCCGGAAGATCTCCCAGGTGAGGTCCTCAGGGCGGCCCCCGGCTTTCTCCAGGGCTTGGTAGATCGGCACAGTGCCGACCGGGACCGGACAGTTGCGCAGGATCCACTCGCGGGTTTGGTGGATGTTCTTGCCGGTGGACAAGTCCATCAGCGTGTCACCGCCCCACTTGACCGACCAGCGCATCTTCTCGACCTCCTCGTCAATCGACGAGGCCACGGCCGAGTTGCCGATATTCGTGTTGATCTTCACCAGGAAGTTGCGGCCGATCGCCATCGGCTCGAGCTCGGGGTGGTTGATGTTGCACGGGATGATCGCGCGGCCGCGGGCGACCTCGTCGCGGACAAACTCCGGGGTGATTTCCCTCGGGATCGCGGCGCCCAGGCCCGGGCCCGGATGCGGGCGGAAGAGCGAGTTGCGGGGCCCACCCTCGGTCATCTCCAGCAGGTCCCGAGCCCGCTGCAGGCGGGAGTTCTCGCGGATCGCCACATACTCCATCTCCGGCGTCACGGTCCCCTGGCGGGCATAGTGGATCTGGCTCACTCGGCGGCCTGACTTTGCCCTGAGAATCAGCCGGCTTCCGCGGTCGAAAAACTTGATCGCGTTCCTGCGGCCCTCGGCCTCGGCCTGGGCGCGGTGTGTCTCCGACAGGTAGCCGTCGTCGATCGGGTGGACGGCGCGGCCGGGGACCTCCTCCACGTCCCCGCGCTCCCGGATCCACCCGGCGCGAATCTGGGGCAGCCCCTTTGTGGGGTCGCCATGGAACTGGGGGTCGCCCCACGGACCAGAGGTGTCGTAGACGCGCACGGCCTCGTTGGGGACCTCGGTCCCATTGGGGAGGTGCGTGGGCGAGAGAGCGATCTCGCGCATGGGCACCCGGATATCGGGCCGGGATCCGGTCACGTGGACGCGGCGGGAGGAGGGGAACAGGCGGTGCCCGTCGGTGGCGGTGGCTCGTTTGGATTCTGGCATGGAAGGAGGGCTTGTGTCGGACGCTGCGCCCAGCTGCCGCCGGGCGGGTCGCAGGCTCTCTTCCGTATTCGAGCTCCGTTTTCCCTACGGCGTTGTTAGACGCATCAGGTTCAAAGGATTCGGCAACTGGTCGCGTCACCGTCTCAGCCCGGCGCCCCGGGCTCTCCTAAACTTGGATGACAGACCATGCCCCAAACTCCGGCGTTTTCAACCGAAAACCCCGGATTCGTCGCGTCAGGCGATCCGGCACGGCAGGAGCGCGGCGTCCTGCATGCCGTGGATGATCTTCTTGTCCGGGGGGCAGAACGTGGCCAGGGCCCCGGAAAGCCGGGCCTGTCCGTCGGAGACAAAGTAGTACGGGCAGAGGCGGAGCCGGCCCTCGACCTCGGCGGCCGCTCCCGAATCGTCGTAGAGGCGGTGCTTGACCCGGCTCGGCTTCTTGTAGGCCTGGAGCACGTGCAGGTTTGTAGGCGCCATCTCCACCGCCCGGGTGATCCCCTCCTGCCACTGTTCTCGGGAGCAGTCGCTCCCTAGGATGACGCTCCGGGCCCCCCAGGCCGTCTCATGGTGGCCGCTGATCTTGATGATCAGATCCCGCTCCCTCTGGGAGGCGCCCGCAAGGTCCCGCCAGTCGGCGATCGGGCGCCCGCCCGCGTGCGGGCCGTCGAGAATCGCCCCCGGGGGCAGCGGGGCGGGGTCCATGATCCAGGAGTGGGGGATCAGGGCCCCGAGCAGTTTCGAGGTCCGCGAGCCCAGGGCCTCGGCCCAGTAGTCCTTGAGGGCGTGGTGGTGGAAAAGGGCAAACGCGAGCTTCTCCTCCTGGAAATGGCGCATGGGCGGCGCCACGGCCACTTCGCCCGACGCCCAGGCGTCCCGGATGAACGGGGCCGTGGAAATGTTAGGGAGGTCGAACAGCTCGAAAAACCGGTAGATGACGTCGATCTTCTCCGGATTCCCGCCGCTGTCGAAGAAGAGGGCTCCTCCCAGCGGGAAGACGTCCTGGGGCCTCAGGGCGAAGACGCGCTTGCCCTGGAGTTGCAGCTGCAGGGCGAGCCACTCCATCTCGGGCCGGTAGGTTGAGGCTTCGTCGCTCACGACGAGCGCGACCAGGGGGTTCGCCTGCCCCGGCCGCAGCGCCGCCAGCGGCGCATAGAAATTGCGGACCATCAGATCGTCCGCGCCAACAATCGCGCCCGACCCGGCGTAGAGGCGGTTCAGGAAGGCGGTCAGCCCGATTCCGCCCGGAACCGAATCGAGCTCCGTCATGACGAAGCCCTTTTCAGTCAGGAGGAGATCGGGCCGCAGCACCGTGGGAAACGCCCCCCGGCTCTTGGGATCCCGTGAGTGTGCAAGGAGCTCGGCGGGTTTGCCCCGGTCGAGGTAGTCGGCGACCCACGGGGCGAGCAGGGGCTTGTTGCGCAGCAGGTTCCTCCCGGCGGCCGAGCGCAGGTACAAGGTCTCCAGGGCCTGGTGGAACTCGAGGCAGGCCGCCCCGATCTCCCCCAGTTGGGCCGCCTGCTCCGCGGAAAGCGGCCAGGCCTCGGGGGATAGTCTCCAGGTCTTCGCCTCGAACAGCGGCTGGGCCTCAAGGGCCGAGCGGATGTGCGCGTGGGTCAAGTCGGGCATCCGAATCTACTCCTCCATCTGGATGTCCTTGTTGCGGTGGCGGGGCGAGCCCGCGCGCAGCCACGCGTAGATGAACCGGTCGATGTCGCCGTCGAGGACGCCCTGGGTGTCGCTCGTGCTGACCCCCGTCCTGAGGTCCTTCACCATCTGGTAGGGCTGCAGGACGTAACTGCGGATCTGGCTTCCCCACCCGATCTCGCCCTTCTCGCCGTAGAAGCGTTCCATCTCGCTGCGCTGCTCGTCGAGGCGTTTCTCGTAGAGGCGGGCCTTCAGAACGTTCATCGCGCTCGCCCGGTTCTTGATCTGGGACCTCTCGTTCTGGCAGACGACGACCATCCCGGTCGGGATATGGGTGAGCCTGACGGCCGAGTCGGTTGTGTTGACTCCCTGGCCCCCCTTTCCGGAGGACCGGTAGACGTCGACCCGGATGTCGATCTCCGGGATCTGGATGTCGATCTCCTCGGTGATCTCGGCGATCACGTCCACGGCGCAAAATGAGGTGTGGCGGCGCTTGTTGGCGTCGAACGGGCTGATCCGGACGAGCCGGTGGACGCCGCGCTCGGCCTTGACGTAGCCGTATGCGTTCTCGCCCTTCACCAGGAGGGTCGCCTTCGTGATCCCGGCCTGGTCCCCGACCTGCACGTCCTGGACCTCGACTACGAAGCCCCTGCGCTCGGCCCAGCGATTGTACATGCGGAAGAGCATGTCGGCCCAGTCGCACGACTCGGTGCCGCCGGCCCCGGCCTGTATCGAAAGGATCGCGTTGTTGTGGTCAAACTGACCCGCCAGGAACGAGGCGATCTCCAGGCGGTCGAGTTCGGCCCCGAGGACATCGACTGTCGCGTCCACCTCCCGGGCGTGGGCCTCCTGCTGGTCGGCGGGGGCGGCATCCACCAGTTCGACCATCACTGAGGCGTCATCAACCTTGCGCTGCAGGGCGACGACCGGGAGCACGATCCTCTTCAGACCGTTCAGCTTGCCGATGTGCTTCTGCGCACGCTCGGGGTTGTCCCAGAAGTTGGAGGCGCCCATCTGGGCCTCCATGGCCTCTATCTCGCGCTGCTTTTGTTCGACGTCAAAGAAACCTCCACAAGTGCCCGGCCCTCTTCTTGATGTGCTCGATCTGGTTCAGCGTTTCGGTGGAGATCATGGAGGAAAGGAGGAAAAGGTGAGAGGCAATCGGCCCAAACACAAGCCGGCGGGGCGGACGGAGCGGCCTCCTTTTTTGCCTTAGGCCGGCGCAATCTCGCCGCGGCGCCTCTTCTTCCACTCCCAATACCAGGCAATCCAGATGCAGATCTCGTACAGGAGGTAGAGCGGGACCGCCATTGCGACCTGGGTGACCACCTCGGGGGTGGTGAGCACCGCCCCGAGGATCAGCGACAGGACGATCACGTGCCGCCGGAAGTGCGCAAGCTGCTTGTGGGTGAGGACTCCGAGCTTCACGAGAAACAGGACGACCAGCGGAAATTGGAACCCGATCCCCATTCCCATGAGGAATTTACAGACGAAGCTGATATACTCGTCCGCCCTCCAGTCCGAGGCGTTGAAACCGAGGATCTCGGAATATTTGATCGATGCCCGGAGCGCGACCGGCAGCAGGACAAAGTACGTGACCAGGACCCCGGTGATCGCCAGGGCCACGCCCCAGGCCACCCAGGTGAGGATCCCCCTCCTCTCACGTTTCCTCAGGGCAGGCACGATGAAGCTACCCAGGAAGTACAGCCAGAATGGGGCCGAGATGATGATCGCGGCGTAGACGGCGACGTGGAAGGCGACGAAGAAGGCTTCGGCCGGACTCAGGTTGTGGAGCCGCACCTCGACCGGGGCGACCGCAGGGGCGTCCGGGTCGAGCTTGAGGGTGACAACCTGCTCCTCGCCTATCTTGGTCGTTCCGATCCGGAAGACCGCGTTCGGGGCCGCGCCCGGGGGAAGCCCCGCGAACTGCTCGCGCGTGACGGGAAACGGCCCGAGCTTGGTCGATCCAATCTCCAGGGTCACCGTCGGCTTCGGAGACTCGAACATGTGCATCCTCTGGAGCGGATACTCCAGAATCCCGACGATCTGCGCGTCGAGGAGCAGGCACACCATCACAGCGATCCCGATCGCGGTCACCGAGCGGATAACGGCCGTGCGCAGGTCTTGGACGTGCTCCCAGAACGACTTGCGCGGCCCCCCCTCGTCGGGTTCCGGTGCGGCTTCTGGGGTGTCGGTCGCCATGGGGCGGTAATCCTAGAGCGGGCCGGAGGCGCCGTGATGCCTCAGCTCCGGAGCGTTCCGGCCGCCTTCTCGGACAGAAAGCTTTGGTAGGTGGCGGCGACTCCCTGGGCGAGCCCGATCCGGGCGCTCCAGCCGAGGGCCTTCAGTTTCGACACGTCCATTAGCTTGCGCGGCGTGCCGTCGGGCTGAGACGAGTCCCAGACCGTGCGGCCCCGGAAACCAACCGTGAAGGCGACGGTCTCCGTGAGCTCCCGGATCGTCACGTCGGTCCCCGTCCCGACGTTGATCCAGTCCGGCGGGTTGGCCGCCTTCAGCAGGAAGGCGCTGGCATCCGCCAGGTCGTCGACGTGCAGAAACTCGCGCCTGGGCGAGCCCGTGCCCCAAGCTGTAACCTCCGGTCGGCCGGCCTCCCTGGCCTCGTGGTACTTGCGGATCAGGGCCGGCAGCACGTGGGAATTCTGCAGGTCATAGTTGTCGCCCGGCCCGTAGAGGTTGGTGGGCATTGCCGAATGGAACAGGACTCCGTACTGCCTGCGGTGGTACTGGCAGAGCTTCAGGCCGGCGATCTTCGCCACGGCGTACGGCTCATTCGTCGGTTCCAGGGCCCCCGTGAGCAGGCATTCCTCGGGCATCGGCTGGGGCGCAAGCTTCGGGTAGATGCAGGAGCTTCCGAGGTAGAGCAGGCGCCGCACCCCGTGCCTGTGGGCGGAGCCGATCGTGTTCGCCGCGATCGCGAGGTTCTGGAGAATGAACTCGGCCCCGTAGGTGGCGTTCGCATGGATTCCGCCAACTTTGCCGGCGGCGATGAGCGCCGCGTCCGGCCTCTCGGCCGCGTAGAACCGGTCGACCGCCGCCTGGTCGCACAAGTCGAGCTCCCTGCGGGTCCGCAGCACGAGCTCGACGCCCGGCTCGCCCCGAAAACGGCGGACGATCGCCGCTCCGACCATGCCCTGATGCCCTGCGATGAACAGCTTCAAGGCTTGTCAGCCCGGCAAGGCCCCCCGTCCGACGACCTTGGCGATCTGCATTTCCTGCCTGGCCAGTTCAAGGTCGTGCTCGACCATGATCTTCACCAGCTCCTTGAAGCGAACCTTCGGCTCCCAGCCGAGCTGTCGGCGGGCCTTCTCGGGGTCGCCGATCAGGAGCTCAACCTCGGAGGGGCGCTCGTAACGGGAGTCATGCTTGACGTGCTTCTTCCAGTCCAGCCCCAGCAGGCCGAAGGCCTCCTCGCAGAAGTCCCGCACGCTGTGGGTCTCGTTCGTCGCCACGACATAGTCGTCTGGGCGCTCCTGCTGGAGCATGATCCACATCATCTCCACGTAGTCCTTCGCGTAGCCCCAGTCGCGCCGGGCCTCTAGGTTGCCCAGGTACAGCTCATCCTGCATGCCCAGCTTGATGCGGGTGGCGGCTCGGGTGATCTTGCGGGTGACGAAGGTCTCCCCGCGGCGGGGAGACTCGTGGTTGAAGAGGATTCCGTTGCTGGCGTGGAGGTTGTAGCTCTCGCGGTAGTTCACCGTCAGCCAGTACGCGTAGACCTTCGCGCAGCCGTACGGGGACCGCGGCCAGAACGGGGTCTTCTCAGTCTGCGGCACCTCCTGCACCTTGCCGAACATCTCCGAGGAGGAGGCCTGATAGTAGCGCACGTTCTTGATGAGCCCCGCCTCGCGGATCGCCTCCAGGATGCGCAGAGCCCCGAGGCCGTCCACGTCCCCGGTGTATTCCGGGATGTCGAAGGAGACCCGCACGTGGGACTGCGCCCCCAGGTTGTAAACCTCGTCGGGCTTGAGCTCGTAGAGCAGCTTCACCATCTGCACCGAGTCGGCGAGGTCCCCGTAATGCAGGAAAAGCCGCGTGCCGTTGACGTGGGGATCCCGGTACAGGTGGTCGATCCGGCTGGTGTTGAAGGTCGAGGCGCGGCGGATGACGCCATGGACCTCGTAGCCCTTGGACAGGAGCAACTCGGCCAAGTAAGAGCCGTCTTGGCCGGTGATGCCGGTGATCAGAGCCCGTTTCATGCTGGTGTAGGGTCCAATCCAAGTGCCGGCCGGCGCTTGACGCAAGCCGCGATCCTCTCCGGGCGGCCCGGGGCCTCTATTTGAGAGCTGGATTTGTGCGCGCGAGGTGGTTGGCGAGGATCCCGTTGGCGAGCAGCTGCAGCGGGTGGTAGAACATGATCGGCAGGAGGATCAGACCCAGGTTTGCGCTTCGGCCGAATATCAGGACCGCGAGCGGGATGCCCATCGCCAGGGTCTTCTTGACCGAGCAAAAGTACACCGCAATCGAGTCGGCGCGCCCGAGGCGGTTCAGGCGGGAGGAAGCGTAGGCCAGCAGCGAAATTGCGACAAAGAGCAGGACCACGATCAGGAGTACCTTCAGCGTGAGGCCCGCCCCGTAGGTGACCCAGATCCTCCCGGTCACCGAGTCGCAGAAGGCCATGTAGACCATCAGCAGGATTACCGCGTTGCAGATGCGCGAGTTCCAGCGCTTGTGGGCCTCGACGGCCTCGCGGCAAAACGGCCTCACCGCGGCCCCGGCGGCGAACGGCAAGAGTGTCAGCATCGTGATCTGCAGCAGAAGCGGGCCCAGCGCGCCGTGGCCCCCCGACACGTGCATCAGGAAGCTCACCAGAAGGGGCGTCAGGACGACCCCCATGATGTTGGAGAGCGCCGCGCTGATGACCGCCGCGGCGGTGTTGCCGCCGGCGACCGCCGTCAGCACAACCGAGGTCGAGACGGTCGACGGCAGGACACACAGGAAGAGCAGCCCTCCCCGGATCGCCGCCGGCTCGCCCGTCCACAGGACCGAGAGGATCGCCTGCAGGATGAGCCCCACGATCGGGAAGATGACAAAGGTGAAGCTTTGGATCAGGGCGTGCAGCCGCCAGTTCCCGGCCCCGCCCCGGATCCTCTCCAGGGGGATCGTGAGCCCCTGGATAAAGAGGATGAGGGCGATCCCGACGTTCGCGAGGATCTCCGGGTGGAGCCACCCCTGCCGGGACCCGGCCTGCGGGAGCGCAAAGGCGAGGACCACCGAAAGGAACATCCCGAGGATGAACCCGTTCGAGCGGATCCAGCTGGGGGCCGGCGCGCTCATGGGCGGGGCCGGCTCCACGCCGCCTCGTTGTCCCGCCGACGCTCTTCGACCCGGGCCCGCTGGCGCCCACCCGCCCGGGACACCCAGCTGGCGAGGTCCTCCGAGGAGACCGCGCTGCCGCCCAGGGCCTCCACGGCGTTTCGTTCCGCCCGGTCGTCGGTCGCCACCACGCAGGCGCCCGGGCGCCCGGACCGGCCGACAATCCCCTCGATGACCTGGTCGGCCGTAGTGCCGGCGGGGGTGTACACGTGGGAGAAGGTGACGTGTCCCGAGGGGCGCTCAACCAGCATCTCCGGGCCCCTCCCGTCGAAGACGAGGGACACCCGCAGGTGCTCGGCGTCGTGGAGCACGCTCAGGGCGGCCGACAGGCGCGATCGCGCGGCATCCCGGTCACGCTTGAGGAGCGTTCGCAGATCGGGCCAGGCGTGCATGATGTTGGAGCCGTCAACCAGAAGGTGCCTCTCAAAGTCCTGGCTCAAGGGGTGCCGGCCCTAGTCGCGGGTGAGCTCGAAGCGGACCGCCTCGAGTGAGATGTGAATCTCCCGGATGAAGGCGATCATCGAGCCGATCAGCGCGAGCTGACCCACGGCGAAGATAAGGACGAGCAGCAGCCCCAACTCGAGCCGGAGGAGGGCGGCAAGGAAAAGGACGAGGATGAGGACCGCCGCCAGCAGCACCGTGACGGCGGCCAGCGTGATCGAGATCTTCAGCAGCGTCGCTCGCCGCTGGAGGATCCCGATCTGGGCGTTGAGCTTGGCCATCCCGGAGCCGTCGGGCTCCCGGGACATCTCGCCTTTGAGGGCGCGGGATCGGTCGAGCATGCGGCCAAAGCGGTTTGTCAGGGTGAGCAGCAGCAGGCCCACACCAGAAATCAGGATAACCGGCCCAATTGAAAGCTGCAGGATCGGAACGAGGGAGCTCAGGGAGATCGTGGTCATGGTCTTTGCAGGCGCCAGGGCCCGCTCCCCTCAACTATCGCCGCCGCGGCCGGGCGAAGGCAAGCGCTTCAATGCTCGCCTAACAGACGCCACCTATCCATAATCACAGACAGCCATGGACTTACCCTCGATCCTGCGTCAACCGCCATCCCGGCTCACGGTGGGAACCGTGCAGTTTGGGATGTCCTACGGCGTTGCCAACCAGACTGGAAGGCCCTCCTTCGACACGGTCTGCGCCATCATCCGGGAGGCCTGGGACCACGGGGTCGACGTCCTCGACACCGCCCCGGGCTATGGGGAGAGCGAGGAGTGCATCGGCCGGGCCCTCGAGAAGCTGGGGCTCAGGGGCCGGATGCGGATCGTCACCAAGGTGTCTCCCCTCCCCCTGGACCTGCCGAGCGCGGAGGCGGCCCGGAAGATCGAAGAGGGCGTGTCGCAGTCCCTGAAGAGGCTCGGGCTGGACCGGGTGCCGCTGTGTCTTTTCCACCACCAGACCAACATCTGTTATGCCGAGGAGCTGTTGCGCCTCCGAGCCAAGGGAATGATCGAGGCGGCCGGCGTGTCGCTGGTCGACGCGGAGTACGGCTGGAAGGCCCTCAAGATTCCAGAGCTCCAAGCATGGCAGTTCCCGACCAATGTCCTGGACCGGCGCTTCACGCACTCGGGACTGACGGCCGCGGCGATGAAGGCGAACGTGACCGTCTTCGTCCGCAGCGTCTATCTGCAGGGCCTGATCCTGATGGCCGACGAGGCCACCCCGCCCCACCTGGCCGAGGTGATCCCCGCCCGGCGGAAGATCCGCGAGATAGCGGCCCACTTCGGCCTGCCGATGCCCGAACTTGCGATGCGGGCGGTTCTGAGCCGCCCGGAGGTCCGCTCGGTTGTGGTGGGCGTCGAGACCCTCGAGCAGATGCGGGAAAACGCCGCCCTGTTCGCCAAGGGGGCACTGCCGTCCGAGGTCATGGCGTCCCTGGAGGCCTACGACCCCAAGATGCCCGAGCGGATCGTGTCTCCCGTGGGCTGGGAGAAGGCGAAGGCGGCCTACAAGGCCTGAGCCCTAATCAGAGCTTGTGGTGACTGCCGTCGCAGTACGGCGGGTTCTTCGTTTGCTTGCACCCGCACCAAGCCACCTTCTGCGGCTGCGCCAGCTCGACCTTCTTCGGGGCAAACCCGGTTCCCTTGTGGGAGCCGTCGCAAAACGGCTGTCCTTTGGAGTGTCCGCAAGCGCACCAGTAGTAGGTGCCGGCGGGCATTTCGCGCACAATCGGTGATTTCTGGGCGATATGGGGGGTGCTCATGGGTGAGGTATTGAGTTTAACCGTCGCTGGGCAGAACGCAAGGTGCGGCGGGCGTTGACCGCAAGTCCGGGCCAAGCCATCGTCCGCTCCGGCGGAATCCGGAAACACCCACGCCTAATGAACATGATACTACGCCTGATCGCGCTCGTTCTAGCCCTGGCCGCAGGGGCCCCTCTACGGGCCGGTTCTGGCCCCTCAGTCCCGATCACGATCCTGAGGCTGCCGGACGGCACCCGGTTCGGGTTGATCGGCCCCCGGCCCTCACGGCCGGCCCCCACCGTTTTTCTGCTGGCCCACGGCCTGGAAACGATGGCCGACGAGCCCCACTACACGGACGCGGGCCGGCTCCTCACTCCCCACGGGTTTCTCGGGGTCGTCCTCGACCCGCCCGCGCACGGGAAAGACGTGAGACCGGGTGAAACCGGGGCATTGGACGGCGGGTTGAAGGGCTGGCGCCAAAGGCTGGACAACGGAGAGGATTTTGTGGCGCCGTTTGTGGCCCACTGCCGGGGGGTTCTCGACTACCTTGTCAGGGAAAAGCTCGCCGATCCGGACCGGGTCGGAGCGATCGGCATCTCCCGCGGGGGTTTCCTCGCCATCCATCTTGCGGCGGCCGAGCCCCGGATCCGGTGCGTTGTTGGGCTGTCGCCCGTTGTGGATGTCATGGTCCTGAGGGAATTCAACGGCACGCCGCGGACCGATCTGGCCGCGCAGCTGTCGCTCGCCGCGGCCATTCCGAGGCTTGTCGGGCGCCCCTTGTGGATCAGCATCTCGAACAACGACGAGAGGGTCGGCGCGGATCGGGTGATCGCATTTTCGAGGGCCCTTGTCGCCGCCTCGATTGGGGGCAGGGCGGGAAATCCGATTGTTCCCGTGGAGCTGGTCGTCGGTCCGGCCGTGTCTGCGGGCGGTTCCGGCCACTATTCGGTCCAGGAGGCCGACGCCCTTGCCGCGAACTGGATCCTGCGGCAGTTCGGGATGCCGGAAACGGCGCCCCTCGGCGACGCGCCCCATCGGTGATGCAGCCCGCGGCGATCGCGGCCGGGTCCGGACCTGCGCCCGGATCCCGGGATGGGGTTCCGCCGCCGCTAGGTCCCGCCCGGCCCGGCAGTACGCGGTTTTCTGCCCCATCGTCCGATCGGGCCGATCAGGCGGCGGTGGGCCGAGTCGTCGATGAGCGTCTCCAGCCGCTTCCTGCGGGTCTCCTCCCTCTTGCCGCTTACAACCCAGAATGCTGCGGTCCTCTGGTACCACGGCGCCTGGGCCCTGAAGAAGGCCCAGGCCCCGGCATGGGCGCGCAGTTCCCCGGCAAGGGATGCCGGGAGCCGCCTCGGCCGCCGCTCGTAGGAGTAGCCCACCCGGTTTGCCGTGCCGCGGGCCTTGAACGCCGCCAGTCCCGCCGGCCTCATCAAGCCCGCCTTCACGAGGGCCCGGACCTTGCCCACGTTGACCCGGCTCCAGCGGCTCCCCCTCCGCCTCGGAGTGAACCGGATGGTAAAGCATTCCTCGTCCACACTCCTCCGAACCCCGTCGATCCAGCCGTAGCAGAGCGCCTGGTCGAGGGCCTGCGCATAGGTGAGGCCGCCCCGGGCCGTGCCGGCCCTGTGGAATCCGACCAGCACCTCGACCGAATTGGCATGGTTTCGCTCAAGCCACGCCCGGAACCGGGGAGGGGAGGCGAAGAAGGTGGCTTTCATCGCAAGCCATGGGAAGCGGCAGGCCGGGACAAAGGCAATGCTTGCCTCACTCCCCCGGGGCCGCGGCCCCTTGCGTCGGATCCGTCCGCAGCTTTTAATGCCCTCATCCCATGAAACGGTCCGCCCTGAACCGAGCCTACCGCGACGCCCTGTCCTGCTTCACCCTGCACCATTGGGCGCTGCCCCCCCGCCCCGCCTGGGACATCACCGACTTCGGTCTGGGAGACTTCCCCCGGTTCGGTCTCGTCCTCGTGAACCTCGCGGCCGAGCCCGAGTACTGCGAGAAGCTGATGTACGCCCGCAGGGGCCAGGCCACCCCGTGCCACAAGCACGCCCGGAAGAAGGAGGACATCATCTGCCGGGTCGGGGAACTCACGATCCTCCTGTGGCCCGATCGCCCGGATCACGGGGCCGCGCTGCCCCCCGCGGTTACCGCCGCCTTCGACGGACGGCCCCGTTCGGTGCCCACCGGAAAGCCGGTGGCCCTTCCCGCGGGGTCCCGGGTCACGCTCACGCCGGGCCTGTGGCACGAATTCTTTCCGTCGAGCGAGGAGTGCATCATCGGAGAGGTGTCCACCGCCAACGACGATCTCCATGACAACTTCTTCCTCAATCCCGCGGTCGGCAGGTTCCCGGCTATCGACGAGGACGAGCCCCCGGCGGTGAGGCTCCTGTCGGAGGGTGCTCCGTAGGCGGCGGCAAAAAAAGCTTGAACGGCATTTGGAAATCCACTACCTTGCTTGATAAAGGTAGCTTGTAACGAAACACCCCGTGAGTCTCGACGAGAAGTTCAACGCCATCCGCAAGGGCCTGCTGGAGTTCGCCGTGCTGCGGATCATAGCCTCGGAGAAGGTTTACGCCGCGGACATCCTGCGGCAGCTCGCGGGGACGGACTTCGCGACCCAGGAGGGGACTCTCTATCCCCTGCTCAGCAAGATGCGCCGGGAGGGCCTGCTCGACTACGAGTGGAAGGAGTCCGAGGCCGGGCCCCCGCGGAAGTACTACGAGCTCACCGCAAAGGGCCGCTCCCAGCTGCGCGAGACCGGCGAGTATTGGCAGCAGATCGACTCCACCCTCAAGAGCCTGGGACCCAAGCCCCCTCGGTAGAATTTCCGACCCAAACACCCCCATGAACAAGGTCATCGCCATAAATCTCAACGGGAACGCATACCAGGTCGAGGAGGCCGGGTACGACGCTCTGCGGGCCTACCTCGAGAACGCCTCCGGCCAGCTCGCAAGCAACCCCGACAAGGACGAGATCCTCGCCGATATCGAACAATCGATCGCGGACAAGTTCCGGGCCCTCATGGGGCCGCACAAGACGGTGCTCCTTGAACGGGAGGTCCAGTCGGTGATCGCCTCGATGGGCCCAGTCGAGGACGCCTCGACGCCCGCGGGATCAAGCACGCCGGGATCCCCCCCGGAGGCCGCGCCGAAGTCGGCCGGCACCCCGCCCCGCAGGCTGTACCGGATCAACAACGGGGCGATGGTCGCGGGCGTCTGCAACGGGCTCGCGGCCTACCTGGACGTTGACCCGGCAGTCGTCCGGCTCTCCTTCGTGATCCTGTCGTTCATCACCGCCGGCGCCACGATCCTCGCGTATTTCGTCCTAACCCTTGTCATCCCCGCAGCCGACACGCCGGCCCAGCAGGCCGCCGCCCGCGGGGCGCCCTCGACGGCCCAGGACTTCATCCGGAGGGCCCGCCAGGGCTACTACGAGGGGATGCGCACCTGGGGCGACCGCCAGGCGCGCCGGGAGTGGAAGCGCAAGTTCCGCCAGGAGATGCGCGGCTGGCGCACGGCGTTCCGGAGCGACCTGAGCGGCAGCGCTACCCAGTGGCGCCAGAACTGGGAACACTACTGGGCCGAGAATCCGCGGCCCGTTGGGACACTCCTGTTTGCCCTGCCCTTCATCCTTCTGCTTCGCGCCCTTCTCGCCTTCGCGCTTGTGTTCGCCCTCCTGTCGCTTTTCACGACCGGGGCGCTCTTCGGGCTGTTGCTGCCCTCCGGATTGCCCCTGTGGGTGGCGATCATCCTGCTGGTCTTCGTCTACAGCTTGCTCGTGTGGCCCCTTCGCATCCTGCGGCACGCCTGCTACCACTATGGCTTCGGGGGGCCGCGCTATGTCTTCCCGCTGCTCGGGCCCTGGGACGCCGCACTGTGGCTGGGTTCCCTCATGCTCCTGATCTGGCTTGCGAACCGCTACGTGCCGCAGGCCCACCAGGCCCTGGTGAAGCTGCCCCCGGTAGTTCACCATGCAGCCGATTCGATCCGCGAGTGGTGGGGCAGGCGGTGATCCGCCGGGTCACCAGCTCTCGCGGTGCACGAAGGCCGGGTTAAACCGGGTCCTCGGCTCCTTCGACTCGCCGGGCATGCCGATCGCGACAGCCGAGACGGGGATCACCCCTGGGGGAAGCCCGAGGATCTCCGTTAGCTTCTGAACACGGTCCTCCCTGGGGTGGACCCCGAGCCAGCAGCCCCCCAGGCCCAGCGCGTGGGCGCACAGGAGCAGGTTCTCGATCGCCGCCGAACAGTCCTGCAATAGGTAGCTCAGCTGCCCGCTGTGGGCCGCGCCAAGGTCCCCGCAGACAACAAAGCCGACCGCCGCGTCGGCCATCATGCCCCCAAACGGGAGCGCCGCCGCGATCCGCGCGCGCGTATCGGCCTCCCGGAGGACCACGAAGCGCCACGGATCCTTGGCCCCGGCTGATGGGGCGGCCATCGCCGCCTTGAGCATCAGGTCGACCTCGGCATCGCCGACCGCGCCGGGCGCGAACTTGCGGATGCTCCGCCGCCCGAAAATGAACCGCAACCTCTCGTCAGCCAGTGTGTGCATGAAAATGAGCTCCGAGACCCGGATAACCCGCAGGCCGGACCCGGGCAAACGCAATCGGCCTCCGGGGTAAAATCTTGAAAGGGCCCGCTCCACAACCGATATGTCGGGCATGGATCGACCCGCCCCAAGACTGCGCGCCACCGCCGCGTGCGCGGCGATCTTCGCGGCGGCCTTCGCCGCGTACGTGCCGGCAATCCGCGGCGGATTCATCTGGGACGACGACGCGCACGTGACCAAGGCCGCCCTGCGCTCGGTCGAGGGCCTGGGCCGGATCTGGTTCGAGATCGGGGCGACCCAGCAGTACTACCCGGTCCTCCACAGCGCGTTCTGGATCGAGCACCGCCTGTGGGGCGACTCGGCCCTCGCCTACCACCTGCTGAACGTGGCGCTGCACGGGACGGCGGCCTGCCTGCTCGCCTTCGCCCTGATGCGGCTGTGGCCCAAGCGCGAGGGCAGATGTCCCGGGGCCGCCGCCTGGCTCGCGGCGGCGCTGTTCGCCCTGCACCCGGTCTGTGTCGAGTCGGTTGCCTGGGTCTCCGAGCAGAAAAACACCCTCTCGGCGGTCCTCTATCTGGGATCGGCCCTCGCCTACCTCGGATGGACTGCGGACCGGGAGACGGGGGCCGCGCGACCCCGACGGTACTGGATTGCAACCGGGCTCTTCGCCCTGGCGCTGTTGACAAAGAGCGTCACGGCGACCCTGCCTGCAGCGCTGCTGGTCATCGCTTGGTGGCAGCGGGGAAGTCTGTCGTGGCGGCGGGACGCCCGGCCGCTTGCGCCCTGGTTTGGGATGGGCGCAGCAGCAGGACTTTTCACGGCCTGGGTTGAGCGGGTGGTGCTCGGGGCCGAGGGCGAGGGGTTTTCACTGGGGCTCCTGGAGCGGTGCCTCCTGGCGGGCCGGGTGGCCTGGTTCTACCTGGGCAAACTCCTGTGGCCGGCGGACCTAGTCTTCATCTATCCGCGCTGGACCGTGGACGCGTCGCAGGCCTGGCAGTACCTCTTTTCGGCCGCAGCGGTCGTTCTCCTTGCGGGCCTGTGGGCCGCGGCTCGCCGGGGCCGGAGGGGACCGCTTGCGGCAGCGCTGGTGTTCGGGGGGACACTGTTCCCCGCGCTCGGGTTCTTCAACGTCTACCCGTTCCTCTTTTCCTATGTCGCCGACCACTTCCAGTACCTGGCCAGCGCCGCCGTGATCGGCCTAGCCGCGGCGGGCTGGGAAGCCTGGCGATCCCGCTCCGCCAAGGCAGGCCGGACCCTCGCCCCGGACGCCACCGCCCTGGCGCTTGTCGCAGTCCTCGGGTTCCTTGCGAACCAGCAGTGCCGGATCTACAAGGACGCCGAGACCCTCTACCGCTCGACCCTGGCGGGCAACCCCGCCTGCTGGATGGCCGAGTACAATCTGGGCGTCACCTTTCACAACTCGGGCCGGGCGGACGAGGCGCTCGCCTCCTACCGCGCCGCCCTGCGGCTAAGGCCCGATTTTCCGCAGGCCCGCAACAACCTTGGGGTCGTCCTTGCTGGCCGCGGGCGGAACGCTGAGGCGCTGCCCCAGTTCGAGGCAGCGATCGCTGCCTACCGGAAGAACCCGCGGCTCGCCCCGGAAAACGCCGAGGCCGAGGGAAACCTGGCCCGGGCCCTCCAGGCCCTGGGCCGCAACGCCGAGGCGGCCACCCACTTTGAGGCCGCCCTGCGCCTCAAGCCCGACATGCCGGCAGTCTCAAGTTCCCTCAGCCGGATGCTGGTCGAGTTCGGTCGGGCCGGCGAGGCGATCCGCAGCACCGAGCGGGCCCTTCTTCTGAGCCCGGAGGATCCCGAACTGCACAACAACCTCGCCGTCGCCCTGTGCGCGGCGGGCCGCACTGCGGAGGCGATCCCGCACTACAAGCAGGCCCTGCGATTCAAACCCGACTACCCGGACGCCGTCCTGAACCTGGCGATGGCGCTGCGGCAGGAGGGAAGGATCCCCGAGGCGGTGGCGAGCTACCAGGAGGCGCTCAGGCTCAAGCCCGACTTCGCCGAGGCGAGCGCCGGGCTCGGGGTGATTCTGGCCCAGTCGGGCCGGCCCACAGAGGCGGCGGCATGCTTCGAGCGAGCGATCCGCTCGGGTCTCGCCACAGCCGACGTCCACTACGACCTGGGGATCGCCCTGCGCGAGAGCGGCAGAACGGCCGAGGCGATCGCCCAGTACGTCCAGGCCCTGCGGATCCGGCCCGACTACCCGGAGGCCGAGAACGACCTGGGGATCGCGCTGGCGCAGTCGGACCGCCTCGAAGAGGCGGTCGCGCACTTCCGGGCGGCCGCGCGCCTCAAGCTCGACTACGCCGATCCCCACAGCAACCTGTCCGTGATCCTGCGGCAACTCGGTCGAACCCGCGAGGCCCAAGCCGAGGCCGCCGAGGCGGCGCGCCTCGGGGCCCCGCCGGCCCGCTGAGGGGCCATGGAGCCGCCACCGCATGAACTTTTTCCCATGAATCCCCGACCCAAGGTCGTTAACATCGACTCCCGCCACGCCTACTACGCCCAGGAGCAGGCCCAACTCGCCGCCATCGGCGCCGACATGGTCCTCGCCAAGACCAAGGGCGACGACGACGTCATCCGAGTCTGTGCGGACGCCGACATCGTGCTGGTTGAGGCCTCCCCCGTCACGGCCAAGGCAATCGAAGGAATGACCCGGACCCGGGCCATCATCATCTACGCGGTCGGCTACGATAAGATCGACGTCGCCGCCGCCACGCGGCAGGGGATCATCGTCGCCAACATCCCCGACTACTGCACCGAGGAGGTTTCCGACCACACCGCGGCTCTGCTGCTCGCCGCATCCCGGCGGGTTGTCATCATGGACCGGAACATCCGGGCGGGCGGGTGGTTTGACTTCCCCAAAAACGGGCCGATCCACCGGATGAAGAACCTCACTCTGGGACTCGTCGGCCTGGGCCGGATCGGCAGCGGGGTCGTGCGCAAGCTCTCCGGATTCCAGATGAGAACCCTTGTCGCCGATCCCTTTCTGAAGCCCGCCGACGCCCCCGCCGGGGTCGAGCTGGTGTCGCTGGAACGGGTGCTCAGGGAGTCCGACCTGATCTCCGTCCACGTGCCCCTCGGGCCTCAGACCCGCGGCATGTTCAGCACGGCCCAGTTCCGGGCGATGAAGCCAAACGCGATCTTCGTCAACACAAGCCGCGGGCCGATCGTCGACGAGGAGGCCCTGGCGACAGCCCTTCGGGAAAAGTGGATCGCCGGCGCAGCCTTGGACGTGACGGTGAAGGAGCCCCTCGACGCCTCGAGCCCCCTTCGCGGCTTGGATCACCTGATCATCACGCCCCATTACGGGGCCTCCTCCGAGGAGTCCGTCCCCCAGCTCAGGGCGACCGTCATGGACTCAGTCAGGGCCCTCCTGGCGGGCCACTGGCCCCCCTACCCCGTGAATCCCTCCATGTCGCCCCGTGTCCCGCTCAAGCCCTGGTCGGACTTCGGGCGGGCCTAGGCTCAGCGGGAGCCGCTCTCGGTCACGAGCTGACGGAAAAGGGTCTTGTCCTCCTCGGACATCGAGTTCCAGTCCGCGAAGAGGGCCTTCTCCTCGTCGGGCAGGGTGCCCCAGCGCTCCAGAAGCTCGCGCATCTTCGCCTTGGCCTCGCCTGAGGAGGCCGCCCAGTGCTTGAGCAGCGTCTTCAGGTCGCCGGCCGCGGGCTCGGGCCTAGGGGCCTGCGCGTACGCCGGGGACGTCCCCATGGCCGTGGCTGTTGCGGGAGCCTGGGGCAGCTCCGCCACCGCCGGTCTGCGCAAGGGGGCGGGGCCGCCGCCGCCCTCAGAGACGTCGAGCTTCTTGTCCAGCCAGGACTGGGCCAGGTCGCGCTGGTCTTCCCTCAGGACCGCCTTCTTGCCGTAGGGCACCACGGCGAGGCCGTCGACGAGCAGGATCTTGCCCGAGTTCACGTCAACCGATGCGACGGCACCGCGGATCGTGCCCAGGAACATCGCATCGTGCCCCTTGTCCAGGTCCGGGACTTCGCCGGGGAAGGTGACCTCGAAGACATAGGCGTAATTTGGGGTCGCCAGCTGGAAGACCGTGGAGCCGTCGGCCTCGCGGACCTGGACGACCGAGCCAAAGGAGGCCACGAGTTCGCCGGTGTGCCGGTAGGTGTTTCGGGAGGCGTCGCTCAGAAAGCTGGCCGAAGTGCGGGAGGGATTCATGTGGCATCCCGCCATCAGAATCGCGAGAACCGCCGCAACAAGGTCGAGTCGGAGTTTCATGGGGTGATTGGCTGGGGATATTCTCCGCGGCCGGGCGCGAGGCAACGCATTTCCTTCGGGCCCGCCCGGCCGCCGCACGCACGCATTGCCGAAACCTGCCTTTTGGGCTATACCCGCAATCGACCCGGCCCCCATGCCCCCTCCCCTTCGCCTACTGGTCTTCAACGACGGCTACTCCGCCGAAGCGTTCTCCGACATTTCCCATCCCGCGATCGAGTTCACCTGCGTCCCAGACGGGGATCGCGCCCAGCTCCTCGAGATGATCCCGGGTTACGACGCCTATCTCTCCACCCTGAGAATCCGGGTCGACCGCGAGGTCGTGGACCGCGCCTCGCGCCTGCGGCTTATCGTGACACCATCGACGGGAACCGACCACCTCGACCTGCCGCTTCTCCGGGAGAGGAATATCACGGTCCTGTGCAACAAGGACGACCGGGAATTCCTGGACCAACTGACGACCACGGCCGAGCTCGCGTTCGGGCTGCTCCTGACGTGCGCCCGGAGGCTCCCGGAGTGCTTCGAGGCCTCGCGGGCCGGGCGGTGGGAGCGGAGCGGTCTCGCGGGTTCGCAGCTGCGCGGAAAGACCCTGGGCCTGATCGGGGTGGGACGGCTGGGCTCGATGATGGCCCGCTACGGGCGGGCGTTCTGGATGAGGGTCCTCGGGTGCGACCCGGCCGTCCGGGAGTTCCCCGAGGGCGTGGAGCGGGTGGACCTTCAGGCCCTGCTCCGGGAGTCGGATTTCGTCTCGCTGCACGTCCACCTAACCGAGCTGACCCGGGGAATGCTGGGTGAGCGCGAGCTCGCGGCGATGAAGCCGGGCTCGTGTCTGATCAACACCTCGCGCGGGGGCCTGGTCGACGAGGAGGCCCTGGTCCGGCACATGCAGTCCGGGCGGATCGCAGCCGCGGGACTTGACGTCATCGACGGCGAGTGGATCGGGGACAAAAGGGGCCACCCGCTGATCGCCTACAGCCGCGTGAACCCCAGGTTGTGCATCACCCCCCATGTCGGCGGGACGAGCCCAGAGGCGGTGCGCCTTTCCGTGCGGCACACGTTCCGCAAGGCGGTCGCATTCCTGGGCCGGGAGACCCCCGCCAGATGAGCGGGAGACCGCCCGGCATTGCGGCCCCGCAGGTCCTCGCGGACCTCGGTCGATTCTACCGGCGCCATCTGCTCGAGGGGGTGATGCCCTTCTGGGAGGCCCGCACCCGGGATTGCGAGTGCGGCGGGTACCTGACGTGCTTCGACCGGATGGGCAACCTGACGAACACCGACAAGTTCATCTGGTTCCAGGGCAGGCAGCTTTACCTGTTCTCGGCCCTGTACCGCCACGTGGACAGGAGACCCCTGTGGCTCGAGCTCGCCCGCCACGGCCGGGACTTCATCGTCGGGCACGCCTACGCGGGGGCCGGGCGCTGGAACTACCGGCTGAACCGAGCCGGGGCCGTTCGCGAGGGGACGATCTCGGTCTTCACCGACCACTTCGTACTGCAGGGCCTGTGCGAGTACGCCCTGGCGAGCGGCGAAAGAGCCGACCTGCCGCTCATCGCGGAGACCTTTGGCGCGATCGAGCGCGCAACCCGGGACCCCAATTTCCGCGACATCTTCCACGGAACCTGGAGCCTGCGTTACCAACGGCACGGTGTCTTCATGATGGCCGTCAACACGTGCGCCGTGGCCGAGCCGCTTCTCGGAGCCGCGCGCACGCGGCCCCTCGTGGACCTGGCCCTGGATCAGGTCCTGAGGGTATTCGCCAAGGACGAGCACCGGATCCTTCTCGAGTCGGTGGGCCGGGATGGCTCCTTCGTCGACGAGCCGGAGGGCCGGGTCGTGAACCCGGGCCACGCCCTCGAGTCGACCTGGTTCTGTCTCGAGGAGGGGCTCCGGCGGGGGGACTGGGGCCTGGTGGACCGCTCAGTGGAAGTCGCCGACTGGGCCTGGGCGCGGGGGCGCGATCCCGAGCGCGGCGGCATCTTCTCGTACTTGGACTCGGGAGGGGGAGAGCCCCTGCGGACCGACTGGCACCGCGAAACCGGGATGTTCTGGCACGACAAGGCGTGGTGGGTGCACGCCGAGGCCCTTTACGCCCGGGCTCTCGCGGCGGTCGAAACGGGAAGCTCCGAGCGCTTTGGACAGTTCCTGGAGCTGCACGACTGGTGCCAGAAATACTTCTACGATCCCCGCTACGGCGAGTGGTACGCCGAGCTGTGGCGAGACGGCAGGCCGAAAAACGACCACAAGGGGACCCTCTGGAAGGCGGCCTACCACCTGCCGCGGGCCCTGATGAAGCTCACCCTGCTTTTCGAGCGGGCCGCCGCCCCGCAGCCGGCCCGCTAGGTCTTGGCGGCCCGGGGGCGGCCCCCTCTGGCCAGGTCGAGGAATCGCTCGGCGACCGGCGACAGCCCGCGCCGCGGCCAGGCCGCCCCGATCACGAGGGGCTCGGGCTCCGGCGACAGGGCGATGAACCTCAGGCGTTTGCCCGCGAAGCAGGCGACCGATTCGGGGACCCAGGCGACCCCCACCCCCGCCTCGACGGCGGCGATCAGACTCGTGACGCTGTCGCACTCCTGGGCGACCCGGGGCCTTCTCCCTGCTCCGGCAAAGAGCCCCTTCAGATAGTCGTGGTACTCCGGGTAGTCCCGGCGGCTGTAGGCGACGATGGGCTGGGTTGCGGCCTCGGCGACCGGGACCGAGCGGCGTCGGGCGAACGGGTGGCCCGGCGCCACCGCCAGCCGCTGCGGATCGCGCACCAGCTCCTCGAAGAAAAAGCCCCGGAGCATCGCCGGCATGGGGTGCGCAAGAAACGCGATTGCAATCCGCCCGGAGCGCAGCCCCGCCAACATCTCCTCGGTCGACAGGTCGTGCAGGAGGACCCGTGGCGCGGAGACCCCGGATTGGAATGACCGGAGCGCCGGCGCGAGGATCCGGGCGGTCAGCGACGGCGCGTAGCCCACGTGCAGCTCGCCCGCCGATCCCGAGGCGGCGGCCCGCGCCGTGCGGACAGCCTCATCGGCCCCCTCGAGGACCGACCGGGCCCCTTGGAGGAAGACACGGCCCGCCTCGGTCAGGCGCATCGACTGGGCCCCGCGCTCGAAGAGGGCGAAGCCGAGCTCGCCCTCAAGGTCGCGGATCTGGCGGCTGAGGGCCGGCTGCGAGACGTGCAGCTTGAGCGAGGCCCGCGTGGCGTTCTCCGCCTCGGCCACGGCGACAAAGTACCGGAGATGGCGCAGCTCCATGGACCCAAGCATGCCTTTTTGTTATGCTCAGGCAAGAAACATGGTCTTTCTCAAAATCGCCGCCGGCCGGTACCCTTTGGCCTATGAAGATCAGAACGGCAAACGAACGGGGTCACGCGAGCCACGGGTGGCTCGACACCTACCACACCTTCAGCTTCGCGGACTACTACGACCCGCATTGGATGGGATTTCGCAGCCTGCGCGTCATCAACGACGACATCGTCCTTCCGGGCATGGGCTTCGGCACCCACCCCCACCGCGACATGGAGATCATCACCTACGTGCTGAGCGGGCAGCTCGAACACAAGGACTCCATGGGCAACGGCCGGGTCATCCGCCCCGGGGAGTTCCAGTACATGGCAGCCGGCACCGGCGTCACCCACAGCGAATTCAATCCGTCGAAGGACGAGGCCGTGCACCTGTTGCAGATCTGGATCCAGCCCGATCACAAGGGCGTGACTCCGCGCTACGCGGAGAGAAGCCTCGCCGCGTCGCCCGCGGGAAAGCTGCACCTGGTCGCGAGCAAGTCGGGCCGCGACGGATCGTTCTCCATCCACCAGGACGCCGATCTGTGGCTGGCCCGGCTGTCCGGCTCGGACCGGGTCGACCACCGCCTTCCCCCGGGCCGCCACGCCTGGGTCCACGTCGCCGAGGGCTCGGTCTCCATCGGCGGAAAGATCCTGTCCGCGGGTGACGCCGCCTACTTCGACCAGGCCGGGCCGATCGACATCCGCTCGGACGGCCCCGCCCAGGTCCTTCTTTTCGATCTGGCCTGATTATTTTTCCCGCTCTTTCCATGAAAAAACTGATCCTCAGCACAACTGACAACTGGGCCCCGCTCATCGCGCGGCTCACCCTCGGGCTCGTCATGTTTCCGCATGGCGCCCAGAAAATGCTCGGCTGGTTCGGAGGCTACGGCTTCTCCGGAACGATGGGCTTCTTCACCGGCACAATGCACATCCCGACGCTCCTGGCCCTCCTGGCGATCCTCGCCGAGTTCCTGGGCTCCTTGGGGCTCATCACAGGCCTTCTGGGCCGCGTTTCCGCCCTTGGGATCGCCGTCAACATGGCGGTCGCAATCGCCATGGTCCATGGTCCGAACGGCATCTTCATGAACTGGTTCGGAAACCAGAAGGGCGAAGGCTACGAGTACCACCTGCTCGCAATCGGCCTGGCCCTTGTCGTGATCGTGTTCGGCTCGGGAAAGTGCTCCCTGGACCGGCAGCTCACCCGCGACGAGGCCGTCTGACCTTATCCTTCAGGAAAAGCGCAGGTCTTCAGGCGCCGCCGGCCCCGTCCGGCGGCGCCTTTTCGTTGCCCTTGATGCCCCGGGACGCGGCGTATAGGAAAAGCGAGGGGCGCCCGCCCCAAAATCCTACCATGACAAAGATCGGCGCAACGTGGAGCGTCCTATCGGAAGGCGAGCTGGCCCGGATCCGGGTCGCGGCCCTTGACCTGATCGAGGATCCGGGCTTCGACCTGCACCACCCCTTCCTTCTGGACCGGGCCCGCGCGGCGGGGGCACGGGTCGCGCCAAGCGGTCGGGTGCGCATGGACCGCAGGCTTGTCGCCGAGCTGCTCGGGCGATCCCCGTCCCGGTATTCCATCCGAAACGTCCTCGGACAGAGCTGGGAGGTCGGGGGCCAGACGCCGAACGGGACGGCCATCGTGACAGACCCGTGGATCATCGACTACGCCTCAGGCGAGCCGCGCCGCCCCCGCCTCGAGGACCTGAGGCGGAACACAATCGTCGCCCAGGGGCTGGCCAGCGTGAGCGCGGTCAGCCGCATGGATTACCCGGTAACCGACGTTCCTGGGCCGGACTCGAGCCTGCGGGCCCTGGAGGAGCATCTGCTCAACCACGGCAAGGGGTACACCGTGATGCCAACCTCGCTCAAAAGCTTCGAGCAGTGGGTCGGGATCGCCCGGGTGCTGGCCCGGGGCGGGGACATCCGCGGCCTGGTGAGCACCGCTGTAGCCGTAGCCTCGCCCCTGGTGCTCGATCCCATGAACGCCGAGATCCTGGTCCGCGCAGTCCGGGCCGGCTTCCCCGTCATCTGCACGGTTTGCCCGATGGCCGGTTCGACCTCCCCGTACTCGGTTGCAGGCAGCCTCCTGCAGTCGCACGTCGAGGCCCTGATGGTGGTCCTCGCCTGCCAGCTTGTGGAGTCCGGAGCCCCGGTCCTGTACGGCTCGGGCATCTCGCTCACCGACCTGCGCGACGGGCACGACCTGTACTACACCCTGGACAAGGTCCTGTGGAAGGTCGCCGGGGTCCAACTCGGCCTCGCCGAGAACCTACCGGTAATGGCCGAGTGCGGCGGCACCCTCACCCACCGCTGCGACCCCCAGAGCGGCGCCGAGGGGATGCTCTTCATGCTTTCGGCCCTGGCCTCCCGCGCGCACGTCCTGTCGGGATTCGGGTCCTGCCACAACGCGGTTGGGATGTCGGCCGAGATGATGGTGATCCAAAACGAGTACCTGAGGGCCTCGCGGCACCTCGGCCGCGGAATCCGCATGGACGGCGGGCGGCTCGGGGTGGAGAGTCTGCGCAGGGCGGGGCCCGGCGGACATTTTCTGGACGACGAGCTCACACTCGACCTCATGCGCTCGGACGAGTTCCTGGCCCCGGGCCTCTTCGACGCGAGCGGTGGCCGCGCGAACGGCCGGCCGCTCCTGGAGGCCGCCCACGCGCGGGTTGAGGAAATGGTCTCGGGCTTCTCCTCCCCTGTCCCCGGGAATGTGCAGGAGGCCCTCCGGGCGCATTTTCGCCGGCTCCGCGGCGCCGCCTAGCCCGGCGGGCCCGGTCGCTCCAGCCTGCGCCAGCCGACCACCACGAGGACGACGAAGGCGGCCAAGAGCGACGCGAACTTGAGCGCGTCGGCAAGTTCCCCCCAATAGTTCGCGTACCCGTCGCAGACGCTGAGGATCCCGCCGAACATGAGCCCGGAGCCGATCGCCGGCAGGCGCAGGAAGGCCCCCACGAGGATCGCCGCGATGCCAAGGGGAACCGCGAAGGCGAACAGGTGGCGCTCAAAGCGCTTTTCCTCCGCACGGTGCTCCGCCTGGAGCGAGCGTTGCTCGGCGAGCCGGGCGTTGCGCTCATCCCGGGACTCGCCGGGTGCGGCCGGAGGCGGTGGCTCCCATCGGGGCCTAGGGACAAACATGCTGACGCCGTAGTGGACAAGCATCGGGAAGATGACCGCGATGCCGAAGGCAATGGCTATCCTCTTAGCAAGCATGGGATGAAACGGTTCGGGGTTGTCGCTGCGGGTGAGCTTAGCCCTCCGGAACCCCCTGCCAAGGGCCTTTGCGCGTCTGGCTGAGACGCTCCGGTCTTGCCTCGGCTGCCGGGCAAGGCGTTGATCGCGGGGTGATCCGGCCCCCGGAACACTTCGAGACCGCCCGGCTGTCAGCCCGCCCGCCCCAGGTCGAGGACGCTCCGGCTGTGCTGGCTGCCTACGCGGCAGACGCCGAGGTCACGCGCTACCTGAGTTGGAGGCCTTATCAAGCGGTCGAGCCTCTCGCCGATTTCCTGCAGGAGAGAGTCCGTTCCTGGGAAACCGGGCAGGGGAACTTCGCGTGGCTGCTGTGCCCGAAGGGGACGGAGGAGCCGATCGGCTCGATCGGCTGCACGATCGAAGGCGGCTCGGTGATGTTCGGCTACGTCCTCGGCCGGCGGCACTGGGGCCGGGGCCTCATGCCGGAGGCGCTGGGGCATCTGGTCGGCTGGGCGCTCGCCCAGCCGGAGATCTTCCGCGCGTGGGCTTTCTGCGATGCCGAGAACGCCGCTTCGGTCCGGGTCATGGAAAAGACGGGAATGTGCCGGGAGGGAACGCTCCGCCGCTGGCACCTGTGCCCGAACCTCGGGCCGGAACCGCGCGACTGCATCGTGTGTTCAAAGGTGCGCCGAGCGGCAGCTTAAGGGGCCGGCCCCGCCGGGGATCCCGGCCGGCCGCTCGGAAAGCAGCGGGAGCGCAGCTAGTCCCGACCCATCCCCGGAGCGGGACCGGTCTTAGTGATTAGTAATCAATCCTGAGGCATAGTGCCTCGCCGGGGCGGCAGGCAAAATGGCCGGGCCAGTCTTCCGTCCTCCATGACGCAAACGCCGCCCCCAACCGTCCGAGAGCCTGCCCGGCCCGTCGAGCTTCCGCCGCCCGACTCCCCGGGATACGTTCCTGGGCCCGCCGCACGGGTCACGTTCCTTGGGACCTGCGCGGCCGTCTGGCTGCTGCTTCTTCTCCATCTCCCGCTGGCCCTCCCCATTGCAGCCGTCCTGGCCGCGGCCTTCTTGGCAAGAGGCCCCGCCGCGGGCGCCGAGCGGGCGGCCGCCGCAGGGCTCACCGCCGTCGTCCTCCTTCTCCTTAAGGACCTGTGCCCCGGGCAGCCGCCGGGTTTCGGGCGGTGGCTTTCCGATTCGGGGCTCGGCGCGGCGCAGCCCTGGCTCGGAACCAGAAACCCCCAGGTCCTCTGCGCGCTGCGCCAGGCCGGGGCCGTTGCGGCCTGCTTCCTCGGTGCCGCTGCGGTTCATGCCGCCTGGGTCCGCCGGTATTTCTCGCGGGGCCAGTGGCTCTCCTTTCTCACTGCGTTGCTCGCGGCGTGGTGCCTGGCGGTGTTCCTCGGGCTGCGGACCCACCCCGTCTACGGAGCCGAGCACCACGTGCTCGCCGTCCCGAGCAAGAATTCCGCCGCCTCGCTCGCAGCCCTGGGCTCAATCCTCGGCCTGGGATATTGCTGGGCCTCGGCCCGCCGGGATCAGCTCGCCCGCGCGGGGGCCGGGCTCGCCGCGGCGGCCCTGTGCCTGGCAACCCTGGCAGAGCTTAGGTCGTGGACCGGGGTGATTGGCGCCGCCGCGGGGCTCGGGCTCATGGGATGGCGGGCGATGAGGCGGCGCGCCTCCGCCGGCCACTCCGCCATTGCCGCTGCCGCAGCAGCAGCGGCGCTCGGAGCCGGCCTTCTCGTCCTGAATCCCGATCTCGGGGATCGGCTCAGGAGCCCGGACGGGGACTACCGGATCTCGATTTGGAGGGACTGCCTCCCGCTCGTTCAGGCCTCCCCAGTGCTGGGGACAGGGCTCGGGAGCTTCGAGGGGGTCTACCCCCTATCGGCCCGGCTGGAGCTCACTCGGGACTCCCGCATGGCTCATCCGGACTCAAGCTGGGTGCTCCTGGCCATCGAATGGGGGCTCCTTCCCTCGGCCCTTGTCCTCGGCGCGGCTGCCTGGACCGTGCTCGGGGGTCGCCACCACCGCGGCGCAGCCTCCGAGGATCAGGATCCGGCCGTACGCGCAACCGTGCGCTCGGCAGTCCTCGCGTGGCTGGTCTGCGCCATCACCGATCCGGCCTTTCACAGGCCGGAGACCCTCGGCATGGGGTGCGCCCTTCTGGCTGTGGTGCGCGGATCCCACGGCGGAGTCCGCACCCGGCCCGGTTTGCGGGTCGCCGCAGTCCTCGGGCTGGCCGCGCTCGCCGGCGCGGGCGCGTGGGCCCGGATCAGGCCGGACGGCTTCGCGGAACCGTCCCTCTACCGGGAGCGCGACCTTGCGCTCGACCCCCTGAACCCCCGGGTCCACCTGAACGCGGCAGCCGCGATCCTTAACCGCGCCCTGCAGCTTGCGCACCTTCGGGCCTCAGTCCTCCTCGACCATCGTTCGGCCCGGCTTCCCTGGGAGATCGCCCGGCGCCTCACCGCCGCCCAGCCCGCAGAGGCTGCCTATTATTGGGAAAAGGCCCTGGAGCGGGCCCGGGCGGACCCAGGGTACGCCTCGACGATCCTCGAGGGGGGGCTGAATGAGTTTCCCGGTCAGCCCCTAGGGTATTGGGAGCCGATCGTGTTCAGCGCAGATCCCGACCTCGGGGTCGTCCTCGCCGCCCGTGCCGGGCCGGACGCTCCAGGCATCCTCCGGCGCTGGGTCGGCTTGGCCAAACCCTCCTGCCTTTCGGTCCGCGACCTCTCTCAGGACTTCTTCGCGGGGCTTGGCGCGGCTCCCGGGCAGGCGGGGTTGCTGGAAGACTTTCTCAAGCAGAATCCCCGGGGGCTCCCGCGAAATTTCCTCCTGAGGGCAGTCCGGCTCCTACACGCCTCGGGACGGGACGAGCCCGCCTGGAACGTCCTGCTCAGCCTGGAGCCCTTTCTCGGAGCGGACCGGGAGCGCAACGGCGCCTTGCCCCAGCGGGAGTACTACCGGGCGCAGGCGCTGGTCCGCTCGATTCACGACGAGAACCGGGCGCGCCTTCTGAAGGAGCTCTGCGGGCAGCCGTCCGCCCCGGTCTGGTTTCATCTCGAGTACGCCCGGGAGCTGCGCCGGCTCGGGCGCGAGGCCGAGGCCGTGGAGCACCTGATGGGGCTGGCGGCGCCGTGACGGGTTCAATCTCAGGTCCAGTCAGCGCGCCCTGGGGCAGCGCAGCAGAAGACGCGCCTGCAGCCCCGGGTCACTTCCGTTGCGGATCAGGGTGAACCGTCCGCCCGAGCACGCCGCAAAGAGCCGGCAGATCGCAAGCCCCAGGCCCAGGCCCTGCTGCTCACAGCTCTCCCTCTCGAACTGCCGGAAGGCTGACACGCGGGCGATCTGCTCGTCGGTCATTCCCCTGCCCCGATCCGAGACCGTGATCACGTAATGGCCGTCGAGCGGGCGGCCGGTGAGCTCAACCGGGGTCCCCGGGGCCGAGAACTTGCAGGCGTTGTCCACAAGCTGGAGAACGACCCGGTCGAGGAACCCCTCCGGAACGTGCAGGCCGCAGGGCGCCAGATCGATCCTCAGGTCCCTCTCACGACCGTGGTGCGCGGCCCTGAACTGGGCCGCGGCCACCACGGCCTGGAGCCAGTCGCAGACGGCCGGCACGGGCGGCCCGTCCGCCGCGGGCGCGGCGGCCCTGTCGCTGAGCTCGAGCCACAGCGCCAGATTCTCGAACATCCGCAGCAGCCGATTGCCGCTCTCGAGGATGCTGTGCGCGAACTCATCAATCTCCTCCCGGCTCAGGCCGGGGCCTGTTCGGGCACCGTCCCTCATGAGGGAGGCAAAACCCAGGATCCCCATGAGCGGAGTGCGGTACTCGTGTGGAAGCCAGCTCCTGAGAAACTTTGCGCGCTCCTCAGGAAGAAATTCGGGCCGGGGCGCCCGGGAGATCCTGAGGCGGATGCTCTTCAGGGCTGCGTCCGGCTCGAAGGGCTTGGGGATGTAGTCGTCGGCGCCCAGGGCGAGCCCCCGGCGCATGTCGCCCGCGCTTGCCCTCTCGGAGAGAAACACGAACGGGATGTCGCAAAACTCCGGGGACTTCCTCATCGCGCCCAGAAGCTCGTATCCGTCCATCCCGGGCATGCGAACATCGCTGAGGACAAGCCTCGGCCTGAGTCCCGAGGAGAGATGCTCCCAGGCCTCCTTTCCGTCCGCTGCAATCTCCAACTCGTAGCCCTCCGAGAGCAGGATCTCCCCCACCGTGGCGCACAGCAGTCGGTCGTCGTCGACGACAAGGATGAGCGGCTTGCTCCCCTCGCTCGCTTCGCGGGAAACCATGCGGGATGGGGTGGGTCAGCTCTTGAGCAGACGACCGGCCTCGTCGAGAATGCGATTGAGCCGACTGGGTTTAGGCAGGTAGGAACTCACCAGGGATCCCATCGAAGCCTCAATGACCTGCGGGTCGAATAGGACTCCTGTCAAGAGGATCGTCGGCAGCTGCGGAATGAGCCCCCTGAGCTGCGCGAGCAGACGCATCCCGTCGGACTCCGACAGCTGCAGGTCGCAGATCGCAAGGGCCGGCGGATCGGCCTGCGCGGCCCGGAGGGCCTCGATCGCCGTGACGGCGGCGGTGACCCTGTATCCCTTTGCCCTGAAGGCAGCCGAGAGGACCCCCAGGACCTCGGGCTGGTCGTCGACGATTAGGATGTGCTCGTTCATGGTGTGCTGACGGCCGTCGCGGAGGCCAGGACGAGGAGCCCTCCGACCACCCTGCCGCTGTCGCGCAGCGGGTGCATCGTCAGGGACACCGGCACCGACCTTCCCCAGGCCGCGGCTACCGTAGCCGGCCGGCCCTCCAGGTCGCGCCCCTCCCCTATGGCCCGGGCAACGGGGCTGACCGGGCCGGCGCTCCCGTCACCGGGAGCCACCGTGACAAAGGCGTGGAGCGGTTGGTTGATCACCTGGGCGGCGTCCAGACCGATCAGGTGCAGGGCGGCCGGGTTCGCACGGGAGATTCCGAGGGCGCGGGTGAGCACAATCACCGGCTCGCGCAGGGCCGAGAACACGAGATCGTTGTACCGCATCTGCTGCTCCATCGCGAGGTTCGCCCACTGCTCCTCCCTCAGGTCGCCCTCGAGCTTCCCGTTCGCCTCCCGCAATTTCTCCGTGGCGCGCGCGACCGCTTCCTCGAGGATCCGGTTCTGGTCCCCAAGTTCAGCGGCCCTGCGCCTCCGAGCGGCAATGTCGGAGCCGACAAGCCAAGCCGCCCCAGTCAGGAGGGCGAGGTTGAGGATCGAGCCCGAGAGCACGGTCCAGCCGGTCGCCCGCGCCTGCTGGACACTTTCGGTGTCCAGCCGGGATAGCTCCTCCAGGGCTGCGCCGCGCAGAAGCGAAAGTGCGGACTTGATCGCCTTGGCCGAGCCTCCGCCGCCCGCCTCCTGGGGGGGGCGGGATCCGGCCGGGCCGGACAGAAGCGCCGTGTCAGAGTCACAGCGCTCGCGAAGGAGCCCGTCCACACGGACGGCCCTGGCGGCCTGCCGGGGATCCGCACGAACGAGGGCCTGGAGGGTGGCGCTGTGTTCCTCGGCCTCGGAGAGCGCGTTGGCGTACTGAGCCCGGTAGCCCGCTGCCCCGGTCGCGAGAAACGACTCCAAGCTGTCCTGGGCCTCGGACAGGCACCCGGCGATGTCCCCAGTCTCGAGAACGACGCTGAGTGCGTGGTTCACCACGTCGCTCCGGCGCTCCGAAGTCCGAACACTGCGGACCGAGACCCAGGCCATGGCGAGGATGACCGCCAAGACGGCCGCGAAAACCGCGACCGCACCGCGCACAAAGAGTTCAGTCCGGTCGGTTCGTGTCGCCGGCGGCTCGACCGCCGGGATGTCGTTAATTCCGCTCGGCATCGGGGTCGTCCTCCGGGGGATAGATCTTGACGACGGTCCGTACGAAGCGCTTTCGCTCGGTCTCGTAGTCGTACGTGTACTCGGAGGCCGACGTCCAGCTCTCATCAAAGGAGTCCGCCACCTCCTCGGCAATGTCCCGCAGCCTCGGCCCGCAGCGGGTGAGCTTGAAAAGGTACCGGCGCTTATTGTAGTCGAGGTACGCCCTCGACTCGTCGACATAGCAAACCGCGTGGGCGACTTGGCCAACGAGCCTGACGTGGACCAGCTTTGTCGTGAGGTGTCGCCGCCTAAGGACATAGTCGGCCAGGCATGCGAAATCGTCGCAGTCGCCGCGGCCTAGGGACAGGAATACCTCGGGGGACCGGATTCCGGGATGTTGCTCGTAGTCGAAGTCCTCGACCCTGGCCTCCAGTCTTCGCGGGGTGAGCCCGGGGTCGTCTAGGAGGGATGCCAGCGTGACCGGGGCTTGTGAGGGTTGCGGGGCCGTAAGGGCAAGACTCAGGATCATCACGGTCGGGATGAGGGAAAATACAGGGCTTCTCGGGGGCGTCACCAGGAGGGCTTGGAATCAACGCATAGGGCCAAGGTCGCTTTGCCTTGCCGGCGGCATCAGAGGCTCACCGGGCTCGAGTTCGGGATGAGGATCGGAGGGGTGGACGACGCCGTTGTCGAGGCCCCGCTGCCCGTCGTCTGGGTTGTCGAGGATGAAACTGGCGACGCAGCCCCTGCGGAAACCGGCTGAGCCATGGCCTGGACGACCTCGGCAGGGGGAATGACGGGGGGAGGCGTCGCCACGGAAACCGGCGGGGCCGGGTTTGCCGGCGGTGCCACCGGATCGCGCGTGAAGACCCCGATCCGGGTCAGGGTCAGCGTATCCCCCGGGATGTCGGGAACCCAGTAGATCAGGATCGCCTTTACCGTGAGCTTCGACACGTCGACTGACAGGGTGGTCTCGGTCCCGTCCACGGTCTTGTCCAGGACGAGCTTGGATGCCCCCTCGGGCGTGCTCAGATCCACCTGGTCGCCGGCGTTGTCCATGCCGACCAAGACAATCCTGCCCTTGACCGGATTGAGCGCGATAGAGACCCGGGACAATGTCGTGTTTCCGGCGAGCGCAATCACTCCCGCAGCCGCCGCTCCCGAGGTCGACGGCGCCAGGGTCGCCGTGACGCCGGCCTGCTCCTCGATCACCTCGTTGAGGTTTCTGACCGAACCCAGGACCGATCCGCCGCTGGCCCCCATGGATGTTGTCGCAACGTTGATCTCCTCCTTTTTCGGGGCCGCCGTGCCCTGGGCTGGAGGCGGCGCAGGTTCTGACCCTCCGGAATCCTGGCCGTGTAGCGCTGCAGCCGCAACCAAGGCGAAAGCGGCCATCACCGGGCGCAATCCGGCTGCGGACGGTTTGGAGCAGCGCATACTCACGCGCACAAGCGTTGGGTCGGCACCGGCGGGCCGCAAACCCCAGCCATTGATGAAAATTAATCCCCCTGTCGGCCGCGCCGGGGCATCAGACATACCCGTAGCCGTCCTTGTAGCCGTAGGTGACCGCCTCATCGACCGCGCAGTTGACGAGCAGCCGGAAACCCCCGGGCCTCTCCCCCCGGATGAAATCGGCAATCTTCGAGACTAGGGGAAGGTGGGTCGCCTTGACCCTCGCAACGAGGAGCACCTCGTCGACGACGCTCAGGAGCCGGGCCGAGTCGGCGACGACGGCAAGCGGGGCCGAGTCGACCACCACGAGGTCAAAGCTTCCCTTAAGGTTCTCGAAGAACCCCGCGCCCAGCGTCGCCCCGAGCCGGTCGGCCGTCTGCGGGGCGGTGCGGCCCCGCGGAATCACGGAAAGGCACGGATGTCCGGAAGCGCACACCGCCTCAGTCCAACCCGAAAGCCTGCCGTCGACCAGGTCGGCGAGCCCAGGTGTGTCCGCGGCCACTCCCAGCTTTTCCCCGAGCGACCCGCGGCGGATGTCGCCGTCGATCAGCAGCACCCGCTCCCCCCACCCCGCGGCGTGGATCGCGAAGTGCAGGGCGATGGTCGACTTGCCTTCGCCCGGGGCGCTGCTCGCACACAGGACGACTCTCGGGCGGGGCCCGGCCCCGGCTGAGACCCCCATGGCGGCAGCAACCTTGCGCATGGCCTCCTTCAGGGCGGGAGACATCGGGCCGGCCAGCGGCGCGTAGCCTCGGGCAGCGATATCGGGGACCCTCGGAATGTCGATCGACGCCGCCTCGCGGACCACCGACTTGATTTCGCCCGCGGAAAAGGCCCGGCGGTCCAGCCGCGCCGCCCCGTACAGCAGGCAAAGCCCCACGAGTCCGCCAAAAAATCCCGCGCGGCTCAGCGCATCGGCCAGGTTGCTCCGGACGAGTCGGGCCGGGCCCGCCCTCTGGAGCACCTGCACAATGTCGACGTCGACGCTCTTATTCGCGTCGAAGGACAACAGCCCTCGGACGACCCTCGAGTACAGCTCCCGGGTGCGGCCGACCTCAGTCTGGAGCCTCTCGTACTCGGTCTCGGCCTTGGTTGATTCAAGGGCCTTCTTCTCCCATTCAGAGATCGCCTCAGTGACACTCGCCAGCTCGCTTCGCATGCCCGCCAGGGTTTGGGCGTAGGCCTTTTCATTTTCGACCGACAGCAGCTCGATCAGGCGCTCCTGCCGCTGGATCTGCTGGTCGAGCCGGGCGAGCTTCGGGTGCTTCGGCTTGTAGGTTGAAAGGAGTTGCTCGCGCTCGACCTGGAACTTGATCAGCTGCTCCTTCAGGGGGGAGAGCTGTTCGGACAGGCGCCCCTCCCCCGAGCCCGGTGCGATCTTGGCTGTTGCATCCAGGGAGCCCAGGGAGGACATCAGGTTCTCCCGGCCGTTGACCACCTCCCTCTCTCGCATCGCGTCGGCGAGCTTGAGCTGCATGCGCAGGCTCGCCTCCCTCACCTTCAGCTGCGAAAGCAGCTGGGCCGCGGCCGCCGACTGGTGCTCCCAGAAGCCCATGTTGTGCTGCTCCTTGAACCGGAAGAACTCCTCCTCCTGGGCCGCCAGTTGTCGCTCGATCCGCGGAATCTCGTCGCGCAGCTGCCGGATCGCGTTGGAGGTGGACTCCAGGCGCTGGTCCCTGCGGCTGGCGATGTATTGATCGAGAACGGCGTCGAGCATCACGGGCGCATACTCGCGATCTGAGCTCGTTGCGCTGATGACGATGATCGAGGTGCCGCGGATCAGCGAGGCGCCGACCGAGGCCGATCCGCCCAGGTCGGGGTGCTCCAGCCGGGTCTGCTGTGCCGCCCGGGCCACCAGGACCTCGCTCTCCAGAATCGCCATCTGCGTGCCGAGGAAGTTGCTGACCTCCTCCGAATAGACGTTGCCCTCGGGCAGGTTCACCCGGCCGCTCACGACGATCCGGCCACTCGACACGTAGTAGGGCACCTCCCGGAAGACCTGGTAGGCCCGCCAGGAGCACGCCGCGATGATGCACACTCCCACGATCGGCAGGTAAGTGACGAACCGGGGGTTGGCGTTGCGGATGAAGCTGCGGATTTCCGAGGCCACGCGCGGACCCTCACCAGTTGACGAGCCGGGAGCCGACGACAATCAGGTCGCCGTCGTGAATGGCGACATCCTTGTCGATGCGCCCCTTGTCGAGGACCTGGCGCAGATCCACGACCTGGCTCTCGACCGGGCCGGACGCCTTCGCGCGGTAGATCCGGATGTTCTTCGGGTCGGCGAACTCCCCCAGGCCCCCGTTCATGAGGATCACCTTCCCGGCCGTGTTCTGCTCGGACGTATCGATCTCCACCATGCCGACCCGGCGGACCTCCCCGGTGATGAAGACCCTCCCGCGGTTGCTCGACTTCTCGGGTCGCTCGGAAAGCAGGATCCTCACCGTGGCCCTGACGTAGTAGTCCTTCTCGAGGGCAGCCTTGACCTCCGCAGCAAAGGCCTCGATCGGGCGGCCTCCGGCCCGGACCCCGCCGACTAGGGGGACGTCGGCAAAGCCGTCCGGCATGACGACCAGATCGGCCTGAGCATCGGAGTCCTCGGCAACCTGGAGGTGAAGCCGGTCGCCCGGCCTGAGCAGATTGGCCGGCGTCTCAGACCCGGGGGCGGGCTCCCCCTGCCCGGCAACGGCAAGGGCGCACGCCAGGGCCGACAGCAGCGCCGGGAAGAATCGGGTTGGGGCTCTCATGCGGGTTAGAATTGTTTGCGGACCGACAAGCGCAGGGTCCTGCGGGCGTAGGCCATGTCCGGCCGGCTCGACCCCTTGTTCAGGTCGCGGAAGCTCAGGCTTAGGAAGTAGTCTCCCGGCGCAGCGTACTCCAGGTCGGTCCCGAAGCTGCGGCGGGTTCCCTGCTCGCCGGTGGAGACCGACTCTGCAAACCGGGTCCAGCCGGCATCGAGCCTCAGGGTGGTCCGCTCGTTGAGAATGAGCGCCGGGGCGACCGTCACCTCCTCGGAACGAAAGAAATTGCTCGTCAGGGTCTCATCGCTGAGGAACCGGGACAGCCTCACCGTATAGCTCAGGTACCGGCGAACCCGGTGGGAGATCTCCACGGAGGCCGAAGGGTCAGAGCGGCGCGTCACATCCCCGGAAAGGTTCGGATGCGAAAAGACCAACCAGTCGTAGCCCGCGCTCGCCCGCAGCTTGACCGAGCGGGTCACCGTGACCGAGCAAAACAGGCTCGCGCTCTCGGTCGTCGAGGAGTCGGAGGGACCGTTCACGTAGTCTTGAACCACATGCACGAGGTCCACTCCGGCGTCGACTGCGGCGCTGAACGAGCGCACAGCCCGGGCGCCGAGGCTTGAGCGGTTGTCGCGAGACCGGGGTTCGGTGCCCGTCGTGACGTCCTGGATCCCGCGCGACCCGATCAATTGCAGGAACGAGTGGTTCAGGGGAAAGTCGACCTGGAGACCCCCGTCATAGCTTGATCGGTCGTAAACTGCGGTGTTGCTCGCTGTCGGTGACGCGATCGGGTCTATCTCGTGGGCGAGGTTGATGAAGGGCATGATCCGAACCTGCTTCACATAGACAGTGTACCTCAGGGCCGAGCCGGGCTTGAGGAGGAGGTATTTTTGACTCCTGACCGGGCCACTCAGGGTGGCGATCTCGACCACCTCTCCGGTGAGCTTCAGGCGCTGCTCTTTCGCCGCGTTCCAGTTCGCGTCGAAGGTGAGGCCAGCACTCGCCTGAACCCCGCTCTGGCCGACCGGGGTGAGCAGCGCGTTGTCGGTCGCCTCGAGCGCCGCCTCGGCCGAGAGGTCGACCATAACCGGCCCGAGCCTGACCGCGCCCTTGGGGGTGTCCTTCTCGAAGGTGCCGACATTCGCGGGGCCCATGAAGGCCTGGCGGTACCACGCCTGGCCGCGGGCGCTGGGGGCGAGGCCCGAGGCCGCAGCGAGCGCAAGCACCAGAACCGACAGCAGAGAGCCAGTCCGGGCGCCCGCGCCTGGACTGGACGGTTGGGGGTCGGGTTTCAGCGGCGGGAAAGGGTTTGGCGCAGGCCGCCCTCGGGCAGAACGTCCAGGTTGGTTTCAACCGGATGAGGCGGCCCTTGGTCCTGAATCAGGCCCAGGTGCAGCGCGTGAAGCGTGAGGTCGGAGGTGGAGCTTAGCCCCGTCTTGCCCTTGATCCTCTGCCGGTGGTTGTTGACGGTAAAGAGGCTCAGGCCCAGGTCGGCCGCGATCTCCTTCGACCTGCGACCTGCCGCGATCGCGCTCAAGACCATCCGTTCCCGGGGAGTCAGCCGGTCGCAAGCGCCCGGCGGGAACGGGGACCTCCGGAGCCTCATCATGGTCTGGTTCGCGGCCTTGCTGAAGTAGCACGTTCCAGAGGCGACGCTCCTGATGGCCTTGAGCAGGTCCGGGAAGGCGGCCGATTTCTCGACGAATCCGCTTACCCCGAGTTCCACGGCCCGGCTGACGAGGATCGGACTCGTGTTGCCAGTATAGATGACAACCCTTGTCCGCGGCGAGGACCTGCGCAGGGAGCGGACCAGGTCCAGCCCGTTGGCGTCCGGGAGCATGGCGTCCAAGAGCACGATGTCCGGGGCCACTTCCTGGCATAACTCCAGGGTCTCGCGGCCCGTCGAGGCCTGGCCCACGACCTTGAACCCGGGAACCTCCGCAAGGGCGTCGGCAAGGATCTGCCTCAAGCCTTGGTGGTCGTCGACGATGACCAGGCGGATGATTGGGGATGGGTCCAGCACAGGGGGCTTAGCAAGATATCACCCAGCCGCGGACCGATATATTACAAAGATTACATAGTGATAGGGTCTAAACCTCGCCCGATCATTAGGTATCCCTCACGTCAGCGGGAGCCCCGGGAGTTCCGCAGCGGAAAGTAGAGCCGGAACACCGAACCCGATCCCTCGCGGCTTTCAAACTCGATCCGGCCCCCGCACCGCTCCATCGCGCACCGGGCGATTGCAAGTCCGAGTCCGCTGCCGGTGGCCGGGCCCGCATTTGAGGCGCGGAAGAAAGCCGAGAAGATGCGACTCTGCTCCCGTCGCGGGATTCCCCGGCCATGGTCCCGGACCGTCACGCACCCGGCACCCCGTGAGAGGGCGAGCCCGACAAGAACCACGCCCCCTTTTTCCGAAAACTTGAGGGCGTTTGAGAGCACGCATTCCAGGGCCGCGCACAGGAGGGGTCCATCCCTGGGCTCCCGCCGGCCCCACCCGCTCCCTATCTCAAGCCTGATCCGGCCCCCCTCGGCTCCGAGCCCCATGACCGCGGCACTCACGACCTCGGGCGCGCTCGCGACATCCCCCTCCGGTCCGCCGCCGACCTCGAGCTCACTGAGGCGCGCGACCTGGTCGAGCGTTCCCCTCAACGCGGCTATCGACTCGGCCTGAAGGGAGAGGTACCGGAGGATCTTCTCCTCCCCGAGCGATCCCCACCTGGACCTGAGCATAAAGTTTGCGGCGTGGGCGGCCGCAACCGGGGTTCGCAGCTTGTGGACCAGGAGCGGCAGGAAGTCCTCTCGAGTCGTGGTCGCCGGCGCACGGGCTTTCGATGGGAGGCGTCGTTTCATGCTCGAAAAGGCAGGAAAACTCAGCCCGGCGCGGCGGGACTCCTCCCGTCATCTGTCCCCGCCTCCACGAGTCCCCGCTCAATCGAGAGGACGACAAGGTCCTCGTTCGTCTTCGCCTGGAGCTTCTGCCTGAGGCGAGCGAGGATCTTGTAGACCATCGATGGGCTCACAGCCAGCTCGCGGGCGATCTCCTTGACGACCCGGCCGTGCATCAGCAACCGCAGGGCGAGGATCTCCCGGGCCTCGAGGGAATGGCCGAGCGGGCCGCACCGCACCGCCTCCCTCAGCACGCCGCTGACGTGGGGGCTTAAGTAGATATTGCCCGCGCGAATCCGCTCGAGCGCCGCGGTGAGCTCCTCAAAGCCCGCGGTCTTCTCCACGAACCCGCTCGCGCCCGAGCGCAGGGCTTCCTGGACCAGGTCCCGCGTGCTGAAGGCGCTGAAAACCAGAATTCCAGCCGAGGGGTGGCCCTCTCGCAGCTCGCGGATCAGTCTCAGCCCGTCGATTCTCTCCGGAAGCCCAAGGTCGATCACGATGATGTCGGGCCTCTCGTTGCGGCACAGCTCGAGGGCCGAGCGCGAGTTCGACCCGGTCCCAGCCACAATGAAATTAGGCCTGCCGGAGATGAACTCCGAAAGAAAGAACGTCGTGTGCGGATGATCGTCGATGATAACGACCCGGCACGGGCCCTTGGCGGAGATCTCCCTAGGATCTGTTCTTGGAGCGAGGGCTTTCATATAAAACTTTGAATCTACGGGGTCGGGAAATCTGAGGTCTCGCGCACCACAGTACGATCCAGAGTGGTCCCGTCCAGCAATCCCATCTAGGGAGATTCCCCTGCTCAACCGGACAGAAAGGATCACAAATCATCATACGGCACGGTGTCGACGGGGCCAGCTCTGCGCCTTTCCCTTAGGGAAATCCTCCCGGCGATTATGTTGCGCCGCCCCGACCTCAAGCCCCTCCGAAAACCCGAGCCGGCGTCCTTCTTCCGTCCTCTCCGGCTTCTGCCGCCGGTTGCCATGGCCGGCGTGGCCGGGCTCGGGGCTATGCTCGCAGTGCTCTGCGCCGTCCTCTGGCCGCTTTGGAGGTCCGATCCCGACCTGGCTCACGGCATGTTTATTCCGGCCCTCTCCGCGATCCTTGTGGCCGAAAGTCGCCGCCGCGGTGAACCCCGCCTGCTCTTCCGACCTGGCTGGGTCATCGGTGGGTCGGCCCTTCTTGCGCTGGCCTCCGTGACCCTCCTGGGACTGGCCGGCGTTCTTGCCGCCGTGCTGGACTGGACCCACTCCCTGGTTGGGTTTCTCCTGGCCTCGTCCGCCGCGAGCATCCTCGGCGCCGGCCTTCTCGCCTTCTCCGACGCCCGGGTTCGCCTCCTGCCCCTGAACTGGCAGTCGTTCCTGGCTGCGGCTGTGTGGCTCCTGGCCGCGCCCCTGCCCCCGGGGACTTACGCCCAGCTGTCCCAGGCTCTCCAGGGTGCGGTCACCGAGTGGGTTGTAAACGGTCTCTGCATGCTCGGCGTCGCCGCCCACCGCAGCGGCAATGTGATTGAGCTGGCGCGGGCCTCGGTCGGCGTGAGCGAGGCCTGCAGCGGCATTCGAGGGCTTCTCTCGTGCGTGGCCGCCGGCCTGTTCCTCTCCGGGGTTCTCACTTCCAAGCCCTTCTTCCGGCTTGTCCTTGTCGCCCTCGCCCCGGTCATCGCCCTCGTGATGAATTTCATCCGCTCGCTGGCGCTGTCCCTGATGGCAAGCCGGGGAATTGACGTCGCCGGACGGTGGCACGACGGCGCCGGGATTGTCATCAGCCTGGCGACAACCGCGGTCCTGGCCCTGCTGGCCTTCGGCCTGGAAGGGCGCACCCGGGCGCGCCCGGCCGCCACGGGTCCGGCGGCGCCGGCCCCCTCCGCGACCGGCGGCCTTTGCATCCTGTCCGGTGGGCTGCTCCTGGGAGCGTTTCTGGGGATCTTCCTTGCTTCGAGCACTCATCCTTTCTCCCACCCCAGCGGCGCAAGTCCCGATCTTGCGTCCCTGCTCCCGGAGGCCCCGAATGGCTACACCGCCTTCTCCGACCCGGCGCTGGCCTCCGCGGGCGGGGTCCTGGGCACGGAACGGCTGGAAAGCCGGGCCTATGTCCCGGACGGGGCCGGCAACCGGGCGGGCCAGATCTCGCTCTACGTGGCGTATTGGGGTCCGGGACAGGCTCCGGTGAGCCTGGTCGACTCGCACACGCCGGATGCCTGCTGGCCGGGAGGCGGCTGGGAGCGCTCCCGCTTTCCCGAGGTGGCGCGCGGCCTGAACGCCGGAGGCCGGCCTCTCCCGGAGGCGCAGAGCCGGCTCTTTGAGCGAGACGGGCGCCGGCAGTACGTCTGGTTCTGGCACCTCTATGGGGGGCGACCCCTGGCCTACGAGGACCCGTACTCCTTCCGCCGTCTCCTGGGCCTGGCCGTCCGCTACGGGTTTCAGCACAACAAGGACCAGCTCTTTGTCCGCGTTTCAAGCGACCGACCCTGGGCCGACATCGCCTCAGGGGAGGTCGTTGGCCCGTTCTTCGCAAACCTTAGGCCGCTCGGCCTCTGACCGGATCCGAAAAATGAGGCCCCAGCAAAATCCCGCGCCCTCCCGTGCCCGCCACCAGGCCCGGCTCGCCCTCAGAGCCGTTGCCGTGGCCCTTTTGCTCGGGCTTGCCTCCTACGGCGCCTTTCTCGGGTTCAAGGAGTGGAGTTTCAGGAGCCAGATCCGCGTCGCCCATCAGTGGATGAATGCCGGAAACCTCGAGAGGGCGCAGGAGTCGGCGGACAAGGCGTTCACCTTCGCCCCCGGCCGGCCTGAGGCCTTGCGGCTGGCAGCCGCGCTGGCGCTTCGGCGCGGCCGAGGGGAGGAGGCGCTGCGCCGGGCGGAGGAGGCCGCCGCCGCGGGGGGGTTCTCCCCGGACTACGTTCTGGACTGGGCCGAGACCGCCGTTTGTCTCTCCGATGCCGCGACCGCGCGGAGGGCGTTGGCCCGGCTCGGAGCCGGCGTCGCCGGCTCCAGCGCACGGCGCAAAGGGCCGAGGGCGAACTTGCCCGGCAGCACGGGGACTTCGGGGCAGCCCGGGACCGGTTCGAGGCCGCCCGGAGGCGGGACGAGGCCTCGCGTTGCCCCGACCTGGCGGCCGACGAGGTGCAGCTCGGCCTAGCCTGCCTGGCATCGGGCGCTTCCTCCGACCGGGGCCGCGGGCTCGGGCTTCTCTCAGCCCGGGTGACTGACGGCGGAGAATGGGGTGTAACCGCCCTGCGGGCGCTGCTCGCCGACTCCGTCGAGCACGGCGACCGCGCCTCCATGGCCAAGTGGGCCCTCTCGCTTCGGCGACATCCGCGGTGCACGCTGGCCGACCTCAGGTCCTGCCTGATGGCGACGTCACGGGCGGACGAGGAGCATTTCCAGGCGATGCTCGCCGAGATCAGGGCACTGCTCGCTCCCAGCCAGCTGAGGACAGCCCAGCTTCTGGACTGGCTGGGCGAGATGGGAGGCGCCGCGGGGGCGGAGCGCCTCGCGCTGGCCCGATCCGTCAGCGCCCCCCTCACCCGGAGCCCTCCGCTGTTCGTGGCGGTCGCCGAGACGTATCGGAAGCAGGCGCTGTGGGATGAACTGAAACACTGGACGCAGGCCGCCGACTGGGGCAGGCAGATCGCCGTCGTGCGGGCGGCCTACGCATTCCACGCCGATCGCCGCCTGGGTGCGGCCCGAGAAGCGCAGCTCGACTGGGGCGAGGTCTGCAGGCTGGCCTCCGGCGACGGCGCTCAAGCCCACTTTGCAGCGAGACTCCTGTATGCCTGGGGGGAACGTGCGGCTGCGGTCGAGCTGCTCTGGGCGGCGGCCGACAGCCCCGAGGCAAACGTCGAGGCCCTGGGCATGTTGGCGCGCCACTACCAGGCCGAACGCGACGCGGCCGGCCAGTGCCGGGCCTTCGCCCTGCTTCACGCGCTCAGGCCCTCGGACCGTGCGATCGCCAACAACTACGCGTTCTTCGCGGCGGTGACAAAGTCCGGGAATGGGACAGAAGTCGAGCGGATCGCCCGCTACAATCTGGCCGAGGAGCCCTCTAATGCCGTCTTTCGGTCGTGCTTCGCGTTCATCCTGGCCTCCGAGGGACAGCCCGGGGAGGCCCTCCGGGTGCTCAGCCCGGTTTCGGCAAAGTGGAAGTCGAGCCCGGCGGTGGCCTTCGCCTACGCAGTCGCCCTGGCCGGGGCGGGCCGCGCGCCCGAGGCCCGCGAGGTCGGGGCCTCGCTCGACCCTCGGGGCCTGACGCTCGAGGAGGTCCGGCTCCTGGCCTGCGTCCTGAAGTGACCCCGGAGAGTGCCCCGGATGCGCGCGCGGAGACAGGTCACAAATCGCCAATCCGGAGGTTTCGCAAGTCGGCCCACGCCGGCGCACGATCGAGTCATGAACCCGAGGCTATCCCTCCGTGGGTTGGTCCTTGCCGGCCTGCTGTTTGCAGGTCACTCCGCGCGCGCACAGGCGGTGGCAACTTCCGTGTCCGGCTTTTACGGCACGGGCATGAGCCTCAACGCCAGCACGGACCAGGCTTGGAAGGTCACCGGGGCCTACACCAACGGTTCGAATAACAACGTCTCGGCGAGCCTTACCGCTTACACGGGCGGAAGCTACACGAGCGCCTTCAACGGCCAGGCGGTACTCAACTCCCATCAAGCCACGGGATTCTGGATTTCGGACCAGACCTCGGGCAAGTGGATCGTCACCCCCTACACAAACGACTCCAGCCAGCATCTCTACGCCGGATACTACGCGTACCAGCTGACCTTCACGATCGGGGGGACCGGCAGCGGGGCCGTGAGCAACTTCTCGCTGACCATGTCCGCCGCAGCGGACAACGCGTTCTACGTCTACGTCAACCCCACTGAAACGACAGGGGGAATGCCGGACTTCGGGCAGACGCCGGCCACGGGCTACGCCGATACCGGAAGCTACACCCCCGGGAGCACGGTGACGCTCAACAGCTCCAACGCGAACTTCAAGATTGGCAGCAACACGCTCGTGTTCGTCGTCTACAACAACAATACGGCCCTGAACAACAACTCCAGCGGTCTTATCGTGTACGGCCTGACCGGCTACGTGCCCGAGGTGTCGCCCTGGATGCCGATCGCCGGTGCAATCGGGGCTTACGGACTCGTTCTGTTCGTCCGCAAAAGGCGGACTTCCGTAACAGGCGAGACAAGCCCTGCATAACCGGGGTCGCATGGCGTCAGTGCCAAAGGAGGGCAGCGGAGTGGGCCAACCGCAGGACTGACGGGCGGAGCCCACGGCACGGGCGCCAAGTTGAGGCCCCCTGTTCCGGACCAGCGGGAAAGCCCCCCTCGCCCGCACCCCAAGCACAACCCCAGCACCGGGCCTCTGTGATTCGAGTATTGGGGATATTTACTCATCTCGGCGTGTCATAACACCCAAAATCGGATCGCTGTATCCCTAAGCACTCACGGAGTTCTTGTCCTCCGTTTAGGGTTCACGTGAATGTCCGCGTCGGGCCCGGCTGCGCAGGGCCAGTCGGCACCCAAGGGACAAGAAGTCCGACCCGGGCCGGCATGGCTACCGGCGCTCGATTGCTGACCGTGCCAAACCCTCCCCCATTTCTTCTAAGCCTTTCGCGACTCCTCTCCCCATGATCCCGGAATTGCCTCCGCCTGCCGCTCCGGCGCAGCTGAACGCGCCTGCGCCCGGACGACGCCATCTTGTCCGGGCCTGCGCCCTGCTCGGGGGCGGCCTCGGCCTGTTCCGCCTCGCCGCTTCGTACGGCACAACCCGGAACTTGTTCGACGAGATCGGGCCTGAGAACACACCCGCCCGCGGGACCCTGCTCATCCTGGTGATCCTCGGAGCGGTGCTGGGGCTCGCCTCGATCCAAAGACTCTCCCGGGCCCTGCGCGCCGCCGCGCTCGCCGCAACGGCGCTCGCGGACCTGGCCGTGGCCCTGGCCGCCTCGGACCGCCTGCTCGGCCGGGGTCCGTCCTGGGAGGCCTGGCTTGGAATGGCTGGCCGGGGGCAGCCGCGCATGGCCCTTGAGATGGCGTTAATCCTCCTCTCATCCCTGACGGGCGCGGCGTCCCTCCTGACTCCCCTCTCCCGCTCCGGGCCGATCCGCATCCTGGGGCTTGTCGCCAGCCTCGGCGTGCTTTGGAGCGGACTGACGATCGTGTCGTTGTGGCTCGCCCGGATCCAGCTCGCCTTCCTGGTGCCGCAGATGCTGGTCCCGCTCCTGACGGGAGTCGCGATCACCTGCCTTGCGATCGGCCTGCTCGCGGCGGGACGGTTCGACGACGTGGCCCTGAACGTGCTGTTCGGCACCCGGGAGCACAGGCCCCGGGAGAGGACCGCCCTGCTCGCGCTCTCGGCCGCCGTCGCGGCAGCCTACGGGGTCGGCGGGGCCCACTACCTCGCCGCGGAGGCCACCGCCCATCGGAGCGCCGTGGCCGAGAAGCTGGCGTACTTTGCGGATCGGAAGACCCATGACATCTCGGGCTGGCTCAGCGAGCGCCTGGGCGACGCCCAGCTCGTCTCGACGACCCCGCACCTCGCCGAGGACGTGGCCCGGCTCGCCGACCGGCCGGAGGCGCCCCAGCCCCGCACCGACATCGCCGCCTGGAGTCACGCGCTGGCGGTGAGCTACGGCTACTCCGCGGTGATCGTCCTCGGCCCCGACCTGGGGGTGCTGCTCGCAGAACCGGCCTCGGCCGACGTATCAAGCCCCGAGGAGCGGGCAAACATCGCCTCAGCCTTGCAGAGCGGAAAACTGCGCGCGTTCGACGTAGTTCATGAGCCGGCGGGCAGCTGGCACATGGAGTTCGTCGTGCCGCTGCGGCAGCCGGCCGCGCCCTCCCCATCCGGGGCCGTGGTCCTGCGAGTCGATCCCGCCCAAACCCTCTTCCCCCTCTTGAGGGGCGAGCCCGAGATAGGGCACAGCGCGGAGTTCCGGCTGATCCACCGCGAAGGCGACGAACTCACGAACCTGAACCCGGCCCTCGACCTGCCCGGTTCGACGCCGCAGGACCGGCTTCCCTTCGGGACTCGCCGGCCGATCAGCGACACGAACCTCCTGGGGGCCCGCGTGCTGCGGGGGGAGACCAGGGAGATCGACGCGCTGGATTACCGCGGCGTCCCGGTCCTCGGGGTGGGCCGTAAGATTCCCGGGACCTCGTGGATCCTGGACGCGAAAATCGACCAGGCGGAGGTTTACGGAAACGTCCTGGGGCAGGACGGGCGGACCTCCGGGCGCTTGGCGGTCGCCGTGGCGTTCATCACCCTCGGGATCGGGCTCATCCTGCGCCGAAGGCAGGCCGTGGCGCTCGCCCAGGAGCTCGCGAGCGAGCGCCGCCTGAGGGCGCTGAGCGAGCGGCTGGCCCTGGTCATGCGGCACGCGAACGAGGGGCTGCTCCTGCTCGACGGCGACCTGCGGATCATCGACGCGAACGAGAAGGCCGCCAGCCTGTACGACTATGCCCGGGAGCAGTTGGTCGGGATGAGCCTGATGGACCTCAAGCCCGCCGGCACGGACTCGGCTTGGCTCAAGCGCATGTTCAACCGCCCGGAGATTGCCACCGGCGCGGTCTTCGAGACCGAACACTGCAGCCGCAACGGAGTCTCCTTCCCTGTCGAGTTGAGCGTCCGCGTGGTCGAACTCGACGGGCGACCCCACCATCTCACCTTCGTGCGCAACATCACCGCACGCCGTGCCGCGCTGGACCGGATCAGGGAGGCCCGCAGGGACGCTGAGCTGAAGGCGGCTGAGCTCGAGGCGATCTCCGAGGCGGCCCCCGCGGCCATCTTCGTCGCCCGCGACCCCGAGTGCCGGTCGGTCTGGGGAAACCGCGTCGCGCGGGAGTTGCTCGGAGCCGCCGAGGGCACGAACCTGTCGAGGAAGGCCTCGCCGAACCCGGGGCAAGCCCGGGGCATCCGTGTCATGAAGGACGGGCGTGAGCTTCCTGCGAGCGAGCTTCCGTTCGAGCGGGCCTCCCGCGGGGAAGTGGTGCGGGACTTTGACTTCGATCTTACCTTCGGCGACGGGTCGGTGCGGACGCTCTCCGGAGGCGCCGTTCCTCTGCGCGACGCAGATGGACGGCTGACCGGTGCGGTCGGGGTCTTCCTCGACGTGACCGACCGCCGCAGGGCCGAGGAGACCCTCAGGGTCGCCCACGACATGCTGGTCACAAGCCAGAGAATCGGCCGGCTCGGAAGCTGGCGAATCGACCACCCGTCCGGCGGACTGGGCTGGTCGGATGAGACCTTCCGAATCTTCGAAATGAAGAGGCCCCCGGCCGGCGAAGGGGCCAGGCCTCTCCTGTCGCCCCTGTCGCCGGCCGAGCGGGAGCACTTCCGATCGCTGATGCACCCCGAGGATCAGGAGCGGGTCGACCGGGCCTTTGACGAGGCCGTGGGCAGCGGCGTCCCCTTCCGGTCGACCCACAGGGTCGTAATGCCCGACGGGCGCGTGAAGATGGTGGTGGAAAGCTGCACGACCTCCTATGCGGCGAATGGCGGCCCGATGTTCTCCCTTGGCACGGTGTTCGACATCACCGACCAGTTTCACGCCCAGGAAGCCTTGCGGGCGAGCGAGTCGGTGTTGTCGGCAATCTTCGAGAACGCCCACGTGGGCATCTGCTACTCGGACGCCCAGGGAGCCATGGCCCGGTACAACCCGAGACTGTGCGCGATCCTCGGCTACAGCCCCGAGGAGATGCCGGGGATCCACTACTCGGCCTTCACGCGCCCCGAGGACGTCGCCCGGGAGGAGACGGCTCTCGCCGAGATGCGCTCCGGCTCGCGCAAGGCCTACGCCGCGGACAAGGTCTACATCCGGAAGGACGGTTCGGAATTCTGGGGGCACCTCGCGATCGCCGCAGTCAGGTCGTCCCGCGGGGAGCTGACCGGATTCGCAGTCGTGGTCGAGGACATCACCGGGCGGATCCGGGCGCAGGAGGCCCTGACCCGGTTCAACCTGGAGCTCGAGGACCGGATCACCTCCCGCACCCTGGAGCTCGCGGCCCGCACCCGCGAACTCGAGGGCCTGATCGGGTCGCTTCCGGACGTCGTCCTGATCTGCGACCGGTCCGGCGAGCCGATCTACTGCCATCCGCCCCGGCCCGAGGATCGCCCCGCCTTTCTCGCCGGATGCCCCGGCTGCGACAACGTCCGGTGCCAGAGCCCGCTCATCCTCTCGATCGCCCGGGAGGCAAGCGCCTCCGCGCTCGAGACGGGGCGGACCCTCATCCGGGAGTCCGAGCGGCAGTTCGACGGCAAGCCCCTGTGGATCGAGGTGCGCGCCAGCCCGGTCGGCAAGGACCGGATCTTGATGCTCCTGCGCGACATCTCCCCGCGCAAGCTGGTCGAGCGCGAGGTCGCTGCGAACCTCAAGCGCGAGCGAGAGCTCTCGGAGCTGAAGAGCCACTTCGTGTCGGTCGCCTCCCACGAGTTTCGCACCCCGCTCGCCGGCGCCGTCGGCTGCGTCGACATGCTCGACCGGTACGGCGACCGGCTGACCCCCGAGAAGCGCGCAGAGGTTCTCAGGCGCCTGAAAAATTCCCATCGCAGGTTGATCGACATCATGGACAACGTCCTCACCGTGAGCAGAGCCGAGGTCGGTCGGATCCAGGTTGAGCCTGTGCCAACCGATCTCAGGAGCTTCGTGCAGGACACGATCGACGAGGTGACCGTAAGCGACCAAGGCCGGCACCGGATTGCCCTGCAGTGGGCCGGAGCGGACCCCGTGGTGCAGGCCGACCAGAAGCTCATGCACCACATCGTATCCAACTTGCTTGCAAACGCGGCCCGGTATTCCCCGGAGGGAACCACCATCCACGTCAGTGCCGCGGCGGAGGACGGACACTTCTCGGTCACGGTTGCGGACGAGGGGATCGGGGTCCCGGAGGCCGACCGCGGGCGCATCTTCGAGCCATTCGTGCGCGGGAGCAATGTCGGCGAGGCAAGCGGGACCGGCCTGGGGCTCAACATTGTGAAACGCTACTGCGAGGTTATGGGCGGCAAGGTCGAACTCCTGCCGGGGGAGCGGGGGGCCTCCTTCAGGGTGGAAATCCCCTTCGCAAAGGGCGAGGGAAAGGGCGCATGAGAAACTCCCGCCGCACGATCCTCGTCGTCGAGGACGACGCCATTTTGCGGGACACCCTGATTGAGTCCCTGGAGCTGGAGGGCTATGCCACCCTGGCCGCGAGAAACGGCGAGGAGGGCCTGGCCCTTGCGCGAAGAGAGGGTCCTGATCTGGTGCTGACCGATGCGGCGATGCCAGTCTGCGACGGTTATGAGCTCATCCGGGCGCTGCAGGCCGACAAGCGGACCCGGGACATTCCCGTCGTCATGATCTCGGCGCGGGTTGAAAGCGCCTCAAAGACCAAGGCCATCGGCGCCGGCGCCGTGGCCTTTGTGAGGAAGCCCTTCGAATTTAAGGAGCTTCTGAACCGGATCCGGGATTTGTCCTGAGCCGGCCGCGCTGGGATCAGCCCAAACTCTTGGCTTCGCACGGGCCGCCAGCCGGGGAATTCCAGCTGCGGGCCCATCCATTCCCCATCCCAAGCAGCTAGTCTTAAGGCAGAAACTACGGATTTAGATATGTATCATTTGTGATACTATTTTGTTGATTAATTACAATATCTCCATATTTTGTATTATTAAACAAACATGGAGCTCCCCGAAGCAGGCACACTGATACGCGAGGCTCGACTGAGGGCCGGCCTAACCCAGCAGGCCTTGGCGGAGGAGCTCAACATGAGTCGAGCAACGCTATCCCAGCTGGAAAATGACGTGATCGCCGAGCTGGGCGTGAGGAAACTCGCACGGATCTGCGAACGGGTGGGCCTCGAGGTCGTGATCCAGCCCCGCCGGGATGCGGGGATCGCGCCCGAGGCGCTGCCCCCCGTCGGGACGCGGCCCCGGCCGGCGCGCCGGGACCCCGAGGCCGAGCTCGAGCTTAAGATGGCCCTTTCGAGGGCCTAATGCCCGTGACGTAGCCGGTCCGGACCACCCCGCGAACGGTCCATTTTCGGGTGGGCCCGCAGGTACGCCTCGAGGTCCGAATCCAGCGTCCTCCAGGTGAGGCGGCTGCCTATTGCGCGAAAGACCGTGTTCACCGCGACGTTCTCGTGGCGGCAGACATTGAACAGCGGGACAAGCCCGTGCCCGAGGTCGAACTTGGCCCGGTAGCCCGTCTGGCCGCTCTGCACCTCCCCCGCCCCAATCCCGTAGGCGAAGTCCAGCGCCGCGTCGAAGAGCCGGAAATAAAGGTAGGTCCCCTCGGTCCTGCTGTAATCGATTCCGATGAACTTGTTGATGACGCGGCCGCCCAGGACAAAGACGAGCATGAAGGAGACCAGCTGTCCGTTCGCCCGGTCCCGCTGGAGGATGAACCGGGCCTCCCTGCGGCTCCGGATCTGTTCGAAGAAGCGCCGGTCCAGCCTCTCGAACTTGGTTTTTCCCTTCTCATAGGTCTGGAGGAAAAGGCCGAGGATTTCCGAAAGCTCGGCGTCGCCTGGCCGCTCGACAACCGCCGTATCGAGCTCCAGGCGCTCGCGGGAGCGGCGGAGTTTCTTGAGGAGGTTGTGGCGCTGGGTGTGCGCGAGGGACTTCAGGTACGCGTCCTTCCCCCCGGGCGGAAGGGATACGCAGGTCCCCGGATAACTCGGGATCGTGAAGAACCGCCTCCCCGCCGAGATGGCCTCCAGAACGGGCAGGTCCCTCTCCCCGAAGTCCTTGAAGACGACCATCGGAGCCCCGAGAAGGCGCGCCTTTGCGCGGACGGCCTCGAGGAGGCTATTGCCGACCTGGTCGAGGGTCACCCCGGGAACGAGGCCGACCGTGCCCTCGTCCGAGCAGGGCGAGCCCACGAAGAATGTCCTCTGGACGGCCGCCCGCGGAAACCAGCGGGAGAGGATCCTCAGGACGGCGGCCACCGGCTTCGGCGCCACAAGGGAGATCGGGACATCGTGCAGGAACGCGGGCGCGATCCCGACGGGGGTGTCCCCGGAGCGGATCAGCCCGTAATGAAACGAGAATTGGTCCTCGAGCCCGCTCTCATGCAGGGTCTCGTACCAGAACGAGCCCTCAAGCGGCGGGGGAAAGCAGGCCGCCCACAGCTCCGCGGGTATGTCGCCCGGGGTCGGGAGAAACTCGGTCCGGAAGGAGGCCTTCGTGTCCGGCATGAGTTAGAGAGCGGTCACCGCGCAGCCCGCGAGGATCGTCAGAACCCCCAGCCAGCGGACCGTGCCAACCGACTCGGCCAAGAAGACCCGGGACAGAAGGGCCACGCCCACGAAACACAGGCTTCCCAGGGGGAAAGCCACGCTTACGTCCAGGCGCTGCAGGGCCAGGGTGTAGAGGAAAATCTCGAGTACGTAGGCCGCGACTCCCAGGGCGATCCACACGGAAGCCGAGCGGCCGAAGGCCAGGCTCGAGGCCAGGTCGCGGAAGCGCCCCGCGAGAATCGAGGGGCCCCCGGAGGAGCCCACCTTGAGGGCGAGCTGGGCCAGGCTCTCGACCGCCATGGCGGCAATCACGAACAGAATTCCCGCAAGCCTGGGTGTCATGGGGCGGAAGTCCGGTGCGGGGTGCGGCTGACCAGGAAGACCCCGAGCAGGATCAGGGCGACGCCGGCCATCCGGATGGGGGAGACCGTTTCGTGAAGGGACAGGCTCGATATCGCAAGGACGCTCACGTAGCTCAGCGCCGTGAAGGGTTGGGCGAAGCTCAGGTCCGCCCGGGCGAGCACCCGCGTCCAGTTGATGAGCTGGGCCCCGAATGCGAGCATGGCCGCGTAGAACAGGGGGCTCGAGAGGGCCCCCTGGACCGTTGAGGAAACCGAGGCTCCCTCCGGAAGGCCGGAAACGGCCTTCTTCCAGGCCGCCTGGATCACCGTGTCCAGGGCTACCGCGAGGACGAGGCCAACCAGGACGGCCGGGGGGATTCGATCCGGGGATTTCATGCGGAGCACCGGGAGGCTAGGCGCGGCGGGCGGGCCTGTCCCTAAAAAAACGCGGCCTCGGCCTTTTCCCGTAGAACAACGTCTGGACACGGAGGGAAGGTCCGGGGATAAGGACGGGACGACCATGCGCGACTCCGACCGGCAAATCCTCGGGATCCGGTTTCACGCCGGGGACCTCGCCAGCGCACTTGAGCGGGCGGACCGTGGCGGGCTCGTGGTGGTCCCGTCCGCCCCGGTCCTCGCGGGGCTCCGGGATGACCCGGCGCACCGTGAGGCCCTCGAGGGAAGCGACTTCGCCCTGACCGACAGCGGGTTCATGGTGATCCTGTGGTTTATCCTCCGGTTTGAGCGGCTTCCCCGGATTTCCGGTTGGGCCTTCATGAGAGCCCTGGTCGACCGGCCGGAGTTCAGGGAGCCGGGCGCCTCGTTTTGGGTCATGCCTTCGCAGGATGACTTGGAGGCCAATGTGGCCTGGCTCAGTTCCCGGGGGATCCCCGTGGACAGGGCCAACTGCCATGTCGCGCCGGTCTACCCTGCGAGGGGCAGGCTCGAGGACCCGGTCCTCCTCGCGCAGATCGAGGCCCAGCGCCCGAGGTACGTCATCCTCTGCCTCGGGGGAGGCGTTCAGGAGCGACTGGGGTTCTTCCTGAAAAGCCGCCTGCCGTTCCGCCCGACGATCCTTTGCACCGGGGCTGCGATCGCCTTTTTCTCGGGTCGCCAGGTGGCGATTCCCCGGTGGGCCGACCGGCTCTTCCTGGGATGGCTCTTCAGGGTATTGTCAGATCCGGCTCGGTACGCCCCACGGTTCTGGAAGGCCCTGCGGCTTGCGCCGCTGCTCGTCCGCTATGGATCCCACAGCGTGGGCAGGCGCCAAGGCCCGGCTTAGCGGGGCCTGTCCCCTAGGGTCAGGGGTCCTACCCGGGTGAGCGAGATCCGGGAAAACTCCGCAAAGTCGCCTTTTACCTGGTGGTAGGAGTAGACCCCGATCCCGACCTGCTCGGCTTCGGGGGGCGATTGGGTCTCGACCACAAGCTCGCGCCCCTGGGACCAGTCTCCCGGGGGCAGCCGGTCGCGGATCGCGGTGCCTACGTAATGGCCCTTGGAGTCAATCCAACTGAGGATAACGAAGGTTTCGCTCCCGGCGCTGACCCTGGCCCGGCAGAAGACGGAACCCCGGTAGACCCCCGGAAAGCACGGACGGACCCACTGTGAGACGTGGTCGGAGAGCGCGTTCTCGAAGCGGATCGTCGGGCTTCCCTTCACGTCGCGGATGACCCGGACTACCCGGTTCTCGGCGGGCTCGCCGCGCGCCATCCATGGTCCGGGGCTCCAGACAAACGTCCGGTCGTCGAGGGATGCCGGGGAAACCAGGCTCGACCATCCCGGGTCCTCGAGTCCCGCCGGCCGGGATCTTTGGCCAAAGACCCGGACCGCCGCAGAGAAACTCGAGGGTCCGTTGTCCAGCGCTGCGAGCCGGGCGCGCTGGGATTCCAGGTCGAGGCCGGAAACGGCAAGGAGCCGCTCGGCAGCCTTCGGCGCGGGGTCGTTCACCAGGTAGATGTCGAGCTTCATCGGGCTCATTCCGCCCGAGGCCACGGCCCTGTCGAAGGCCGCCACAAAGTCCCTCCTCGCCCTGAGGTAGGCCTCGATGAGCCTGAATGCCCTCCCACCCGCAAATCCGGGGGAGTCGGCGGCGTTGGAGAGTCCGGTCTTCGCCTCATAGAAGTCCGCAAAACGCTCGGTTGCCTCGAACGCGGTGGAGACCATCGCCACCCTCCGGGCAACCCGCGGGGTGCGGACCTGTTTTTTTGCCTCCTCCAGGTATCCGCGGAGCTCCCGGCGGACGGCAGGGGGAAACAGGGTCGCCTGCTGCTCGTCCTGGTAAAATTTGATCCACCAGGGCGGCCCGGGCTGAGCGCACCAGACCTGCTCGCACCGGTCGTAGAAGTCTCGCATGGGCCGGGCGACCTCCCTCCAGAACTCGCCGTAGTATTGGTCGAGGAGCCGATCGACCGGCTGCTCCGGATCCCACAGCAGGTTTGCCGCGACCCAGAGCTTCGGACCGTCGAAGGCCCAATGGGGCGTTCCCTCCCCATAGAAGGCCCGTACGCCCGCCCGGTGCTCGAAGACGATGCTTCTTGCCGTGAGGCGCGTGGTGACCCGGGGGACAAGGAAGGGCACGCCCTCGAGGTAGTCGTAGACCCCCACGACCCGGGTCCCCTCCCGGCACCATCTCGCGATGAGGGCCTGGTCCTCCGCGGCGAAATTCTTGTCGTACCACTGCGTCCGGTCAGCGGTGAGCCAGGGAACGACGTTGGGCCTTACGGGGAACCTCGGCGTGTCTTCCCCCCAGTAGTAGGCGTAGGCGTTCAGGAGCTTGCCGGGATGGCTTGCGGCAACCTTGTCGGCGACCCGGTTCATGAAGCCGAAGATCACGTCTGAATAGTCGGGCCTGCGGCGGAACCAGCGCAGCGGTCCCCGCGCCCGGACCGTGGCGTCCGACTGGTCGAACCGGATGCTGTCGTTCATGCTGAGGGAAACTCCCTCGGCCTCGGAGTCCTGGTCGAAAAACCGCTCGGCGTAGAGCGCGGCGTGGGCGGCTACCTCCGGGAGCGCCAGATTGGGCTGCCAATTGTAGTCGCCGGGGTACTCCGGGCGGTAGCGTTTGCCCTCAAGGAGCGGAAACCAGTCCGGGTGTTGATCGTAGAGTGCCGGCGGGAAGACATACAACAGCGAGTGGCTATGCGGCAGCCGGACGTGGAGCCCGTTGCGCCGCTCCCACGCGGCGTCCTCACCCACGTCGCGCGAGACGAAGGCGGGTGAGACGACCCGGTCGAGCCTCGGCGGATGCCATCGCTGCAGGTCGGGCAGTTCCTCGCCCGAGTCCCCAGGCCAGTACCTGCGGACGCCGGCGACCTCGCGGAGGAACCAGTGGGCGGCGAGCTCGGTAGCCTCCGGGTTTGCGCCCCTCAGGATGATGCGGTCTCCAGTCAGGACAACCACGCGGAAGCCGTCGGCATCAAGACCGCTGGGAAGCGGCGCACTCGCCTTTGCAAGCGGAGTCTCTCCCAAGAAGAAATGCGGCTCCTCGCCCGCCCTTCCCGCGCGCTCCCAGACCGACAGTAGCTCCGAAGCGGCCCGCTTTTCCGCAGCTTCGGGCTTTTCGGGCAGATCGACCGTCGCGGCCGAGGCCGCGACACAGCCGAGGAAGATCAGGGCGCGCATCGCCGGAAAGCTGGGAGCGGGCCGGCGTCCGGTCAATCCCGCGACGGTCCGGCTTCGCGTTCCTCTGCTGCGGCGGCGTCCTTCCGGGACGGCCTAACCAGGATTCCCAGCGGACGGCGCCTGAGGTACGCCGTGAGCAGCGGCGCCATCGAAAGAAGGGCCCCGACGGCTCCGATAAACAGGTCCTCAGAATACAGGTACGTGGCCACGGCCACGCCTGCGGCAAGTGCCGCAAAGAACGCCCCCACCGATTCGAACCCCACGGCGGACATAAGCGCGATGGCGATCGCAAGCAGGCCGACCGAGGGGGGCATCAGGGCGCCAATAAGCCCCGCCACAAAGCTGACGGGGGCTGACAACCGGTGGTCCCTCTTCAGGAGAATGACCGCCCCCGGGAGCAGCCCCAGCGCGAGGAGTGACTGGGGTCCGTCCGGGCAGGCCTGGGCCATGAGATAGCCCGCCAGGCCGCCGCGGGCCAGGTCGATGTAGTGCCCCGGGACCGTAAGGACCGGCCTCCACACCCTCCAGCGTCCGCCCAATCTTCGACGGTTCGCAATTTCTGGGGCTGTGCGGCAAACCAGGCTCCTTGGGAATAGCCAAGCCATCGGACATAGGGACAATCCGACTGCGGCCGCCGCCATCCACCAGCTTTGGGTCACAGTGGGGCAGTCAAAAGGGAGCTCGAATGGGATACGAGCCTAGAGTGGCCGCGGGGGTTCCGCGCATCAGATCCGTTCCCCGTCGCCCCGCCCCTCAAGTTCTGTCCACTTGCCGGCCAATGCCACCATCGAAGCCCAGGTGACCAGGATTGCAGGGCATTGAAGCGGGAAATCAAACGCAGCGTGCACCCCGGTCTGCAGGCATCCCAACAGGAGCGGGGCGGAAAGGCTGCTCCACCACGTTCGATAGCGCACAAACCAGAACGACCACCAAACGAACGCAGCCAGGAGCAGGAGATCTCCTACCAAACCCAGTTCGATCGGGATTTCCAGCCAATCGCAATGGGCGTGCTCCCAGAACAGGTTTCCGTGGTCGTAGATTTCCGGATAATTCCTGGCGTAGCCTGGGAAAAGATGCCGGAAACAGCCGGCGCCAACCCCGCGTACCCAGTTGGCGCTGAGCATGTCTTCCGCAGCCGCCCGCGCCAGGAGGCGCGAGTGCACGCTGCCCTCGTTGACCCCCTGACTCGCCATCTGGTCGAACCGCGTATAGACCTCGGTGAAATCCAGGTGCCGGAACGTGTTCAACGCGACGACGGCGAACACGAGGGCCACCACCGCCGTGACCCTGGGATTGGTCGCGGCGGGCATTGGGCGGAGCCACCGGCGAAGCAGAAACCAGCCGACAAAGATCAGCATGCCCACACCCAGGCTGACGCTGGCGCCCCGGGACAGCGTGAGCGGGACGCAAACAGCCAGGAACATCGCAGCCATCACCAAGACGCCAGCCGGCGTCGATTTCATCATCGTGCGCCTGCCATGGTCCGAAAACCAGCAGGCCAAGGCCATCGCAGGGAAGGCCGCCAGGGCTAGGTAGGCCCCGGCATGATTTTCATAGATGAAGGTTCCCGTCAGGCTCTTATCGGTCAGAAAAGCCAGCGGCCAAGCCGTCCTCGGGCCCGCTCCGAGGTGCTGCACGATGACGACGGCCCCGATCACGCAGGCGTTGGCTGAGAGGACGCCCAGGATTGCGCGGATTGACACGCGCCGCGTCAGTCCGACCCAGATCGCGCAACCCGTCAGCCAGACCGACCCGTAAATGATGACCGCCCGCCATACGTTGAACCGGTCAGAAGGGGCGGAGACACCAGCGGGAAGCCACGGGACGCCCGGCCTGCGGACAAGCCAAAAGTACCCCGGAGTTTGAGCGTAGATCCAAGCCGGGTTGCAGGCCTGCAGGACGACGTACCCAAGCAGCGCAAGCCCGATCCAAAAGACGGGGAACCTCACCAGCTTTGGCCACATGGTGAGCCGGAACGGATCCAGCCCACCGCTCAGGCTGGCATCGTAGGCCCGCGGCCAGAGAGCGACCGAAAGTTCGACAACCGACAACCCCAGGCTCAAGACTTGGCTCCACGCGTGCATTGTGCCAAGCGCCCAGGGCAGCGCGCAGAGGTGAACCCCCAACACCCAGATCAGGCATCGTTCCAACGGGTGTAATGGCGCCCGCTGGCCGGCCTGCCGAAACTTGTCTACGGAGGGATTCAATCCGCGCGGGGGTTGTATTCTGCGACCATGGGAAGCACTTGGAGCAATTCCACAAGAAATGCCAGACTTCTAAGGCTTGAACCCGGTCGAGTTGCACCGTTCAGAGGCACCGGACGGGACCCGGCCCAAGGGAACAAAGCACTGGCAGACAAGTTCACGAGACAATCAAAGGTAGGCACCCGTTTTTCTGAGCCTATAGTGCTGGATGGCGCGCTCGCAAGGGCGGACCGAAGATTGGAAATGAAAGACAATGCTGCGCACTGCGCCTGCGGACGGCAGGGCCCTTGGGGCAACTGTTCCGACCTCATCGCATGCCTCGGCAAACGGGTGGCCCCTGTTCTGATATTCCAATATTCAAAAAAAACGGGGCCAATTGACAGCCGGGGTACTGTGCTTATCTGTTCGTGTATAAGGGTTCATGTAGTATTCAAGGCCTTCAAAATTTCCGCCCAATAAATCACCCTAGTTGCGTTATTAGTAAAATATGAAACAGTAACAACCCATCTAATGAAGATCAAAAGGACTAAATCGGCATTAACAACCTGCACACAGGGAAGTAACAATTTATTACTTGCCGAGTAAAACTACTAGGTTCAATGTTGCCTGCTCGTAAGACCAATATAGAAAACACGTCCCTGGACAAAGATTTTAAACATATGAATATCAACAAGTTAATATCGACGATATTCGCCGCTCTTCTACTCTCTTCGATTGCCCACGCCCAGTACGACTCGACCAGTCTCGCGGCCGCTATCAGGGCTAACCCCAATACTGTTCACTTAGTTGATTAGGTGATTAGTGGCCGGAACACTTGGTGCCCGGCGGGATCGCCAGTATGCCGCAAGGGATAGCCGGACATTTTGCGTTTGAGACCGCGCGGGATCTGGCGTCCCCGACTGCTGGCGCAGCGTTCCTGGATGATTTCCTGCAGGATGCTATTCAGCCAGCGCTCCGCCAGCGGAGGGGGGAAAGGCTGGCGGGCGGGCCAGTTTGCGACGCAGGACCCGTACGCTGTGCGTGAACGATAATCGATCCGGATCGAGATGCGCACTCTGGGCTGCCCGGCACATCAGGGTGCGCACCGCCCGGTGGGCGAGCAGCAAGCCGTAAATCTCCTGTTCAACGAGCGCGGCGGTTTTGCTACGCAGGACGACCAGTTGGCCACCGCGCAGATGAGTCTTCAACTCATCGAAGACGCCCTCCATCTCCCAGCGCTCTGGATAGAGCGCGGCCAACTCGACCGCCGGGGCCGCGGCGGGATCGAGCAGCGTGGTCATGAGCCGATAGGTTTCGCCTTTGGGATGATGCTCCAGGGTGTACTCGATGACGCGCACGCGCACGCCGTTGGTCCGGTGACGCCGCTCGGCGTTCGACGCATAAAACGTCGAGAGATAGGAGCCATCGGGCAGCACGATTTCCACTGGCAGGCGGTAATTGGCACGCACGCGCCACAGCAGTTGCGCGCCGCTTTTCCCGGCCAGTTGCCAGAGGCTGAAACTGGCAAACAGACGGTCCGCCAGACAGAGCATGTCGGCGGAGAGCTTCGGCACCACGAGCTTGGCCAACGTGTGCTCACCGGTCTTGCACGGCGCCATCGCGACCGCCAACACGGCATGCGCGCCCGTTTCCACCAAGCCGACCAAACGCACTTGCGGAAAGCCCGCTTGGCCACGACTGGCCCCGGGTTTGCCGAAGTGACCCGCATTGGCCTTGGTGTCGGGCACATCGAGCGTCGTGCCATCAAGGGCCACCAGTCGGCGTCCGCGGTAAAACGCTCCGGCCGTTTCCGCTGGCGCCAGCGGCTGGGACGTCTGCTCCCAGAGCTGCTTGAGGGGCGCGACGCCCAGGCGGCTCCGGGCTTGGGAAATCGCCGCCTTGCTCGCCACTTTGACCGCTGGCCCGGCGCCCAGCCACTGCAGCCCTTCGACCAGCACCCGCAACACTTCCCGGGTCGATACCGCCATGAACAAGCCCAACCCCATCACGTAGTACGTCACCACTTCGGCCGGCAAATCTCGCACCCGCTCGCTCGCCCGCCCGGTCTGCCGCAACACCGCCGACACCCGCTCCCACGGATAGATTTGGGCCAACACCCCTATGCTCAGGTGTTCGGAGATTTTCCCTCCCGTTCCCATCGTCATCGCGCTGCGTGCCATCACCCCAGCGTCCAGATGATCGATCGAGCGTCAATCCTTAAGTTAACAGTATTG